>JAJTEN010000005.1 GCA_021298155.1 Sphingobacteriales bacterium | reverse complement strand
GAACTTGTTACTCCCGGGTTAGGTGGATTAATCGAGAAATTTGAATCGATTCCAAAAGCACGAAGTACGGTATTTGAACCCATGCCGCCGCTAAATAGCGTATATCGGTATGAGCTACCAAAAGGAATTCCAAATTTACCACTGGCTCTTGTTACTACTGGTGTTCCAAAGCAGTTAAAGGTATCACGCACAGAAACTTCTACTGGAGGAGCTACTAATACAGAATCCCAAATATTATCATTCGGACAACCATTAGGTGCTGGTGGTGCAGTAGTGGTTAATTGTAACCTAATTTTATGCCAACCACCTTGTAAGAATCGATGATTAATTACATTAGGACCCAAAAATGTTTGATAGGTATTCGAATTCGGACTTGTTTCGATTAAAAATTTAGTATAAGAAGGGTTGATAGGAACAACATTGGTTTGGGTATATGAAAAATCATAGAAACCACAATTTTTGTTGGTTTTAACAATATTTGCCATTGGCACCCTTCTCACCAAAATGCTAAATGAACGCGTGGTACGGGCCGGTATAGGACAGGCCCTATCTTTGGCTGTAACTACAAAATAATAAGGTAAATTACTGGCCATGTCTGCAGGAGGTGTCCAACAAAAGCGCATACTATCATATTTTGGTCCGAGCATGGTACGTTGAGCCGGGTTGTACGCTTTAACAAACGTAGCACCCTTACTTACCAATAAAGTTGGCGCATTCCATGTCATATCTGTAGTGTCGGTACCGGCAATATTATCCCAAGCAGAAACCATGAAACACAATTGTTGGCCTGCACAAATAGAATAACTGAAGTTTGGCTGAGGAGTGGTTAATACCCCATCGTTAGTCCAAGTTCGTAAAACTGGAGGATTATTATCTGGACAAATCCTACTGTAGAACTGAATATCACGCCTGGTTATACCCATAAGTGTAGGTATGCCTCCAACCATTTTCCATTGTCGAACCTCGATAATTAAATTGGCCACAAAAGTTCCCATTGGCCTGAATCGTAAGTCTCCTGTTATTGGATCAATGCTGATACCAATTGGTGGTACTGCAGGTGGCGATTGAATAGGCGCACCTAGATAAGGCAATGGCACAGTTGGACTGTATGGTGAAACATAAGGAGCAGTAGCGTCAAAGAATCTCCATCTGGGTCAATTGCACCTAAGTTATAAGTAAAATCTTGGCCGGCACAAGTTACTGCTACCGGGTCGTTGGTGAAAGTTGGAGATGAATTACATGGCGTTGTACAGCGGTTAATGGTACCTTGGGTATAGAAATTTAACGAGCCAGGATTGGCTAATGTGGTAATGGCGCTATTTCTACAACAAATATCATATCCAATATTAATCAAACAACAGCTAGCTGGAATGGATGCCAAACTAATATTTCCTTCAAAGGTATAAACCTCAATACCTGGCACGAAAGTACCTGGCGTTCTAGAACCACAGTTTGTACAAATAGATTTTTGCTCAGAACAAAGTTGTACCACATCAAAACCACTCACTGCTGTTACTACAGTAATGGTTTGACTTCCAAAACTAACTCCAGCACAAGGACTTGGAGGTAAACCTGATCCTGGAGGAGCTGTTCCACCTGTTAATACAATTGGAATGCCACATGATGGACTTAAACTCGTAGGACAGTTAGCACACAGTTGAATACCTTGGCAATCTCTATAAACCTTAAATTGAACTCGGTAAACACCCGGCGTAGTTGTACATGAGTAAGCAATATCTGAACCCACAACGTGAGAGGCACTCGCTTCCTGCTGGAAACCTCCGAAAACCATGAGTAAGATAAGTGCTGACAATGCCATCACTCTCCTTGCAATTTTTTGTAAATGTATTTTTTTCATAATCACTTTCTCTATATCCTGGTCCAAATATAAAATGCTTCTTTCTTAAAACCTTCTTAATTCTATTTTAAAGTCAAAAATCTATTGTTTTTTAACAAAAGTTTAAGTGTTTTGTTAGGAATTAATTTAAATATCAAGCGAAAATGCAATTAATCGGGCAAAATTCCAATACTGTTTACCCTACAAATCTAAAAATCTGGCATGGACTAAATTTTGAATTATTAGATTTAGACTTTTCACCAAAATTTGACCCACGAAAAACTATCAATAGAGCCTATAATTTATGGAGATACAGAGAAGCTATACCCATTGATAATGAGGCTGAAATAGTAAGTTTCGAGGAAGGTTTTACCCCATTGTTACCTATTACCTTTAAGGATGGTAAAAGTGCATTAATTAAACAAGAATATGTATTCCCAAGTGGCAGTTACAAAGATAGAGGAGCAAGTATTTTAATTACACAGGCCAAACACCTCGGAATAAAACATTTGGTTCAAGATAGCAGTGGCAACGCAGGCGCATCAATTGCAACATATGCGCGTAAAGCAAATATTGCGTGTGATATCTATGTTCCGGCAGATACTTCTGCAGCAAAAATTACGCAAATAGCTGCCATGGGAGCTACTATTATAAAAGTACAAGGCAATAGAAAACAAACTGCTTTGCAGGCATTTGAAGCAGCAAAAGTTAGCTATTATGCCAGTCACTGTTTTAACCCATATTTTTTTCACGGAACCAAAACAATTGCATACGAAATTTGCGAACAATTGGATTGGAAGGCGCCAGATTCTATTGTCTTACCTGCCGGAAATGGCACACTAATTTTGGGCGCACATATCGGATTTCTTGAATTATACAATTTGGGTATAATAGCAAAAATTCCAAAAATAATAGCCATACAAAGTGTGCATTGTTGCCCTATCTTTAACTGGATGAATATCCCACAATTTAATATCAATCACTACGAGGCCGCTGAGACCATTGCGGAAGGAATTGCTATTCCAAATCCAGTAAGGGCGATTGAAATGGTAGAAGCTGTAAAACAAACACAGGGAACTGTATTACTCGTTACAGATGATGAAATTAAGAATACTTGGAAAGAAATGGCTCAAGCAGGTTTTTTTATTGAACCAACTTCTGCAGCTTGCATTGCTGGATTAAACCAATATTTAAACGGTTTAACAAAAGCTGAAATTTGCGTGAGTTTGTTTTCAGGTAGCGGACTCAAATCCATAGAGAAAATTAGTAAATTACTATAAATCTTTTCATTGTGAAAATAAATTCAAAAAAAATATCAAGTAAAATACATTTTTTAAAGAATAATATTTCTAAATCAATAATGGTCACTATATTTACATGCTGATTAACTCAATACCTTGTAACTTTATTTGAATAATTTCGTTACATGCCTTGAGGCCTTCGCACCTTGAAAAAACTAAAATTACAATGCAAAATTTTTGCGCATTGCCACAGATAAACATGAAGAAATTAATTGCGTTTTGTTTGTTTTTGAGTTTAGGAATCAATCTAAAAGCTCAAATTGTAGATGAAATAATTGCCGTTGTAGCAGATAAAATAATCTTAAGATCAGATGTTGAGATAGCATTGGAGCAATCTAACAGAGATGGAAAAGCTTTAAATGATTCGCTAAGATGTGCATTACTTGAACAAAAACTTTTAGAAAATTTGCTCATTTTGAAGGCACAAGTAGACTCATTACCCGTAAATGAAGACCGAGTAGATGGCGAATTAGATGAGCGTATCAGATATTTTGCACAACAATACGGCGGTGAGAAGGCCTTAGAAGAAATATATGGCAAAAGTATTGCAGACATTAAAGCAGCAAACCGAGAAAAAATCAGAAACAACCAATTGGCATCTTCAATGATGGCAAAAATTGTAGCTAATGTTAAAGTCACTCCCACTGATGTAAAGAACTATTATGAATCTATTCCCGCTGATAGTTTACCTTATTTCTCTGCAGAAGTTGAATTGGCTCAACTTATTATTGAACCCAAAATTAGCAAAGAATCCAAACAAGCTGCCTTCGAAAAAATTACAGAACTGAGAAGAAGAATTGTAGAAGATGGAGATAAATTTAGTACTTTAGCTTTAATATATTCAGATGATAAAGGCTCAGCGATTAAAGGAGGCGAGCTCGGATATTTTGGTAGAGGTATGATGGTGCCAGAATTTGAAGGTATGGCCTTTAGGCTTAAACCCGATAGCATATCTAAAGTAATTGAAACCAAGTTTGGCTTTCATATTATTCAAGTGATTCAAAGAAAAGGCGAAGAGGTAAATGCACGTCATATTCTTATTATGCCAAAAATTTACAGCACAGATGTGCAACTAGCCAAAGACAAATTAGATAGCATAGTAAACTTGATTAAATCAGACTCATTGCCATTTGAAGATGCTGTAAAAAAATTCTCTTCCGATGAATTAACAAGGGGAAGTGGTGGCTATATTGGATCAGGGGGATTAGGCAATACGCATATTCCAGTTGATGAATTAAGCAAAGAATTAAACATCAGTGTACAAAGCATGGAAGTTGGCGAAATTAGCGAACCCGAATTAATCACCCTTCCTGGACCCGACCAAAAAAAGGCCTGGCGCATATTTTATCTCAAAAGTGAAACCCCTCCTCACAGAGCTAATTTAAAAGACGACTATCAAAAGCTACAAGCCATGGCATTTGAAAAAAAACAACAACAAACCAGAGAAAAATGGGTTGAACGCTATAGAAAACAATTTTATATTCATGTGGCAAAGCCTTATGCAGATTGCCCTAAATTACAACCCTGGATTCAAAAATAAATAAGACCCATGTTATCTTTTAATAATGATGCCGATGCAGCCAAAGCGCTTCATCAAAAATTTAATGAACTTAAAAACGAAATTAGAAAAGCAATAGTTGGTCAAGAAGATGTAGTTGAGGCGGTCCTTATTTCTATATTTTCGAACGGACACTCCCTGTTAATTGGATTGCCAGGCCTTGCCAAAACACTCTTAATCAAATCAATATCTGAAGTGCTTGACTTAAACTTTAGCAGAATTCAATTTACTCCAGATTTAATGCCAAGTGATATTACTGGTTCTGAAATTTTAGATGAACAAAGGAATTTTAAATTTATCAGAGGGCCAATATTTGCAAATATCATTTTAGCAGATGAGATAAATAGAACACCTCCAAAAACACAGGCAGCCTTGTTGGAAGCCATGCAAGAAAAATCAATTACAACAGGCGGAAAATTACACCAGTTGGAGGCGCCATTTTTTGTTTTAGCAACCCAAAATCCAATTGAACAAGAAGGAACTTATCCTTTGCCAGAAGCACAATTGGATAGATTTATGTTCAACATTAATTTAGACTACCCAACTTTTGAAGAAGAACTAGAAATTGTAAAAAGTACAACCGGAAATACTATCCCACAACTCAATAAAATTTTACACGCCCAAGAAATCCTATATTTTCAACAATTAGTAAGGCGTGTGCCCGTGGCAGAAAATGTATTAGCATATGCCGTTCAATTAGTGTGCAAAACGCGACCAAATACACCTTTAGCTGGTGCCATGGCAAATGAATATTTAGAATTTGGTGCAGGTCCAAGAGCGGGCCAGTTTCTGTTACTCGGCGCTAAGTGTCACGCGCTAGTGAAAGGGAAATTTTCGCCAGATATTGAGGATGTAAAGGCAGTTGCCATGAATGTGTTACGCCACAGATTAATTAAGAATTTTAAAGCTGAAGCTGAAGGGATCAGTGCAGAAAAAATCATTGAGAGCTTTTTATAAATAGCTTATTTTAATCCGTTTTTTTCTCTCCAAAGTTGATTGAAAGATTTTTCAGCAATTTTAGGAAACTCACGAGACTCACCCCAATCGTTTTTATAGAACTGCCTGAATGTGAAATTTTTGATCGAAGCAGGCCTATTCATTGTTTTTCTACTCAACATAAATTTCTTCCAAGTATACCAAGCCAGTTTCTCACCTGTCTTTTCAAATCCTTGAACCAAATTTTCATGCCTATTGCGCAGTAAATGGTTGTGTAAATCAATATTAACCGGACAAACATCAGTGCATTTGCCACAAATAGTAGATAAGTTTCCTAAATATTGAAACTCTTGAAACCCTTGTTGCAAGGGAGCAACAATTTGCCCAATCGGACCAGAACCATAGCTTTGATAATTTGCATGGCCACCAACAATTTTAAAAACCGGACAAACATTGCTACAAGCACCACATTTAATGCAACTTAAAGCCTGTCGTTGATCTTGGGTGGCTAATAGGTTCGACCTACCATTATCAATTAATATTACTATAAATTCACTTGGCCCTTCCTTCTCATCTTTTAAACTAGGACCAGTAACTGTATTATAGGTAGCTAATTGCTGACCCAAAGCATGGGTAGAAAAAAGACTAAAAAATAACTCCAAATCTGAAATAGAAGGCAATACTTTATCAATTGAGGCAAGAATAATATGCGTTTTGGCAAAGGCAAAACTCAAACGTTCATTGCCCTCATTCTCGGTTATTGCTACCATGCCACTATCCGCAATCAAAAAATTAGCTCCAGTAATGCCAATGTCAGCCTCAAAAAAGCTATTTCTAATTTCAGCACGAATATCACTAGCTATTTCCTCTTGATTGGCATCCAATGAAGATTTTATTTTTTTATTCAAAATAGCACCAACAGCAGTTGCGCTTTGATTTAGAGCCGGAAGAACACTATGAAATGGCTTTTCACCCATTAAATCAATTAAATAGTCGCCAAAACCTGTTTCAGCCACTTTTACACTCATTTTTCTCAAATGCTGAACCAAACCAATTTCATGACTCAGCTCTGACCTGCTTTTAACAATTTTTGTGGCTTGTGTTCTCTTGATAATGGCGTCAATTTCCGTCAAGGCATTTTGTGCATCATTTGCCCAAATAACCTTTCCTCCCTTTCTTATTACAGAACCTTCAAAATCCAATAAATATTTGTCTAAATTCTCTGCAACCTTCCATTTGGTATATGCAGCACGCTGCTTAGCAAGCGCCAAATTAGAAAACACCATTGTGCCTTTTTGCTGATTACTCGCTAAATTATCAAGCACAAGGCCCATTTTTTGGCGATATTCCTTATCGGCTATTGTGTCTTTAGTTGCCTTTGTAAATCTCTCTTGTGCGTGCATTTGCCTATTGGCTATTTAATTAGTTTAGGAGATATGTCAAAAATAGTAATAAAATTTATATTCACAAGAGCTTGCCTGTTATGCTTGTATGATTAAATTATCGATCAAACGGGTTGACCCTAAACGAACCGCTACCAAAATAATGGCATTTTCTTGAAAGGTATCTAGTTCTCTCAGACTCTTCGGATCGCAGGCACTTAAGTATTCAAAAACAAATGGTTCCTGCTGCAAATTTATACTGGCTTGGCTCAATACAGATTGCCAATAATCCTTTTTCCAGTTATTTGCAACCAAGCTTAAGTTTTCAAAAATTTTGGGTGCAAGGGCCCGCTCAGCTTCAGTTAATCTTACGTTTCTACTGCTCATGGCTAATCCATCCATCTCCCGGGCAATCGGACAAAGATGAAAAATAATTTCTGGAAAACTTCTATGAATGAGCGTTTGAACAACTAAACATTGCTGGTAATCTTTTTGCCCGAAAAAAACTTGATGAGGCAAGACCAATAAAAATAATTTCCTTAATACAGTAACTACTCCATCAAAATGCCCTGGCCTACTAGCACCCTCTAATACATGTATAAAATTTCCATAATCCTCAGTAGACTCCTTTTCCATTGATTCACCATACATCTCTGACACCTCTGGATGAAACAAAATATCACAAGAACAAGAAAGCAATAATTGAATGTCATTTTCCAAGGTGCGCGGATACGCATTTAAATCACTTTCCTGATTGAATTGAGTAGGATTTACGAAAATACTACACACCACAATATCACACTTTTTTTTTGCTGCCTCAATCAAAGAAAGGTGCCCATAATGCAAGGCACCCATGGTTGGAACAAAACCAATGCTAAGATTTGCTGCTCTCAATTTGGAAATATGCGATAATAAATCGCCAGATTTTTTTATCAGAATCACTTTATTGTTTGGTTTTCAACGCTATAACTAGTATGCATCAGGATTTGGGGCGAATATTAAGAAAAATATTAACAATTTCCCTAACTTTGCATACTTTTTTTAACCCAAGTGAGTATGACAAAAAAGAGAGTTCTGTTCATTTCATCAGAAATGACTCCTTTCCTAAAAGTAAGTAGTGTAGGTGAGTTGGCAAGAATGTTGCCCCAAGCTATCCAAGAAAAAGACAATGAAATCAGGGTGTTAATGCCAAGATTTGGATGTATTAATGAGCGACGCAACAGATTACATGAAGTAGTAAGGTTAAGTGGTATCAACATTACCATAGACGATAATGACAATCCGTTAACTATCAAAGTGGCGTCCTTACCTGAGGCTAAAATGCAAGTATACTTCCTTGATAATGAGGATTATTTCCACAGAAAGTTTGTGTACACAGATGAAAATAATGCTTTTTATGGCGACAATGATGAGCGAACCATTTTCTTCTGTAAAGGTGCAATTGAAACGGTAAAAAAACTTGGATGGCAACCAGACATCATTCATTGCCAAGGTTGGATGACAAGCCTTATTCCACTTTATCTCAAAACCATTTATAAAGACGAACCAGTTTTCAGATTAGCTAAGGTGGTTTATTCCGTATTCGAAAATCAATTTGAGGAAAACATGGGTAAAGAATTTGGCAGAAAAGCCAGTCTAAACGCCATTGATAACAAGCAAATTTCAGCACTAGCTAATGCCACATGCTCTGATTTATATATGTCGGGCATTACCCATGCAGATGCCTTAGTGAAAGCAAGCAGTGAAATTCATCCAGAAGTAACTAAGTTCATCAAAAAGCAAAAAGGCAAACCAGTGATTGAACATTCAGAAAATGGAGATAACGTTGACGCCTATATTGATTTGTATGATACTTTATTGCAAGGTCAAAATTAAGCCCCTCCTTTTTTTTATTGGAGCCATCCTTTTATTGGGTTCATGTAAAAAAGATGCCGGCTCGGTAGGCGCTGATTTTGTGGGTATTCGTAATAAGTTTAATACACTATTAGATACCAGCATTGAATTGCGTGCGTATACTGTAAAGATGGATTCTTTAGCAAGTTCAAAGCTCACAGCTATGGCACTTGGCAGAATAAATGATCCTGAATTTGGCGTAAATAATGCCGCAGTTATTACTCAATTTTCATTACCCGGAAACGAATTTTCTTGGGGCGGTGCCACAAAACTTGATTCTGTTGTATTGCAGCTACGTTTTAGAAATACCAAGCAAATTGATGGAACCACCTTACCAGATTATTATGGAAATAAGGATGCAGTTCATCTATTCAAAGTGTATCTATTGACCGAAGATATTAGAACAGACTCTGTTTATTATGCCAACAGAAAATACAAAACAGATGGCATTGAAATGGGCTCATTTAATGGGAAAATAAATTTTACGGATTCCGTTCCGATAAGCTTGGGATCGCAAAAAATTAAATTTCCACCACACATCAGAATCCCGATGAACAATACCTTCAAAAATTTGTTGTTTGAAGGAGAAAGTAAAGGGCTTTTTTCTACTAATTCTAAATTTAAAGAAACATTTAAAGGTTTGGTAATTGTTGATGAATCTGCAACTGCAGCAGGAGAAGGCGCCATTGTATACCTGAGGTTAACTTCTGATTATACTTCCCTTAATGCCTATTATAAAGATTCGCTAGCCGCAGCATTTCCAATCATAGGTGGCATAAGAGGAAGTGATGCCGCATATAATTACTATTACCAAACAGATAGACCAATTGGAATGATTCAAATGCCATTTAGTGGTACACATCGTGATAAAGGGTATGTTCAGTCTCTCAACAGCACCAAACTTAGAATTGAAATACCCAATCTAGCCGATGTGCTAAATGATCCGAAAATTGCATTGAATGGGGCAGAAATTTTGTTTACGCCTCTTGCTGGTAGCTTTAATGATACCTATACTTTGCCTTCAAGTATTTCTTTGGTTGGATCAGATTCTGCTGGTAGAAATATCTTTTTAAAAGATCAATTTTCTGAATCAGGATTATATTATGGAGGTACGCTGGTAAACAATAGGTATAAATTTAATATTGTACGCCACCTTCAAAACATACTCAATGAAAGTAAAGCACAAAATGGCTTTAAAGATTATGGCATGAACCTAATCATAAGAGCAGATGACCCTGTTTCTGCGCAAAGAATTATTTTTGACACACGCAGAAATAACGGCACTTTCAAACTAAAATTAACTTACACGGTTATAAATTAAAAAGCGTGATTGTATTTTTTAAACATACAGCTACCCATGCGCAAATGGCAGAAATGCAATTGCACCTGAAGCAATCTGGATTTGATTCGCAATTAGTTCCGGGACAAAGAATATGTATTGTACCTAAACTTGTTGATCAAGAATTATTATCACATTTTTCTTTCATTTCACATACCCAAGTTATCCCCCACGCTTTCCAACTTTCTTCACGCGAATTCAAGCAAGAAACAAATTTCCAAGTAAATGGCGTTCAAATAGGAACAAACTTTGCGAATATTATTGCTGGACCTTGCAGTGTAGAAAACGAAAAACAAATTTTTGAAACAGCTGCATTTTTAGCCAAAAATAATATCAAATTTATTCGTGGAGGTGCATATAAACCCAGAACATCGCCATATTCATTCAGGGGATTGGGGAAGGAAGGATTAAAATTAATTCACGAGGCCGCCAAAACCTATCAATTAAATGTGGTTACAGAATTAATGGACTTAAGTTTATTAGATGAAGTTGCCACCTATTCAGATATTATACAAATTGGCAGTAGAAACATGGCTAATTTTTACCTCTTGGGCGAATTAGGTAAAATACATACACCAATATTGTTAAAACGAGGGATGCAAGCCACTGTTTCAGAATTTTTATTGGCAGCAGATTATATTTTAAGTGGAGGAAACGAAAAACTTATCCTGTGCGAGCGAGGTATCAGAAGTTTCGACCCATTAAGCCGGAATGTAATGGATATTGGAGTTATTCCGCTTATTCAATCTCTTAGTCACCTCCCAATCATTGCTGATCCAAGTCATGGTACCGGAGATGCCCGTTTTGTTAATGCATTAGCAAAAGCAAGTATGGTTGCAGGAGCAAATGGGTTGATGGTAGAAATTCATCCTAATCCAAAAGCCGCGCTTTCAGATGCAAATCAAGCACTCAGCTTTGATGCCTTCGAGCAATTATTGGCTGAACTTGAATTAATCAAACCCGCCATTCAAAAACCAATAGACGCCACTTACTCATTGGTGGTGTAATTTTCAATAAAAATATTTATTTTCGTTCATTATGTGTGGAATAGTAGCTTACATCGGCCACAGAGATGCGTGTCCGATTATCTTAAAAGGTTTAAAACGTTTAGAATATCGTGGGTATGATAGTGCAGGCGTTGCATTGATAGATAGTAATAAAAACATGAAGGTCTATAAAAAGACTGGAAAAGTTTCTGACCTAGAAAAAGAAATTGGCGATAGAGATAGATCAGGTTTTACTGGTATGGGACATACGCGCTGGGCAACACACGGAGAACCCAATGATGCCAACGCACACCCACATTTATCTGGAGATGGAGAATTTGCTATGATTCATAATGGAATTATTGAAAATTATTCTTCCTTAAAAGAAATGCTAAAAGGCAGGGGTCATACTTTTAAGAGTGAAACAGATACAGAAGTACTTATTCACTTAATTGAAGAGGTATATAAGAATAATCCTGTAAAATTTGAAGAAGCTGTGCGCATGGCATTAACCCAAGTAGTGGGCGCATATGCTATTGTCATTCTATCAAAAAATAATCCTGATTACTTAATTGGAGCAAAAAAAGGAAGTCCAATGGTTATTGGAATTGGCGAAAATGAACACTTTATTGCCAGCGATGCTACACCAATTGTAGAATATACACGAAATGTGGTTTACATTCAAGATGGTGAAATTGCCATTATTGAAGGAACTACCCTAAGTATAAAAACAATTGACAATACACTCAAAACACCTTACATACAAGAAATTGAATTTAATCTTGAGAATATTGAAAAGGGAGGTTATGAGCATTTCATGTTAAAGGAAATTTTTGAACAACCTAAAAGTATTTTGGATTCTTTCAGAGGAAGAATTCACCTACCAGATGCCAGGATAACCATGGCAGGTATAGATATGTTTGAGGATAAAATTAAAAATCTAGACAGAATTGTAATACTTGGTTGTGGTACTTCATGGCACGCTGGTTTAGTTGGTGAATATTTATTTGAAGACATTGCGCGAATTCCTTGCGAAGTAGAATATGCCTCAGAATTTAGATATAGAAACCCCGTAGTAAAAGAAAGTGATTTTGTTATCGCTATTTCACAATCGGGAGAAACTGCCGACACTTTAGCAGCGCTAGAATTAGCAAAGAAAAAAGGCGCTACGATATTTGGTATTTGCAATGTGGTAGGCGCAAGTATCCCAAGATATACAGACGCTGGAGCCTATACACATGCAGGACCAGAAATTGGAGTTGCTTCAACTAAAGCCTTTACAGCACAAGTAACAGCGCTCATTTTAATGGCCTTATCAATGGCTCAGAAAAAAGGAACAATTACCAGCACTCGCTTACGTGAATTTTTAAATGAAATTGAATCGATACCAGCAAAAATTGAACAAGTATTAAAAACTGATGCACAAATTCAAGAAATAGCGGCAGAATTAAAAGACTCTAGAAATGCGTTGTATTTGGGTAGAGGTTATGGATTTCCTGTTGCATTAGAAGGCGCTTTAAAACTTAAAGAAATTTCCTACATACATGCAGAAGGTTACCCTGCAGCAGAAATGAAACACGGTCCGATTGCCTTAATTGACGAAGAAATGCCCGTTATTGTTATTGCTACCCAACATAGTAATTACGAAAAGGTAGTAAGTAATATTCAGGAAGTAAAAGCTAGAAAAGGCAGGGTAATTGCAATTGCCACTGAGGGGGATACCCACCTGAAAAATATGGCAGACCACGTTATTTATATTCCAAATTGCGAGGAAAAAAAAGGCTGCGCTAAATGAATTAACGCAGCCTTTTTTTGTGTAACAGGCCTCGTAATTATGAAGTAAAAATAAAATCTACACTATAAATACAACGTAATGGAATTTGTAAACCATTACTGGTTAATGTAAAATCTGATTGTATACTCAAAATATTGGTCTCTAGTCTGTATAAATGCTCGCCAGATTTTAAGATAATAGAAGTTTTAACTTTCTCACTTCTACCCAATGAAATAGCTTTATCTAAATTAGTTCTCCTTACCCGAATATCCTCAGGTCTACTCAAAACATCTGTATTTTCAAATTGAATGGTTGCTAATTCCTCCTTAGAAATTGCAGGTAAACTTCTAAAATTTGCTAAGGTATATGTACTACTCGTTTTCATGCTGTAAAATTAATGCATTGGTTTGAAAAAAAAAGAATTGATTCAATTAACTGCACAGTTGGAAAATTTTATTTGGCCTAAATCTAATTAAGATGGATGTAATTCCCAAATTGGTCCGACTAAAAAACAAGACTATACATTATAAAAGTACGAACTTTGTGGCATAAAAAATTTGGTGAATACTATGAAAAGTCATAGGTTTATGGACTTAAAAAAATGTGGGAAAGCATCATAAATAGGATATATAGAATGAAGATAGGTACGCGCACCGCGATATCCTATTTTGCGGTAATAATGGTTGTTTTAACCTTTACCACAGCATCCATTTTATTATTACAATATGCCAAGAATATAGACATTAAAATTGCCAGTAATTTCAGTCCAGTTATTAGTGCAATTAAGGATTATCAATTATTAATTGAAGAATCTGGGCGCCTTAGTGCAGAAATTTCTATCCAGGCCAATGAGGCAAAAACAAAAAGATTAATTAAAATTCATCAACGCCTATATACTCGCCAAAAATCTACCCTGATTGGGCTTTGTCAAGAACCCGGACTCAGCGATATTAAAAAAAGGATAATTAGTGTAGATAAACGATTCGAAAACACATTAAAACTACAGAAACAGCTTATTGAATTAATGAATGCAGACAGTGCATACAGAAATCCGATGAAAATGCTGGAAGCAAAAACAATCAAAGATAGAATCGACAGCGAAATAAATAAGTTAAAATTAGTACTCAGCGAAACAACTTTGCAGGCCATTAGTGTTTTCAATAAACTAGATGCTCAAAAATTTGCTAGTTATAGAACACTCTCCTATTTACTTTTAATAATGATCATTGTAATAGCCATATTAGCAGCTATTTCAATATTAATCACCAATTTCACCATTATAAAACCAATCAAAGAACTGAATGCTATTTTAGATGAGGTTGGAGAAGGCAAAATTATTCAATTCCAATCTGATGCCCCTAGAGAGGATGAAATTGGTGATATGATTAGTTCTGCTCAGAAATTGGTTCAGGGCTTTAAAAATAAAGAACAAGTAGCCAATGCAATTGGGAAAGGAGATTACGATATTAAAGTTCCAATGCTAAGCAGAAGAGATAGACTTGGGAAGGCCTTATCAGAGATGCGTGACAATCTAAAACTTTCTAAAGAAAAAGAAGCAGAAAACATTAAATCATTAGAAGCCTATAATGTAAGTCTAATGAAGAAAAACAAGCAATTAGAAGAATTTGCTTATATTACTTCACACGACTTAAAAAGTCCACTCAGAGGAATAAATAATTTAACTGAATGGATACAAGAAGATATGGGTGAAAAATTGAGTGAGGAATCGAATGCATATTTTAATATGCTGCGCGGAAGAGCCCACAGAATGGAAGCATTAATCAATTCAATTCTTCAGTATTCAAGAGCAGAAAAAACAAAAGAAAATCAAGAAACAATTGCGAGCAAATCTGTTGTCTATGAAGTTTTAGAGTCATTAGATTTGCCTGAAAATATTAGTATTTTAATTGATGATGCACTGCCAAATGTAACAGCAAATAAAAAAGACCTTACTGAAGTGTTTAAAGTATTCATAAGTAATGCCATTCATCACAATAAATCTATTGAACCAATTCTTAATATAAGTGCGCAACAAATTGGCAGAATGGTTACTTTTTGTATTGCAGACAATGGGCCAGGCATACCAGAAGAATTTCATGAAAAGATTTTTACCATTTTTCAAACCTTAGAAAGACGAGATGAGGTAGAAAATATAGGAGCAGGACTGGCCATTGGAAAGAAAATAATTGAGGGCTACGGGGGAAAAGTTTGGGTGAAATCTGAAAAAGGGAATGGTGCTAAGTTTTATTTTGAATGGCCGGCTTAAACAATCAAGGTTAAAAATAAAGCCAATTAGATTGAACATATGTTAATTCGTAACAATTAATTGATGGTTCACCCTAAATTTGGTAAACTTGTTGATAGTAAAACAAATAATTTATGGGAGATAAAATGGTGAATATATTACTAGTAGAAGACGATGAAATTGATGTTATGAATGTTAAAAGAGCATTCAAAAAGAATAATGTTACAAATCCACTTTATGTTTGCAATAACGGCCTAGAAGCACTCCAATTTTTAAGGGGAGAAAGAGATCCATCCATTACAGAGAATCCACAAATTATTTTACTCGATTTAAATATGCCAAAAATGGGGGGCATAGAATTTTTACGGGAGATTAGAAAAGATGAAAAACTTAAGAAAATCAGTGTTTTTATTATGACCACCTCCAATGAAGATAAAGATAAATTAGATGCCTATGATTTAAATGTAGCGGGGTACATTCTTAAACCCTTAAGCATGGAAAGATTTATTGAAGCAGTTTCTACGCTCAATAATTATTGGAAACTCTGTGAATATCCGGAAAGGTAAGCTATGACCACTAAATCTGCATCTCAAGTATTCAAACTTCTATTGGTAGACGATAATGAGCTAGACGTTTTAAACTTTCAAAGAAATATAAAAAAAACAGACCTACGCACAAAGATTGATATATGTTACAATGCAACTGAGGCACTCAATAAATTAGCTAACAATAGTTACGATTGTATTTTTCTTGATTATCTGCTACCAGACATTGATGGATTGCAACTATTGAGAAAATTAAGAGATATGGCTATAAACACCCCAGTGTCTGTTATGACTTCGCAGGGTGATGAAAAAATAGCCGTAGAAATGATTAAGAATGGCGCTTATGATTATTTTACCAAAAATGAAATAAACCCCGACAAGTTATCTAAGGTAGTATTAGCTGCTGTTAGACTCTGGGATGCAGAGAGACAAAGTGAGGTAGCAGAAAAACAAATTATAGAAAATAATAACAGATTAAATGCCATTTTAGAAAGTACCAGAAACCTCATTTATGCTTTCGATAAAAATTTCAACTTAATATCATTTAATAGCTCATTCAAAGAAAATGTTGAACACCTATTAAAACTGAATGGATTTGTAAAAACAGATATCAATTTAGCAGACATACCTCTGAATACAGAACTTAAAGACGAATTAGTCAGAAATATTCAAAGATGCTTGCAGGGCGAACAGTTTACGATTCTGCAACAAATGAGTTTTAGAACAGTTACAGATAATCAAACTCCTTGGTACGAGACAACTTTTAACCCAATTATAAATAGTTTAGGGGAAATAAATGGGGTGTCAATTTTCTCTCAAGATATAACAGATAAAAAGAAAATTGAACAAGATTTATTGAAGGCAAAAAATGAGGCAATTGCTGCAGCTAAAGCAAAATCTGAATTTCTTTCCAATATGAGTCATGAAATTAGAACCCCCATGAATGCCATAATTGGTTTAACAGAATTACTTCTTGAGGAAGAATTACAATTACCCATATTAGAAAATATTCGGTCGATAAAGTATTCAGCGGATAACCTTTTGGTAATTATTAATGATATACTCGACTTCTCTAAAATTGAAGCGGGCAAAGTTACTTTTGAACAGATTGATTTTGATATAAGGAATAGGCTTGAAGAGTTAAGGAAAACGTTTGAACCCAGAACTAATGAAAAAGGATTGATTTTCGAGGTAACTACTGATGCCGATGTGCCAAAAATAATTAAAGGTGATCCATTTAGACTAAACCAAATCTTATTTAACTTAGTAGGCAATGCCATCAAATTTACTTCTGAAGGGAAAATAGCTGTGCATACTTCCATAAGTCAAAAAACAGAAAACATGATTTTGGTGAAATTTGATATTATTGATAGTGGAATAGGTATTCCAGCAAACCAACAATCCAGAATATTTGAAAGCTTTACACAGGCCAATACTGATATAACAAGAATTTATGGCGGAAGTGGTTTAGGATTAGCCATTACCAAAAATTTGGTTCAACTGCAGCATGGAAACATCAGTATGACAAGTAAAGAAGGTGAAGGCGCCACCTTTACAGTTACTATTCCGTTTACTATTGGTGAGCTTAGAAAAATAGCAGACAAGAACAAAAAAAACACAGAATCAGTAGATCTATCAAACCTAAATATTCTTTTAGTAGAAGACAATTTGATGAACCAATTTGTTGCTAAACAATTCTTTAAAAAATGGGAAAATGAACTCATTATTGCTAGCCATGGAAAAGATGCATTAACCATTCTTAAAGAACGGAATGACATAGATTTAGTATTATTAGATTTACAAATGCCAGAAATGAGTGGATTTGAGGTAGCATCGGCAATTAGAGCATTTGATTCTGAAGTTAAAAACCCTTCTTTACCTATTATAGCCTTGTCTGCAGATGCATTTATAGAAACACGCAGAAAAGTAATTGAAGCTGGCATGAATGATTACGTTACCAAGCCTTTTAAATCAGAAGAGTTGTTTAATAAGGTTCTTAAATACACACAAAAAAAATTAGCCCATTAAAATGAGTATTTTCTTTAAACCAGAGGAAATTAATTTAGCTGCTTTAAACAACCGAGGCAAAAATACCATGGCCGAGTGGTTAGGTATAGAATTTTGCGAAATTGGTTCCGACTTTTTAGTGGCCAAAATGCCTGTAGATCACAGAACCGTTCAACCTTTGGGTGTAGTAAACGGTGGTGCCTTTTGCGCACTGGCTGAAACAGTTGGGAGTATGGCTGCCAATTTATGCATAGATAGAAGCAAACTTGTAGCATTGGGTTTAGATATTAATGCCAATCACCTCAAAAGTGCAAGCAAAGACTTTGTTTACGGCACAACAAGAGCATTTCACCTAGGGAAAAGCACCCAGGTATGGGAAATAAAAATAACAGATTCTGAAGGAAAACTTTGTTGTATAAGCAGATTAACCATGGCAATTGTACCTTTGTTGCCTAATGGAAAATAATTCTATAAACGCATTTGCCTTATTTAAACTACCCGGCACTAGCCAAATGAAATGGGTGAGTGGGCATTGTTCGAACCAATTAAAACCAATAACTGAAATCCCAGATAACACGTTTGTGTTATCGCCATTTAATAGCGGCGACCAAGCCTATTTTTTTCAATTTGAAAAGGTAGAAGATTTTCAAAATCAACATAAAATACTGGACTTTATACCAAAGCTTGAGCATACAACTAGTTTTGAAACAAGTACTAAGGAATCATACGTAAGCCTCGTTTCTAAAGCCATTAATGCGATTAAAAACAGCAATCAGAAGTTTAAAAAAGTTGTTTTAGCCAATTCAAAAAAGATTGAAGTGAAAGACTTTGAACCCATATCGTTTTTCGAAAAATTGGCACAAGCCTACCCTAAAGCCTTTGTTTACTGTGTTTTTACACCAGTAAGCGGGTGGTGGATTGGCGCAAGTCCGGAAACCCTTGTTAACAGTTACAACCACCACTATACCAGCATTGCACTAGCTGGTACTTTGCCGCCAAATGCTGAAAGAAATTTTACACAAAAAGAAATAGATGAACAACATTGGGTGGAGTTATTTATTGAGCAACAATTACAAACAGCCAATCTTCCATTTCAAAAAATGGGCCCAACACATTTTGAAACTGGACATTTAACTCATCTAAAAACCAGCTATTTTTTTGGTTCAGACCAAAAGCAAGAGCAAATTTTAGAACTCCTTAAAAAATTAAATCCAACACCCGCAGTAGCTGGTTTACCAAGAGATACGGCGATAGATTTTATCAGAGAAAATGAAGGCATTTCGAGGGCTTTTTATGCCGGATTCATTGGCATTAAGCAAGATAAAAACTTGCAGTTATTTGTGAATTTGAGATGTTTACAGTGGCATAATCAGCAAATTTCCTTATTTGCTGGTGCAGGTATAACCGCAGATTCTGAGCCGCAAAGTGAATGGGATGAAACCCAACATAAAATGAATACCCTTGAAAAGTTTCTTTTTATTATTTTCGCAATCGGCTTTTTGTTTATTAAGCCATTATTAATCCATACACATGTTTGATAGAGAGAGACCAAGTTTTGAAGATAGCAATAATGTAACCGTTAAAAGATGCTTCTTCGCCTATGAGTGGGCAAAATCATTTTTAACTGGAAAAGAAACAGCAGATATAGGTTGTGCTGATGGGTATGGAACGCAATATTTGGCAGATTATACCAAAAGTACTGTGGGTGTAGATTATAGCGAAGCCACAATTGCTGAAGCTAGAAAAAAACACAGCGCCAAAGCTAACCTCAGTTTTGTTTCGGGCAAGGTTCCTCCTATTCCTCTAGAATCTAATAGCAAAGAAGTAGTAACTGCCTTTCAGTTTATAGAACACATTGCAGAACGCAAAGCTTTTATGCAAGATGTAAAACGCGTTTTGCAACCAGGTGGTGTATTTTTATGCACCACACCCAATGCCAAAATGAGTATTGCCCGAAATCCTTTTCATGTGCATGAATATACATTTGATGAAATGCGGAGAGAAGCTTCAGAAGTTTTTGATAGCATAGAACTTTGGGGTGTGCAAGGAAATGAGAAGGTGAATCTATACTATGAAGAAAATGCACGTTGGGCGAGGAAAATATTACGTTTAGACCCATTGGGCTTGCATAAATTAATACCTGCGTCTTGGTTAGTTGTTCCCTATAATTTCTTAACCAGCATGATGCGTAAAGACCTGAAAGAAAAAAACGCTGATACCCTTAAAATAGAGACCAGCGATTTTTTCTTAACCCAAGACCATTTAGATAATACTTGGGACATCGTATTAATAGGTCGTAAAAACTAGTACTTAACTAGTTTTTGCGTTACTTGCTTACCACCTGTTTTTACCTGTAAAAAGTATATACCAACGGGCAAATCACTCACATTTACTTCTGTACTTTCTGTTATTTCCAAATGTTTCATTTCTGAACCCATTACATTCAGTAAGGTAATTTCTGCTTTTGTATTTGGTTCAGACCAATGGATATAAAAACTGCTACTAAACGGATTAGGATAAACTTGCAGCTTATTTAATAATTGGCTTTCATGCAAAGTATTGGTCATGTCTAAAGCAAAATAGGCTGACGTATCTGCTGTACTTGAGTTTTTATCTTTAATCCTTACCACTCCATAAGGATTGGTAAACGGACTAGCAGCCAAGATGGAAAAGGAATCTATAGTAGCCAAATGCGTTCCACCACTAAACCAGGTTTGCATAGAGTCTAAACTTAAAAAAACATCTACAGAGTCTATATCTTGGCTCAGCCAGCTAATTAATAATCTTTTTCCAACGCCCCATGTATCAGATGCTAAAGGACTAGTAATAGTAATTTTTGGTTGAGCTGGCGTGGTATCGGCAATATAGCTCATGTTTCTAAAATTAATCCTATTTACCCATTGCGGAAAGTCTATAAATGGATTTCTATTTCCTTGGGTTTGGGCAATAAATTCATTGCGCGCAATTTCAAAATCATCTGGTGGATCCATTTGATGCCACTGTTTTAATAAGTCGACATTTTGCTGCGAGGGAATAGACCAATTTAAACCGCCAATACCGTGGTAACAGGCAGCCATATAAAACAAAGCACGTGCAACATCTCCTTTTTGCTCTGGTCTTGGCTCATAAGCTACTCTGCTTGCGCTGTCTCTACCCACTATACCAAGTCCGGTTGGCGCAGTGTAAGTTGGAGTAACTACTTCATCAAACGGGTTATTACTTCTTCTTCCATTGGCATTTGCTTGATGTGCAGGAAATAAATTATGTAAATCATTGTATTCTGGCAACTCTTTACTTGTTCCCGGTGCATTTGGCCAATTTGGATTACCCATATTACTTGGCATCCAGCTTTGAGGCCATGTATGTTCACGTGTTAAAACTGCACCATTATTTCCAGCTGCCCACAAAAAAGGCTCATCATACAAAAACTGATGCTTAGTATATACGCATGTAACTACCTTTTTACCATTTGAAGTATCGCGCGTTAACCAAGGATTAACCATTCTAGAAATATAATTACTATAATAAATGGTATCGTGCGGATTAATTTTTGCCGTTAAACTGGTAACAAAATTGGGATTGCTCGGATTAATCCCTGCGTAATAAGAACCAGGTGTTCTGCCCGTTGTGCTTACACTGGCAGTTGCCTTGCTGCTGGTATTATAATTTTCAAAACCAGTTGGACCATTAAAAGTAAATCCAGCATAATGATAGGTTTTATTTGCCAAAACATAAGTAGGTTGATAGCTTAATAAGGTATCAGAAACATATTCAACTTGGGCCGAACCAATATAATCACCCTTTTTATAGCTGATGCCATCCACAGGGATTTCAGTTACTGTTGAGCCGAGTTTTTTAAGTAACAAGAAGCGCTCTGGTTTTTGTCCAACATACGAAGTATTTACCCGATAGGAAAAAGATTTAATTTCTGTGAAGTTAATGGTATCAATACGTGCCAATGGCTCGGTTGCAAATGCTCCCCCAACACCATATAAGTCGAGTATAAATGGATTTTTTAATGAGTCGTTAGAATAAATGAACATCAAAGCCCTTCTGGTGCCATTGACTGCTGGCGTAAACTGTACATTTAAATTGGCACTAGCACTTGCATTAATAGAAACAGGCACACCACTCACAGAAAAATCTGTAGCAGCTGCTCCGGTAAACACTATGCTATCAATGGTTAAGGTTTGAACCGACCCTTTATTCTGAAAAGTGAAGCTGGTAGCAGTGCTGTTTCCAATTACTGTTTGTGCACCACTAACAAAATTGGTAGCACCTCTCAACACAGCTAAATTAGCAGCTGGAGAGGCAGGAGGTGCTTGCAACCAAACACTATCTACACCCATATTTCCGCCTGGAGTACCTGCCACACCGCCGGGTAATTTCTGAGTAAAAACAAATCGAATAAATCTTGATGATTCAGCCGGAAAATCTACATATCTCCCATTTGTATAATTAGTAACTGTAGTTGCCTTGGTTGTTATGGAACGTAAATTGGTCCAACTTACCCCATCTGCACTTTGCTGAACATCAAATTGCCCACCCCAAGCTGCACCCGCATTTTGTGGACTCAAATAATAGCTTAAAGGGCCCGACTTACCGCTGTAGTGAATAACAAAATTTTCACCTGTGGCATCTAACCTACAAGAGAGTGCATCACCAATACCAAAGGCATAGGTAAGATTTCCATTTGACCCCAAGTTCATTGTCCAACCCGCAGGTGGATTTGCAATGCCCGGATTAGAAAAATTCCAACTGGTTGGCAAATTGGTTTGAGCAAGTAAAACGAACTGTCCAACCAAAAATAGGATCAAAAATGAAAGCTTTTTCATATAAACACGATTTTTTTGAAAACGCAAGATAGGCCTTTACTAAGAATAATTATTGAGTTAAAAATGTAGCAAGGAGAGCCAATGAATAAACCAAGGCAGTATTCTATTAAGAAAATGAATCGTATTATGTGCGCCATTACCCCAAATTCCTATGAAAGAAGATCTACTCCAATTTCTTTGGCAGCACAAATATTTGCTTCAAAAAGAACTTTTTACCACGTCAGGAGAACCCATTCAAATTATTAAAACGGGCCTATTAAACCGCCATTCTGGTCCCGATTTTTTTAATGCACAAATTAGAATTGGCGATAAACTTTGGATAGGAAATGTTGAAATACATGTAAAAAGTAGCGATTGGATGAAGCATGGACACCAGTTTGATTCTGCCTATCATAACGTCATTTTACATGTAGTATGGCAACACAATACAGAAATATTAGACCCGTTTAACAATCCTTATCCAACGCTTGAAATTGCGCAACTTATCTCAGAAAAAATATTAAATAACTACAAAAAAATGATGGAAGCCAAACAAGAAATTCCATGCAGTAGTATTTTTAAACCGCTACCCAGTATAGTATGGAATAATTGGTTAAGCAGATTAAGTGTAGAGCGCCTTGAAGTTAAAGTAGCTGCCATACAGCAAGCACACGAAAAGTTAAATGGCAACTGGGAGGCCTTATTGTATGAACAAATGGCCATTGTATTTGGCCAAAAATCTAATGCTAGCTCATTTGAAGTAGTAAGTAAAGTAATTTCTTATAAGCTTCAACTAAGCTACCAAAGCAATTTATTAGCTAGGCAGGCATTGGTATTGGGTGCAGCAGGTTTTTTAAAGGGGAATCTCAAGGATCCATATAATTTAAGTTTACAACAAGAATTTAAATTCTTAGCCGGCAAGCATGGAATTAAACCACTAGATGTGTCTATTTGGAAATTTGGCGGAATTAGGCCGGCCAACTTCCCAACAATTAGGTTATTCCAGTGGGTAGAATGCATGCACCAACATCCAAATTTGTTCGAAGAATTATTGCACATCACTGATTTTACTCATGCAAAAAAAATAATCCAAATTAACGGAAAGCAAAAAATTGATATTGGAGATTTACATCCTAATACCAAAGAAGCTTACATAGAAACAATTCAATTGAGTAAAGATTTGATAAATAGTATATTTATCAATACCCTGATTCCAATATTATTCTATTACGGCAAATACAATCAACAAGAACAATTGTGCGAAAAGGTATATCTATGGCTGCAAGAAATTCCAGCCGAAAACAACTATATTATTAAACAATGGAAAAAATCAGGAATAAGGCTCCAAAAAGCAACAGAAACTCAAGCGTTGATTCAATTAAAAAACTATTATTGTAACACAAAAAAATGTTTAACATGTGCCATTGGAGATTATATTTTAAAAACAGAATAATATTTATACTATTTGTTCTCCTCCTGAGTGAACCTAAAAGTCTACTTGCGCAGGAGCAAATTGTATTTTTTCATGAACAAAAGGGAAAGATTATTCAGGCAAAATTAGGTGATCAATTAAGCATAAAATACCGAGGGTATTTGGGTCAAACAGAGAATTTCAAACAAACTTTAACAGAAATAAAAGACAGTAGTTTTGTACTCGGGTATTCCTTGTTGGGACCAGACATACTGCTATATAAAGAAATAAAATACTCAGATATTCTAGCGTTCAGACGAATTGGATTAGGTTCGGTTATTCTTAAAACAACACTTAGTTTAGGCTCAGCTGTGGGTGCAATTTTTTTATTGGATAGAACCTATAAAAATAATGATTTTAATTTGGCGGGAAGAATTGGAATTTCTGTTGGATTAGGAGTAGGAATGAATTTAATTATAAATAGTATTTTCCCTGATAAACCCAAATATCAGGTAAAAGAGGGCTGGAAAGTTTATCCGATAATCAAATAATATTATCTATATTCGTAAAAGATACAAATGGATAGAATAAAATTTTTTATTGAAAAACATGTCTTTGGCGTTTGCAGCTATATTGGCGCTAAGCTTGGCATATCTTCTAGCAAGATTCGTTTGTATTTTATCTATACCTCTTTTATTACCATGGGTTCACCCGTTATCATTTATTTAATTATTGCCTTTTGGATCAATATAAAAAAATATATGCGACCAAATAAAAACACCTTATGGGAAATTTAAGTTGTATATCATATGGATAGAGCGCGCATTATTTTTATTTTACTCAGTGTATACATTTTTGCTGCATTTGCTTGGTGGACCTATGCCCATTACAGCAATACCCAAAAAATATTTACGCAAAAGAAAGATTTGCTGGAAATGAGTTGCTATAAAGCAACATTTGATTTACAGGGTGCTGTATCACAAGAAATGTTTAATGATAGCATAGATATGCAAAAGTTTTTTGCAGCCAACTATCCAGAATTAGATTTGCTATTTTTAGATAACTTCATGCCTTTAGATAACTTTATGGTTAGACCAAGTATTGAAAGTTACAAAAAGATAGAAGCTGACCTGAACAGGAAGCTGACCATGTATATTACAGAAGGACTGGTAATGATGCTGTTGCTATTTTGGGGAATGGTATACATTTACAAAAGTTTTAAGAAAGAATTATTTTTAAAGAAACTACAAAACAATTTCTTATTATCTGTTACACACGAGCTTAAAACTCCACTCACTGCTATGAAATTGTATATGGAAACCCTGCTCAAAAGAACCATTCATCCAGAACAAATTCAAACCATCGCTGAGAATTCTTTAAATGAAACAAAACGCCTACAAGAGCAAGTAGAAAAACTATTGTTATCTGCCCAATTAGATAGCAAAAAGTACGAACTAGATATACAAGATGTGAATGTAAGTGAACTAGTAACAGAACATATTTCACACTATAATTTACCTCGAGAAGAAAAAGACAGAATTTTTACAGAGATAGAAGAACAGTTAATAGTAAAGGCCGATGCTAGCGCCATTGAAATGATTTTGAACAACTTACTAAGTAATGCGGAGAAATATGGTGGCGAACATGGTAAAATAAAAGTTGTTTTAAAATCAAATCAAAATCAAATAATTCTGCAGGTAATAGACGAAGGTTCAGGCATTTCTGATACTGATAAGCGAATGTTGTTCAATAAATTTTATAGGGTAGGCGATGAACAAACCAGAAAAACAAAAGGGACAGGCTTAGGGTTATTCATTGCAAAACACTTAGTTCATTTGCACAAAGGCAAAATAAGCGTTTCAGACAATCAGCCCAAAGGAACAGTATTCGAAATAAAATTAGAATCAAATGCAAACTAGAATATTATTAGTAGAAGATGAAATTCATTTACAACACGCCATTAAATTAAATCTAGAATTAGAAGGCCACCAGGTTCATGTTTCTGCTAATGGTTCAGATGCAATAAAAGTTTTTAGAGAGCAAAAATTTGACTTAGTTATACTAGATATCATGCTTCCAGAAATGGATGGCTTAATGGTTTGTGAGAATATTCGCTTGTATGATCAACATATACCTGTGCTATTTCTATCGGCCAAAAACACCCCCGCAGATCGCATTAGTGGGTTAAAAAAAGGAGCAGATGATTATTTAACAAAGCCTTTTGAATTAGAAGAACTTATTTTACGTATAAATAAATTAATTGAACGCAGTCGGCAAATAAAAAATAGCAACGAAGGTAAAGTGCCCAAATTATTTCACTTTGGAAACAATTGGATCAATTTTGAAAACAATACAGCAAATGGCATCAATGGAAAGTTTGAGCTAACCAAAAAAGAAAGTATGCTAATGCGTTTGCTTATAGAGAACAAAGAGCAAGTAGTAAGTAGAGAACATATTTTAAAGGTTGTTTGGGATTATACCGTAATTCCAAACACAAGAACCATTGATAATTTTATTTTGGCATTGCGAAAATACTTTGAAGAAGATCCAAAACTACCCGTATACATTCAATCTGCAAGGGGTATTGGATATAGATTTACCTTACCATAGGTAGATTCCATTAAGAACCATTTGTGCCGATAAACACTTGTGATGCTTTCATGCAATTATTGTAATTCCTTCTTTAAATAGTGAGCGGTATAACTATTTTTTAATTTGCTAATTTGCTCCGGACTACCAGCTCCAATTAATTGACCGCCGTATTTACCGCCTTCCGGACCAATATCTATGATATAATCAGACACCTTTATCATATCCATATTGTGCTCTATCACCAATACTGTATTTCCTTTATCCACTAATTTTTGTAGTACCCCAAGCAAAACATTTACATCTTCAAAGTGCAATCCAGTAGTTGGTTCATCTAAAATATAAAACGTATTGCCTGTGTCTTTTTTACTCAACTCTGTAGCTAGTTTAACCCTTTGTGCTTCGCCTCCACTGAGGGTGGTACTTTGCTGACCCAAGGTAATATAACCTAATCCTACATCATGTAAAGCAGCTATTTTTCTAAGAATATGCGGTGTGTTTTCAAAGAAAACCACTGCATCTTCAATAGACATATTTAATACATCATTAATGCTTTTACCTTTAAATCTAACTTCTAAGGTTTCACGATTGTATCGTTTTCCATTACAAGATTCACACTTTACATACACATCAGGTAAAAAATTCATTTCAATGCTACGCATTCCTGCTCCCTGACAGGTTTCACAGCGTCCACCTTTTACATTAAAAGAAAATCTTCCTGGCTTATACCCTCTTATTTTAGCCTCTGGGAGATTGGCAAACAAAGCGCGAATATCTGCAAACACCTCAACATAAGTAGCAGGATTACTTCTGGGTGTTCTACCTATGGGCGACTGATCAATTTCTATTACCTTATCTATAAAGTTTAAGCCCTTTATAGACTTATATGCTAAGGGTTTTTGATGAGAATTATAGAAGTGCTGTCTTAATATTGGATAAAGTGTTTCATTGATTAAGGATGACTTCCCGCTCCCACTTACACCCGTTACGCAAACCAATGTACCTAATGGAATTTGAATGGAAACATTTTTTAAATTATTCCCTGTTGCACCATTAAGTTCAAGTAAATTACCATTTCCTACCCTTCTTACAGATGGCACTTCAATTTTCTTTTTACCATTTAAATATTGAGCTGTTATAGAATCTCCTTTGAGAATATCAGCGTATGTTCCCTTTCCAGCAATATGTCCACCATGAATTCCCGCGCCATATCCAATATCTAAAATAAAATCACTCTCCTCCATCATGTCTTTATCGTGTTCTACAACTATTACACTATTACCAATATCCCTAAGCGCTTTTAAAGAATCTATTAAACGTTGGTTATCTCTTTGATGCAGACCAATACTAGGTTCATCCAAAATATATAAAACCCCCACTAATTGTGAGCCAATTTGGGTAGCTAATCTGATGCGTTGCGCCTCTCCACCACTCAGCGTTTTTGCCGGAGAATTTAAGCTCAAGTAATCAATTCCAACTCCACGTAAAAAAGATATCCTACTTCTAATTTCTTTTAAAATTTCTACACCAATTAATTGCTGCTTGGCATCTAACTTTTCTTCAATCTGGCTGAACCAATCTCCTAAGGCACCAATCTCCATAACAGCAAGATCAGCGATATTTTTATCGCCAATTTTAAAGTGCAAAGATTCTTTTTTTAATCGCGCACCTTTACAATCCGGACAAGTTTGAATCTCCATGAATTCTTCAGCCCATTTGTAAATGGCATCATAACTTTTTTCATGGTAATGACGGGTAATTATATGAACCAAACCTTCCCATTTGCTGCTATAATTTTGAGTATATCCGCTACTGTATTGAAATGGAATAACAAGCGGCTCATCATCGCCATATAAAATTACCTGTACAGATTCTTTACTGATTTTTTCTATTGGATCGGCAAAAGTAAATTTATGTCGCTTACCCAATTCACGCAACTGTTGAAATGTCCAGTTTTCTCTTGCCTCACCCAAGGGTGATAATGCACCTTTATTAATGGAAAGTTTTGGATCGGGAATAATTGATTTCTCATCGATGATGCTCTTAACACCTAAACCATCACAAGTAGAACAAGCCCCATAAGGTGAATTAAATGAGAAAGTATTAGGCTGTGGCTCATCATAAGAAATACCACTTTTCGGATCCATTAAAAATTTGCTGTAATGATACGCCTGCTCATCCAAATGGTTTAAAACTACCAAAGTTCCCTTACCCATTTTTAAGGCACTTTTCACACTTTCTGCAATTCTAAACCTAGCAGACGAACTGGCATCAACCCTATCAATAATCAATTCAATATCATGAATTTTATACCTATCTGCCTGCATTTTGGGGGTAATTTCCATTACAATTCCATCTAACCTAACTTTGGTATACCCTTGCTTACGCACTTGCTCAAATAACTCTCTATAATGCCCCTTTCTACCTTTAACTAATGGCGCTAAAATTGAAATTTTATTCGCTTCAAAACGTTGAATAATGGAATTTACAATTTGCTCTTCGGTAAATTTAACCATTTTTTCACCGCTTACATAGCTATACGCATCTGAGGCACGAGCATATAATAATCGTAAAAAATCATAAATTTCTGTAATAGTACCTACAGTAGATCTGGGATTTTTATTTACTGTTTTTTGCTCAATAGCAATAACAGGAGATAGGCCGTTAATTTTATCTACATCGGGTCTATCCATGTTCCCAATAAACTGCCTTGCATAGGCAGAAAAACTTTCCATGTATCGCCTCTGCCCCTCCGCAAAAATGGTGTCGAAGGCAAGTGACGATTTTCCGCTACCACTTAAGCCTGTTATGGTAACCAATTTATGTCTTGGTATTACCACATCAATATTTTTTAAATTATGCTCCCTAGCCCCAAGTATTTCAATCACTTCAGCTTGATCCAATTGGTTCAACCCCACTTTTTTTGCCATTAAATATATCCCTTAATTTTATATACCACTAAACCAATCCATTCCTTCCATAAGAATGTCCATGCCTGAAAACCACCGTAATTAGGCATTATTGTATTTAATATGGTATTTTTAGATCTACTACTTCTAATATCTGTACTATAAGCATCTATATTGAAATTTTGTTTTTTAAAACATGCTATTGCTCTACGCATATGAAAGCCAGCAGTAGAAAGTAGATACTTTTTTTGCTTCCAATTTTTGTCTTTAGCTTCCAGCATTTGCGCAGTAAATGCAGCATTTTCGTAGGTATTCATAGATTTGGTTTCAATCCAAATACAGGTATCAGGAATACCACATTTAATTAAAAATTCTTTCCCTAATTTAGCTTCCGCTTCATAAGCACCAAAAACCGTATCTGAACCACCGGTATAAATAATTTTGGATGAAATACCTCTTTTAAATAAATCGATGGCCTGTAACATTCTATCATTTCCATCACTAAAGTTTGTTCTTTGCTGCTGGCCAACAGCAAAATTAATTACAAATCCAGAGGGAATAATTATCGCATCATATTGATTCTTTTCTTCAAGAGCAATTGGCTCTACTTCATACCAGGCCATAACATGTTGTGCTATCCAGGGATTGGTAAAAAATAACAGAAAAAAAAATGCCAAATAAAGGTAACGCTTTATTTTAGTTAGCAAAAAGAGTAAAAATAATATGATTACAATACTAACGGGAGCCACCAATGCATAAATAATTTTAGATAAAATATAGAACATATTAAGCACGTATAAAATGGTAATACATCATACAAATAAGCAAAAGTAGAAATAAAATATCTTTTAAAAGTTTACGCTTAGACCGAATAAAATAATTCGCCATGATAACAGATAAAGAAACACTCAAAAAGGCCAAACCAAACACATACATTTGGTTTTGGGCTAAAACAGAAATTACGCCAAACACCTGTAACAATAAAATGATTACTTGAATGCGCCTTGTTTTTACTTTGTTCCTTAAGAAATTAAGCTGTAAGGATAGTGTTGAAAAAACAAATATTGGTATTATGATAAACCAAATTAAACTTTCGATCCATGTTATACCAATGGGATTTAAGTAACTTTTACTTATTGAATATTGAAATGATATCAGGAAATCACCCAATTGATCGGTCAAGAAAAAATAAACACCTAAGAAATAAGAAGGAATAATTATTCCAAAAATGGCAGCCAACCAATATCTCAGATTAAAGGCCGTCATAAATAAAACACTCAATAAAATAAAAAACAAATAGATTATTAGATCATAATCTAATAATAGCCCTATTCCCAACAATATTGCTGCATCAAACACCAAAAATAATGGGCGATCAGATTCATATAAATAACATAATCGATGCAGCAATAAAATGATAAATGTGTTAGCCAACAATTGAGGGGATAACAACAGTTGCTCTGGATAAATACTATTTAAAAGCACAAAAAATAAACCAGGCATCACGCTCCCCTTATATAAAATATCATGCGAGCCGGTAATATAATTTATAAGCAATGCTTGCAAAAACAAAAGTACAGTAGCCATTACAGGCAACTGAAAAGTAAATAATTGATGAGATTTTAACCAATTAAACAACAACTCTGCAAAGGGCGTATGCAACACCGGCTCTGCAGGCATTGGTATAAAAAATAGGCTGAGCCTAATAACAATCGTAAAAATGAATAAACCGATTATAGAAAAAAGCGAATTTGACCTAAATATTTCTAACAAAATAGTACAATTAAAATGTTAAACGAATAAGTGTATACTGTTTATCTCTTATGGTTGAACCAATAAAAGAATTGGGTCCTGTTTGTTTGCAATCCCCCGGAATTAAGGCCACACTAAAACTACTAGATTTTACTACAATACGTTCATCAGCCTTACCTAAATAATTAACCTGATGTAGCATAATATTTCCATCTTTATCTAATTCTGAATTATACAAAACATACAGCTGATCTTGGGTTGGAAAACAAGCTATGCCAGAAACAAAACCTCCATCCCCAACTGAGCTTTGTCGCTTTCTAATTAAATCTCCGAATTGAATACTCCCATCTTTGTTGATTGAAATAATGGCAACGTCGTCATAATTGTAGGCAATCCTTATGCCTTCTTGTGGCATATTATTCATATAATAACTGTAGCGTTGTTCAGTTCTAGTATATTTTTCTGCAACTACTAAAATTCCTCCATCACTTCTAGCAATCAATTTTCTGATGTAATAATTTTTAAGTTCTGGTGATCTTTTATCCATCTTTCCGCCCAAAATTTGAGATAAAAGTGTAGGATCTAACAATGCAGCATACTTCTCTTCAGTGGTTTTTTTATTGATGCTAAACCGTTCAAAAAAATAACCATTAACCAAGGCGCCATTTTCGCTAGAATAAAAACCTGCAACAGAAACTGTTTGATTAAAGTTATTGACGCTTAAAGCTAATTCTTCTATAAATATTTGATCGTTGGCCAATTGATAGGCAAGCATTTTATCTTCCCTCGGGTAATAGGCATATAGAAAAAAATCTCTGTTATCTACCTTAGTTTTGGCATTTTTAGTTGGAAAATCTAATAATACAAATGCATTTCCAAAGTTATCAGATTCAAAATTTGTAATGAATATATCGTCTGGACTATCATTTAATGTAAACTGCTTGCCGAAAATTTGTTGGAGACCATCATCATAGGCATACAGATTTAATTTAGATTCTCCTGCGTTTTCTCCCCTACTCAAAAACAAAATAAGTACTGTTTTTTTATCAGCCGAAGTTTTTATTTGAATTTTTCTTTTATCAATGAATTGATTACTGGGAAGGCTTGCAACTACAAAAGGTATACCTGTAGGCTTTAGCGTTGATTCTATTTTTTGAACCAGAATATCTATGTTATTGGTAATGGTGTTTTTGGCACTAACAAAAGCAAACAATTCATTATTAATCAACAAAACCCTTTCTATATTCCCATTAATACTAATGGGCATAGGCACACTGTTTTCTAAGCTTAAATTTGTTTTGTATTTTTCTATGTAAACTTCACGAGAAAAATCTTGATTTTTACAGCGTAAAACATAAATGCCATGCGTTGCCTCTCCAATAATTTGAGAGTATAGGTTTTTCTGCTTTATTTTTTGTGGATTTCCCCATTCTACATTTTGCCCAAAACAAAATATATTCATAGAGGAAAGGAATAAAAAGAAAAGCCGTTTAAATGCCATTTATTTGTAAAATATTTGAAAAAAACGAAGATACCCATTCTGGCGTATTTTCGGATACAAAATTAAGACATGGCTCGAACAAAATCATTTAGTACCGCAAAAAAGCAAGAAGAGGCTGTGATAGTTGGTGTAGTTACCCAACACCAAAGATTAGAACAAGCTGAAGAATACTTGGATGAATTGGCATTTTTAGCACATACGGCAGGAGCATTGGTAAAAAAAAGATTCCTTCAAAAACTAAGTTACCCTAACCCAAGAACCTTTATTGGCGAGGGAAAACTTCAAGAAATTGCTGATTATGTTACCAGTAACGAAATAGATATCGTACTATTCGACGATGAATTAAGTCCATCTCAAATTCGCAATTTAGAACATACACTCAAATGCAAAATCCTCGACAGAAGTAATTTAATCTTAGATATTTTCGCATCACGTGCGCAAAGTGCACAAGCAAAATTTCAGGTAGAATTAGCACAAACACAATATTTATTGCCCCGTCTTACCCGCATGTGGACACATTTAAGCAAACACAAAGGAGGCATTGGTATGAAAGGACCCGGAGAATCTGAAATTGAAACAGACCGGCGAATTTTACGTAATACCATCACAAAACTCAAAGAAAGATTAGACGTTATAGATAAGCAGGCCGCAACACAGCGCAGAAATAGAGATTTAAAAACACGCGTTTCTTTGGTTGGCTATACAAATGTGGGCAAATCTACCCTCATGAATGTTCTCGCAAAAAGTGAGGTATTTGCTGAAGATAAATTATTTGCAACATTAGATAGTACAGTGCGCAAAGTAAGCTGGCCAGAAGCTTCGTTTCTTTTAAGCGATACCGTTGGTTTTATTCGTAAATTACCGCATCAATTAGTAGAATGTTTTAAGTCGACCCTCGATGAAATTAGGGAGGCAGACATTTTATTACATGTGGTAGATATTAGTCACCCCAGCTTCGAAAACCACATCCATGTAGTGAATGAAACCCTAAAAGAAATAGGCGCTCTGAATAAAGAAGTTATTCTGGTTTTTAACAAAATAGATCAATTAAAAGAACCCTTTGTTTTAGGTGATGAAACCATAGAGAATAAGCAAGAGTATATTTTACAGTTAAAAAAATCATGGATGGCCAAAGAAAATTATCCCGCAATTTTTATTTCTGCTGCTAAAAAAATTAACACAGACGAACTTAAGGCCGCTATTATTGATGCCGTTGAGGATGTAAAGCTAAAAATCAAAGAATCAAAAACATAAAAATATGCCTGCAAATTGGGTGAAGTGGCATAAATATTTATTTTCGCAATTCAGGTTATATGAATCAACCAAATAATAATATTGAATTAAGCGTTGTAATGCCTTGTTTAAATGAGGCAGAAACGATTGAAGTATGCATTCGAAAAGCTTTTGCTTGGATGCATGCCAACCAGGTAAATGGAGAAGTTGTTATTGGCGACAATGGCAGCACAGATGGTTCACAAAAAATGGCTATCGACCTAGGGGCAAGGGTAATAGACATTCCAAGAAAAGGTTATGGTAGCGCGCTCATGGGAGCCATTGAATCGGCTAGAGGCAAATATGTGGTAATGGGCGATAGTGATGATAGCTACGATTTTTCGAACCTAACTCCTTTTTTAACCGAACTTAGAACTGGTAAAGATTTAGTAATGGGAAACCGATTTAAGGGTGGAATTGCACCAGGAGCTATGCCCTTTTTGCACAGATACCTTGGCAATCCCGTTTTATCTTTTATTGGAAGATTATTTTTTAATTGTCCTGTTAGCGATTTTCACTGCGGTTTACGCGGGTTTAGACAAGACATTGTAAGCTTGCTAGATTTGAAAACTACTGGAATGGAGTTTGCCAGTGAAATGGTGGTAAAAGCTACTATTTTTAAATTAAATATAGCTGAAGTGCCAACTACTTTAAGCAAAGATGGTAGAAGCAGACCACCACATTTACGCACTTGGCGGGATGGCTGGAGACACTTAAGGTTCTTATTGATTTATAGTCCGAGATGGCTTTTCTTATACCCCGGCATTTTCTTAATGTTGTTAGGTTTAGTTATGAGTATTTTTATTGTGCGTGGCCCAATAGAAATGCTCCCTCACGTGGTTTTTGACACCAATACCCTGCTGTATGCTGGAGCTTTTATTATTGTTGGATACCAAGCAGTAAGCTTTGGAATTTTTACGAGAACATACGCAGTTCAAGCGGGATTCCTACCACAAAACAATTCATTGGCTAAAGTATCCGATATAATTTCCATGGAACTTGGTTTAGTAATAGGTTTACTCATATTGTTTGCAGGAGTTGGTGGCACCTTATATTCTTTGTCATTGTGGGAGGCAAAAAACTTCGGACCATTAGAGTACTCTGAGATATTAAGGAAAGTTATTCCTAGTGTAATTGCCATAATTGTTGGTTTACAAACCATACTCTCTAGCTTTTTCTTGAGTGTATTACAGGTAAATAAAAAATAATTCGAATTGTATGAAATTGCTAGACAGGTATTTACAAAACGTTAGAATTAAGCAAGCAAAACGCTTTGTAAGAAAAAATGATAGTGTGTTGGATATTGGGAGTGTGGATGGGGTAATGTTTGAACAATGGCGCGGGTATATTTCAAAAGGCATTGGTGTTGACCCTACACTTGAGGCAAAAATTAGCACTGAATTTTATGAACTATACCCCGGCTATTTCCCTGATGCTTGTCCGAAAGGAGAATTATTCAATGCCATTACCCTATTGGCTGTTTTGGAGCATATTCCTACTGCGCAACAAACTCAACTTGCAATAGATTGCTACAACTACCTGCTTCCAAAAGGACGATTAATTATAACCGTTCCATCGCCACAAGTAGACCAAATTTTGGAGGTATTGCTGAAGCTTAAACTTATTGAAGGAATGAGTTTAGAGGAACATTATGGGTATAAACCAGAAGATACCGAAGTTATTTTTAAAGCACCCTATTTTAAACTATTGCATAAAGAAAGGTTTCAATTGGGACTAAACAATCTGTTTGTTTTCGAAAAACTATAAAACCACCACTAGAATTTTTATACCTTATGGAAAAACCATTACTCTCAGAAAATAAAATATCTATTTTAGCAGATGCGCGTGGGGTAGATGCTGCCTATTGGGCAAATATTCAACATTTCGTTTCTAAAACCAAATTAGACATTGAGCTACTTTTCTTGGTATCAGCAGCTTTCACAAATAAAGGTATTGAAGAGTTTGAACAGAAACAAAAAGTAAAAATACAAGTATTTGAACCCACACAAACACTAAATCAGAACTTTGCATCAATGGCCAGTCTGGCTTCGGGTGGAATTACTTTGGTACTTTACGAAACACCTAAAAACTTTGGGAGTTTGGTTCAGTTGGTTCAGACGTATAAAAAAAATATACATAAAGAAACCTTATATGTAGCAAGCGCTATGCAGAAAGGAAAATCAAACTCACCTTTCTTGAACAGAATAAGCAATAGCTTAATGAGGGTATTTACTCCGGTGCAGTATAGCGACAATAATGCGCAAATTTTACTGGGGAAAACCAACGACATTTCCGCATGGTTAAATCATGAATTAGTTACTGCCGATACCTATCATCAAAGTTTAAATTTGGCTAGAGGTTACAAATTAAAAACCTCAGAGTTTGCTGTAGCAGCTGAAGAAATAAAAAAATTAAGCATAGTAAGTGTACTAAAAAATATTTTTAGTCTGCGCTTTCACTTCTTTATTAAAGATGCTTGGTGGCACTTTAAAAACAAAGAAAATAATTGGCAAGATGGCAATCATCCAATGTATAGATTTGCCTTTTTTGCGGTGTTTTTAGTTAGCTTTTTCGCAATGCCCATATTGAGTCAAGACTACGGTAGCACTTGGGATGAGAAAGCACATAACGAATACTCACAACTGGCCTATAATTACCTATCAAGTTTTGGATCAGACACAGCCGCCTTGGCAGAAAGTACAAGCAGCGCAGATTATATTAGACAGGCATATCGGTTTTATGGCGAGCAAATGAATACCATAGCTGCCATTACCTACAATTGGTTTGGTACTGGTATTTATGAAACAAGGCATTTTATTAACTCAATTTACGGCTTAATAGGTTTAATTTTTACAGCACTATTGGCTTTTGAGTTGGCAGGCTGGCGAGCTGCCTTGCTAGGAATACTATTTATGCAATTCAACCCAGGTTGGTTGGGACATAGCATGAATAATCCAACAGATATTCCATTTGCAACAGGCTTTGCATTTGCTGGCTATTTTATAGTAAAAGTAATGCGCAGCTTACCTAAACCCAAGTTTAGAGATTTATTTTGGTTAGCATTTGGTATTGGAATAGGCATAGCCTCGCGCGTTGGTGCATTTTTATTGGTCGCTTATTTTGGATTATTCTTGGCAGTATATGCACTTGATAAATTGCGCAGAAAAGAGGCAAAATTTGGCGATATGTTCTTCCCATTTTTAAAAATATTTTTAATGGTAGCCACAATGGGTTATTTACTTGGCATAAGTTTATGGCCATATGCATTAAATAATCCATTAAAACACCCTTTTCAGGCCTATATTAAAGCTGCAGAAAATGCATTTTACACCAATAATGTTGAACTTTTTGAGGGACAACGCATGTATATGATTACCGATGCCCCTTGGTATTATGTATTTAAGTTTTTAGGTATTGGCAATCCGTTATATTTGATTATAGGTGTAATTGCCTCTATTGTTTTGGTTTTAGGTTTAAGTAAAAAAATAGGATTGGGCAATTGGGCAATGCTCACATTTATGTTATTCTTCCCAATATTATATGCAGAATACAGCAATATTAATTACTATAATGGCTGGAGACATTACTTATTTATTTTACCATTTGCGGTAGTATTAGCGGCACTTACTTTTGATTATTTATTGGGTCAGAAAAAAATAATTGCTTTAGGTATAGCGCTATTTTTATCAGTACTTTTTGTGAAACCCGCTATTTGGATTGTACAAAATCACCCAAATCAATATGTTTATTTTAATGAATTAGTAGGTGGATTAGCAGGGGCCTATGGCAATTATGAAACTGATTATTATAGTAATTCTTGCCGGGAGGCAGCAGAGTGGATTGCCAAACAACACCCTAACGATACTTTGCTTGTAGGTATTAACAATGAAACAACTACCGCAGCTTATTGGGCACATCAAATTAACCCACGTTTGCAATTTGTTTGGACGAGAGAAACTGAGGAACAAAAACAAAAATGGGATTATTTAATCTTAACAACACGAACCTATTCTAAAAATGAATTGCAGAATGGCTCTTTCCCACCTAAAGGCACAGTGTATACGGTAACTGCAGATGGAATTCCATTAGCAGCGGTAATAAAACGAGAAAATTACTATATGCCATTGGGCTATAACTCTTTAGACAAATCCCAGTTTGATTCATCTGTATTTTATTTTAGAGAAGCCGTGAAATACGCCCCAAAAGATGAGGAAGCATGGCGCATGTTAGGATTTTCATTGCTCAATTTGGCCAAGATGGATAGCGCAGAAATTACCTTAAAGAAGGCAATAGAGATCTATCCTGAAAATTTCACTGCCTACAGCAATTTAGGTTTGGTATATTTTAACCAAAAAGAATTTGCCAAAGCCACAGAAGCATTTGGCAAAAGCACAAAATACAAGGAAAATGTAACAGAGAGTTGGTATTACAGTGCATTGGCTTATCTAAACTTAAACGACTATGGCAATGCCATTAAACAGTTAGAAATGGCTAAAAAACATAATGCAAGTATTCCAGAGGTATACTATTATTTGGCCAAAGCATACAACCTAACTGGTAACCTGCAAAAAGCTTCAGACAACTATCAAATTGCCTTGGGTATGAATCAAAATATGAGAGAAGCATGGGGAGAATTAGCAGAAGTATTTAGCAAATTGAACCAACCTGAATATGCTAAACAATGCATGGATAAGTACAGAGCACTTGGCGGAAACTAAGCTTAGTTAATCATTTATTAACAAGGTTTTTAAACTTTGTCTACTTTTATTAAAAAGCGAAAATGCCCAATTATCTAAGGTTAAAGGCCATAAATATAAATCAATAGCTTACTGAAATAGGTAATCCACCATTTTAAATAAAAGGCAGGCTTAACAGGCCTGCCTTTTTCAACTTAGATTCGTACTTAATGATACTAATCAATAAATACGAACCGATTTTATCTGTAGATGATGCATTCTTGCAGTGTGTAAATGAACAAATAGAACTTGCCAAGATATTTGAATTCATTGACTTGCCTGATTCTATTCGTAGCATTGAGAAAATGAATAGTAAAATTTTAAGAAACTACTATGCCAATGCCCTAGACCAAAATCTACTTGATGTTAAAACTGTAAAATACTTAGTTAATAAAAACCTACGCGCTTCCAATATGGCTGAACGCGCTGTAGAACAATTCCAAAAAGCCGAAACCTTTATTGATGAGCAACTACACGAGAATTTAAGTATTTCTTTTTTATACCAGTTACAAAGAATTTTGATTGATGATTTACACCAAAATAAAAATGAAGTAAATTTATTCTCAGCCAATACAATAAAATTACGGGAGAAATTAGGGTTAGAAGCAGAGATTGAATTAGAGAATGTCTTCGATTTTTTAAATAACGATCAAGAATTTCATCCGATTGTACAAAGCTGGATTTTACATTTTAGAATAATGTCGCTGCCATTGTTTAGTGAAGCTAAATCAAAATTTGCCATTTTATTGCAAAACTTTTGGCTCAAAAAACACCAAATGGATATGTTTGGATTATTGTGTTTGCCGCACGAAATTTATATTAATAAACAAGCCTACGACCAAATCGTAATTAATGCCATTCAAGGCGATGAAAATAGCTTAAATGAGCAAATTGGTTTTGGTTTACAGCTACAACAAGCACAATTAGGTAGACTAAAAGAATTATTTAAAAGCTATTTCAGAAAACAAGTTGATTTTGAAAAGCTAAATCCACGTCAAAAAAACATCATGAATTATGTTTTTGAACGCGGCTATAAATTGAAAGAAATAGATGATAGCGTTTTAAATAAAAGACAAAAGCTCATTATGTACATTGTACAACACCGTGGGTTTATTTCTACCAAGGAATTAGTAAATGAGTTTGATTGCAATAGAAAAACAATCCAACGCGACTTTCAATTATTACTCGATTTAGGTTTGGTAAAGTCGATAGGTGCTGGTGCTGGACTCCGTTATTGTATTAATCTGCAAGAAAAGGGAAACCCAGCTCTTGAGCAATATCAAGCCAGTTTTGTGCAACAGAATGCAAACTTAACGCAACTAAACGAAGACGAATTATAATTCGTCTTCGTTATAAAAGTAATCTTCGTTGGTAGGATAATCTGGCCAAATTTCTTCAATGGTTTCAAATGGCTCGCCATCATCTTCCAATTCTTGTAAATTCTCAATTACCTCCAGTGGTGCTCCAGAACGAATGGCATAATCAATTAATTCATCTTTGGTAGCAGGCCATGGGGCATCATCCAAGTAAGAGGCTAGTTCTAGTGTCCAGTACATAAGGTTAATGTTTAATATTTACGCGAAATTATAAATTCTACTGACTTCTCAACTATGTTTTTAATAAAGTTTGGATTAATTATTAAAGTCGCTCATTTTCAATTATTTCATTTAAAGTTAAGCGCATAATTTTGCCATTTTCGTTAGTAGGAATTGTTTTAACATGAACAAAACGTCGTGGCTTAGCATAGGCTTGTCCAATTGTTTGCAGAAAATTATTTATCTGTTGCAAATACTGTGCTGCATTAGCATCTGTGCTTACCATTACCACCTGCTCTTGCCAAATTGGGTGAGGAGCTTTAGCAATATAAAAAGTAATATCTGCAGGCAGTAGTCTTTCATTTAATAGTAAACTTTCAATGGCTTCAGGATGTATTTTTACTCCACCAGAATTGATCATAAAATCGGTTCTACCCAACCATTCGAAATGGGTATCATCTAACCACCTTCCCACATCGTTGCTAATTATTTCCTGCTCGTACAAAGCTGTTTTAATACAAATTTGATTGTTTTCATTTAATCTAATCGTATTAGGTGCAATAGCCAAATAACCTTTATCTACTCCCAATTGCATCAAAGCAACATGAGATAAAGTTTCTGTCATCCCATAGGTATGATAGACCTTATTATGCAGTTTATATATTGCTTGTTTAAGTAATACCGAAACATTTGCTCCACCCAATAATACCTTATCTATCTGCTCAAAAACCAAACGAAATGTATTTAGATTTTGCAATTGAATGGGCACAAAAGAGGCAAAAGTGTAACCATGATTCTCAGGTAAGAAACTCAAAATTTCTGAACTTGGTTCAAATAAAGAAATCTTACATTCTAAAACCAAGGCTCGGGCCAACATCATTGCACCTCCTACAAATTTAACATCTAAGCATGCTAAAATATGCTCGTTATGGGGATTTAGTTGCAAGGCATCAATAGTGCTTTGCGCACTTTTTATAAGTTGTTGTTTAGTAAAATAAATTTGCTTGGGTAGGCCTGTCGTTCCGCTGCTGCTAAAACAAAAGTTTTCATTGTATTTCCAATTGCGCAGAAAAACTTGGGCCCGCAATATATATGAGGCCTCAAAGCTACCAGTTAAAAAATCTTCTAGGCTAAATTCTTGCCCATTTACTACAATTGAAAAAGCCATGGATTATAAAAAAAAACGCCACGCTATTTGCGTGGCGCTTATTTTACCTTTATTAATTTTGAATCAACAATTTTCGAGTAATACTTTCTTTATTCCCGTTCAAACGAATAAAATATACGCCTTTAGATAAACTAGGTAATTCAAATGTATGCTCTTGATACATAGGTTCTACCATATCATTCATAAATTCAGCAAGCTCTTTACCGGTAATATCTACCAATGTAATTTTTAAGTTATCAGACACTTTAGATTTGAAACCAATGTGAATACTTCCATTACTCACAGATGGATTAGGAAATACTGAGAATTGCGAGAAGCCTTTGTTTTCATTAACTCCAGAAGCAATCTTTTCTTCTACAGAATATTCAGATTTACGAACCATAGTTCTATCATTAGCAAAAGCGCCATAAAAAATTACCCTACCAGAACCTGCGGCTGGCGCTACCCAGGTGAAGGTCCAAACTGCTGGTGTGGCAGAAATATAATTAGAATGCGTGATATATTTTCCTCCAACAATAGTATTTCCTGCGCCTGCTGTAAGCGTTCCCATTAAGGTTCCATCTGCTTTTTGCGGACTTACACACAATCCTTTTCGTCCACTTCCACCCACATTCACAGTTATGGTATATGTTTCTCCAGGTGTATATCCTTCTGCTGGAATATTACTGCTAATAACATTGTTTATTGATGATACAGAGCCAAAATGACACCCAGAAGAGGAACATGTTTTACCCCCATCACCAGGTGAACCTGTTCTACCATCTGATGGAGCACCTGTTGGAAACGAATGTAAAGAACCCACACTTAAGCCTAAAGTAAGTATAGATAATAAAATAAGTAAATTTTTTCTTTGCATATCAAACTAATTTAATTGTATAGACAGATAAAATGTAAAAAGGTTGCAATTGCACTCAATTTATTTTGATTTTAACCACGGTAATGGATTCTGAAATACCTGCTGTTTCCATACTTCAAAATGTAATTTGCTTGTATTTTCTTCTTCATTAAATGCTACTTCACCCAGTATATCTTTGGGTTCAACAGATTCACCAATTTTTACATTTACAGTGGCTAACCGGGCATAAACGGTGAAATACTCACCATGGTTTACCAATACCACTTTATCTAGGCCTGGTATAGGAAAAATTCCTTTAACAGTTCCTTTAAAAACTGGCCGAACAGCAGACCCATGCGGGGTAGCAATATCAATTCCATTATTAGACAATACCACACCTTTTAAGGTTGGGTGATCACGTTTCCCAAAGCCCTGAACCAATACACCGGCAGCAGGCCAAGGCAATTTACCCTTGTTTGCAGCAAAATTACCGCTCAATTTTAAATCGGCATCACTTAAATAACTATTACTCGTAACGGGTGCAGCTGTTTTCTTATTCGCTGATCCATCTTTTGCTCTTTTGCGCTCTTCAGCGCGCTTTGCTAAAGCAATTTCATCGGCAATTAACTTACTCAAAGATTGGTTTAAAGCCCTTGCTGCCTGCTCTTGTTGTGCAATAATTTGAGCCAAACTTTTAACCTTCTTTTGAACTTGACCCAACAATACTGTTTGTACCTCTTTGTCGGCTACCAATTCCTTCTTTTCAGTTTCTTTGATTTTAACCAAACCCAACTTTTGCTGCTTTATTTCGATTAACTCTTGCAAAGCATAAACCATTTGTTGTTGGGTTTTTAAAATGATACGCGCTTGTTGCTGCCTGTAATTACCATAGGTATTAAGGTATTTTAAGCGCTTAATAGCCTGATCAATGCTTCTAGAATCAAAAATATATAAGAAGGCGGCATTCACACTTCTCTTGATATAGGCTGCCCTTAAATACGCGGCATAGTCTTGTTTTAACTTTTCAATATCCTCCTTCAGTAAGGCTACAATTTTTTGTTGATTCGCTATATCGATACTTAATTGAAATGCCTCTTGTGATACATGGTCAATTAACTGCTCTCGAACCAAAATTTGACCGCCAATTACTTCTAATTGTTTTACAGAAGATTGCTCTGCTACTTTTGCTTGCTGCAACGCTTTTTTATTTCGTTGAATTTGCTCTTGAAGGGCTTTACGCTTCGCCTCTAATTCTTTTCTTTTTAGCGCAAGATTTTGCCCACTTGCCAAAAAGCAAGTAAACATAACTAACAAGATAAGACTAGTATACTTGTACTTTATATGATTTTGGTATAACAAACTGTGGCTCCTTTTTAATACTGCCTGCGAAGTTGCTAATTTCAAATTTACAGGCTATTTTTTTTTCTCCCGAAATGTTAATTACTATAGCATGCGGATAGCTAATTCCATCCACATATTTAAAATTTGTAAAATCAACCTGCATTTCCTGTGATTTTGCCTGTTCAAATAATGATACACTTTGCAAAACATAACTCTTGTTATACATTGCTTTTTGTTGTACCGATCCCAGATTCAACAATAAAATCAATTGCTGACCCAGTGAATCTAAACTGCTCTGTTGTATATTAGGATCGTAAAAAGCATTGGCCCAAATCATGTTTTGAAGCTCATTAAAACCAATTTTAACTTGGGCAAAGTTTTGCATAAACTGGTATGAGGCCGAAATATATTTGCGGTTTATTAGGTCTAATATTCTGATAGAATCTGGCTGAATCATAAGCCTAGCTACATTGACAAAACCAAGTGCCTTGGCATTTAAATAAATGTATTGGTCTTTTTTAGCGCTTATTTCTAAATTAAGTCCCACTGATTGTTTTCCATCAAAATAATCTGCTTCAGCTAAAAACGAAAATTCAGGTGTCACATTTTTTGCACCCATAATACCTTTATAAACTTCAGTTCTGCGAGAATCTACATTGCTACTTTTTACATCAACACTTCCCTTATCCTTGGGTTTCGGATCAGACAGGTTAACTACCTTTTTAGTTTTACAAGCAAATAAAAAAATACCCAGGCTAATGATTAAAATAATTAGGTTTTTATTCATATAAAAATGAGCTACTGCTTAATGAGTGATTTTGTTTTAATTTTTTCCAATAGTACTGAACTGTCCATACCAAGCGCTTGCGCTTTTTGCCAATTTTTCAGCGCAGATTCTTTCTCCCCCAAACCAAATAAAATATCGCCCAAATGATCTAAAACTTCCGCATTATCAGGAGAAATTTCCAAAGATTTTTCTGCATACTTTCTAGCTTCTTCTAGGTTATTTAACTGATATAAGATCCAAGCATAAGTGTCTAAATTTGAGGGGTTATTAGGATCCAATGCTAAAGACCTTTTACTCATATTCATCGCCTTATCTAACTGCGTATTTCGTAGAGATAAAAAATAAGCGTAATTATTTAATGAAAGCGCGCTATTGGGTTCAATTGCCAATATTGCTTCAAAAGCAGAATCACTAACTTCATACTTTTTAGCATAGTGGGCCATATCTCCTAAATTCCCTAAACTCTGCAACAAATTATCTTCATCATTGGCCAACCAAACCGCTTTACGCGCCGATTCAAATGCGGTATCAAACATTTTTAACTGCCTAGCTGCAATACTATGGAGTAAAAACACATTTCCATTTTGTGGAAACACCACCATCATTTTTTCACAATCTTGCAATAAATATTGATAATTGGGTAGCTGTTGATCGCAAAACAACACCTGCTCCCAAGGTAAAATACTGCTATTGTTTAAATCAATTGATTTTAAATATTGCAACCTAGCTTCTTCCAAATTTCTTGCCTGCATGGCCATATCTCCCTTTAGCAGATAAGGTTCTGCAGCAGTTGGATGATACACAATAAAAGTATCAATAAGGGCTTTACACCTTGCACGATGATCAATACCTAATACATCTCCTGGTATTAACATAGCCATTACTTGCATCTTCACATTCGTTTCTAATGAAGATTTCATAGCCAGCATTAACTGACTGTAATACGCTTCTATATCCTTTTTACTTTGATAATAATCTGCCAAAGACAAGGCTGCATATCCATTGCGAGGATCTGTTTTTTGAATCTTATCATAGATACTCAAGGCATCTTTTTGCCTATTGGCATTCATATATAAATCTGCAAGCATACCCATATAATTCATCCGATCTGGGAAAGCATTGCACAACTTTTCAATCTCTTTTATGGCTGCCTTAACATTCTTTTGCTTCAGAAAAATATCTTCTTTCTTACGAATAATATCTTCCTGAATTCCTTTTTCTTTCTCTATTGTATTCAGAACCTTTATCGCCTTTTTGGCTTCATTTTTAGCATCATAAAATGAGGCTAATTCATACAAAAAATGAAGATCATTTGTTTGCGCATAAGCCAATTCGCAAACCTTAATGGCCTCGCTTAGCTGTCCGTCTCTTTTATATAATTCTATTAAAAACTTGCTATACCAACTATTATTAGACTCTAAATGAAAAGCTCGCTCAGCATGCATTATGGCCTCCGAATACCTCTTTTGTACGACTAAAATATTAGCCAGCTGGTAATGCACATTTGCGTTTTTAGATTCAATCAAAATGGCTGCTTTGAAATTGCTTTCCGCCGCTTCATAATTTTGAATCATTTTCTCTTTCATCCCCTCAAAAAAATGCTTGTCAAATTCTAAACGCTTTTTTTCGTCTTGCAAATTCTTTTCGGGCTGAGCCAAAGACAGTTGACTTAAAACAAGTAAGCCAAAAAATAATAAAATGCGATTAATTGAATTCATTTAAGAGATGAACGAAAGCAATCTAAAAAGATTGCTTCGTTTATTTTTACTTTAAAGTATTATAAAACTGTAGTGTAATCGCCTACACTTAAATCTTTGGCTTCCCCTTCATATTTTACATGGCTGCCAATCATTGCATTGTCTACCACCGCATTCTTAATGGTGGTATTACTTTGAATCATACAATTGCTAACAACAGCATTGGTTATATGACAACCATCGGCAATAAAGGCATTTGGACCCACAATACTGTGTTTAATGTGCACATTTTTACCAATAAGAGATGGCTGAATAATCAATGAATCTTCAACCTTAACGGTATCATCTACCATTTTTTCATTCGCCGCATGCATAAAATGAAGCATCCGTGAATTGGTATGAACAGTAGAATTTTTGTTACCACAATCTAACCATTCACTTACCTGCCCTGGCTCAAATTTTGTGCCTTTTTGTTTCATATTTTCCAGAGCATTTGTAAGCTGGTATTCTCCTTTTTCTCTTACATCATTATCCAATAAATACTGTAATTCGCTGCGCAAATAGGCGCCATCTTTAAAGTAGTAAATACCAATAATGGCCAAATCTGATACAAATATTTCAGGCTTTTCTATAAAATCTGTAATAATGTTATTGGCGTCTACTTTTACTACACCAAACGGACTAGGGTCTTCCACTTTTTGAACCCAAATAATTCCATCTTTTTCTCTATCCAGCGTAAAATCAGCTTTAAATAAGGTGTCTGCAAATACAACCAACACATTTCCATCCAAACTTTCTTTAGCACACATAATGGCATGCGCGGTTCCAAGTGGCTCCTCCTGATAATAAATACTTCCGCGCGCGCCCAATTTTTGCGCAACTGAAACCAATTCTTTCTCAACAGCTTCTCCAAAACTCGGACCAATAATAAAAGCAACTTCTTCAATTCCAGTTCCACACACCTTTGCCAAATCTTCAATAATTTTTTGTACAATAGGTTTGCCTGCTACCGGAATTAGGGGTTTAGGAACCGTGAGGGTATGCGGACGCATGCGCTTTCCCATACCTGCCATAGGAACAATAATTTTCATTAATTTAAAAGTTTAAAAGCCATAATAGCTTGTTATGAAATCTAACGCAACCTAATACAATGAGAGAAATTTTCAAAATAGAATCAATCTTGTGCCTAGGTTCTGTAACTAAGAACAGCTAATTACTTGCCTGTACTGCCATAACCACCTGCACCGCGCTCTGTGATAGAAAGTTGAGTACTTTCATTCCAATTGATCTGAGCACAACTTGCAAATACCATTTGTGCAATGCGATCCCCATTTTGTATCGTAAATGTATCTGAACCAAGATTGATTAACAACACTTTAATTTCACCTCTGTAATCTGCATCTATGGTGCCCGGACTATTCAATACACTTATTCCATGCTTTAATGCTAGTCCACTTCGCGGCCTAATTTGAGCTTCATAGCCTTCCGGAATCTCAATAAATAAACCGGTAGCTATTAAGCCTCGCTCCATAGGTTTCAGAACAATAGGTTCAGTTAAATGAGCACACAAATCCATACCCGCAGCATGCTTAGTTTGGTAGGCTGGCAATGGATTATTCGATTGATTAATTATGGAAACGTGTATCATGTTGTAACTAATTTTTTGCCTACTATCTTTTCTTTGTAAAAAACCAAGTAAACAAAAATAAATAAAGAAATGATTCGAATAAAATTACCTGAGAAGGAATTTGGGTTGATCCAAATAGAAGAATACTGAACCAATACAAATAAAGCCAAAGCGGTGCTCACATAAAATAATGCACGTGGCAAGTTATACGGAATTGGATAGTATTTTTGTCCCCACAAATAACCTAATACCATCATTACAAAATAACAAATAAAAGTAGTCCATGCACAGGCTAAATAACCAAACTCTGGTATAAAAATAAAGTTTAAAAGTATCGTAATAACTGCGCCAATTAAGGAAATTTGGGCACCTTTCTTTGTATTGTCTGATAGTTTATACCATATAGAGACATTGTAGTAAACGCCCAAAAATATATTTGCAAATAATAAGATTGGAACCACCTGAAGTCCTTCATGAAAGCCAGTACCAATAAATATTTTAAAGTAGTGCAAAAAGAACATAACCAATAAGAATACAAAGAGACAAATCCAAATAAAGTAATTCATTACCTTGGCATATAAATCTCGTTTTTCTGTGGTTTTTGCATGGGCAAAAAAGAATGGCTCTGCAGCAAACTTAAATGCTTGAATAAATAAGGTAATGATAATCGAGAATTTGTAATTAGCACTATAGATTCCATTTAATGATTGACCTTCTGCAACATTTGGCGTTAACATTCTAATGAGCACTCTATCTAAGGTTTCATTTACCATACCTGCTAAACCAACCCAAATCATTGGAATAGCATAAGCTATCATTAAACGCCATTGTGTATAATTAAAACTGAAACCAACAGATAAGATTTCTCTGCTTAATAATAAAAATGTAATGAGGCTAGCCAATACATTGGAAATAAAAACAGATTTAATTCCCATACCTGGCTCATAAAATGGCAATATACTGCCGAATTTAGCCTCCCAAAACGGACCCACAAGTAAAAAATATAGGTTAAATAGGATCAGCGAAAAAATGTTACAGTTTTTTATGATGGCAAAGCGCAAGGCTTTGTTCTGAAACCTCAATAAGGCAAATGGGATAGCAGACAAACTATCAAGAAACAAAATAGCGCCACAGTAATAAATGAATTCTGGATGTAATCCGTAACCAATCGCTTCAGAAACATGCGAACCAAATAAACCAATGAAAAGCGAAAAAGAACCTGCTACACCTAAAATAGACAAGAATGCATTGGCAAAAATTTGTTTCGAGTTATCTTTCTCGGCAAACCTAAAGAAAGCGGTTTCCATGCCATGCGTAAGTATAATATTGAAAAAGGCCATATAGGCATAAAATTCGCTATTTATACCATATTCTATATCGGTAAAAACACGGGTATAGAGTGGGACTAAAAGGTAATTAAAAAACCTTCCTAGAATGGTGCTTAAACCATATACAGCAGTTTGGCTGGCTAATTTCTTTAGAGTACTCAAAGTTTACAATATTACTCAAATAATCATTTTTGAAATAGTTAAATTAACTTTCTACTCAAAAATAAGAAACAAAAAGTTATTTTCGTTACTTTCTATCAGTATGTGGAGTAACACAAAGAATTTGGTTGTAATTTGTATTTGTTTTTTGATGCTCATTTTGAGTGCAAATCAAGGAACATGCCAACTAGCCGATGAAGAATTAGCCGCTCAGTTTTATGCCAATAAAGAATTTTCAAAAGCTGCTGATATGTATGAAAAACTACTAAGTAAAAATCAGAAATCTGTCTATTTTTATGAGAACCTGTTGAATTGTTACATCCAATTAAAAGAATTTAATCAGGCAGAAAAGCTAAGCAAAAAACAAAGTAAAAGATTCGAAAATCAAGCATTATTTTTAGTAGATATTGCCTATCTCCATAGGTTACAACAAGAAGACCAACAAGCCATATCCCAAATAAATGGGCTGATCCAAAAATTAAATCCTAATGAATCTTCTGTCTTTGAACTGGCCAAAGCCCTAGAAAAACGAAATGAGAAAGGATTTGCCGTACAAGCTTATTTAAAGGGTAGATCTTTGTTGCGCAATGAACTCATTTTTGCCAATGAGTTGGGTGGCATATATTTAGAATTGGGCGATAAGAAAATGATGATTGAAGAGTTTTTAAATGTGCTTGTGCTAGATGAATCAACCGTTAATGAAATTCAGGGCTTATTGCAAAATAGTTTAGATAATAGTGCCGATTTTGACCTTTTAAAACAAAGTTTACTCAAGCGAAATAAACAATTTCCAGATAGAACCATTTTTAATGAAATGCTGATATGGATGTTTGTGCAAAAGAATGAATATGCCATGGCGCTCTTTTATACCAAAAACTTAGATAAAAAATACAGAGAAGAAGGCCGACGAATAATTGAATTGGGGTTTTTAGCCATGGCAAATGAACAATTTGACGCTGCCATACAAATTTTTAAAACAGTAACTGATTTAGGCGCAGATAAACCTTTTTATACTTATGCCAAAAGTTCTGAATTAGAGGCAAGAAGTAAAAAAATATTAGCTGGGAACTATACCCAAATTGAATTACAAACATTGGCAAACGAATACAATTTGGTATTAAAAGAATTAGGCAGAAACCCCAATACAGCAGTCACCATAAAAAGTTTAGCTAATTTAGAAGCTTATTACCTAAATCACTATCAAACTGCCATTCAACTTTACGAAGAACTTATCAATATGCCGCGTATTGATAGAATTTTACAGGCCACCATAAAATTAGAACTGGCCGATTTTTATGTAATGAAGGGTGAGGTTTGGGAGGCACTTTTATTGTATGGCCAAGTGGATAAAGACTTTTTACAAGAACCTTTGGGTCAGGAAGCCAAATTAAGAAATGCAAAATTAAGCTACTATTTAGGTGAATTTGATTGGGCTAAAGCCCAATTAGATGTGCTTAAAACGGCCACCACCCAACTCATAGCAAATAATGCCTTAGAGCTCTCTTTACTTATTCAAGACAATACCATAGATAGTATTTTAGAACCGCTGCAATTGTTTGCACATGCCGACTTAAATTTTGTACAAAAAAACTATATCCGTGCCCTTGAAATTTTAGATAGCCTCATTATTTTATTTCCTCAGCATGCGCTTACTGATGACATTTTATTTAAAAAAGCACAGATTTTTACGAGCACTAAAAATTATGAAAAAGCAGCAAGCTATTATGAAAAAGTATACAAAGATTTTGGTTCAGACATAATGGGCGATAATGCTTTATATGAACTGGCAAAATTGCATCAAAAACAACTCAATAATCCTAAGGAGGCACTTAAATATTATGAGCTCTTTATTGAAAATTATGCGGGAAGTTTCTTCTTAACGGATGTAAGAAAACAATATAGAATTTTACGCGGAGATCAAATAAATTAAAATTGAATGATTGTATATAATGTTACTGTGAATGTTGAGGATAGCATTCACCAAGATTGGTTAAATTGGATGCAACAAAAACACTTAAGTGATGTAATGAATTGTGGATTATTTACTAGCTATAGAATGCTGAAACTTTTGAGCAGACAAGAGGATGAAACAGGCACTACCTACGCAATACAATATACATGCAAAACTATGGCAGATTATGAGCGCTATCAATCTGAATTTGCCCCAAGTTTGCAAGCAGATGGCATGCAAAAATTTGGAGGAAAATTCATTGCGTTCAGAACTTTACTAGAAGAAGTAAATATTTAGTTAGATTTCCTTGCGCAATCTTGCCACAGGAATATTCATTTGTTCTCTGTACTTCGCTACAGTTCTGCGGGCAATATTATATCCTTTCTCTTTCAATATTTCCATCAAACGTTCGTCTGGTAATGGTTTAGATTTTTCTTCTCCTTCAATGGCTTCTTTTAATATCTTCTTCACCTCTCTGCTACTTACCTCTTCCCCATCATCTGTTTGAATTCCTTCACTAAAGAAATATTTAAGCGGGAATGTACCCCATTCCGTTTGCACGTATTTGCTATTGGCAACGCGACTAATAGTAGAAATATCTAGCTGAGTAATTTCCGCAATATCTTTTAAAATCATTGGCCTTAGAAACGACTCGTCACCTTCTACAAAAAACTTATATTGAAAATGAAGAATTGCATTCATAGTATTGAGCAAGGTATTATGTCTTTGCTTAATACTTTCAATAAACCAACGCGCGCCATCTAACTTTTGTTTAATAAACTGAACCGTTTCTTTTTGTTCACGGGTAGGCGCCTTTGCACCATCAAAACCTTTGAGGGTTTCAAGATAACCCCTGCTAATACGGAGGTCTGGAGCATTGCGAGAATTTAAATGAACAACCAATCTACCTAACTCTTCAATTAAAATAAAATCTGGCGTAATATATTGTATGGCAGAATTGTCTATAGACTCGCCCGGCTTCGGATTTAATTTTGTAATTACCTGTATAATAGATTTTAATTCAGACTCATCTATTTTAAGAGAGCGCGTCAATTTTTCGTAATGCTTCTTTGTAAAATCATCGAAATACTGTGTTAAAATTTGTATGGCTAGTTGAATATGCCTATTGCGTTGATCTTTTCGCCTTAGTTGTAACAACAAACACTCTTGCAAACTTATAGCGCCAATACCAGCAGGCTCAAGTGTTTGAACTTTTTGCAGAACTTTTTTTAACTCATCTAAATTCGCGTCCACATTCATTGAAAAAGCTAGGTCATTTGCAATGGCTTCCAATGGCCTACGCAAATATCCATCATCATCAATTGAACCAATAATTTGATTCCCAATAGTAAGCTCCCTATCACTATCAGCAATGGCGGAAAATTGCTCCATTAACTCTTCATGAAAAGAATGTGATTCAGTTAAAGGCCTTTCTTTTTTACCTTCATCTCCCTCATCGCTTAAGTGAAAACCCTCTGGATCATATTCATCATTCACATAGTCTTTTACATCAAAAGATTCATCTGCCAAGAAATCATCTACAGTAAGGTCTTTGGGCTCTTCATCTTGTGTTGCCAACTCACTTTCAGAAATAGGTGCAGTTTCATCAGGTGCAGCATCAGGATCTGTAGCATTTAAAAGTGCAGGGTTCTCTATTAATTCCTGATCGATGCGTTGAAGAATATCAACAGAGTTGAGCTGCAACAACTTAATAAACTGAATTTGTTGCGGGGAGAGCTTCTGTAACTGACTTTGTTGTAAACCTTGCTTTAACATGACTAGATGCGAAAATAGCAAAAAATTTACTATTCTTCCTCTATGGCGTAGTTTTTATAAACAGGGACAACCTCCGTGCCTTCGCAATTAATTTTTCCTTCCAACTTTTTTATGCGCACCTTCGCTTCGCCTTGCGCATTAAACTCACCTATTTCATCATATTTTACAGGGATAATTTCTTCCCCAATTGTATTAATAATTCCAAATTGCCCCTTTATCATCACTTGGGCTAAACCCTTCTTAAACGGACCAATATAGTCGTATTTAATTGGCACAATAACTTCATCTTGTACAGAAATATATCCATACTTTTTGTCAATCATGACCTTAGCCAAACCCGCAATAAAATCGGATATGAAATGATACCTACATCGAATGACTTCTTCACCTTGTGTATTTATATAGCCTACACATTTGCCTTTATATACTTTTGCAAGTCCATTTTTATACCCATCAATTCGGTCGTAACCCTTTTCTCTAGCCCCTAAAAATAGGAACATGCAAAAGATAAAATAGACTATTTTAGCCGGTGAATTCAATGCCTGTAAACTTTTAAATTTGCCTTATCAAAGTTAACTTAAAAAAAATCACACAGATAGATAAAAACGCCAGTTTTACTTCTAGGTTTGTTGATTGTATGAAAAAATAGTCGTTGTACTATATTAAAAATCAAGCTTTTTTAGTATACTTGTTGTTAGGTAAACCCTGATACGTTTGAAATGCTGAAACATTTACTTCATTTACTCTACCCCAATTTGTGCATTAACTGCAATAAATCTTTGGTTCAAACCGAGCGATATTTGTGTTTAGGCTGCCAATTAACCCTGCCAGAAACAAACGACCATTTGATTCTTGAAAATAGCGTTGAAAAAACCATGTGGGGCAGAATTCCATTCCAACGGGCCTTTTCTTTCCTTTATTTTAATCAAAAAGGCGTAACACAACGCTTATTACATGAATTAAAATATAAAGGAAATGAAGAATTAGCGCGGTATTTGGGTGAATTATATGCCCAAAGAATAAAACAAACTGCTCAAAATCATGGAATTGATGCAATAATTGCTATACCTTTGCATCCAAGTAAATTAAAAAAAAGAGGATATAACCAAAGTTTCGCCTTTGCAGAGGGAATCGCAATTGGATTGGGAATTGAAAATTTGAGTTCTGTTGTGGAGAGAACTAAAGCCACTGATACTCAAACAAAAAAATCGAGAAGCGAACGTTGGAAAAATGTTTCATCTATTTTTTACGTTAAAAATGTTGATGCATTAAACAAAAAACATATTCTCTTGGTTGATGATGTAATAACTACTGGCGCAACCATAGAAAGTTGCGGACTAGAGATAATAAAAAAGGCTGATTGTAGGCTAAGTATTGCGAGTATAGCTTTTGCTGCGTAACTTTGCACCAATCAAAAACTATGGAACCTATACCCACCTAGTAATAATGAAGAAACTAATATTTGTACTTACACTTTTAGGCTTGGGGTTAAACCAAAGTTACGGGCAATTCCAAACCGGAATGCCAACCAGCAATTTAGCAGGTGTTATGGGAATAACTGTAAATCCAGCCAATACAAACTATTTAAACAATGGAACCGATTTTATGCTGTTCTCTGTTTCAGCTGGTTTACTTAACAATGGTTTTTACCTTAATCCAAAACCCATTCCAACTTTATTTTCGCCAGAAATCTTTAAATCGTTTACCGGAAAGTCTTCAACTGGCGAAAAAGAAAGTATGAATGAAACTTTCGATAGGGTTTTTAACATTCAACGTAGCTTAAAAGATAGAAACTATATTTTTGCAGATGCCACTATTTACGGACCATCTGTATTAATCAATTATAAAAAACATTCTTATGGGGTAACCACTGCCTTCAAAACCGGCTTGGGAACAGTTAACCTCACCCCAGAATTATCCATATTTTTGCTAAAAGGTGGTTCAACACTAGACTTAGTTGGCAAAACCTTTGATTGGAACAAGGCAACCTCAAGCACATTGGTATACACTGACATTGCTTTTAATTACTCTTATGAAATAGTAAACACCTATAAATCTAATCAAAGAATTGGAATTAGCGCCCATTACTTGAATGGCATCAACTCCATCAACATCACAGATATGGGGGGAACTACTTGGTCGTTCTTTGGCGACTCATCCTTATTAATGACTGATGGAAATTTGAGATTTAATTATGCTGCTACCAAATCTGGTAAAGTAGCCGAATTAATGGAGTCTAGGGGCAAAGGATTTGCATTTGATATTGGGTATACCTACATGCGAAAAAGAAAATCTAGACCAACCGTTATGACTGTTTGTCCGAATATTAGATATGGTGGTAGAGTCAGAGAATTTCAAGAGTACAAGTGGAAATTAGGATTGGCCATCATGGATATTGGTAAAATTGATTTCAATAATCAAACTGTTACCACAAGTTATGCTAATGCAAATGGTCCAACCAAAAATTTGGATTTAGAGTTCTATAAAGGACTATTTGCTTTGGATAGAAGATTGCAGTTTGATTTTTCTGGCAATCCAGGGGTAAACTTCGATTTAGGCGATGCATATACCCATTATACAGCTACGCGCTTCCAATTTCAATTCGATTATAATTACAAAAAGAACTTGTTTTTCAACTTCTCAGGATCACAAAGAATACCCATTCCAGGAGCTGTTAGTTTGCTATCTCCAAATATATTAAGTTTAACTACCCGCTATGAAAAACTTAAATATGAATGGGGAGTACCTGTTAGTTTAATTGAATATCAATATCCAGTTATGGGCTTCTATTACAGGTATGGTCCTTTTTACATTGGCACCAACCACCTGCTAGAAATGGTGGGATTGAGAAATATACGTGGTGGAGATATTTTCTTCGGACTCAAATTTAATTTTTCTAATTTCAGGGGTGTCTAAGCATTTGATGCCATAAAAAAAGGGTGAAAATAAACGTTTATTTTCACCCTTTTTTTATGTGCTAAACAGCCTACAATTACTTTAAATAATCTGTAATTTCTTTACTCAATGGATCAACGCCTGAGCCATAATATTTCACCCAATTGCCATTTGGATCTATTAATATTTTGTTGAAATTCCATTTAATATTAACATCCTCTTTGCCATTCAAGCTCTTTTGTGTTAGCCACGCATAGACGGGATGTTGAGCCGATCCTTTAACATCAATTTTTTGAGTAAGCGGGAATTTTACACCATAATTCTTTTTGCAAAACTGCTGAATTTCTTCTGCTGTGCCCGGCTCTTGCCCCATAAACTGGTTACATGGAAAACCAATTATAACTAATTTTTCTTTATAGGTATCTGATAACTGTTGTAAAGCAGCATATTGCTTTGTATAGCCACATTCACTAGCCACATTTACACATAAAATAAATTTACCCTTGTAGTCCTTCATGTTTAAAGTAGTTTTTCCATCAATTCCTACTATACTTAATTGATGAAATGAAGTTGCGGGGGCCATTTCTTTAAATCTTGAAACTTTAAATTTAGTCTCAGAAAAGCTATATATCAATATACCTGCAAAAACCAATCCGAGTATTGTATAAAAGTATTTTTTCATGTTTATTTTTAAAAATGCGGTGGAAATAAAATAAATATCGCGCAAAGAACCAAGCAGAATTAGCGCTTATAATGTCAATATGTGATTACGAACCTCTTCCATTTGCCACTGAGGTGTTGAAGTAGCTCCACAAATTCCAATACGGTCATTTTCTACAAACCATTCTGGCTTTACTTCATTTTTATTGCTTACAAAAAATGTATTTGGATTATTGTCCTTACACACATCATAAAGCACTTTGCCATTTGATGATTTTAAGCCAGCAACAAATACAATTTTATCAAAACGTGTGGCAAAATCTCTCAATTGAATATCGCGGTTACTTACCTGTCTGCATAGGGTGTCGTTAAAATTAACTTCTATGCCTTGCGCCTCTAGTTTATCTTTTAATGCATATAAATTTTTAGTGCGCTTGGTGGTTTGACTATACAATTGAATTTTCTTTGGTAATTCATGCTGTTCCAACTCCTCAAAAGTTTCTACCACAATGGCCTCTCCGTTTGTTTGACCCACTAATCCTTTAACCTCGGCATGACCATGCTTGCCATATATCAGTATTTTCTCGTCTTTGTTATGTGCTTCCCTTACCCTATGTTGTAATTTTAACACCACTGGGCAACTTGCATCAACTAGCTCTATATGGTTGTCGAGGGCTTTTTTGTATGTTTCTGGTGGTTCACCATGCGCACGAATAAGCACCTTTGCATGAGTTAGTGTATTAAATGTTTCATGGTCTATAATCTCCAAGCCTTTCTGTTTAAGCCTGGCCACTTCCTCGTCGTTGTGCACAATATCTCCCAAACAATATAAATGACCTTCTTCATTTAATATGTCTTCTGCCATTTGAATGGCAAACACCACTCCAAAACAAAATCCCGAATTATTGTCGATTTCTACACTTACATTCATGTTTCAAAGATAAATTTTAATTGCATCAAGCAAACATATTAAACCTCAGAAATGCAGAAAGGTTTAAAAATAAAGGAATACGTTGGGTTTAAAGAAGCGTTCATCGCTTACCAAGCATCGGTTTGCATGAAAAATTAAACTGTTTTCCTATATTTTTGAATCCCTAAAAAAACAATGAGCCCATTAAAAGGTTTAGTAATACATGATTGAGGAAAATAATTTTGTAAACGAAGACGGAAGCTACATTGGTCCAGCCAACCTCTCACCTATCCCATTAAGTGTTGGTTCGCCTATCATCAAAGCAGAAGACAAAGGAAAGCTAAGAGCCAATGCTGTTGAAGCTATGCATCATTATGCCAATCAAGAAATGGCTTTGCTTAAAAAACAAGCAGATTTAATTATGGAACAGGTAAGGGAAATTGAAAACCGCCTGAAAGTTTCGGAAAATATTTACACCTCAGATATGCGTTTTCAGCCAGTAATTGGCCAAGTATACCACCTGTATGAAAAAGATGACCACTTTAAACTATCCATTATTGGTCCAACCGAATGGGGGCGAAGCAGAACAGTTGGAAACTATGTAGCTTCAGTAAAGTTACTAGGAGATCATAGTTGGGATATCATTAATAAAGCTTAGTCAAAACACACAAAGCCTCTATTTAATTTCTAAGACCTCAAAGCGGGGAGAACCTTTAATTCCTTGTTTGCTATAAAAATCTATAAATCTTAACTTATAATACTTAGGCAAAGTTTCATTGGTTTTAAAAATATAGTTTACATACTTACGGGTTAGATAACGCCCTTGTCCAAAATCATAAATTTTCCACTCAAAACCCATGGCATCTCTTCTGTTTTCGAATGTTAGGTTCAGCACATCTTTTGCTGTTATATTCTCATAAACCAGAGAACTATCAGTAGCAACAGAAAGCATTTTTGGGTTTATATGTATTCCTGTAACAATATATAATAGCGGCGGATTATACTCATAGTAAATCCATCTGGTGGGTAAAAAACAAAAGTGCCAGGTATCGTTATTGGGTTCAAAATTTAGGGGCTCATTATCTTCAAAATTATAATATACGTAGTTTTTATTTGGCACGCGATTAATTGGCACTGTTTTTAGCACTTTCCCAGCCATATCGGCTACCTCTATCCAAAAATCGGGAACCTGACCCAAAACCAATTTAAATTGAAAATACCTTTGTCCGGCACCAGCAGCAGCTATACCTCGATCTACCACATAAATGGTATTAATGGCTTGATGCCAGTTATTAATAACAATAGAATCTCCTCCTGAAGCCGCATCCCACCTAAATTTAACATCTCGTGGTTTTAAATCTTTAACAAAATCTGAAGATTCAATTTTTCCAATGAGAATCCCCTTACCTCCATTCATTAAAACCTTATGAACATCAAGATTGCAATCAAATGCAATATCCCAACTATTGATGTTGATGGTGTTTTTTACAAATTGACTATCGGTGAAGTTTATAAAGGTTTGTTGCTCATAATTATCGCCCAAATCTACCTGCATCATTCGTGGTGCATTTATGGGTTTTGGTGGCAAACCATAAGGTTTTTCTGGCTTTTCACAAGCAGAAAGCACTAAAAGCAACAAACTAGCAAGCCCAATTTTTCTCATATCTATAATACGGTATCTCATTTATAAAAAACTATATTTAATCCCAATAAATCCACTTCTACCCATACCCGCCGCTGCAATGCTGCTTCCAGAAGCATGCGGACCACTGCTCAAATTGGCATTTACATTAATTACATCCAAAATATTTTTAACGCCGCCTGTGAGAGATAAGCGTTGTTTAAAGAATGATTTATTTATGGTAAAATCCATCAAAGCAAAAGGATCTATAAAATCAAGCGTAACATCATTTTGTATCGCATTATACTCATAAATTTGAATGCGACCATTTAGCTTACAAAAATAATTCAAACTCAAATTATATTTTTTTATAAGGTAAGCCGCATTGAATCGCCATTCATGGGCATAAAAGAACTGGTTAGATGGCATATAATTGGGTAATTCATTTTTCCTACCAGTAACAGAATATCCCAAAGAAACTTGGTAGGGCTCTGTTCTGTATTCTAGATTACACGAAGAACCATAGCTCGTAAAATTATTGATATTTACATATTGAAACATCGCATCGTTGCCACTGCCTACCCGGGCCAAATCTATCATGTTTTGTATGCGGTTATAAAATAGAATCGGTTCGAACCGAACTATTCTACTCTCCCATTTATACGCGTATGAGAGTCCGAGTTGCATATTATCTGAGGTTTCAGCACTCAATTGTTCATTGCCTCTAATGTTGTGAGCGGCATCTACAAATTGTAAATAAAGCTCTTTTAAACTTGGCGCCCTGAACCCACGAGCATAAGAGCCCCTTACAGCAATAGATTCGCGGATGTCGTACTTAAAATTTATGCTAGGCACAATTGGGGCATTATATTGCGTATGATAAATAATACGCATGGCAGGTCTGAGTAAAAAGTGCTTAAATGGCTTCCATTCTGTACTGGCAAAAAGGTTATAATCACCCATATTTGCAGATTGATTTACCATTCGCGAACCAAATGAAAACTCGTGATTAAACTCATAACCCATTTGATAACTTAGTTTTTCAGAAAAAGCCACATTGGCATAAGTACCCCTACTCATCACCTGATGAAACCAATTGGTATCATGCTCGTAGGGTACGGCCACCATTTGCTCATTGAGGGAAACCAAATCTTTAACCAAGGTATTAAACCTGCGCATGTATACATTATATGAACCCACTACATTTATATTGCGCTTACCATTATGCTTTTTATCATAGAAAAAACTACTGCTATACCTGCTAGTTTGGTAGTGCCTATCTAGGGCAATGGCTTGTGTCCAATCTATACTTGGCACGCCCCTATCAATAATTTTTTCGCTAAAAAATTGGTTTGTCCATCGAAACAGCCCTTTGTTTAAAAAACGAGAGTAACTTAATTCGGCATTGTATTGGGTGCGTGGCTTCCAGAGTTTAGCGCGACTATTTGGGTCTTCACTAAATCCACCAAAAAAGTTACGATTGGCGGCAAATAGTAGACTATTTTTCTCATTGGCCGAACCCAAAGCTAAATCTGCATTGTACTGCCCAATAGATTCGGCATAGGCTCCTATTCTTGCTGTTTTACTTTTGGCCGCCTGTTTTTTGGTAATGATATTTATTACTCCACCCAAGGCATCGGTGCCAAAATTAACACTCATAGGGCCTTCTACTAATTCTATGCGTGCCACATTTTGCAGGTTTATTTGCGATAAATCTATATTGCCATTTTCTCTTCCTACCACGGGTACACCATCTATTAAAATTTTAATGTTGTTACCACCCACGCCCTGCAATTGCATACTGCTTCCTAAAATTGGATCTTGAATAATCCGAACATTGAGTTCATTTGCCAAAACCTGTTGCAAAGTAAAAGCGCCTTGTGCTTCAATTCGTTTGGCATCAATTACCTTCACTTTTAACACAGATTTATTCAGGCTATTGGCCTCATATTGCCCAGTTACTACCATTTCTTCAAGACTTTGAAGGGAATCTAATTTTTGAGCTTGGCTGTCAATCCACCCAATTACAAAGGTGCACAGAACAGTCCAAATAAGGCATTTTCCAATCAAATATGTGGCAAACTTCTTTATCACTTTAACGCTAAAATAGCCTGCAAATAAAATAGAAAAGCCAAGTTCCTGATCATGCTAAAAATCAATTTACGGCATTGTGACCAATTTTTGACAAGCAAAGACCCAAACACAAAAATTTGTACCTTAATGCAATTTGCTTACTTTTGCCGTGCAAAAATAACTATGCAAATACAACTGTTAAAATCGAAAATACACCGTGTTAAAGTTAGTCAGACTGAATTACACTATGTAGGCAGTATCACCATTGACGAAGATTTAATGGATGCCGCCAATATGATTGAGAATGAAAAAGTTCAGGTGGTAAACATTAATAATGGTGAGCGCCTCGAAACTTATGTAATAAAAGGTGAACGTGGCAGCGGCATGATTTGTTTAAATGGTCCGGCTGCGAGAAAGGCTGCTACTGGAGATTCTGTCATTATCATTTCATATTGTTTAATGGATTTTGAAGAAGCTAAAAAGTACACACCTATTGCGGTTTATCCAGACCATAATAACAAGTTAATCCACTAATAATTGTGAAAAAATTTAGCCAATATGGGCTCATCCTTTTGGTAGGTGGTTTCTTTCTCTATTTTGTTTTTAGAGATACCCATTGGAATGAATTATTCGAAAAAATGAGCGGAGCCAATTTTAATTGGTTGGCAATTGGTGTATTTATTTCTTTGTTGAGTCATTGGATCAGGGCATACCGGGCCACGCTTCTTTATGAAGCCATGCACTATAAAATAAACACTACCAATAGTTTTTACGCCGTACTTATTGGTTATATGATGAATTATATCATTCCGCGTGCGGGTGAAGTTTCTCGTTGCGCTGCACTAAGTAAAACAGACAGCATGCCAGTAGAAAAATCGCTAGGTTCAGTAGTTACAGAGCGCATTGTAGACATGGCATTACTGCTCCTTATCTTAGGTTCTATTTTCTTACTTAAATTTGATTTGCTTTCTAGCTTTATTAATGATACACTAGCAAATAATGCGAATGCATCCGCTACGCAAACTTTGAATTGGAAATATTTGGTACTAATTTGTATTGGTATCGGTTCTGTAATCCTTTTTATCTTCAGAAAAAAACTAACTAATAGCAAAATCTACCTAAAATTGTTGGGTCTGATCCAAGGTTTCAGAGATGGATTATTAAGCATCAGACATGTAAAAAATCCATTGTTATTTGTACTACTATCTATACTCATTTGGTTGGGGTATATATTGATGATGTACTTTTGCTTATTTGCTTTAGAATCAACCGCTTCTCTGGGTTTTATTGATTGTTTAGTTGTTTTTGCCATTGGTACAATTGGTGTTGTATTACCTGCACCCGGCGCAGGAGCAGGAACCTACCACTTTTTTGTTATGCAATCACTGCTGCTTTTCGGCGTGGCAAAAGAAGATGGCATAGCATATGCCACCCTAGTGCATGGTTTACAAATGATTGTTTTATTAATAATTGGCGCTATTGCCTCACTTTTGGTAATGGCCCAGCAAAAACAAAAATCAAATGAGCAAGCATAGTTCGGTTCGAACCAAAATAATGGAGACCCAGCAAGCATTGCAGTCTCAATTAGACTTATGGCGAAGGGAAAAGCAAAGGATTGTTTTTACCAACGGTTGCTTCGATATTTTACACCGTGGGCATGTAGACTATCTTGCGAAAGCCGCAGATTTGGGGAATAAATTAATTATTGGAGTAAACACCGATGCTTCGGTAAGTAAATTAAAAGGGCCACACAGACCTATTCAAGATCAAGAATCGCGTATGCTTATTTTGGCCTCCTTAACTTTTGTAGATGCCGTTATTTTATTTGATGAGCCTACTCCCTACGAATTAATAAAATTGGTTCAGCCAGATATTTTGGTAAAAGGAAGCGATTACCAAGTAGAAAACATAGTTGGTTACGACATTGTGCAAGCTAAAGGTGGAGAAATCAAGACAATAGATTTTATCCCAGGATACTCTACCAGCGCCATTGAGTCAAAAATTAAAGCCAACTAAGTAAAATCATTTCCAGCAGATTGGAAAATGTGCAAGCAAGTAATATATTCGCCGCACTAAATCACAGAATATGAATTTTGAATTTACAGAAGAACATTTAAATGTTCAACAAGCCGCTAGAGATTTTGCACAAACAGAATTGCTACCCGGCGTTATTGAAAGAGATAATGAACAAAAATTTCCGGCCGAACAAATTAAAAAATTGGGCGAGTTAGGTTTTATGGGCATTATGGTTGATCCAAAGTACGGAGGTTCTGGAATGGATACCATATCATACGTGTTGGCTATGGAAGAGATTTCTAAGGTAGATGCATCGGCTTCTGTGGTTGTTTCTGTAAACAATTCATTGGTTTGTTGGGGCTTAGAAACATACGGTTCAGAAGAACAAAAGCAAAAATACTTGGTTCCGATGGCGAGTGGTCAGGTTCACGGCGCCTTTTTACTTTCTGAACCAGAAGCGGGAAGCGATGCCACTTCTCAAAGAACTACGGCAACAGATGAAGGCGATCACTATTTGTTAAACGGTACCAAAAATTGGATTACCAATGGTAATTCGGCTACTTATTATTTGGTAATTGCCCAAACAGATGTAGAAAAAGGCCATAAAGGTATCAATGCGTTTATTGTAGAAAAAAGTTGGGCAGGTGTTACCGTTGGTAAGAAAGAAGATAAAATGGGTATTCGTGGAAGCGATACACATTCTATTATGTTCCAAGATGTAAAGGTGCCAAAAGAAAATAGAATTGGCGAAGACGGGTTTGGATTTAAATTTGCCATGAAAGTATTAGCAGGAGGTAGAATTGGAATTGCTGCACAAGCTTTAGGTATTGCAAGTGGAGCATATGAATTAGCCCTTAAATATTCTAAAGAGCGCAAGGCTTTTGGTAAAGAAATCATGCATCACCAAGCGATCCAATTTAAATTAGCCGATATGGCTACTCAAATTGAGGCCGCGCGTTTAATGGTGATTAAAGCAGCCGCATTAAAAGATGCTGGTAAAGATTATGCCCTAATGAGTTCTATGGCAAAAGTATTTGCCTCAGAAACGGCCATGTGGGTAACCACAGAAGCTGTTCAGGTGCATGGTGGATATGGATATGTAAAAGAATATCATGTAGAGCGATTAATGCGTGATGCAAAAATCACTCAAATTTATGAAGGAACGAGCGAAGTAAATCGCATTGTTATTTCAAGAGAAATCTTAAGATAATAACAAGAATGTATAATTTAAAAAGTCTAGAAACACCTGTTGTTTCTAGACTTTTTTATTTGGAGACAGGCTAATTAAGCCCTCAAATGTTGGGTATTGTTTCTACTTATTAGCTCAAACGTACTCCCATTAAATTCTAATATATACAAACACAGGTTGCTGTGTTCAAAGGTTTCCATTTGTGTAAGTGGCAGCTGAAGCATAGCACATAATAAACTCTTCATAGCTCTGCCATGGGTAGCCACTAAAACACAACTTTCTTTTTGCAACCGCAAAAATTGTATGAAAGATTGCTGACGCAAATGCAGTTCTGCAGCGCTTTCACCTGCTTCAATTTTTGCCGAAAAATCTCCAAATTTCCAAGCATTAACAACATCCCAATAGGCTTTTCTTTCAGCCTCATTCTGAGGTTTACCTTCAAAAACTCCCCAAGAAATTTCATTCAACTCAGGAAATATTTGATAAGGCCTTCCAGCCTCAATAAATGGCAAAACCGATTGTTGGGTTCGAATTAAAGCCGAAGTGTAAATTTTTTGAAATTGAATGTCTTTGTAATACTGATAAAAAGATTGAGCCTGTTGTTTTCCCTTTTCATTTAATTCACTATTGATTCCAGAACCTTGAACAATTCCTAATTTGTTAAAATCTGTTTCCCCGTGCCTAATGAGGTATATTAATTTATTAAACATAATGGGCAAAATAAATCATAAAATAGGCAATTTTTACTATTGAAATAAATCGCATTAGCTCATTCACAATCGCTAAACTATTTTTATATTTGCAAATGAGGGCAAAAACCCGAAAACAAAGTTGTTATGGTAAAAAAATATTCCTTGATACTATTTTTTTTCGGATTCATTTTACATGCTGCACATAGTCAATGTATAGATCCATTGGCTATTTCTCCCGGATTTGCTTGTCCAGACCCGAGTTACAGACCTGTTTGCGGCTGCGACCAAATTACTTACAGAAATGATTGTGAAGCCCGCTATCGAAATGGGGTTTTAACATATACAGACGGACCTTGTTCGGGGTTTGAGTTTGATATGATACCGAATTTTGTTGGAGAAACAGATGTTATGCGATTTACATTTGTACAAAACACTGGGCGACCAGCAACCATGTATGTATTAGATTATTTTGGAAAAGTAATGATTCAGCGCACTTTACCATCTAGTGATAATTTTGCTGCCCCATTTATTTTTGACATGCCAGAAGTAAATAGCTATAGACCAGGTCCATACATCGTAATTGTATTCAATGCTGCTGGAGCATATAGGTTTAAAAAGTTTGTTAAAATTTAATACACCCAACTGTTTTTGCCTAGTAAAATGAATAATGGGTTGTAATTCAATTTTATATGCTTATTTTCGCTTCCCCAAAATATAGGACTAAAATTTTTTAAACATTTTGTTGTGAATTAAAAAAACTTGGCCTATTTTTGCAACCCCTTTAATAAAACTGTATAAGCGTGGACGCATTAAGTTACAAAACAATTTCAGCCAATAAGGCAAGCACTACCAAAAACTGGCATGTGATTGATGCTGAAGGACAAACCTTAGGAAGATTTGCCTCAAAAGTGGCAAACATTTTACGTGGCAAACACAAGCCATCATTTACACCACATGCTGATTGTGGTGATTACGTGATTATTATCAATGCTGATAAAATTCGTTTCACTGGCAACAAGATGAATGAAAAAGAATACAAATTCTTTTCAGGATATCCAGGTGGATTAAGACGTGAAATAGCCAAAGATATTTTGGTTCGTCGCCCAACCTACATCGTAGAGCATGGTATCAAAGGCATGTTGCCAAAAACAAAATTGGGTGCAGAATTATTCCGCAACTTGCATGTATATGCTGGCGCAGAACATCCACATGCAGCTCAACAACCAAAAGAATTAAAATTCTAAGAGATGGAAATTAATAACGCATTAGGAAGAAGAAAAACAGCTGTTGCACGTGTATACCTTACAGCAGGTACTGGCAATTTAACTGTAAACAAGAAAGATTACAAAACATACTTTCCTACGCTAAGCTTGCAAATTTCTGCAGCAAAAGCGTTTGAAGTGACCAATACAATGGGTCAGTTTGATGCAACCATACATGTTGATGGTGGCGGACATACTGGTCAGGCAGATGCTATTAAACTAGCCATCTCTCGTGCATTGGTTAAACACAACGCTGAATTAAAACCAGCATTGAAAGTTGCAGGTTTATTAACTCGCGACCCAAGAATGGTTGAACGTAAAAAGCCAGGACAGAAGAAGGCTCGTAAGCGTTTCCAATTCGTAAAACGTTAATCAGAATTTATCAATTAATATGTCAAAAATCACGCACGAAGAGTTGCTGGAAGCGGGAGTGCACTTTGGTCACTTAACCCGTAAATGGAATCCGAAAATGGCACCATATATTTTTATGGAGAAAAACGGAATCCACCTCATCGATTTACACAAAACAGCCGTTAAGCTGGATGAGGCCGCTCAAGCCATTAAGAACATTGTAAAGTCAGGAAGAAAAGTTCTTTACGTTGCTACCAAAAAGCAAGCGAAAGAAATTATGGAAACTGAAGCTAAACGTGTTAACATGCCATACGTTTGCGACCGCTGGTTAGGTGGTATGCTTACAAACTTTGGTACAGTTAGAAAAAGTATTAAGAAACTGCAAACGCTTGAAAAATTAGCGCAAGATGGTACTTATACGAACATCAACAAAAAAGAGCGTCTAATGATAGACCGCGAAAAAATTAAGTTGAAAAAAGTATTAGGTGGTATTGCAGACTTAAATCGTTTACCAGCTGCTTTACTTATTGTAGACATCAAACGTGAGCACATTGCTGTTGCTGAAGCCACTAAGTTAAACATTCCTACTTTTGGAATCGTAGATACGAACTCAGATCCAACTTTAGTAGACTTCCCAATTCCAGCTAATGATGATGCAGCAAAATCAATTGCATTGATTACGCGCTACATTACAGATGCGATTGTTGAAGGTTTATCTGAGCGCAAGCGCGAAAAAGAAGAAACAGCCGATAAAGAAGTTGTTGCTGAAAAAGAGCAAGCTTAATCAAAAAAGCCTCCGCCACAAGGCGGGGGCTTTTTTAAATATATTTAGTCAAACAAATTATTTTAACATTCAAAATTAAAAATTATGAGTATAAGTGCAGCTGATGTAAACAAACTACGCCAAATGACTGGCGCTGGGATGATGGACTGCAAAAAAGCATTACAAGAAACCAATGGTGATTTTGATGCTGCTGTAGATTTCTTACGTAAAAAAGGCGCTAAAATTTCTGCAAACCGTGCTGATCGCGATGCGAAAGAAGGTGCAATCATTGCCAAAATTTCTACAGATGGAAAATTAGGCGTAATCGTACAATTAAGTTGTGAAACCGACTTCGTTGCAAAAAATGAGGATTTTGTGGCCTTCACGCACAAATTAGCCGAAATTGCAATTGCAAACAAAGCAGCTTCTATTGATGCGTTAAAAGCTTTGCCAATGGACGGATTAACTGTTGCAGATAAAATTACCGAGCAAGTTGGTAAAATTGGCGAAAAAATTGACGTAGTTAAATACGAAATTGTAACTGGTGAAAATATTGTTCCATATATCCATGCAGGTAATAAGCTGAGTGTGTTGGTTTCATTAAATCTTGCACCTAGCGAAGGAAATTTTATTGCAGGTAAAGATGTGGCCATGCAGATTGCTGCCCTTAATCCAGTAGCTGTTGATAAAGATGGCGTAGATCAATCAATCATTGAACGTGAAATTGCTATTGGTATGGACCAAGCGCGCGCTGAAGGAAAACCTGAAGCAATGTTAGAAAAAATTGCGCAAGGTAAATTAGGTAAGTTCTACAAAGAAAATACTTTATTAAACCAAGAGTTTGTAAAAGATAGCAGCAAAACCATCGCTCAAATGTTAGATGAAGTTGAAAAAGGTTTAACTGTAACTTCATTTAAGCGAATTTCATTATAAATTTTTATTGAAAAAGGCTATCTCCTTGGAGATAGCCTTTTTTTTGTGCCTAATAATACCGTAATCTTGTAAAACAAAACCTCTAATTATATGAAATATAAACGCGTGCTTCTTAAACTTAGTGGCGAAGCCCTTATGGGTGATATGCAATTTGGAATTGACCCAAAAATTATTGAACAATATGCATTAGATGTAAAAAAAGTAGTAGACAATGGCGTTCAGGTAGCTATTGTAATTGGTGGAGGTAATATTTTTAGAGGTGTTTCTGGCGTTGCAGGGGGTTTGGTGGAACGTGCACAAGGAGATTATATGGGTATGTTAGCCACTGTAATTAACTCAATGGCCTTGCAAGGTGCATTAGAGAAAATTGGCTTACAAACGCGTTTACTTACCGCTATTCATATGGAGCAAATAGCAGAACCTTTTATTAGAAGAAGAGCAATTCGTCATCTTGAAAAAGGTCGCGTTGTTATATTTGGAGCCGGTACAGGTAATCCATATTTCACCACAGATTCGGCAGCAGCCCTGCGCTCAGTTGAAATTGACGCAAATTTAGTATTGAAAGGCACACGCGTTGATGGCATATATACTGCCGATCCTGAAAAAGACCCAAATGCTACTCGTTTCGCACAGATATCTTTTGAAGAGGTATATGAGCGTGGTTTAAATGTAATGGACATGACAGCCATCACCCTGTGTCAAGAAAACAAAATGCCAATCGTTGTTTTTGATATGAATAAAGAAGGAAACTTTCTTAAGGTGTGCGCCGGAGATACAGCAGTTGGAACAACAGTAAGTTAATACAGTTCAATAAAAGATTGTAGTGTTAACACTACAATCTTTTATTATTATGCCATATGCCTAACCCCTAACACAGATTTAGCCATCTTCTGAATGGCTTTCGCATCAAACCCACATTCTGCATACAACTCATGCTGTTCCCCATGTTCAACAATTCTGTCTGGCATACCCATTCTTGTAAGCTCTGAATGATAATGATGGTCTGCCATGAACTCTAATATGGCCGAACCAAATCCACCTACAATTGTGCCATCTTCAACAGTAATTACCTGTTTAAATTTTGTAAAAACTTCATGTAACATTTCCTCATCCAATGGTTTTACGAAACGCATATCGTAATGTGCACATGAAATACCTTCTTTATCTAATAAGTTTATAGCCGTTTGAGCCAAAATACCTGCCGTACCTATAGATAAAATTGCAATATCTTTTCCGTCTCTCAGTTTTCTGCCTTTTCCTACCTTTATCTCCGCAAAAGGACGCTTCCAATCAATTAATACGCCATTACCTCTTGGATAACGAATGGCAAATGGACCCGCATTTTCTTCTAAAGTGGCCGTAAACATTAAATTACGTAATTCCTCTTCATTCATAGGTGCAGAAACGACCATATTGGGCACACAACGCATGTAAGGAATATCTAGCATTCCGTGATGGGTTTGACCATCAGCACCTGCCAAACCTGCCCTATCCATACAAAATACGACGTGTAATTTTTGAAGTGCCACATCATGCACAACCTGATCATAGGCGCGCTGCATAAATGTTGAGTATATGTTACAAAATGGAATTAGTCCCTGCGTTGCTAAACCAGCACTAAACGTAACTGCATGCTGCTCTGCTATACCTACATCAAAAGCCCTATCAGGCATAGCTTTCATCATTATATTCATAGAACTTCCTGAAGGCATAGCAGGTGTAATCCCAACAATCTTAGGATTCATTTCTGCTAATTCTACCAAGGAATGACCAAAAACATCTTGAAACTTTGGTGGCTGAGGTGAATTATTGGTTGATTTGATGATCTCACCACTTGTTTTATCAAATAAGCCTGGCGCGTGCCATTTCGTTTGGTCTTTTTCGGCAGGTGCAAATCCTTTACCTTTAACTGTAACACAGTGTAATAATTTTGGACCAGGAATCTTTTTTAAATCATTAAAGATTTTGACCATGTGATTAACATCATGTCCATCTACTGGACCAAAATACCTGAAACCAAGTGCCTCAAATAAATTACTATGGGTTAATAAACCACCTTTTAACGTATCGTGCACTTTAGAGAGAATATCTTGAGACAATTGTCCCAATTTGCTCATTTTATCTAAAGCTTTCCATACATCATCTTTAAACTTGTTATAGGTAGGAGATGTAGTAATATCTGTTAAATATTCTTTTAACGCACCAACATTAGGATCAATGCTCATACAGTTGTCATTTAAAACAACAATGATATTTGCATTGGCAACACCTGCATGGTTCAAACCTTCAAAAGCCATCCCACCGGTTAATGCGCCATCTCCAATTACTGCGATGTGCTGTTTATCGTGTTCACCTTTTAACTTACTAGCTACAGCCATCCCCAAAGCAGCTGAAATGGAGGTGGATGAGTGCCCAACCCCAAAAGCATCATATTCGCTTTCTGTACGCTTTGGAAACCCAGATAGCCCTTTGTATAATCTGTTGGTATGAAATTGATCTCTTCTACCTGTTAAAATTTTATGTCCATACGCTTGATGACCAACATCAAAAATTAGCTGATCCAATGGCGTATTGAAGGCATAATGCAATGCTACTGTAAGTTCTACTACACCCAAACTAGCACCAAAATGACCACCGTAAACAGAAACGGTATCAATAATGTATTGGCGCAATTCTTGAGAAATCTTAACCAAATCAGATTCAGCGAACTTTCGCAAATCTGAGGGGTATTTTATTTGGTCTAAATGCGGACCAGCATTAATTTTTATTTTTTGCATAACAGGTGATAGCAAGGTTTTAAAATATTGTAACAAGAAATAAGCTACAAGGTTTTAAAAGCAGCTTGTGGGGGTGAAATTACGGATATGATTTAATTTTAGAAAGCAAACGAAATAAATTTAATTTCATTGTGCTCATTTACAAGCGCGCATCACTTACAATTAAATCTTTAGGTTGAATAGATAAAACCGGAATTGGGCTAGCTTTAACCATTTGTTGCGAGTATTTACCAGAAAAGAAGGAAACTAAATTGGCCTCTTGCTCGGTCATGATAACTACCATTCCAGCATCAATTTCTTTGGCAAAATTTAATACTTGTTGCGTAGGGTTTCCACCAATTCGCACCTCTGATACACAGCGAACGCCATTTTCTTGAATATTTGCCGTGACTTGCCTAATGTAATTATTAATTAACACTTCACTATCAGCACTTTTATCATTTGAAACCCCCAAAATAACCAATACGGAACCTAAGGCCTTAGCCATAGCAATCGCATAAGGCACTTTCTGTCGGGTCTCAAAAGAGGAATCTATAGGTACTATAATCTTACTAAAATTAAACGTATTACCAGTGCATGGCACTGTGAGCACCATTCTACCTGACTGATCGATAATTTTATTTGCCTCCGAAGCGCTAACTGCCCCGGCTGCTGCGTTATCTGTTGAAATTGGTAAAATCAATAAATCACTTTCTAATTTGTTAAAGCTTTTTGCTAAGCCTTTAAGAGAATCAACAGATTGGCTGGTTATATTTGAAGGCAAGGCTAATTGCCCTCCACCAATGATAAATGCATTTACCTTAGAGCGAAAATAATTTTGCAAACTTGTTGCTAAATCTATTGCTGCTTTGCAGTCTTGGGCACTTTTCAGTGCGATACAAAAGTTAGGTATTACAATTGCCATAAAAATGAAATTTTACACAATATATTAAAATTTTCTTTAAATATTCAAGTGTGTAAAAAAATTAATATTTTTTTTGTATTAGGGAAATCGAATAATAGTTGAGAATTTTTACATATAGTATTAATTATCAATAACATAAAAAGTTAAGCTTCAAATGCTATTAATTATTATTAAAAAAAAATAGTTTTGCATCACTAAGGCCAACCAATGAAAGAAGCATTCGAATGCAATTTGTGCAAGGGTACAATTGGGAAAAAAATTCCATTTAGGTATCAATTTAAGGATAGATTTTTATGGGCAATTCAATGTAAAAACTGTGCACTTATCTCTATTTGGCCGCGACCAAGTAATTTGGAAATCAATGAGATGTATGCCGATGATTATTTTGTTGGCTCAGATAAGCAAACGCACCACATGGATGTTGCGTACGTTGATTTGTTATCTTCAGGTGATTATGCAGATGGGGTTGCTGAAATAAAAAAACACTGCGCTAGCGGGAATATTTTGGATGTAGGTTGTGCAACTGGAAATTTTTTACACGCGCTCAAACAAAATGGATTTCATGTGAAAGGGATTGAATTGTCGACTTTTGCGGCTGAATTTGGTAGGAAAAACTTTGGAATTGATATTATCAATAAACCTTATGATTTTACTCTGTTAAACAAAGAATTGCCAGAAAACTATTTTGATGTAATTCTAATGGGCGATGTATTAGAACATTTTACAAACCCAACAGATGCGGCCAGATTAACCTATACCATATTAAAACCTGGTGGTAAAGCAATTATTCATTTACCTGGAACATTAAACTTAATTTCCAGTAAACTAGCCTTCTTGGTTTACCAATTAATTGGTTCTCAAAAAACCATGTACATCCCACCTTACCACTTAACAGAGTTTAGCGCTAAAACAGCACGTACTATGTTACAAGAATGTGGGTTTTCTACTATCCTAATCAAAGAAGAAATAAAGCATCCAAACACTATTCCATTGAGGGGTAATTTTCTTGAAAACAGCGTTAAATACAGCTTACAGTTTGTAAATTATTTTCTAACGAAGGTTTTTGGCTTGGCAGGCGATAGGATTTTAATTGAAGCCTATAAATAAGCCTAGTTATTGCCCTTTAAAAGCAGGCTTTCTTTTTTCATTAAACGCGCTAACACCCTCTTTATAATCCTCACTTCTACCCGCAATTTCTTGACAGTAAGCTTCATATTCAAGCATGGTATCTAAATCACTAGTATATGATTTTTGAAGCATCTTTTTCATCAAACCAATTGCTTTAGTAGGTGCTGATGCAAAATGGATAGCCAGTCTATTAACTTCATCTTCAAGATCTTCTAACTTTACTACCCTATTAACCATACCCCAATCTGCAGCTTGTTGTGCGGTAACTTTAGATCCTAAAGTGGCCAATTCAAATGCCCTGGCTGAACCCAATAAGCGAGGTAAAAAATAGGATGAACCCGAATCTAAAACTAAACCTACGTTAACAAACACTTCGATAAGACTGGCATTTTCTGCAGCAATAATCATATCACAAGCCAGGGCTAGAGAACAACCTGCACCTGCAGCAACACCATTCAATTTACAAATAACTGGAATTGGCAAATTACGTATTGCCTTAATCATAGGATTATATCTTTTGTATAAGCTATCACTCAAAGATCGATTTTTACTTCCGGCAATTGCCTTCAAATCTTGACCGCTACAAAAAGCTTTTCCAGCTCCGCTTATAACTAATACCCGAATGGACTTATCTTTAGATACCTTTTTAAGTGCATCATTTACATCTGCACTTAATTGCTCATTAAAAGCATTAAATACATCAGGACGATTTAAGGTAAGACTTGCAACTCCTTCCTTTACATCAAACAAAATAGTTTCGTAACTCATAGTTATAAATTTATGCGAATTTAAAATTTAGAATCAGTATCAAAAACATTAAAACAAAACCAAGTAAAAATCCGGTATATACTTGTTGCGGAACATGGGCATTTAAACTCAGGCGTGCAGTGGCCACCAAGCCACTAAACAAAAAACCTATCGCAAGCAAAACACGTAGATCTGCAAAGCCCTTAAATGCAATGGCTGCAAGCAAGCCACATAATGCTCCCATCGTTGCCAAATGAATACTAATTTTATTAAATGCATTAATGATAAATACTAAGCCCACAATAGCCATGCAAGCCAATACATATTTTAAGACAAACAATGGTGTAATAGGTGATTGCATAAGATTGTAATACACAAAAACATATAGCGATAAGGTGAAAATATATGGGTATTTTCTATCCTCTTGCCGATCCATGGTAATGGCAGAAATTGTTCCCATTGCCTTCATAATCAATACCAAAAATAGAGGTACAATGCTTGTAGCAAAAAATATGAAACCAATGTAAAACCATTGCAACTTTATTGGCAACCCATAGCTAAGCGGCGGATATAGAGCAAACAAAGTATAGAGGCACAACAAGTTTACAAAAACGGGGTGCCAGATTACAGAAAAGGCTTTGGCAATAAAAGAATTCATTTATTTAGCAGCCACCACACTAATTTCAACATTGGCATTTAAGGGCAGCTTTACTACTTGAACGGTTTCACGCGCAGGAAAATTGCCGCTAAAGAAGCTTCCATAAACTTCGTTGATTGCTGAAAAATTGGCCAAATCTGTGCAATAAATAGTTGTTTTTATTACATGTGAAAAATCCATATCAGCTTCTTTTAAAATGGCCTGTAAGTTTTCCATTACTTTATTCGTTTCGGCTTTGATATCAGATTGAACCATAAGGCCGCTCACGGCATCTTTTGCCACTTGACCACTGGTATATAAAACACCATTGATTAATACGGCATGACTGTATGGACCAATTGGCTCAGGTGCATTTTTACTAGTAATAATTTTCTTTTCCATGTGTTTAGGCTTCTTATCTTTGTTGTTGTTAATTTGTTGAGAATATGAAAATTTTGGCCATAGGTTCAATGAACCGAATAAAAGAATTGAAAGAAAAACTACTCGGTGTTGCATGTGAACTTACTTGTATAGACGATACTGATTTATTGAGTGCTAATATACACGAATATGATGTAATATTCGACCTCAAATTTGATGAAAAAAAGGAACAACTCAAATATTATGCAGGATTAAAAAATATTCCTGTATTTGTGTGTGCTGTAAAACAGGCCTTGGATCAGGCTGTACATGAGTTCAATGGTAAGATAACTTGCCATTTATACGGCATAAATGCCTTACCTACTTTTTTAAACAGAAATTTATTAGAGGTCTCAATATACCAAAAAGAAAGTGAAGCTAACTTAGTACAATGCATGGCGCATTTTCAATGGTCGTACAAATTGGTGAAAGACCGCGTGGGTATGGTTACACCGCGTATTATTTTCATGATTATAAACGAAGCATGCTATACTTTACAAGAAGGAACTTCAAGCATGGAAGATATTGATACGAGTATGAAATTGGGCACAAATTACCCATTTGGTCCGTTTGAGTGGGCCAATAAGATTGGCATCAAACATGTTTACGAAACTTTAGAGGCTCTTTACCAAGATACGCATGATGAGCGTTATAAGGTTTGCCCTTTGCTAAGAAGTAAATTCTTGAGAAATGAATCATTCTAAAAAAAAGGGAACCAGACTAAAGCAATAATCTGATTCCCTTTTATTATAAATCGGCCTATTACTATTTATTCAATGATTAACTTAATACGGGCCTTATCTTCGTTTTTATTAATTAAAACCATATAAGTTCCAGGTTTAATTGAAGCAATTGGCAATTGATATTTGGTATCGTTTGTATCTATTTTAACATGCATAATCGTTCTACCCAACAAATCAACCAACTGCACATAGGCCCCATTTAAATTACTATTACTTAAAATAGTTACTTCCTCGGTTGCTGGGTTTGGATACAAGTTAAACTGATTCATTGTAACATTTGACAGGGCATTAGCACCAACACTTACGCTTAAATTACTTGAGTCGGAACAACCGCTTGCATTACTTACCCTCACATTTACTTTTCCTTGTGTTGCTGAGGCACCCCAACTAACTTGTATAATATTGGTTCCTTGTCCACTCGCTAAAACGCCACCAGTAATGGTCCAGAAATAGTTTATTCCTGCTTGTTGACCCACAATATAATTAGAAAGTGCAAGTGTAGGTACGCTTATTGGGCCATTAATAGACCCAGCCACCACTGGCTGAGACAAGTTTAATAGGGTATCGTATTTTTGAACAAGCGCTCCTGCATTATCTTTGGTAATGGTTAAATATACTCCAGCAGCTAAGCCACTAAATACATTGCTACTTTGAAATGATCCTGAATTCAAGGCATATTGATATGGAAAACTTCCACCAGAGGCATTTATAGTGATTTTACCTAATGAGGCACAGGTTATATTTTCTTTGATAGTGCTTACAGATAAGGGAACAGAATTGGAAATAATTATGTCTAGTGTATCAGCATCGGTGCAGCCATTTACGTTTATATTTACAATAATTTTTCCAGTTCCTGATAAAGCTGCCCATTGCACCTGAATACTATTTGTGCCATTACCTGCCATTAAGGTTCCATTTATAATATTCCAAGCATAAATTGCCCCATTTTGAGCGGCAATTTGATAGGGCTTAAGTGAACCAACACCCACAAGAGTTTCGCCATTAATGCCTCCAATTACAATTGGCGCTGGATTTATAATGGTATCTATTTTCCCAACTTCAGTGCTATTAGCATCCTTTACCTGTACAGTATATATTCCAGCATTTAAATTATTAAATACATTGCTGCTTTGGTACACCCCATTATTTATTCGATACAGGTATGAGCCTGCCCCTCCTAAAGCATTCACTGTTATACTGGCATTGCTGCTTCCAAAACAAGTTGGCTGTGTTTTAGTGGTGCTTATGCTAAGTGGTGATGAACCAATATTTACCAACAGAGTATCTGTTACCGTGCAAGCATTTTTACTGAATTGTAATATAATTTTACCTTGGCCAGCGGCACTGCCCCATAATACTTGAATTACATTTGTTCCTACACCAGAACTGATTGTACCATTTACCACTGTCCATGTATATGAAGCACCTGCCTGATTGGAAACTGCATATGAATTACTTGTATTAACAAATGTATTGGTAGTCCCATTTATTGCACCAGCACTAATGGCTGGTGGATTGGTAAGGGTGTCTAATCGAGAATAGAGCGTATTGTAAGCATCTTTGATACTTATCAAATATACCCCAGCTTTGAGGTTTGAAAAGGTGTTGATACTTTGATAAGCACCTGTATCTATTTTATATTGGTACGGACTTACACCTCCTGTTGGTAGAATAGCTATTCCGCCATTATTAAATCCAAAACAAGTTGGCTGTGTTTTAAAACTGGTAAAATTCAATGGTAATAAACCAGAACAGATTATATAATTTGTTTTAGTAATCGAATCTTTACAACCTGTGTTTTTATCTGCCGCAACAAGTTTTACCGTGTAATTTCCATTCGCAAAATATGTTTTAAAAACAATTGGGTTGCTTGATGTATCCTTCGTTCCATCTCCCCAATGCCAAGCATAGCTGTATGCAGAAAGAGAAGGTGTTTGATTGGCAAATGTAAAATCAAAAGGCGCACTGCTGGCATTTTGGCGATTTGAACTAAAGTTGGGGTTAAATACATTGTTCACCCTATTCACTTGATAGGTTACACTGCTATTGCAACCAAAGTTATCTGCAAGGGTAAGTTTGTAGAGACCAGGAAAATTAAAAGAATCTACGAGCGTACCTGTTTTTATAAGGGTATCATTTCTATACCATGATGCGGTTTTTGATCCGGGATAGGTGGTACTTGCCCCAAGTGCAAAATTACCAGTAACTCCACAAATATTCATGTTTTCAGAACCAATGGTTCTGATAGGTTGCAAGGAATCGGTTACGGTAATGGTGAAGGTGCGTATGGTGGTATTGGCATTGTTTTTAATAGAATAGGTTTTAGTAGCAGTTGGCGAGAAACTATTTGTTCCAGTAGAAGCAATTAAACTGGTGTCTTGCCATAGTTTACAATTAGTTAGGTTAGTGCTAATGGTTTTCCCTTTACAAATTACGGTATCAGAAATAACATAACTACTAGTAATTGAAGGTACAACAGTAAAGGTACTAGCCAGCACAGCAGCAGTATCTATACCTAAGTATTGTATATCCCATTCCCCTGCGGTATTTGGACCTGGCAAGTCGCTTTTGGAAAATTTTATATGAACTTTATTATTTACTGTGCGGGCCATAGAAGGATATCCGCACTCAACTCCGGGCCCGAACCAAGCGCTAATATTTTTAGGTGTACTCCAATTATTACCCCCATCTAAGGAGGTAATCAAATGAATATCCCTGTATGATTGATTACCATTATCATTGTATTCGGTTTGGGCAGAATACGTACAAAACAATTTTCCATCACTGCTTAAACCCGCAGATGGCATGGTAACAGAGCTCGTGGTAAAATATCTGTTCGGACCCATAATGATGGAAAAAACATTGTCATTATCTGTATCAATAGCTGTGCCAACTACAGATTTATTGGCATATACTCTACTTGTATTCCAATA
>JAJTEN010000039.1 GCA_021298155.1 Sphingobacteriales bacterium | reverse complement strand
GATAAATAGTAACATAATAGGTTTATTTTATACTGTGTTCAAATTTGTTGCCAATTTTTTTAATTATTGTTATGTTATTGATATTCAAATGCTTGTTAATATAAAATGGTCTATCGAAGTACATTTTATTGGTTCATTTTGGGTTTCTTAAATACTAAAATGAAATTTTTTATTCAACTGGTTATCACTTACTTTTCTGTGCTATTTTGTTAACTCCTTCTCAAAATCTTTCTATTGTTCACTTTCTCCATTTATAGCTCCTTTTGCTTCACGGTAAACATCATCAAATGGCGTATTAATACCAGGAAATAAATCAATTTGGTATGCTGTTTTCAATTCTAATAATATGGCCAATGTAATTCCCATAATAAAAACAATATACACCACTCCAACAGCCTGGGTAATTAATTCTGACCTTTCTTTGGCTACCAAATTATCTATATCGGTTCTAGCGCCTGCATGCGACGACTCTTTGAAAATAGATTGGAATTTATTTATTGGCTTCAAAACGATACGAAGTTATATAAAAATGAATTACAATTTGTTATTTGATAAATTTGCAAAAAAAATTGGCAAGTTTTTTGAATGAAATAAAAATATTATAATAGCAACATGAAAAAACTACTTATGATTGGGGTGCTCCTCAGCTTTGCTTTGTTTACTAAAGCCCAAAAAGAAATTCAAACAATGCCTAATTTGGTTTTGAAAGACATGGAGGGAAAGTCTAAAAACATGGCTGATTACTCTAAATCTGGAAAAATTACAATTATTAGTTTTTGGGCAACTTGGTGCTCGCCATGCAAAAAAGAACTTAATAATATGCACGAATTGTATGATGATTGGAAAGCAAAATATGACCTTCAAATTGTTGCAGTTTGCACAGATAATACAAGAAACACACAAAAGGTAAAACCCTATGTAGATGGACAGGGATGGGAGTTTGATATTATCATGGATGTTAATCAAGATTTTCAAAGAGCCATGAATATTGTTCAAATTCCACATACCTTTTTGTTAGATCAAAACGGCAAAATTGTGTATCAACACAGCGGCTATGTAGAAGGTGATGAGTTTTCGCTAGAAGAAAAAATTAAGGCATTGATGCCCAAAAAATAAGCTAAAACCCAGATGAAGAAGTGCTAAGTAAGCGAGCAGTATAATCAATAAAGAAACTCAACACTTAAAACTTAACATTTAACACTCAACAACCCCATCATCTCCTCTAATTTTTGTTCCGTGTTTTTGCTGATTGGGGCAAGTGGCAAGCGTACATAATTTTGGCAAAGTCCCATTTTGCTCAGAACGTATTTTATACCACCGGGATTACCTTCCATAAATATGCCTTTCATAATGGAATATAATTGGTAGTGAATTTGACGGGCTTCTTCAAATTTGCCATCTAAACCCAACCTAACCATACTAGAAAATTGCTTTGGATAAGCCTGTGCAATAACAGAAATAACACCACTCATTCCCATGGCTAAAAAGGGGAGGGTTAAGTTATCGTCACCAGAAATAACATCAAATTCTGCAGGCTTTTCATTCATAATGTCCATAAACTGTTCTGGATTTCCACTGGCTTCCTTGATGGCAGCAAATTTTTCGCTTGCCCTTGCCAATCTCAAAGTGGTATCTGCTGTCATATTAGAGCCAGTTCTTCCAGGAACATTATATAAAATGATAGGCACTTCTGTATACTCTTGAATGGCCATATAGTGCTGGAATATGCCTTCTTGGGTGGGTTTATTGTAATACGGACTAACAGATAATAGGGCATTGTACCCTTCAAAGTTAAATTGCTTCATGGTTTCAATCAGCTCGTAGGTATTATTGCCCCCCAATCCGGCCACCAATGGTATTCTACCTGCCGTTTTATCTTTGATATATTGATATACTTCTTTTTTTTCTTCTTTACTCAGCGTAACACTTTCTCCAGTGGTACCTAAGGCAACCAAATATTCTAAACCACCATAGATACAATGGTCTATAATTCTTCCTAATGCATCAAAATCTATGCTTAAGTCTTTGTTGAATGGGGTTACTAATGCTACGCCTGTGCCTCTCATACTGTGTTTAATTTAATCCAAAGGTATGATTTCTTATAAATAAGTTGGAAACAAGCACAAAATTTATTTACAATACCCTATACTCTGCCTGCTATTTATAAACTAGCTCGCCAGATTACCTGGGATGCATAATCACCCCAATCTTTAAGTGCCTTGCCTAATTCAGCATAAAAATCTTTAAATGAGGTGATTTTTGATTTGTTTTTTGGGAGCATAAATAGGGTCTCAGGAATAAGTTGTGAGCTAACTTTTGTAGCGAAATAATTTGTATTTATTCTAGGAACAACAATTCCCAATATCATTCCTGGTAATCCATTAAATGATTCGGGTCCGCCATTTACTGGAATTTCCTCTGTATAAAAAGCGATGATATATAAAGAATCCAAAATTATTGTACTCGCTTTTCTGCATGAATGTCCAGCTATGGTTCTATACTCATTTTCTAATTTCCATTCGAATTGGGGCAGGCTATCCTTAATCCGATACGTTTTTTCATAGATAGTTTTTTCTGCTTCATATCTTTTTTCATCTAGTAGTTGAATAACACTATTGGCATTTGCCATTTTATTCCACATGAAAGAAGGGTGCTCATCTTCAATATGCATTTTATAAATGGATTGTTTGCTAGTAAATTGAAGTGTGAAAAGGTCTGTTTTATATTTGGGCGTGGCTTTTTTACGGGCTTCTGTCCAGCTATTCTCCTCTGTAAATCCCTTATGAATATTTTCTTTTCGTTCAAAAATAATTTCGCCACTCAATATTAATTGCTGAGCATGATTGTAAGAATTGAATATTGCAAATATTAGGCTAAGGTAAAAGTAAATTGGTTTCATCTGCTTATCTGCCATTTTGGAAATTATACGTTAAGTTTATCATAAAATACCTGCGCAATACGATATGGGTATTTTCATTAATATAGTTGCTATTTGCATTTCTTCTGAATCCAATGTTTTGGTTCAGCAAGTCTGAAACTCCCATTCTAACAGCAAATGCATCATATTTTCCAAATTTTTTGCCCGCATGCGCATTTATAATAAGCACGTTGTTATTGGTATTAAATACCGCTGTTTGTTGCCTAATATTCCAATCTGCCTCCACATCTAGACTAAATTTTTTAGGCAAAAATAATTCTACACCTAAATCAAAATAATAGGTAAAAAATTCGGTAACAACATCTGGTCTTAGTGAAGTGGTAGAATAATCATAACTTATTGATGGAGAGAAGTAAAATTCGTATTTTTCTTCTTCTTCAAAGCTTAAACTAATATCGTAGGTTACGCTTAAATTATTATTGATGTTTGGAAGACCATTAATAAAGTTCGCATTTTTACTATAATATGGATTTAAACTTTGGTTCAAGCCAAGGTTAAGGGCATTTATTTTAAAGTAATAATAGGCATATCCACTTAATGATTGATTGCCATCTACATTTACCGTTTTGTATACCCTTCTGCCTTGTTCATCTACTTGGTCAGAATTGGCAAAGTCGTTAAAGGTATAATTGTACCGTAAATTAGCATAAAAGCTTCTGCCAGAAATAGGTTGGTAATGATTGAATGTTAGGTTTACATCATTGCTAAATCTTTGCCCTAGCTGTGGATTGCCTCTAAAAATAACCAATGGATTACTTAGGTCTTGTATCGGGTTAATTTGTTGCAAAGTGGGTTGTCTGGTTGATCCTGCGTAACTAAAATTAATACTTTTTGTTGATCCTAATTTATAATTTAAAGACGCAGTTGGAAATAAATTTAAGAAGTTTTGATACAGGGTAGTATCACGTATTTTATCATCTTGACTTAATTTGGTATGGCTAATGCGCGCCCCAAAAGAAGCATTTATTTTCTTGGTAATATAGCGCAAACTAACGCCGCCCTTATGGATACCTATATTATAATCTAAATGATTACTCAATGAATCTACTCGTTTTAATTGTCTTTTATTAAAGGTATTTATAAAAGATTTATTCAGGGTAATATGATAGTCGTAATCGCTAATCACCGACCATGTTTTGCTGAGGGGTTCGGTATAAGTAATGCGCGATCCGAAATTATTACCTTCTTCTTCGCTTCTTTTGATTTGATCTAGGTTTTGCTCGCTGTTAATACTACTATCGCTATTGTAAAATTTAGTATCTGAAAGCAAATCCCCATCACTGTTATTTTTGGTAATTTTTTGATCAAAATTGAAAGAAATAGATCGACCTAATTTGGCGAACTTCTTATTGTAAAAAATAGAATAATTGGCGTTTAAAGTTTCTCCTGTACTGCTGTTAATACGCTTGTTTTCATTTACTTTTTGTGAAAGACTATTTAAGTTCTGGGAACTAAATTCATTAGTATTACTAAACAAACTTTGGTTCACATTTACTTTAACTGTGAGGCTGCTCAAAGAATCAATGTTCCATACCGCTTTGCCGCTAGATTGATTTGTAATTTTATTGGTTTTTATAATATTGTCTTGTTGGTTAAAGTACATGGTATCGGGTAAAATATATTGGGTATAATTTCTATCTATTCCATTTATGAGCATTTCTTTTCTACTCACATTAAAATTATAATTGAGTTTTTCTTTAAGAATCTTATCAGAATAATTGCCCCCAATATAGTTTGTAATAGGAATTCCATTGTCGTTAAAACCGCTTCCATCATATTCAAAGGTTGAATACATATAGCCATTTGATTCGTCGTATTCAACATTGTTGCCTCCCATATATTTTTCTCGGTCTTCCCAGTTTAAACCAGTTTTGTTGGTATTGCTCATGGTTGAGAAAACAGAAGCTTTTCTTTTATTCTTGAAATTGTTGTACATGGCCTCACCTTCATACCTGTTTTCATTGCCAAAATTGGCTGTAATACCGTTAACTCCACTTTGATTTCTAGTTCCATAGCCAGCACCAACTTTGCCAAAATAGCCCTTTTTGGCATCTTCTTTTAAAGTAAGGTTAATGGTTTTTTCTTTGGTGCCATCATCTATTCCGGTTTGTTGTGTTTGCTCACTTTTCTGATCGAAAACCTGTACAGTCTCCACATTTTCGGCTTTTATGTTTTTAGTAGCAATTGTTGGGTCGTTCCCAAAAAATTCCTCGCCATCTACCAATACCTTTTTAACTTCCTGTCCTTGCGCGGTAATTTTACCTGCCTTGTCTACTTGTATGCCTGGTAATTTTTTTAACAGGTCTTCAATATTTGAGTTTTTATTGGTTAAAAATGAATCTACCAAAAATTCGGTGGTATCACCTTTAATTTTGATAGCCGATCGATCTTTTATCAATACCTCTCTCAATAAATTTTCCTTACTTATTAAGGCAATGGCGCCAAAATCTCGCTGTTCATTTGCCATTACAATAAATTTTTCTTCATAATCTGCATAACCCACACGCGATATCCTCAAATTGTAGGTGTCTGGAATAATGTTTATAAAGGAAAAAGTATTGGATGATTTGGTAAATTGTGTTTTTACTAAGATTCCGTTTGGTTTGATTAAACTTACAGCTGAGTATGCCATAGGTTTATATTGGCTGGTGTCTACTACTGTTCCTTTAATGCTAGCCAATTGTGCCTTGGTTTGAACCAAACCGCTCAATCCACTGAGCAGGGTAAACAACACTATTGTTTTTAATTTCATTGGGTTCAAAGTTGAATAAGAATAACGTAAAATTCAATAACTATATTTTTCAGCTTGATAAATTATGATGAGAGGCAAATTCAGCGGTTTATTGCACGATAAACTTAAGAATATCTAAATTATTGGAGTATTTAAAAGCTTTTCTTACATTCGTGGCTTCACATGGAAAAGAAAACGGAGTGGTTTGCAGATTGGTTCGATTCGCCGTATTATCATATTTTATATGGACACAGAGATCAATCTGAGGCAGAATTTTTTCTTCAGAATTTAATAGATTTTTATCAACCAAAGCAACAAGCGAAGATTATTGATTTGGCTTGTGGTAAAGGAAGACATAGTATTTTTTTAAATTCCTTGGGTTTTGAGGTAACTGGTGTAGATTTATCGGCACAAAGTATTGCTGCAGCAAAACAATTTGAAAATAGTTCTTTAACTTTCACAGTGGCCGATTTACGCTCTCTACATGTGCCAAACACCTTTCAGTATGCGCTCAACTTATTTACCAGTTTTGGCTATTTTGAAGATGTAGAAACAAATGTAAAAGTGCTACAAAATGTTCATGCATTGCTTCAGTCCAATGGTATTTTACTGATCGATTTTTTTAATGCCCATAAGGTTGTACAAGATTTGGTTCGAACCGAAACAATTGAGCGGGAAGGTATATCATTTCATATTAACAGGGATCTTGTAAATGGTAAAATTAGGAAGACAATTTCCTTTGAACATCAGAATCAAACATATAATTACTTAGAATCAGTTCAAGCCTTAACCCTTCAAGATTTTCAATCCCTATTTGAAAAGTCTGGTTTTAAATTGCTACATTATTTCGGTAACTATTCACTTGATCCTTTTCAGTTAGCATCTAGTGATCGATTAATTTTAATCGGACAAAAGATTTAGCCATGTTAGAACAATTATTAGAATTTGATAGAAGCTTTTTTATTGCCATAAACAATGGCTTGGCCAATCCTATTTTGGATGTTTTGGCTCCTTTTATGCGCAAGCAAGAATTTTGGTATCCACTATATGCTGTGTTTTTATTCTTTATCTTTAAAAAATACAAATTAGAGAGTTGGAAAATTATTCTTGCCCTGATCCTATTAATTACGCTATCAGATCAGTTTAGTGCGAATCTTGTAAAGAATACATTTATGCGCATTAGACCTTGTTCTGAACCAAGTTTACAGGGTATTACGCGACATTTAATTGAGCGTTGTGCCGGTTATAGTTTTATGTCGGCTCATGCTACCAACCATTTTGCTATCGCAGTGTTTTTACCGTATTTTTTTAGAGATCAAAAATGGCTTTTACCTGCCTTGTTGGCTTGGGCATTTACCATCTCTTTTTCTCAGGTGTATGTTGGGGTGCATTATCCGTTAGATGTAATTGCGGGTGCACTTTGTGGCAGTTTATTTGGAGTGGCTTTTTCAAGATACGTTAATAAATTTATAAAAATAGTATGAGTGTTTGGTGGTTTTTATTATTGCCTATTGGTCCGCTTTTAGGAAGCTTTTTAGCAATAAAAAGTGTAAAAAAATACGCCAAAGAACTGAATTGGTTTTTAGCCTTTGCCGGTGCATATTTATTGGGTATTACTTTGCTTAATTTAATTCCTGAGGTGTTTCAACATTTTGATCCATATAAGGGTTTACTGGTATTGTTGGGATTCTTTTTTCAAATATTCTTAGAACGTTATTCTGAAGGTATAGAGCACGGACACATGCATGTGCACCATCATTTAAAAAATAAGGTAATTCCAATTGGTATTGTGGCCTCTTTAAGTTTGCATTCTTTTACCGAGGGTTTTCCGTTAGGGGCCCAATGGGTAAATCAGAACCCTAACTTTTACTCCCTTTTATTTGGAATTATTATTCATGAAATTCCAGCGGCTTTTGCCCTATTAAGTATTTTAAAGGGAATTCATCTCTCTGGTTTTGCCCTCAGAAATATTAGTTTGGTATATGGTTCAATGGCTCTGCTAGGCGCGGGTATGAGTGTGTATTTAAAATCCAGTATAAACGAAGAATTTTTCGAGTATTTTATGGCATTTGTTATTGGCACCTTCTTACATATTTCAACAACCATTTTGTTTGAAAATAGCGAACAACATCATTTTAGTAAACAAAAATTGTTTGCTGTATTACTTGGTATTGGAATCGCCGCAGCCATAAGTATTGGATTTCATCACTAATTTAATTGGTAAGCTAAGCTTAAATAAAAATTCCTTCCTGGTGCGCTTATTCCACTAGCAAAAGTTCGATAGTTTCTATCTAATATGTTTTCTATTCCCGTCCTTAAATGTAATGCTTGGTTCTTAAAAAATGAATATCCTACATTTGTGGATATTATATACCATGCGGGTAGTCCGTTTGCTGTAGCATATTCAATATTATCTTCTCCGTTTAAATAATATTTACTTCTATGCTTTGCATCGCTAAATTGGCTTTGGAGGCTGGCTTGCCACCTTTTGTTCGAATAGTGAATTGCCAAGCGTCCGTAAAGAGGAGGGATATGATCTAATGGCATTATACTATCGCTAAAAATAGTTCCTAAACTTTGGTTTAAGTTGGCCTCCATCTTCCAATATTTGTTTACTATAAAGTTAACTTGCACATGATATCCTATAATTCGAGCACGTTGTGCATTTTGAGTAGTAAAAACAGGTGTTAGTATATTGTCATATAAGATACTGTCTGAACCTACCTGTTTAATGATTAAGGTATTCCAAGCCCCCGTATAAAAAGCGTTTGCAGCTATGAGTAACTTATTATTAAATCGTTTCTCTATGCCAAGCTCATAGGTTATAGTTTGCTCTGCCTTTAAATAATTGTTTGGTACAATTAAAATATTACCTGGCCTAGAATCAAATAATTTGCCCAAGTCGTCTACATTTGGAACCCTATACGCATTACCTATGTTCGCGTATAATCTTAGTTTTGCATTGGGCATATATACGAGTCCAACATTAGCCGATACGGGTTTATAGCTTTGTTGTATTTTGTTAGGCAAAAAGGAATAAAATTGTTTGCTGGAAAATCTGGCAGATAAACTATTGTAATTCACTCTAATTCCTTCTGTAAACACCCATTTTTTACCGATTTCTTGGCTCATTGTGAGGTAAGCGCCCAAAGAATAAACTAGCGAACCACCATCTGGGTAACGCGTGCTTATTGCTTGCCTGGCATTTGTAAGCAAATTAAAGGCAGATGCCGTTGAGTTAACCTGATTCAAAAGGTACTCCAATCCATATCTTATTTCATTTCGTTTGATTCGTTTTTTGAAATCGGAATGCATGGCAAAAACAGCTACTTTTTCTTGTCTTTGGTTCAGCCAGGAATTACCAAAATTTCGGGTATTCCTGCTTTCTTCCACTTGTTGTAAAGAGATATTCAATTTCAATTCATCCCAAAAGGTACGAATAAGGGAATGGTTAAATTGATAATGTAAAAAATGAAATGTTTCTGGTCCATAATACCATTCTGCAAATAGCGGTTTACCTGATGCGATCTCACTTAGTCTGTCGTATCTTGGAATGTTACCTGTTGTGGTATAATAATAGGATAGAAGGTGCTCCGAATAGGCTTTGGGTTTATAGCGCCATTTAGTAAGAATATTGTGTTGCCTGTAGGCTGAACCAACCTGTTTATGTGGGTTTGGATTAGTTACTATTCGGTCTGAATCTCCATATCTGTCTTGAAAAAATGGACGCAAACCCAACTCACCAATTGCATTATTCCTCTTTTTTCCTTGCATTAAATCGCCAAAATCTGATTGAGAATAATGAAATAATACGCCCAATTTTTTATACGCAGCTTGCAGTGTGATAAGTTGTGTTTTTTCTTGATTTACACTGCTGTTCCTATTCATGACATATACTTGAATTGGCTTATCTAAACTTGGTTTAATGGTTACAAAATTTAATACTCCGCCTAAGGCATCTGAACCATATAATAAAGATCCTGGGCCATGCAACACTTCAACTCGTTCAATAATATTCTGTTCTATTCGCAATACGTTTTGTAAATGTCCGCCTCTATAAATGGCATTGTTTAAGCGAACTCCGTCTAATACCATGAGTATTTTGTTCGCTTCAAACCCGCGTATTATCGGACTCCCACCGCCTTGCTGACTTTTCTGCAAATACACATTGCTTGCCTCAAACAATAAATCACCCATATTTTGTTTGTTGAGTTGCTGTATGGTTTTCTGATTTATTATATCGATTTGGCGCGGAATATCTTTTCTTTTTTCTTGAAATTTATCTGCTGAAATAATCAACTCGTTCATAGAAAAATTGACACTATCTAGCTCTTGCGCAAAGGCAAATGTACTTTTTAAACAAACAAATAGGAGATAAATTCTAAACCAATAGCGCATATGAACGCAAAATACAAATTAATCAAAAATAAATTGATGCTTAAATTTGGCAGGCGGCATGGGACATACTTCTAATTTTGGTTTCCAACGAAATCTGTTTTTTGCCACATAGGTATAGAGTTTAAGTAAAACGGAATGAGGTAAAAATCTTAGAAAAAGCAAAACCTTAAAGCCAATGGGCATTGCCTGTATTATTTGAAAAACCGCTTCGTGGTGCGTATAAAATTTACCCTCTTTCCATACAACAATAGCATCAAAATCTGTTTGCTTATAGAGATCAGGTAGTAATTTTTGGGCGGTACTACCTGTTAATGGCGCAAAATAGAAGTTTGGTTTTGTGCCAATTTTTAGAATCATAGAAACAAAATTGTTGCATAATGCACAGTTGCCATCGTAAAATAAGATGGGTTGTTGCATAATTATTTTTTGGCTAAATCTGGATTAAACCTAACAGGTGAAAACAAATAAAGCATTAAAACACGTGCATACCTGAAGGTAAGCGGAGAGGAGAGAATTAAGCTGCTAACAATGGGTATGGTATATCCCCAAAAACTTGCTTTGCCTGCACTAATCCAAAAGATAAATCCCCCAAGTACTAGCATTAAACCTACCGTTAATGCGTAACTTACATACATTGCTCCCCAAAAAAATCCAGGTTCTATTTCATATTTTAACCCACATACTTTGCAATGACTATCCATCTCCATAAATTTTTTAAGATTGTAAAATGGATAGTTAAACATTTTGCCGCTCTGGCATTGCGGGCATTTTGATTTAATAATCGAAAGCGTTTTGGAAGCTTCGTAAGTATCGCACATGAGTGAGTTGGTTTTTAAGAGTGAGTTGTAGGATTTAATTTTTGTTCAGCCGCTTTTTTACCTTTATATTTTTTATAATAGATAAATCCAAATACAGCTGCAATCGCATAGGGTAAAACCAATAAGTACATGATCCCGTTGTTGAGGGTGTTCCCTACATTGGTTCCACCTCCCTCTCTAGCCATTTCTAAGTTGCTTTTACACATCGCACATTGAGCCATTGTTTCATGGTTGGGGATAAAACAAACGATAACCAAAATGATTAAAACCAATAATTCTTTTTTCATTCTAATTAATGTGGGTAATATGGACTAATCATTAAATATACGATAACCCCAGTGATGGTCACATACAACCATATTGGATACGCAAAACGTACAATGCTTTTATGCAGTTCTACTTGCATTTGTAAACCTCTATAAAAACTAATTAAAATGAGTGGTAATACAATTGCCGCAAGAATGATATGGCTTCCTAGTAAGGCTAGATAGAATGGTCTTGCAGGACTATCAGCTGGGTAAGTGGTTTCCGGAGCCATCCAATGATATAAAACATAGCTTATTAAGAAAATGCTACTTAATGCGAAGGTGCTTAAATTAATTAACTTATGTTTTTGAATGTTCCGCTTTTTAATTTCAAACAAAGACCAAATCAATAAGATGCTGCAAGTTGCATTGATTATTGCGTTTAACTTAGGTAAGAAATAGGTCCATGATGGTAGTTCACTTGGAACGGGTAATATTTTTCTGTTTAATACAATTACAGCAATGAGTACTACAAGCGAAATACTGATTGCAATTCTAAAAAACAACTTGTCTTTACTTTCCTGGGTGGTGGTATTCATATAAAAGTACTTTTAAATCTTCTTCTAAGCGTTTTAATTCTACATCGCTGAAGCTATCATAAACGCCTCTAATTCTTTTTTCTTTGTCTATTATTATTAACTGCTGACTGTGGTCTATTGTTTTATCTTCTTTTGATACAGGCAATAAAAATCCTTGTCCAATTTTAAAGATATCCTCATTGGAGTTTGCTTTAGCAAAATGCCAAATATTAGCATCTGCATTATAATGTTTGGCGTATTCTGCTAAAACAGGAACGCTGTCGTTCATGGGATCTACTGTGAAGCTTAAAAAATGGATTTCAGCAAATTCTTTATACTTCTCATATATTTTTGCAAGTCTGCGGTTCATCGTAGGACAAACATCTTCGCAGGATGCAAAGAAAAAGTTGGCAACAAAAATTTTATCATCAAAACTCTGTAAATTTAATTGTTTGCCTGATTGATCTGTTACCTCAAAATTAGGTATTTGATAGTAAATGGTATCTTTTTGAGTATTGCCATCTGGAGGTATTCGCTCACCATAAATAGGAAGCGTTGTAAAATTATGACTTCCGGCACTAAGCATATAAAAAATAACAACCGGCACTACAAGTAGTCCGGTTGCTATCCAAAATCCTTTTCTTTTCATTATTTAATCCACCTAAGTAAACCTGTAAAATCACCCTCAATAATCATTAGGGCAACTAAAAAAACAACAAAAACCATTGGAATTACAATCATGTACATTAATGATTTGCGTTCAAATTTCATGTGCATGAAAATACCAACAATATAATAGGCTTTTACTACTCCAAGGATAATAAATACCCAATTTTTCATCATGGAGTGGTTAGACAATAAAATGAAATATAATATGATATCCACGATGGTAAAGGCAAACAAAATCCAAAATGTTTTCCAAATTTGGCTTTTCATGTCTTTAGGCGTTTCAGTATGCTCTAAATGTTCTGTGTGTTCCATTGTATTCTTATTTAATGCGTTAACAATTAGTATAAAATCAAATGAGGTAATAGAAGGTAAATACGAATACCCAAACTAAATCAACAAAGTGCCAATATAATCCAACTTTTTCTACCATTTCATAGTGACCTCTTTTTTCATAGGTATTATTCAATACGTTCAAGTAAATGATTACATTTAATACTACACCAGAGAATACGTGCATTCCGTGAAAGCCTGTTACAATAAAGAAAAGAGCTGCAAATGATCTTGGTCCATAAGGGTTTTCATATAATCTAGCACCTTCACCAATAAATGTTGTCCATTCCCATGCCTGGCATCCTAAGAATGCGGCACCGCCAATAATGGTTAACAGCATGTATTTTGCTACCTCGTCTTTTGCCATTCTATGTCCGGCTTCTACGGCTAATACCATAGTTACAGAGCTAAAAATCAAAATAAATGTCATTAAACTCACAAAGAATAATGGTAAGTGAACACCATGAACAAAAGGAAAATGATTGAACACCAATTCTGGAGAAGGCCAATGGTCTTGTAAAAATAAACCGGCTTGCTGCATTTGTTCAACAAAATTATCTGCTACATGCGCTAATGGTTTAACAATTTCATTGTGAATAGGTGATTGAAATGAATAGCGGATAAATCCGTATGCAATTAACAACGATGAAAATGTAAATGCATCAGAAAGTAAGAAGATCCACATCATTAACTTTCCGTAGCTTACACTAAACGGCGATTTACCGCCTCCCCATGTAAACTTGTTTTCTGTACTTAAAGTGTTAGTAGCCATTTTAAAATTTATGCTTGTTTTAGGTTAATAATTATCTGTATAAATATAAAAATATATAAAGGTATATCCAAAGAATACCTATGAAATGCCAATAGGTTGCACACATGCCTGTATACAACGGTAAATGACTTTGTATTTTTCCTCTCAAAGATTGAATAAATTGGATCAAAACGAAAAGTACACCACCAATTACATGGAATAAATGCACGCCTGAAATTACATATACAAACGAATTTGAAGGATTTGAGAAAGCAAAGAATACATTATCTGCTGTAAGTTGACCCCAAGCATAGAATTGACCAATACAGAAGGCTAAGCCCAATGCTAAGGTTAATCCCAAAAAGCGTTTTACTTGCGTTAAATGATTCTTTTTTAACGCCCATACAGACAATTGCATGGTAATAGAGGATAAAATAATAAAAACCGTATTTACAGCAAAAAGAGAGGGTAAATTAAAAATTTCCCAATTTCCTTCACCACGTCTAACAATATAGGCACTGGTAAATCCGGCAAAAAGCATGATGCTCGCAACAATTAATAACCAAAGTACAAATTTCTTTGGATTAATAATATAATTAGCATCTTCGATGTTATTTAGTGTAGTGTCTTTCATGTTAAATTTTATCAAATAAATAAGCTAATTGAACCAAAGGTAAATATATAAAAGATGCAAACATAAGTTTTTTAGCATCTGCGGTCTCACATGTTTTAAACAACCTGTATGAATAATATGTTAGCATTAGGCCACCAAGTATTCCTACAATGGCAGATATTCCACCGCTAATTCCGTATTGGTAGGGCAACATGCCAATTGGAATTAAGGCTAAGCTGAAAATTAATGTTTGAAAGCCTGTTCCTTTATCTCTGCCAGGTGTAGAGGGTAACATCTTAAATCCAGCTCGTTTGTAATCATCGTCTAGGATCCAAGCAATGCTCCAAAAATGTGGGAACTGCCAAAAAAATTGAACGCCAAAAACAATTAATGCGTTGGCATCTATTTTACCGGTAAATGCAACCCAACCCAACAAGGTAGGGATAGCACCTGGAAATGCACCCACAAAAACAGAAACAGGAGAAATTCGCTTTAATGGTGTGTAAATAAAGGCGTAACTAATAAGTGCACCTAATGCTAACCAACCAGACAATGGATTTAAATATAAACTGATAATGAGCACGCCAGAAATACCTAATAGCATGCTAAAAATGGAAGCTTCAAAAGCGCCCATTCTATTAGTTGCAACCGGTCGATTAGCAGTCCTAATCATTAATTTATCAAAATCTTTTTCTATTACTTGGTTTATTCCATTGCTTGCCCCTGTAACCAAAAAACCGCCCAAGGTTAACATAGAAACTTCAAACCAATTAATCATTCCTGTACTAGCCGTGAGGTAGGTAATTACAGAAGAAAACACAACTAAAAAAGTGAGTCGAAATTTAATCAATTGATTATAATCTCCCACTTTAGCCCTGATAAAACTCAGACCTCTAGTTGTATTATTTGTATGTATAGCTTTTACTTTCACGCCTATTTATTTTCTAATTTTAATTCAATTTTAGTAAACACCAGAATCGAAATAAAAATAATTAATCCTACTGTTAAACTTCCCAATGTGAGGTGTATACTTTGAAACTGACTCGGGAAACCAAGGTTTGCCAATACAGCTCCACTTAATGCTTGCGTGCACATTAACAATACAAGCGCTAAAGATGCTTTATACAGAATGCTCTCTCTTAAGAAAATTTTCTTAAACTGTAACATCATGTATATTGAGATAAGTAAACTGAACCAACTCCAACTTCTATGCATTAAAAATATATTACCCGCATTGTCTGTCCATACCCATCTGTTGTCTATTCTTTTGGCAATTTCATCAATAGCTTCCCTAACTTGTGTTCCACTTACTGTTTGCACTATGGCAATTATTAAAAGCACCCATATAAGTGTTTTTAATCCAGGAAATGGATTAATTTGGTAAATCACAAAATCCTGACTCGCTGAAACGGTATAAATGAGCAAAGCAACTATGATTAAGGCAATGAGCATATGAATGGTTATCATATATGTTGCCAAATCAGTCGACACTACAATAGACCCAATCCAACCCTGAAAACCTACCAATATAAAAGCTAGAAAACTTAGCCAAAATATTTTTTTGTTTGTGCTTTTTAAATAAGGAAGTGCGAAAATTACAGTTAGAAACACAAATAGTCCAATTACAACTCCAATTAAACGATTGTAATATTCTGTCCATGTTTTAAAAGCATCAAAATCCGCAATTTCTTTACCAGCCACAGCAAACTTGGTTTTGTAATCAAGTGGCAATTCACTAATGTCTGATGGCGGTATCCATTGTCCAAAACACTTTGGCCAATCTGGGCACCCCATTCCACTTCCAGTACTCCGCACCAATCCACCTATAAATATGAGAAAGAACACAGACGCAATAGTTAATATTCCAAAGCGTCTAAATCTGATTTGTTTTTTTAATTCAATCACAAATTTTTTGTTAGGCTGAACCTAATACTATTTAGGTTCAGCCAATATTTTTAAGCCATTACAGTTTCTGTAACTGTTTTTCTGCTTGGTTCAGGCAATCCTTCTGCCTCTTGCATAGGATCTATTTGTCCAGCATCAGGAATATTCTGAGGAATAAAGTCTTCTTCTGCACCCGGCTTGCTGTAGTCGTAAGCCCAACGATATACATGTGGAATTTCTCCTGGCCAGTTTCCATGCAAATGCTCAACAGGTGCTGTCCACTCTAATGTGTTAGAGTTCCAAGGATTTTGAGGTGCTCTCTTACCTCTGTATATGCTGATAAAGAAATTAGCTAAGAATATTAATTGAGCGGCACCACCTAAGATTGCTGCAATGGTGATAAACTGATTCATGTCTACAAAAACATTGAACTGATCATAGGCAGTGTTAGCATAATACCTGCGCGGAACACCTGCTAATCCCATGAAATGCATTGGGAAAAACACGCAGTAGGCAGAAATAATGGTTAACCAAAAATGAACATGACCTGCAGTTTCATTCATCATTCTACCAAACATTCTTGGATACCAATGATAAATTCCGCTTAACATCCCAAAAATAGCAGCGCTACCCATTACTAAATGGAAATGGGCTACAACGAAATAAGTATCATGTAAGTTAATGTCTAACGCTGCGTTTCCTAAATAAATACCGGTTAATCCACCCGATATAAAGAATGAAACCAATCCAATTGCAAACAACATAGCAGGTGTTAATTGTAGGTTACCTTTCCAAAGCGTAGCTAAATAGTTAAAAGTTTTAACTGCAGATGGAACAGCAATAATTAATGTACCTAACATAAATACTGATCCCAAGAATGGGTTCATACCAGTAATAAACATGTGGTGACCCCATACAATGAATGATAAAATACCAATAGCTAGTATTGAACCAATCATCGCTCTATATCCAAAAATTGGTTTACGCGAATTGGTAGCAATTACTTCTGAAGTTATACCCAATGCTGGTAATAGGATAATATATACTTCAGGGTGACCCAAAAACCAGAATAAATGTTGGAATAGGATAGGTGAACCACCTGTTCTTTCTATACCACCTGCAAACTCTGCCACAATTTCAGACAAATAGAATGATGTTCCGAAACTACGATCAAATATTAATAACAATGAACCACCCAATAATACTGGGAATGATAATAAACCTAAAACGGCTGTTACCAAGAATGCCCAAATAGTTAAAGGTAAACGAGTCATCTTCATACCTTTGGTACGCATATTTAATACGGTAGCGATATAATTGATACCACCTAAAAGTGCCGATGCAATGAATAATACCATGGCCACTAACCAAAGGGTCATACCTGTACCAGAACCTGGTATCGCTTTTGGCAAGGCAGATAATGGTGGATAAACCGTCCAACCTGCTGAAGCAGGACCACCATCTACAAAAAGTGATACTAATAATACTACAGATGAAACAAAGAAAAACCAATACGACAACATGTTCATAAATGGAGAAGCCATGTCTCGAGCACCTACCTGTAATGGAATGAGTAAATTAGAGAATGTACCACTTAAACCTGCTGTTAATACATAGAATACCATGATAGTTCCATGTATTGTAATTAATGCTAAGTAAAAATTAGGGTCTAATTTTCCATCTTTTCCCCAATGGCCTAAAATACCTTCTAAGAAAGGAAATTTCATATCAGGATAGGCCAACTGCAAACGGAAAATAAGTGACATTAACATACCAATAGTTCCCATAATAATTCCTGTAATCAAGAATTGTCTGGCAATCATTTTGTGATCCATGCTAAATACATACTTCGTAATGAAGTTGTCTTCATGGTGTTCATGTTCTTCGTGATGTGTCAAGTTGTGATCGCTCATATACTTTGTTATATTTTTATATTCCGATTAATAAATTATTTTAAAGCAACTGCAGCTGAATTTGCTGCGTTTTTGTTTACCAAAACTTTTTGAGATGCCATCCATTTTTGATACTCTTCTTTGGTGTCTACTACCACTTTCATTTTCATTCTGTAATGAGCTCCTCCGCAAATTTTGTTACATAATAAGATGTAATCAAAACTTGGTTTATTCATTTTTAATCTCATTTCTGCAGTTGTTACAGTTGGTGTAAAAGCAAATTTAGTAGGTAAACCCGGAACCACATTCATTTGTACACGGAAATGCGGCAATAAGGCACTATGAATAACGTCTTTTGCTCTAAATGCTAAATCCACAGGCTGATTCACCTCTAAATGTAATTCATTGGTAACAACGTCGTCATAAGCATTTACATCATTGGTATCAACACCCAATGCATTCATTTTACCTTGCTCACGGAAATTATGGGCTCCTAGTTTGTTGTCTGTTCCTGCATAGCGTGCATTCCATCCAAACTGATAGGCATAAATTTCTATGTTTCTTGCCTTTTCGTTTTTATTGTACATCATGGCATTCCAAGTCATAAGTCCTCTAATAACCAAAACAGTTAATACAATTGCAGGAATTACTGTCCACAATAACTCAATTTTGTGGTTATCTGGGTAGTATAGCGCTTTACGTTTGCCATCAGACTTATATTTAAAACCGTACCAGAATAATAATACTTGTGTTATAACGAAAACAATACCAGTTAATACTAGGGTTACCATAAACATGCTATCGTATTCACCGCCATGCTCAGAAGCTGGTCCATAACTAAAGATGGTATGTTTACTGTGTGCCCAAAATTCCCAAGTGGCAGCAGCTAATCCAACAATCAAGAAAGCGAGTAATAAAATCGAATTTGTTTTATTCCAATTAACTACTGGTTTACCTTGAATATCACCTATTCTTCCAAGTATTCTTGAAATGGTAGAAATTATTAATATTAAAATGATTGAAATAATAAATATCAACCAATTGATTGCCGAACTCCAATCTGAGTTTGAGTCTGCCTTATCATTACTACTTGGTGTAACGCCAACTGAAGCAGTAGTCGCTGTGGCTGGTGTTTCACTTTCGGTTTTGATATAGGCAATAATTGATTTTATCTCTGTTTCACTCAAGTTTTCAAATGAAGTCATCAAGGCTTCGTTGTTTTCTTTGTACAATTGAACAGCTTGAGGATCGCCACTTTTAACAAGGGCTTGAGAGTTTTTAATCCACTTTATCAACCAAGCTTCTTCTCTACGTTTGTGAACGTCTTTTAAAGCCGGACCAACAACTTTATCATTGATGGCGTGACAAGCAGTACAATTGGCGTTGTAAAGCGCTTTTCCTTCTTCCGCACTCTGGGCCGAGAGGTCTAAGTGGAAGTTAAATACGAGCGCAACAAGCAAGGTAAATTTAGATAACAGATTGAGAATCTTCATTTTTGTTAACTTTTTTATGATTACGTTTTGTTAAAATGCGTTGCAATATAGTTAAAGTAATTTTCATGTAAAGAAGGATTTTTACCCAATTACACTCTTTTTTAACCTACATCTTTGAAAATCAAAGCGAATAGCTGCGTTTTATGTTTTGTAAAATTTGAAATTTTATTTTTCAGATTTCATGGGGGTTTTATAAATCACCGGTTTCTCTAACGCTTTATCGGTGGCATTTGATTTTGGCAAGGCAGATTTTGGCGTATTTTGTGGATTCAATATGCTTTTAAATTTTATAGAATCCTGACGCGTTAATGGTCTGATCTCCATTAGGCTGTCTAATGAAATTTGCATTTTAGTTTTTGTTTCTGCAGGTAATTCTTTAGGCTTCATGGGTTGCAGTCCGCTCTCAATTAATCTGCCGCCAAATTGATCTCCTTCTTTTAATTTTGCTCCAATTAATATTGATGCGTTATCTTTAGTAAATGCAATATCTCTAATATAAAGTTCTGGTAAACTGCGTGTATGTATTAATTTACCGGTCAATACATCCCATACTTTTACTATTCCATCATTAGAACCCGTTGCACAATACTTGCTATCATCTGTGAACGCAACTGCGGTTACCTTCCAACTATCCGCCTGAAGTACATGCAATGGTTTCCAATTTTTAAGGTCCCAAATTCTTGCTGTTCTGTCGTTTGAACCACTGATAAGGTATAAACTGTTTGCGCTAATTGCCATTGCGTTGACCATATCTGTATGTCCATCAAATGTTCTAACAATTTTGCCACTTACCAATGCCAACAATTTAATTTGTTTGTCGCTGTTTGCTACAAATATATTGGCGAGTGAATTGCCGTTTGATGTCTTTTAGTTAAATCTTGTTGAAAAGAAATCAGTTTAAACATAGAATCATACACAAAAACGTTCATATCGCTGCCTCCTGAAGCAAACATGTTACCTTTGAGATTGTATGTTATACTGTTTATGGGGGCACTGTGATTGCTTAATTTTTGAACCAATTGAAACGGACTATCAGTTTTATAAATTAACACTTCATTATTCCATCCTGCAATTGCCATTCTTTGCGTTTTGATTGGACTCACAGCAACCGTATTAATATCATTGTTTGCCCCAGTAAGTATTATTGGATTAATCTCTTTTTTTGCTTCTTGAGAGAAAATGGGTGAAGTGAATGTAAGGGCTAAGCAGAGTAAAATTAATCTATTCATGATTCAATTATGTTTTGTATGATAGTAGAATTTGCCATTTAAAGTTAACTAAATGAAAAATTTAAACAGCACAATGACCAGTCCGTATAAGAATGTGGCTAAAATTATTCCTCTGCTGGTTGGGTATTTTTCAAAATGGATAAACAAATAAAAAAGGGCCAAATTAATAACACAACTAAGACTCAATAAGGGGGATAAGAGTTTGTGTTTCACAGATAGGTCTATAAAGTCTGCAAAAGCACTGGTACTATAATTTACAAAATAGAATCCAATAATACCAATAGTTGGACCAAGTAGGCCAATTAAAAAGCCTAATAAAATATTGTCTTTAAAGTTTCTATTCATACGCTACATTCCATTGGTTAATGAGTCCAATTGAGTTGTGTGCGGTTAAATCAAATTGAACGGGAACAATGGATGCATATCCATTTGCAAGCGCCCATTCATCTGTATCATCGCCTTTATCGTGGTTTACAAACTTCCCAGTTAACCAGTAATATTTTTTGCCATTTGGGTCATTTCTCTCGTCAAAATCTTCTTCCCATTTAGCCAAAGCTTGCCTACAAACTTTAGTGCCTTTAAATGCTGTTTGGCTAATTTTTGGGATATTAACGTTCAATAGAACGCCTGCGGGTAGGCCGTTTGTTAATATATTTTTCGAAACAGATCTGGCAATTTTAGCAGCTAGGCTAAAATCTGCATCGTAGGAAAAATCACACAAACTAAAACCTGCTGAGGGAATACCTTCTATACCACCTTCCATTGCCGCACTCATCGTGCCACTGTAAAGAATATTTATTGAACTATTTGATCCATGGTTGATACCCGAAATGAGTAAATCTGGTTTGCGATGAAGTACCTTATCTACGGCTATTTTAACACAATCTGCGGGTGTTCCACTACATTGGTAAGATGGAATATTTCCATATAAATTGGTTTTATTTAAACGGAGTGGTTTGCTGATTGTGACTGCGTGGCCCATTGCGCTTTGCGGACTATCAGGAGCAACCACAACAATGTCTCCTAAGTCTTTCACAGCTTCTACTAATGCTTGAATTCCAGGTGCAGAAATTCCGTCGTCATTGCAAATTAAAATAAGTGGTTTTTCCTTCATTTGTGACTACGAAACTACATTTATTTTGTGTTTAGAAAAAAATAAATTAATTAAAATGGAGCTGGAGAAAAACTTTCATGCGATTCGTCGTCTTCATTTAAGCGAGAACTTATTGTTATAAAACCGGGATTGTCGGCTAGAATATCGTTATTGCTCTGAATATATGAATCTTCCATTAAATCGGTAAATTTGGTAAAGTCGTTAATGAATCGCAAACGGATATTCTCTAAAGCCCCATGTCTGTTTTTAGCAATCATAATTTCTGCTTGCCCCGCAGTTGGACTCGCATCATCGTCCCATTCATGGATCTGATAGTACTCTGGGCGGTATATAAACATTACCATATCGGCATCTTGCTCAATAGAACCCGATTCACGCAGGTCGGATAGCATTGGTCTGTTGCTTGCCGAGGTTCTTCGTTCAGTCATACGACTTAACTGAGATAAAGCAATTACCGGAACATCTAATTCTTTGGCAAGTGCTTTTAGTGATCTAGAAATATAACTAACCTCTTGTTCACGATTACCATTTTTAGCATTGGCATCATCACCACGCATGAGCTGCAAATAATCAATTAATACCATTTGAATATTGCTCTGTTGCTTCAATCTGCGGCATTTTGCTCTTAATTCAAAAACAGATAGGGCAGGTGTATCATCTATAAAAATAGGGGCTTCACTAAGACGAGAAATTTTTGAGTTAAGTTGAGCCCATTCATAGTCTTTTAGCTCTCCTGTTCTCAACTTGTGCCCTTGAATCTCCGCTTCAGAACTAATCATCCTACTCACCATTTGTTTGTTACCCATTTCTAGTGAGAAAATGGCAACACCACGCGGTGATTCGCCTTCTCCTAAACTTTCTAATGAAGCATTTCTGGCAACACTTAATGCAAATGCTGTTTTACCCATACCCGGACGAGCCGCAACTATGATTAAATCTGATTTTTGAAAACCTGATGTTATCCTGTCTAATTTGGTGAAACCAGATGGGACACCGGTAAATTTACCTGTTTTGTGTTTTAACTCCTCAATATCACGTAAGGTGTCTTTGATCACCTTATTCATGGATTGCATCGACTTTTTGATATTCCCTTGAGAAAGTTCAAATAACTTCCTTTCAGCACTATCCAATAAATCAAAGGCGTCATTGCTGTCTTCAAAAGCGTCTGTCTGAATTTCTCCCGATATGCGAATTAATTCTCTTTGTAAGAATTTTTCTGAAATGATTCGCGCATGGTATTCAATATTGGCCGCTGAGGCAATTCTATTGGTTAATTGCGTGATGTAAAAAGCGCCACCTACTAAATCTAGTTTACCTTTTTTCTTTAAATCTGCTGTAACAGTTAAAATATCAATGGGTTCAGCATTTGAAGCTAAATCACGTATGGTTTGATAAATTACCCCGTGGTTATCTTTATAAAAACTTTGAGGCATCAGGATTTCCCCTATAAGCGTAATGGCATGCTTTTCTATCATTAATGCACCCAAAACTGCTTCCTCTAATTCTATAGCTTGCGGAGGTAGTTTACTACCCTCTACCGATAAATTGGTGATGTAATTTGTTTTCTTTTTCCGCTGAAATCCTTTTTCTTCTTGCATAATCCTAAATCAATGATTCGAATATAATAACTTAGTGTGCGAAACTGCCTCATGCGAGTTTCTTATGCACATTTCAAGTAATTTTGGGGAAAACAGGTGTTTAACTTGTGGATTAATAAAAAAAAAGTTTGATAATCAATTTGGTATAAAAATTTGTATGACAATGCAAATTGAATAAACTGCACATTTTGCGTGGTTTTCAACTGCATATGAAACAAACCTTATTTTTTTATAAACATCCATTGGGTGTAAATAAAATAAGCGGGAAAGCTATTGGAATTTTGTTTATTTTGAAAAGTATAGCCTATTTGTTTTATTCGCCATAATTAAAAATCAACAAGTGCCGTCAGATAATCAACTTGCATACTCAAAAATCATAAACGATTTAAAATCTAGGAAGTTTTATCCTGTATATATTTTACATGGTGAAGAGCCTTATTTTATTGATGAAATTACCGAGTATCTGGAAAAAAATGTATTAACAGAAGCAGAAAAAGCCTTTAATCAAACTGTTTTTTATGCTAAAGATATTGAAATAGGTAGCATTATTGAGGCCGCTAAACGATATCCAATGATGGCCAGTCATCAGGTAATTATTGTTAAAGAAGCACAAGGATTTAAAAAGTTAGATGAATTAGATGCCTACATAGAAAATCCCGTTCCATCTACCATCCTAGTTTTGTCTTTTAAAGGGAAAAAAATTGATGGGCGGACCAAGCTAGCTAAATCGGGCAAACACCATTTTTGTTTTGAATCTAAGAAGCTTTACGAAGATAGTGAGCTCCCTCGCTGGATTAAGCAATATCTAACCGATGGCGGTCTTGGAATTTCAGAGTTAAATTGTGCACTTATTGCTGATCATGTTGGAAATGATCTAAGTAAAGTAGTTAATGAACTCGATAAATTATTGATCAATAAAGGAGATTATTCTGAGGTGAATGAATCAATGATCGAAAAGCACATTGGCATAAGCAAGGACTTTAATGTTTTCGAACTGCTCACCGCAATAGCATACAGAAATACGAAACGTGCTTTCTTTATCAATCATCACCTAAGTTCTGCAAAAGATTTTTCTATTATACCCTTATTGGCTCAATTCAATAGCTTTTTCATGAAAGGGGTGGTGCTAAAACAAACTCAGGTAAAAGATCAAAAGGGAATGATGAGCTTGGGTATTGGATTCAGACAAACAAAAGATTACGAGAAATTAATAGCAAATTACACGTTAAACGAAATGGAAATTATCATGGGTTTAATTGCTGAATATGACTTAAAAAGTAAAGGTGTTAACCAAGTACCCGTGAATGATCAAGAGTTAATGAAGGAGCTACTATTTAAGGTTTTTTATAGGAAAGAACTTAACTAAAAAAGGAAAAATTATAAAAAATTAACGCAAGTTTTTCAAATCCTTTTTTTTAATTTAACTTTTAATATATTTGGAATCGAGATAATAAAATTCTAATAATAAAATAACATGAAAAAAATCTACTTAATGGCATTAGGCCTTTTAGCAGCAAGCGCTCAAGCGCAATCGCCTGTTTTAAACGGACCAAATGTTAGCAGTCTAGAAGCCAAATATAGCGATGCTATTCAAGCTTCTCCTTTGAGAACCGCACCAAAATCAGGTTTTACTCAAAAATCATTAGGTAAAAAATCTTTTGCCTCTAAGATCGGTGAAACTCAAAACGACCAACAAACCAATGCAACTATTTATCGTAGGATTCAGTTGCTAAATGATGGTAAAATTTCTGCTACATGGACAACCAGTGCAGATGGCGCTCCTTATGCTACACGTGGATCTGGTTACAATCATTTCAATGGTACCGCTTGGGGTGCAGTTTCTGCAGGAAGAATTGAATCAGAGAGATGTGGTTTTCCAAATTATGTATACAATCCAACTACAAATGAGGAAATTATTACAGCACACAGAGTTTTAGCAGGTTCTGGTATTGCAGGTGGAATCATCATGAGCCGCAAAACAGGCGTTGGTCCTGGCACTTGGGCGAGCTCAGTTGTGCTTGATACTACACCAACTATTCCTGGTGTTTTATGGGTTCAAACCGCCGTATCTGGCGATTATTTAATTACTATTGGTTCTTATACCGATAGTTCTTCAACTCAGCCTAACCGCGTTGTAAAGGGTGGCGTGCGCACACCGCAAGTATACTCTCGTTACCAATTTAGCACCAATACTTGGTTGGTGAAAAATGAATTGTTACCAGGTTATGATAACAATAGATATTATGCAGGTGGTGGAGACAATTACTCTATTGATGCCAATGGTACAAATGTGGCTATCGTAATGGGTGGATTAACTGACGATTTAGCTTTATGGAAATCTTCAGATGCAGGTGCTACATGGACTAAAACAATCATCGATTCGTTCCCAGTTCCTGCATTCGATTACAAAAAATTAGTAGATACTTCATTCACAAATGATGGTTCTGTTCATGTATCTATCGATAACAATGGTGTTGCTCATTGTTTCTGGGCACGTGCGAGGGTATTAGAAAATAATATAGATGATGAGTCTATCAACTTCTATCCTGGCCAAAATGGAATTTTATACTGGTCTGATAATACTCCTATAGATTCAGCTAGAATTATTGCTGGAATGCCAGATGCAAACAACAATGGCGACTTGGATTTAGCTGGTAGCTGGAACGATGCAACTGCCCGTTACGGAAACCACTCTATTGCTACAATGCCTTATGCTGCAATTGATAACAATGGAAATATTTTCTTAATTTATAGTGCTTTAACTGAAGATGATATTAGTACAGATAACAAAAATTTCCGTGATGTATATTTAGTGTATTCTAAAAATGGCGGAGCTTCTTGGAGTAATATTATCAATGTAACTTCATGGTTAGGATTAAACGTAGAGCAAATTTTTGCTTCGTTATCTAAGAGAATGGATGGAAGATTGCACATGACTTTCCTTCAAAAAGGAAGCATCGGTCGTTATTCAGAAACAAACCCAGGCGCAGCAGGTGTGCATGATATCATGTACATGGTTATGGATACTGCTGATATCTTTGGAACAATTGCTGGTTTAAATACTGTTCAAACCAATGAATTATTCACTGTTGGTCAAAACTTCCCTAATCCTTCAAATGGAAATACCATTATTCCAGTAAACTTTAAAAATAATACTAGCGTTCAAGTTACTGTAGTTGATTTATTAGGCAAAGAAGTATACAATCAAACGTTTGAAAATGTTGCTGCTGGAAATGTTCAGTTACCAATTAATCTTGGTTCTTTAAATGCAGGCGTATATGTATACTCTGTAGAAGCAGATGGTTTTAAAACTTCACGCAGAATGATTATTGAATAATACTTATTCAAAGTGATAAAAAAACAAAAAAGGCAATCCATTTGGATTGCCTTTTTTGTTTTTTTATCTTAGGTTTTTTTACACATTGTATACTTTACCCGGATTTAAAATTTGATTTGGGTCGAATGCTAACTTAATAGATTTCATTAATGCTAGATTGGTGGATGGCATAACTACATTCATAAATTTTTGCTGAACCAAACCAATTCCATGCTCCCCACTAATGGTGCCACCTAAGTTTTTGCATAGGGTAAAGATTTCAACAATGGCATTGTCTAGGGTAGTATTCCAAAATTCATCACTTAGCTTGTCTTTTAAAATATTAACATGAAGATTTCCATCTCCTGCATGTCCGTAACACACTGTTCTAAATCCATATTTTAAGCCAATTTCCTTCACACCATTGAAGAGTTCGGGTAATGTCCCACGAGGAACAACAGTATCCTCTTCTTTGTATGTATTATTGTATTTTGTTGCTTCGCCAATGCTTCTCCTCAGTTTCCAAAAATATTCTTTTTGATCTGCCGATTCTGCAAACAAAATATCAATGGCCTCTAAATCATATAAGGCTTCACTAATTACTTCGCATTCTTTCATTAAGTTATCCATTTCATTGCCGTCAACTTCAATGAGCAAATAGGCCTTAACTGCGGCTGGTATATCAAATGAAATTTGAAGCATATCAGCAGCTAATCTAAATCCTTCAGGTTCAACAAATTCGCATGCAGAGGGGTTGCATCCTGCTAAAAAAATGGCATTTACAGCTTTGCAAGCCTGCTCTGGTGAAGTAAATGATGCCAATAATAATAGGTTGTTTTTGGGCGCTGGAATTAACTTTAAAACCATATTGGTTACAATACCCAAGGTGCCTTCACTACCAATCATAAGGTGAGTTAGGTTATATCCTGTTGCGTATTTTAGTGTATTAGCTCCTGTAGTAATAACATCTCCATTGGCTAGCACTACCTCTAAATTAAGCACATAATCTCTTGTCGTTCCATATTTTAAAGCCCTAGGTCCACCGCTGCTTAAACTTACATTACCTCCCAAAAAACACGAACCTTTGCTTGCTGGGTCTGGTGGGTAAAACAAGCCTTTTTCCTTCACGGCTTGTTGCAATACCTCATTAATAACGCCGGGTTGAACCGAAACTTGGAAGTTTTTCTCATCAATATAATTTATTTTATTGAAGCGTTCCATACTAAGTGTTACACCACCTTTTATGGGCAGTGCACCACCACTTAAACCGGTGCCCGCGCCTCTAGCCGTAACCGGAATCGTATGTTGGTTACAATACGCCAAAATTTTCGAAACTTCTTCAGTGTTTGCTGGCTTTAATACAATTTCTGGAATAAACAGTAAGTCTTCTGTATGGTCTTTGCCATGCAATTGTAATTGCTCTAAATCAGTATAAACATATGCCGAACCAATAATTTGCTCAAAATAATCTTGATCTGCTTGGCTAATTTTTTTATAATCCATGGCTCAAATATCTTTTATTATATTAAAATTCCACATATTTATCGCACAAAAAAATCTCAGCATTCTGTATTTTTTTAGTTAGGTTTGAGCAAATTTATTTTTCATGAAAACAAAATTCTTATTCCTACTTTCTTTCATTTTACTTCAATACCATGTGCTTCGGGCGCAAAAAGAAATAACTTTAGAGGACATATGGACAAAAGGAACATTTTCTGCTAAAGGTGTTGCTGGTTTTAATTCTATGATAGATGGGAGATATTATTGTAATTTAGATGAAAAGCAGAATTTACTGCGCTTTGAATTTGCTACTGGTAAGTTGGTAGATACTTTAGTTTCTAATAAAGAGATTAAGCATGCTAACAATGGAGAAGCAATAGATATGCATAATTATAGCTGGAGTGAAGATGAAAGTCGTTTGTTAATTGCCACACAAACTGAGTCTATTTACCGTCATAGCTCTCAGAGTGTTTTTTATGTATATGAATTAGCTGCTAAAAAATTGGTTCAGCCCGTAAAAGATAAAATACGCTATGCTACACTCGCTCCAGATAATAGTAAAATGGCCTATGTTAAAAACAATGATTTGTATGTCTACGACTTTAAATTTAAAACAGAAACTCGAATCACCCATGATGGAAAAGAAAATGCCATTATAAATGGAGCAACAGATTGGGTTTATGAGGAAGAATTTGCCATTTGGCAGGGTTTTTCTTGGAGTCCGAACAGTGATAAAATTGCTTTTTATCGTTTCGATGAAAGTAGGGTGCCCGAGTTTGAAATGACTATGTATGGAACCCTTTATCCGAAACAAAATAAGTTTAAATATCCTAAGGCAGGCGAGCAAAATTCTATTGTTAATGTGTTTGTGTATGATACTAAATCTGAACTCATTGCAGAAATGCAAACAGGCACTGAAACCGATATTTATTTACCAAGAATGCAGTGGACAAAAGACAATAATGTGTTATGTATTCAACGGCTGAACCGATTGCAAAATAAATTAGAATTACTGCTAGCTGATGCTAAAACGGGTAATACTAAAGTGATATATAAGGAAGAGAATAAATTTTATATTGATATTACCAATAATCTTAAGTTTTTAAAAGATGGTAAATCATTTCTTTTCAGTAGCGAAAGAGATGGGTATAACCACATCTACTTGTATGATTTAAAAGGGAAACTTCAAAAACAACTCACCAAAGGGAATTATGACATAGATGATATTTATGGTATAGACGAGAAAAATAAGAGAATATTTTATTCTTCTTCTGAAGTAAATGCGGCTGAACGCTATGTATATTCCATTAATTTTAATGGAAAAGATAAGAAGATTTTGAGCCATGGAAAAGGCTGGCACATGGCTAATTTTAATTCGGATTTCAGCTATTTCTTGAATGTTTATAGTAATATAAATACCCCTCCGGTGTATAGTTTGTGTGCGTCAAATGGAGCAATCATAAGGGTGTTGGAGGATAATATGGCATTGCAAAATAAACTGAAAGAATACGCCTTATCTGTTGCAAATTTCAGTACCATCAAAAACGAAATGGGTGAAGATATGAATATGTATAGTATGCTGCCCAATCAGCTTGATAGTGCCAAAAAACATCCACTGCTAATGTATGTATATGGTGGTCCGGGTTCGCAAACTGTTATGAATAGGTGGTCTGGCGGCAATTATTTTTGGTATCAATTGCTCACCCAAAAGGGTTATATTGTTGTTTCGATAGATGGAAGAGGTACTGGATTTAAAGGAGAAAAATTTAAAAAATGCACCTATTTAAATTTGGGTAAATTTGAAATTGAAGATCAAATTTTTGCCGCAAAATCATTGGCTAAATTACCTTATGTAGATTCAAGCAGACTCGGGATCTGGGGCTGGAGTTTTGGTGGTTACATGGCCGGATTGGGTATTTCAAAAGGAAACGATGTATTTAAGGCCGCCATATCTGTTGCACCTGTTACCAATTGGCGTTATTATGATAATATCTATACAGAACGGTTCATGCGCACACCTCATGAAAATGGGAAAAATTATGATGATAATTCACCGATGAATCATGTCGAAAAAATTAAAGGAAATTATTTGCTTGTGCATGGCACAGCCGATGATAATGTGCATTTTCAAAATGCGGTAGAAATGGTAGATATGATGATTAAGAAAGGGGTTGATTTCGACTCCGAATTTTATCCAAATAAAAATCATGGTATTGGTGGCAGCAAGGTGCGTCTTCATCTTTACAAACGCATGACCAACTTTTTGTTGGAGAAATTATAGAAACATAAAAAAAGCCGGCAATAATTTATTGCCGGCTTTTTTTATTTACCACTGAATACTTTTTTAAGTATATCGCTTACGCGGTGTAAAGGATCTCGTCTTATTTTCTTTTCCTCTTCACCCACTTTATAAAATAAACCTGTTAATGCTTTTTGTGTTACATGCGTGGCCAAGGTATTGGTTTTAATTTCTGGCCAAAGTATCCCTCCCAATGAGGCATCGTTGTATGTTTTCAAAACTAAAGCATAGGCTTGTTCGGCAGAGGTATTTAAAATAAGCGGTTTAGACAAAGAGGATTGGATTTTTGGTTTAAAGGCATCTACCAAAGGGTTATAAGTTTTACCTTGCAAATAAATGGTTGCTGCAGTATCTCCTCCGTTCAAAATTTCAAAGCCATCCATTATGCTTATGCCAGTGATAGCTGTTACAAAAATATCCTCTGCCTCAGGTGCGGCATCTTCTGCTGCTCTATTTATTGCCAAAACTGCATCCTCAATTAGCAGATTTCCACCTGGTATCGATTTTAATACATTATACACAGGTGCTGCCTCCTCAGGTAATAAAATTTTCACCAATTGGTCTTTATAATACCCATCTGTTTTTGATAAAGTGCTCACAGATGTATCTGTACCTGTGTTTAAAGCGGTTTTTAGTCCTTCAACCACCTCCTCATTTGTTAATCCGGCTGTGTCTAAAATTTCATTTACTTCCTCACATGAAGTTATACTGAGTGTAAGTAAAATAAGAAAACTAAATTTAATGAATGGCATGGCGTTTTATTTTGTACGAAATTATTAAAAAAATGGAAAGTCTAATAAGATTGTGCATTTGCATTTGAATTAGTGAATTCTTCTTTTATATTGCACGATAAACAAATTGAATAAAATGAGTAAACAAGGACATCCTAAAGGTTTGTATGTACTATTTATCACTGAAATGTTTGAACGCTTCAGTTATTATGGTATGCGCGCCATTTTTGTATTATTTTTAACCAAAGCCCTCTTGTATGATAAAGCTATTGGTTCAGACATTTACGGTAGTTATACCGGTTTGGTTTATTTAACTCCTTTGTTAGGAGGGTATATGGCCGACAGGTATTGGGGTAACCGAAAGTCGATTGTAATTGGTGGAATCATGATGGCCATTGGGCAATTTTTCATGTTTTTAAGTGGATCTTTTTATACTGAACTGGAACTAGCTAGGTTTTTAATGATGGGTGGTTTAGCTATGTTAATTTTTGGTAATGGTTTCTTTAAACCCAATATTTCAACTATGGTTGGGCAGCTTTACCCAAAAGGTGATGCGCGAATAGATTCTGCTTTTACCATTTTTTACATGGGTATAAATCTAGGAGCTTTTTTATCGCCGCTTATTTGTGGTGGATTAGGAGATACGGGTAATCCGGCTGATTTTAAATATGGGTTTTTAGCTGCTTCTATCGGAATGGTGATAAGTACGCTTTTATTTGTTTGGCTTAAAAATCACTATATCGTTACACCAGAAGGGGAGGCCATAGGCGCTAAGCCAAACGCACAGCGTAATGTATCGGCCAGCGATGCAACTCCTGCCTCTGATTTTACAGGCAATCAACTTATGTTTTGGTGTGGCGTAGAGGGTGCTTTATTTGCCATATTTTATTATTTCGGTCAAGGTGTTATTGGTTCATTTATTTTTTCTTTATCCATAGCTGCACCTGGTTTAATTATTTCAGATAAAAGTTTACCTAAAGAAGACCGCGAGCGAATTGCGGTAATTTATATCGTGGCATTCTTCGTAATCTTCTTTTGGGCGGCTTTTGAGCAAGCTGGTGCTTCACTTACTTTCTTTGCCGAAGAGCAAACTAACCGTGAGGTAGGTTTACATTTATCAAAAACTGTTTTATCTAGTATTTACGCATCACTCATTGGATTATTGGCCTTCTTAGGATTTAAGGTAATGGGCGCCATGAAAAATGAACAAAAGGGTGTAAAAGAATTAACCCTTGGTTTGATAGTAGCCGGAATAGCTAGTTTATCTTATTTAATAATGGGAATTGCTCCAGAAGGTACAGATATAGAATCTATTCCTGCTAGTTTTTTCCAAAGTATTAATGCTGTTTCCATTGTTATTTTTGCACCTGTATTTTCTATCCTATGGACATTCCTAGGTGCACGTAAAATGGAACCTGCCTCTCCCTACAAACAAGCCATTGGCTTACTATTATTGGCTATTGGTTATGTTGTTATTGCATTGGGTGTAAAGGGTATTGCGCCAGAAACCAAAGTGAGCATGATGTGGCTGTTTAGCTTATACTTAATCCATACTTTTGGAGAATTGTGTTTATCTCCAATTGGTTTGTCTATGGTAAATAAATTAGCGCCTGTAAAATTTGCCTCTTTATTAATGGGCGTTTGGTTCTTATCTACTGCTTCGGCCAACAAATTCGCCGGAACGTTAAGCTCTTTATATCCAGAAACTATGATTAAGGTAGAGGCTGTAACCGAGCAACAGAGTATAAACAATATTATTTTGTGCGAGAAATTAGATAAATCTGAAGAAATTAATGGAGGTAAATACGTAAGTATTGATTTAATCTCTTTTGATAAAGTAACGAGCAAAGCGCAAAAAGCCGAAATTGTAAAGGGTATTTTTAAAGACTCTGTAGTGAAAGAAAAGAATTTTATGGGAGTAACAATTAATAGTTTGTATTCATTCTTTATGTTGTTTGTAGTTATGGCTGGCTCAGCTTCTGTAATCCTATTCTTCTTATCACGTAAATTATTGAAAATGATGCATGGAGTAAGGTAATTAACTTCTGCTTCATCCATGCTTTATATCTAGCTTGTGCTACAACAAATAGATTTAACTCAAATTTTAGTCTTGGATATTGAGACAGTGCCTCAATATCCAAGCTTTACTGATTTACCTGAAAACTGGCAGTATTTGTGGAGTAAAAAGGCTGCCACACTCCGTAATCTGGAATCACAATCTGAATCGGATGTATATCCACGTGCTGGTATTTATGCCGAGTTTGGTAAAATTATCTGTATCTCTTGTGGCTTTTTTAGCAGCGCAGGACGAAGCTATCAATTTCGTGTAAAATCATTTTATGGGGATGATGAAGCAAAAATACTTAGTGAATTTAATCAAATGTTGCTCCGGCATTTTAGTGATCCTGCCAACTCCCTTTGTGCCCACAATGGTAAAGAGTTTGATTACCCATATATTGCTCGGCGTTGTTTATTAAACGGATTAGAAATTCCAGATTTACTAAATACAGCCGGCAAAAAACCTTGGGAAATAAAATTGCTCGATACTATGGAATTATGGAAGTTTGGTGACTATAAAAATTTCACTTCACTAGAGCTATTAGCCGCTTCTTTTGGTATACCCACACCAAAAGACGATATAGACGGCAGTATGGTGTGGACAGTTTACTGGAACGATAAAGACATAGAGCGAATTAAGAAGTATTGCGAAAAAGATGTGATTACCGTGGCTCAATTGCTTCTCAAGTTTAAAAATGAAGCCATGCTTGAACCAGAACAAATTATTATGGTTTAAGCTTTTCCCGTTGTTAATACTTGCAATCTTTTACTTAATCTGTCTACAATACCTGGCCATGCATAGGTGTTAAAAAATACATCAGAAATGGGTGGCTTTATTTCGCTAATACTACTTAATACATGTTGGGTAAATTCTTCCCAATCTGTGTCTGATGCAATTTTCAAATAAGGCCCACATGCTTCTTGGTTAATGCCCAGTGCACCAGTATAGGTAGATACAATTGTTTTATTTCTTCCCATACCCTCAAGGGCTTTTGTTTTAACGCCTCCACCGCTCAAAATGGGATTAAGTAATACTGAAGCAGCATCAATATATGTTTCAATGTCGTTTACAAAACCAAGATAATGCATGCACGGCAAATCTTTTATTTTTTCGCTTATCTCTTCAGGCAAACCTTTACCACAAACAAGTAAATTAAAATGTTCCCCTAAAGTTGCCACTAACCTGGGGTATACCTCTTGCAACAGGTCACGTACGCCTTCATAATTGGGTGCATAATGCATGGTGCCAAAATATAGAATAATAGGTTGGTTCAGCCTAAGCTTGTGGCGATTCGCAATGGTTTCGCTGGCATGTGCAATTGGAGTTGGGATCTCGTTATAAATAATTCCTGTAGGAACCAAGGCCGTTTTATCCGGATGTAAATTGAATTCGTATTGTGCATGTTGCCTATCTACCTCACTAAGATAAATGACTAAGTCGGCCATTTTATGCACGAATTTTTCGTACATGTACATCAGGCTCCACCAAGATTTGCCCATGCTTTTAAAACGCAGATATTCTATATTGTGGCAACGAACACATACTTTTTTGCGTGTGAGTAATTGTAAAATTGGAATCATCCAACCCATAAATGGTTGGTCTAAAAAAATTAGCTCACTTTGATGTGATTTTATATGCTTAACAAGGGTAAAAGGTAGGAATAGATTTAAGTAGCGCTGGGGTTTAAAACGCATGTTAAACATAAGCTCAAAATTTAGGTCTTTCTCCACTATTGGCGAATAAGGGTCAACCGTATAAACCCTAACTTGGTGCTGCAGACCAAGGTGATTTAATAATTGTAACGTAGAAATTTCACCGCCAGTTGTGGCAGGTAAAAAAGGATACGAAACAAGGGCAAAAATTTTCACTAGTGGTTTTTTCTTGCAACAATAAGGCTATTTTTGGACAAATTTCCAAATATGGATGCATTGCTCATTAACAATCAAGCTTTTCAATTATTCTTAACCGAAGCAGAAATTATGGCTCGTATTGCGCAATTGGCTCAACAGTTAAATGCCGATTACTCATCCCGGAAACCCATTTTTATTGCCGTGCTAAATGGCTCTTTTATGTTTGCTTCAGATTTGTTAAAAGCCATTCAATTTGATTGTGAAATTCAATTTGTAAAGGTAAACAGTTACCAGGGCATGCAAAGTTCGGGCAAGGTTCAAGAGCTTATAGGTTTGAACCAAAATATAGCCAATAGACCTATAATTATTCTGGAGGATATTATAGATACCGGTCTCACCATGGATTTTTTAATCACAGATTTACTTCGATATGAGCCGGAAAGTTTAGCCGTATGTAGTTTATTACTTAAGCCAGATGCCCTAAAAGTTAAACTGCAAATTGATTATGTTGGTTTTGAAGTTTCTAATCAGTTTTTGGTGGGGTATGGATTAGATTATAACGGCTTGGCTAGAAATTTAAGGCAAATATACCAAGCGGTATAAAAAAAAGTTGCACAGATGCCTGCGCAACTTTTTTATACAAATAGGTTTATTCAGCTTCTGGTGCAGCGTTTGCAGCTGGTTCAGTAGGAGTTGAGTTTGTAGTTGAAGCCGCTTTTTCTGGTTTATCAAATTTTACTTTGATGGCATTGGCTCCTTTGTGATTCATTTCAATTTCGAAAGTTACCTTATCGCCTTCTTTCACTTGATCTATTAAGCCGTTCATGTGAACAAATATTCCATTCTGGTTTTTGGCATCTTTGATAAATCCATATCCTTTAGACTCATTAAAAAAGGTAACAACACCTTTTCTGGTGGTTTCTTCTGGTTCTGCTGGCATTTGCTTTCCAACGCCTATCACCACATCTTCAAGGTTAATTTCTCTCCGTTTTTTTGGATCGGGTGGGGTAGTAGTTAAATTGCCGTTTTCATCTACGTAAGCAAGCATGTCCGAGAGGTCTTGGCCTTTTTGTGAATTTGCTTTTCGGTCAGCTTTCTTTTCCTCTTTTTCTTTTCTCTTTTTAAGCTTTAATTTTTCTTTTTCTTTTTTGCTAAAGGTTTCTTGTGATTTGGCCATGTATATTTTAATTGTTAGTGCACTGTAATTTTTTGTGCCTATACTTTTAAAATAAGATTAAGCAGATAAAAATTGAAAGTGGGTCAAAGGTATGGTAATTATTTGATATTTTTGTGTTTAAGGAAAATCTTCTGATGGCAAATTAGGTTCAGTCTAACCTAAAGCACCTGTGAAGTATCTATATTTGCAAGTATGTATACGTTATATCACAATAATCGTTGCGGAAAAAGTAGAGCTGCATTAGCCGCTTTAGAACAACAACAACTAGCTTTTACGGTAGTAGATTATTTGAAAAATCCACTTACAAAAAAAGAGGTAAGGGATTTATTAAAATTATTAAATATGGATCCTTTTGATCTCATTCGGCAAAAAGAACCTATTTTTATGGAACAGTTTAAAGGTAAAAATCTGAGTAATGAAGAATGGATAGCGGTGCTTGTTCAAAATCCAATATTAATGGAAAGACCAATTATTGTTTCAGGTAATAAGGCAACCATTGCTCGTAGTCCAGAAAAAATAATGGAAGCTCTCGCTAAATAGGGCTGATCCTAAATTTATTATAAAAATCATTGATGAATCCAAAACTTTCTATTTTATTCGCAGCTTCAATTCTAGTCATATGTTAAATATTGTTTTATTCGGACCTCCGGGAGCTGGTAAAGGAACGCAATCTGCCAAGTTAATTGAAAAATATCAATTGGTACATTTATCTACCGGCGATATTTTTAGAGCCAACATTAAAGGTGGTACTGAGTTAGGCTTGTTAGCCAAAAGTTTTATTGATCAAGGTAAATTAGTACCCGATGAGGTTACCATTGGAATGTTGGCTTCTGAGGTAAATAAACAAGCCGATCCCAGAGGATTTATTTTTGATGGTTTCCCAAGAACTTCGGCTCAAGCCAAGGCATTAGATGATCTATTGCACAGCAAAGGCACTGGAATTAGCCTCATGTTAGCATTGGAAGTAGAAGAAGAAGAATTGCGCAAGCGTTTGTTGTTGCGCGGGCAAGACAGTGGAAGAGCCGATGATCAAAATCCCGAAATCATTCAGAATAGGATTGATGTTTACAACGCAGAAACCATGCCTGTGAAAGATTATTATTTGGGTCAGAATAAATATAAAGGAATACCTGGAATTGGTGAAATTGAGGTTATCTTTAACGCTTTGTGCGCAGAAATAGATAAGGCTTAAACATCTTTTGTAATTATAAAGCCCATAAAGTTTATCTTTGTGGGCTTTTTTACGTTTTATTAATTGTAAATGAGTATCAATATCTTTTCTTATGGCCGAATCAAATTTTGTAGATTACGTTAAAATATGTTGTAGAAGTGGTAAAGGTGGAGCGGGTGCTATGCATTTTTTACGCGATAAACATACTGCTAAGGGTGGTCCAGATGGCGGCGATGGCGGACATGGTGGAAACATAATTTTACGCGGAAACGCCAATTTGTGGACGCTATTGCATTTGAAATATAGAAAACATGTTATTGCAGAACCTGGTAAAAATGGTGATGCTGGACTCAGAAAAGGAAAAGATGGTAAAAATGAAATCATTGAAGTGCCATTGGGCACAGTAGCTAAAGATGCCGAAACTGGACAATTTTTATTTGAGGTTACAGCCCATGGTGAAGAACATGTATTAACGGCTGGCGGCAGAGGTGGATTAGGAAATTATCATTTTAAAACTTCAGTTAATCAAGCACCAACACATGCTCAACCCGGCGTTCCAGGCAAAGAAGAATGGCGCATATTAGAATTAAAAATTTTAGCAGATGTAGGATTGGTAGGCTTTCCTAATGCAGGTAAATCTACCTTGTTATCTGTAATCACTGCTGCAAAACCAGCTATTGCTGCATACCCATTTACTACTTTGGTGCCAAATTTAGGTATTGTTCCATACAGAGAATACCAAAGCTTTGTTATGGCAGATATACCCGGAATTATTGAGGGTGCGCATGAGGGAAAAGGATTAGGAACAAGGTTTTTAAGGCACATAGAACGGAATGCAACCTTGTTGTTTATGGTGCCGGCTACAAGCGAAAATATTAAGGTAGAATATAATATTTTGTTAAAAGAACTTAAACTTTATAACAAAGAATTATCTCAAAAATCGCGCTTATTAGCCATTACCAAATGCGATTTATTAAGTGAAGAAGAATTAAAAGCACTAAAGAAAACACTTCCTAGAGTGCCTCACGTATTCATCAGCTCTGCTGCCCAAGTGGGATTAGATGAACTAAAAGATAAACTCTGGCAGATGATTCAATAGAAGGGAGTTGGGGATTACGAATTACGGGTTACTTAACACTTAAAACTTAACACTCTATTAATTACCAATTTCTTCAAATATCCCTGAGTCTCGGTTTTTGCGGCAATTATTCCAATGAAAATAGCGGCCATTCATGGCAATATATACACCATTTGGTAGGGTTTGTGCAAAGGCTAAAGCGCCCCCAAGGTTAAAAAGACCATCGCTTGAGCCAAATTTATAGGGAATCATTGCGCCGGTTATTAAAATGGTTTTTTCAATGTTTTTGCTGGCTAAATAAGCTGCAGTTTGGGTCATGGTGTCTGTCCCATGTGTTATTACTATTCGATTTTCTTCACAATCTTGGCAGTTTTCAGCAATTAAACTTCTATCTAAATCACTCATGTCTAAACTATCTATCAGCATTAGTGTTTGTATGTTAAGGTTTAAGCGACTTCTCCCCAGTTTTAAAATTTCATAAATATGTGTTTCTTTAAAAAACAATTGTCCGTTTAATTCATTATATTCTTTATCGAATGTGCCACCCGTAACGAACAGTTTGATATTCATATATATATTTTTTCTTCAAAGAAAGGGATTCGGATTTAAGGAATCAAATGCTTCAACCTTTTTTTTTGAGGTGGAAAAACCATTTCTTTGCTGCCACAAAAAATATAGAACAATAAAAAGTTAAGTATCTTATTCTGAACAATTAATATAAAATGACAGCAACCACAGATAAAGAGTTAGCCTCAGTTGTAATCAGATTTGCCGGTGATTCCGGTGATGGAATGCAGCTTACAGGTACTCAATTTACGAATGCAACGGCCCTACATGGTAATGATTTAGCTACTTTTCCAGATTTTCCTGCAGAAATTCGTGCTCCGTTGGGAACACTTGCGGGTGTTTCTGGCTTTCAAATTCATTTTGGTTCAACCAAAATTAATACCCCAGGCGACCAATCTGATGTTTTGGTAGCAATGAACGTAGCTGCGCTAAAGGTAAATATCAAGAGTCTAAAAAAAGGTGGTGTAATTATTGCAAATACTGATGGTTTTGATGCCAAAAATATGCGTTTGGCAAATGTTCCTGAGGATAAAAATCCACTCACCGACGGATCATTATCAGAATATGATTTAAAAACCATAGATGTTACCAAAATTACACGCGCTGCATTAGCAGATAGTGGATTAACAACCAAAGAAATAGACCGTTGTAAGAACATGTTTGTGTTAGGTCTGGTTTATTGGATGTACCACCGCCCAATGGAAAATACCTTGAATTTTATTAAATCTAAATTTAGTAAAAATGAAGCGGTAATGAATGCCAACTTAAAGGTGTTAAACGCGGGTTGGAATTATGGTGAAACTACTGAGATGTTTGCCAATAGATACACCGTAGCTGCAGCCAAAATGGAGCCAGGCGTATACAGAGGCATTATGGGAAACCAGGCAGCCGCTGCATTTGGCGGACATCTCGCTATTACTGGTTCTTCTGGTCCGGGTATTGCCCTAAAGGGAGAAGCCATTGGATTAGCTACTATGCTAGAGTTACCTTTGGTTATTGTAAACGTGCAACGCGCCGGCCCAAGTACAGGTATGCCAACAAAAACGGAACAAGCAGATTTAATGCAAGCAATGTTTGGAAGAAATGGGGAATGTCCGGTTGTAGTGCTTGCGGCCCAATCTCCATCAGATTGTTTTACCTTGGCTTTTGAGGCATGTAAAATCGCCCTAGAACATATGATTCCTGTATTTTTCTTAAGTGATGGGTATATTGCCAACGGTGCTGAGCCATGGAAGTTCCCAAATACAGCAAGTTTGCCAGATATTCAAGTGCATTTTGCCGCAGCACGAGAAGCCGGCGATGAGCCGTTTATGCCCTACCTTAGAGATGAAAAATTAAGCAGGCCTTGGGCTGTTCCTGGCACCAAAGGATTAGAGCATAGAATTGGTGGTTTAGAAAAACAAAACATTACTGGAAATATTAGTTATGATGCTGCTAACCATGAATTAATGACCCAGATCCGTCAGGAAAAAGTTGATAAAGTTGCAGATTTTATTTCGGATCAAACCATTGATACAGGAGAAGAAAGTGGTGATTTACTAATTTTAGGTTGGGGTGGAACCTACGGTGCCCTCAAAACGGCCACTTCTATTTTAATTGAAGAGGGTTACAAGGTTTCTCATGCACACGTTAGATACATTAATCCTTTCCCTAAAAATTTAGGAGATTTACTCAAACGCTTCAAAAAAGTGGTAGTTCCAGAATTAAACAACGGACAATTAGTGAAAATTCTCCGGGATAAATATTTTGTAGATGCCATTCCATATAATAAAATCCAAGGACAACCTTTCATGAGTAATGAGGTGGTTGCGAAAATCAAACAAATTTTAGATTAAAATCATGACAGCTACAACAGAAAAATTAACAGCAAAAGATTTTGCTTCAAATCAAGAAGTTAGGTGGTGTCCTGGATGCGGAGATTATTCCATTCTAAAACAAGTTCAAACGGTTCTACCAGACTTAGGCAGACCCAAAGAAGAGTTTGTTTTTATTTCTGGCATCGGTTGTTCTTCACGTTTTCCCTATTATATGGAAACTTTTGGAATGCATTCGATACATGGAAGAGCTACAGCAATTGCAACAGGATTGAAAGCTACCAGGCCAGAGTTATCTGTTTGGATTATCTCAGGTGATGGCGACTCAATGAGTATTGGTGGAAATCACTTTATACACCTTTTGCGCCGAAATCCAGATGTGAATTTATTGGTTTTTAACAACCAAATTTATGGTCTTACAAAAGGACAATATTCTCCAACTTCTGAGCAAGGAAAAATAACTAAATCTACTCCAATGGGTTCGGTAGATCATCCTTTTAATCCAATTGCGTTGAGTCTTGGCGCCGATGCTACCTTTGTAGCCCGAACCATGGATAGAGATCCAAAACATCAACAAGCAATGATTCGCAGGGCGTATGATCATAAAGGAACCTCTTTAGTAGAAATATACCAGAATTGTAATGTATTTAATGATGGTGCTTTCGAGGTGTTTACAGAAAAATCTAGCAAGAAGGAGGAAACATTAATGATGGAACACGGCAAGCCTCTGGTATTCGGAGAAAATGCCGATAAGGGAATTAAACTAGATGGATTTAAACCCGTTATTGTAGACCTAAATGATAGCGCAGTAAGCGATCTGTGGGTACATGATGAAACTGATTTGGTGAAAGCAACTATTTTGTCTAGGTTCTACGACGATCCTGCAGATGAAAATCATTTCCCTCGTCCGTTTGGGGTGTTTTATGTAAATAGTAAAAAAGCAACATTCGATGAATTGTTTAATGCCCAAATAGCCTATGCCAAAGAAAAAATGGGACCTGGAGATTTAGATAAATTAATTGCAGGAAAAGAAACTTGGTTAGTTAACTAAGCTTTTTTCTCTAGCTAGAACTGGCCTGTAATTGAAAGATTACAGGCTTTTTTTATTACTTTTTTAGTGTAATTTTGTTACGCTTTAATAAACAATATGAAACAAATATCTCTTAATAAATCGCTACGCATTATCTTTTTATCTGCCTTAATGGCTATAAGCACCCTAACCTTTACCAACCAATCTACAGCTCCTGCTGGCAGCACCAACGCTCCTTCAGAGGGCACTTGTACGGGTTGCCATAGTGGTTCGGCTATTAGTTCTGGTGCTGCTCATGCTTCCATTACCTTAACGGGTTTACCTGCGGGAGGCTATGCGCCAGGTGTAACGTATAATTTAACTTTTAGCGCACAATCTGCCGCTACCAGCAAAAATGGCTTTCAGGTAACGGCTTTAAATGCGAGTAATACCATGGCGGGTTCTTTTGCCGCTGGTACAGGCTCACAATCGCAAATCGGTTCGGGCCGAACCTATATAGGACATACTGTATCTGGTACTTCTCAAAATCAATGGAGTTTTAGTTGGACAGCCCCTAACCCTGCGGTGGGTACTGTTACTTTTTACACTGCATTAAATGCTACCAATTCCAATAACGGCACATCGGGCGATGCGGTTTATGTAAAAACATTTACCATTTCTCCGGGTAATTTGCCTGTTGCTACCATTACTTCACCTGCAAACAGTTCTATATTTTGTGTAGGCGATACAGTTCAATTTACTGGTACTGCAACGAATAGTCCAACATCGTTTGCCTGGGATTTTTTAGGTAATTTTCCCAATGCATCTACCCAACAAAATCCTAAAATTGTAATGAATTCGGTTGGGTTTAGAACAGTTAGATTTAGAGCGAGTAATAGCAGTGGAACTTCTGCTAATGCGCAAATTACAATACAAGTGGTAGCCAAACCTACAGCCAATATAACGGGGCCAAATACCATTTGTGGCAACGATTCTATAACACTCACTGCTAATAGCGGAACGGGTTTTACATACTTATGGCAGCCAGGTAATTTAACTACCCAAAGTATAAAAGTAGGTTCAGCTGGAAACTATACTGTTAGGGTAACTAACACAGCAAATTGCTCGGTTATTAGCTCACCATTTATCGTAAATTCAGGTGGCAATAAGCCACAGGTAAGTTTTAGCCTTTCTAAAGATACCATCTGTTCTTCCGATAGCGTATTGTTAACTGCCACAAGTGGCATGGATTATTATTTGTTTACAGTAAACGAATTCCTCATAGATTCTACCACCTCTAATACCAAATGGGTAAAAGGATTATCGGCCAATAGTATATTGGGCGTGCGAGGATTTACCGGAGTTTGCGGCAGTTTAATAGCAGAAAAATTGGTGCAAGTAAGAAATAAACCAAGTGCTCCTGCAGTTAGTTGTGGACCCTTTACAAGTAATTCTGTAAGTTTTAATATAACAGGTTTGAACCCAGAAATTAGTTTAGATTCAGGTGCTTCATGGGTAAATGCCAATCAAGGTAATGTACATTTTATTTCTGGTCTGAACCCAAATACATCTGTTTATTTAATGGCTAGAAACAATGTGGGCGGCACATGTATGTACAGCTTTGCGTCGAATAAAACCTGCGCTGCAGCTAGTTGTACGCCATTAACGTTGAATGTAACAGCTCCTAAATATGTTTGTCAGGGCGCATCTACTTCCAACAGAATGATGAGAGTTGTTTCAACTAATGCAGTTAGACCATTTTATAAATTTGATTACCCACAGCCATTCGTAGGTAGTGGTTGGACAAAACA
>JAJTEN010000038.1 GCA_021298155.1 Sphingobacteriales bacterium | reverse complement strand
AGGTTTTGCATGCGCCATATGGGTTATTAAAGCTAAAAAAATTAACGCTAGGTTCTTCAAAGCTCATCCCATCTTCTTCAAAACGATTATTAAAGTAAACCCATTTTTTTTCAATTCCATCTACCATAATTACCAATTCTCCTTGGCCTTCGGCAAAAGCGGTTTGAACCGAATCGCTTATTCTGTTATTGAAATCTTCATTAAAATGTTCCACCGCAAATCGATCAATCATTAGATAAGTGTTTTGCTTGGGTTCAGCCTGCTTTTTCTTTGTTTTATTCGATTGAGCTGAGTCATTACTTTTTGCTGAAAGTTCAGTTAAATAGTCTTCTATATCTTTGATTTCCTCATTTGCATACATCCGATTGAAACCATTCTTTAAATGTAATTCTAGTTCTTTAGATAATGAATCGGATGATGTTTGCAAGGCAACCAAAAGGTATATTTTGGTTGCGTCTGGATAAGATAAAATGGCATCGCAAACATTTTCAATGGTATGCCTAATTACCCGTTTTCCAGAAATAGGGGAGAAGGTTACACCAATTCTAGCAAATAATAATTTTAAATAATCGTAGATTTCAGTGCTTGTAGCAACCGTACTTCTAGGATTTTTGGTATTTACTTTTTGTTCTATGGCTATGGCTGGTGAAATTCCTTGGATGGTATCCACATCTGGTTTGTTCATTTTGCCAAGAAATTGCCTTGCATAGGCAGATAAACTTTCTACATATCTTCTTTGTCCCTCGGCATAGAGCGTATCAAAAACTAAGCTACTCTTGCCAGAACCAGAAACACCAGTAACAATGGTTAATTTATTTCGTTCAATTGTTAAGGAAACATTTTTCAAATTATGCATCCTCGCACCTTTTATCAGAATATTTTTATCTTGCATGTCGGTAATTACGAATATTGAATATGAATAGCACTGCAAGATTAAAAAAAACTATCGCTTCCGGAGTTTTTATTTTCATCTTTATACATTTCTCTGCACCGGTTTATCCACAATCTGTTGGGGTTTATTTTGGTTCAAGCATTCCTTATGGATTGTATGGTAGTAAAGATGTATACAATACCTATGCAGGAATGGCAATAGGAGGAAGGAGTATTAGTATATCGGTAGAAGATAATCGCAAACAAAAAATGCTACAACCCTACTTGCAGTATGTTAACAATACCAATGAAGTGGATGAGGCAGCCTTAATTAAAATTTATCAATTTAATTATAGAACCGTGCAAGTATTTGAACCTTGGCGTCAGAATATTTTGTTGGCAGGTGCAAAAGCAAGTTATTTTCAGGAGAGTTTCGATTTATTTGTAAAAGGTGGTCTCGGATTTGGATGGATGCAAACCCATGGATATAATATCTATTCAGATTCTATAGGTGTTATAAAATTTAATCCGCTTCGGGTTAATACCTTGGTTTTTCAGGGAGGGATTGGTGCTAATATATACATTAAGCAGCATGTATCTTTAAGCCTTGGATATGATTTTTTGTTTGCACAAAATAATTTTGGATATGAAAAATATTCAAATGTAAATGGTCCTATACCTGCAGCCTTGCAAGTAGAAGTGAAACCAAACTTTATGCTTGGAAATTATTATTGCGGTTTAATATTTCATTTAGGGTCAAACAGAAAAAAATAAATTTTTTTTTCCTAACGCTTGTTTTTCTCATTTCAAATGCTATATTCGTTTTACAAAACAATTTACAACACCTAAAAATACATAGCTTATAGATTACAAATTCTACACTAATATTTCTCTTTGGTTTCACCTTTAAATTTAAACAACCATGAACATGCAGAAAATTAGTGACCACGAACTGGTAAAGCTATACCAATCAGGCACACAAGCAGCTCTCGAAGAATTAATCAAACGCAACAAGCGTAGTGTTTTTTCTGCAATTTATCTTTTGGTAAGGGATAGACCTTTAGCTGAAGATATTTTTCAGGAAACATTTATTAAAATTATCAACACCTTACGGTCTGGTAATTATAATGAAGAAGGCAAATTTGGAGCTTGGGCAGTGCGCGTGGGTAGAAACCTAACAATTGATTATCTCAGAAAAATAAAAAGAGATGTTACCATTACCGATAGTGAGGGAAATGGCATTTTTGATTATTTGGTATTTGCCGATGAAAGCAAAGAAGATAAGATTATGAAACTGCAAACTGAAACAGAGATCAAAAATCTCATTAAGCGTTTGCCTTTAGAACAACGTGAAGTGCTTATCATGCGTCATTGGGGCGATATGAGCTTCAAAGAAATTGCAGATAAAACAGGCGTAAGTATAAATACTGCTTTAGGCAGAATGCGTTATGCCTTAAATAATTTACGCAAATTGATGGTTGCTAAAGGAATGCAGATTTAATTAAATCTCATTTTTTACACAACTTGTTTTTTTATAAACCCTTTAATTATCAATGTTATGAATGCAAAAGCAAAAATGGCATTGCTATTGGTAGCTCTAGTAGCAATGTTTTCTTTCGAAGTTCCAAAAGGCTGGTACAAAGCCGGAAGTAATCCAGATCAATACGAGATAGGTATTGAAAATGGAGCAGGAATTAATGGAACAAATGCGGCAACTATTCGTTCAGCGAGCACTCGGGTTAGGGGATTTGGTACACTTGTGCAGAATTTAAAACCGGGAAATTTTGCTGGTAAGCGAATTCGTTTTTCTGGTTATATAAAAACTGCTGATGTAAATGGTTGGGCTGGATTTTGGTTACGTATAGATGGAAATAAACCAACTGATCCTTGCGTTTTTGATAATATGGCAAATCGTAAAATAAAAGGTTCAAATGATTTTCAACGCTATGAAATAGTGGTAGATGTACCTAAAAAAGCTACCAATATTGCATATGGAGCCTTACTAAGCGGGGGAGGCCAGTTGTGGTTTGATGATATTACTTTTGAACTGGTGGATGCTTCAGTTAGGCCAACCATTCCTTATGCTAAAGAAAAAGATCCTCATAATCAACCAACTAATCTTGGATTTGAAGAGTAATTCTTAATTAAGTAAAATAAATTTGCAGTGGCAGGCGTTATCTAGGCAAAAGAAATTCCTGCTTATGGCAAAAAATTACACTGAAAACGATTTATTGAGATACTTGTATGGGGAGTTATCTGCACAAGAAACACTGGAAATTGAATCTCAAATGATGCTAGATAATCACTTAAACAAAGCATTTATTCAATTACAAAATGGGATCTCAAACTTGGAGCAATTGGCGCAAGAACCCAGTCAAACTAGTATAGATATTATCTTAAGTTATTCGCAAGAAACTTCGAGTAAAAATCTAGAAATTGTTTAATAAAAAAGCCCTTGAATCAATTCAGATTCAAGGGCTTTTTTGGTATGATAGCTTATATGAATAGTTTAACTATGTAATAGGTTAAAGCGGCTAATAAGGCACTTACAGGGATGGTTAATATCCATGCCCAAAGCAAGTTTACCGTTACGCCCCATCTCACAGCAGATAATCTTTTTGTTGCTCCTACTCCAATAATAGAACCTGTAATTGTATGAGTGGTACTTACAGGAATTCCCATTTGTTCTGTCATAAATAAGGTTAATGCACCTGCAGATTCTGCTGTTACACCTTCTAATGGGGTAACTTTTGTAATTTTTGAACCCATGGTTTTAACAATTTTCCAGCCCCCACTTAAAGTTCCTAAGCCAATGGCGGCATAGCAAGCCAAAGGAACCCAATCTGGCATTTGTTTAAAATCTGTAATATTTCCATTGGCCAACATTGCTGCAGATATAATTCCCATTACTTTTTGCGCATCATTACCTCCATGCCCAATACTAAATGCAGCAGAGGATAGCAATTGAAGCTTTTTAAACATATTGGAAATTCTAAATGCGCTTGGCGTTTTTACTTTTTCAACATAGATATAGGTTAAAATAAATACTCCTATTAATATCATAATTCCCCAAACAATGCTCGAATTATCAGCTTTTGATAGGTCTTTACTAAGTTTTTTGACATCAATACTTGAATCAATTTTGGCCATTTCAGTGGCTAAATTTTCAGCACCAAGGCTATTATAATCTTTTATTAATGGTTTAGTTTGATCAAAATGACTGATGGCCAAATCTAATTTAGCTTGTATGGAAGTATCAGTTGCAACTGCTTTTTGATATTTCTCAATTTGGTAATATTTAGCCAGGTTTGTTTCAAGTTTACTTTGCTCTAATTGATCAAATAAAAAGAATGTACCGATTGCCACCAAAATGATCAGCCCTATCCTATACCAAACATTTCGGATTATAGTGATTAGCGTGATAAACATGGATATGGCCATTCCCATAATGGGTGCAATAAAAATAAATAGAACGGTTTTGGTAATTTTATCCATTTCTACAATTTTAGGAATGGTAACGCCGTCTACGGTTATGAATGCATGTGCGATAGCTGCGCCAGCAAATCCACCAATTAATGTATGCGAAGAACTAGATGGAATTCCGTACCACCAGGTAAATAAATTCCAGATGATGGCAGCAATAAGGCCGGCAAAAATTACTTCTAAAGTAATAAATTCTTTATGAACCGTTTTACCAATGGTGTTAGCCACCGCATGGTCTTTAAAAATAAAGAAAGCCACAAAGTTGAAAAATGCCGCCCAAATTACAGCCTGAACAGGTGTAAGAACTTTGGTTGAAACAATGGTAGCAATAGAGTTTGCCGCATCGTGAAAGCCATTGATATAATCAAATACCAATGCCAATATAATAATAATTACAAGGAATGTCATGGTTAACGCTTTGGTTTATGCGTACTTAACTACTATAGATTCCATCACATTCGCCGCATCTTCAAATTTATCTGTGGCAATTTCCATTACCTGATAAATTTCTCTCTTCTTGATCAGCATTTTCACATCATTTTCGGTTTCAAAAAGTCGTTCAATACACATATCAAATAAGTCGTCTGCCTGATTTTCGTAAGTATTTACTTTTGCGATGGCATCCGTAATATTTCGCATATTTTTCATATTACGAAGTTCTAAAACAGCAATTTTAATAGATTCTGCTCCCATAGAAATAATATCCGCCATTTTTTGAATGCCACTATCACTAGGGTCAACTTTATAAAAGTTTATTTTTTTCGCAGAAGCATAAATATAATCACAAATATCATCTAAGGCATTTGCCAAATGATGAATGTCTTCTCTGTCGAATGGCGTGATGAAATTTCTGCCTAGCTCATTAAAAATTTGATGGGTTAGATTGTCGTTGTTATGCTCTAAATCTTCTAATTTTTTGATAACAACTCCTCTCTTACTGAAATCGGGCTCCGCAACAACATCTTTCATGAGTCGACCCATTTCTGCCACATTTAATGCAACTTGTTCAAATAAAGAATAAAACACCTTGTCTTTAGGTGTAAATAATTGGATGATTGTGTTAAAGTTCATGGTATTAATTTTCTGGAGGCAAACTTAAAATAAATGTTTGGACTTAACATTATGTTAACAATAACTTAATATTCTTGTGCCGAGTTCTTAACAATTAATTAGCAATTAATTAACAAATAGAGGTTTTCTGTTTAGTTAAATATTTAATAATTAATATATTAAGAAAATTTTACCACTTTAACTATTTAAATTTAATGTTAAGCAATTGTATGCGTTTACAAAACAAGTTTTCAATCATTATGCTACTTTTACTGGTAGTTTTATCTAAAAATGGGTTCGGTCAAGAGAAATCTGAAAGCTTACCTGCGCCTATTTCAAAAAAATGGTTTGAATCATTCTCAATAAGGGGATACCAGCAAGTAAGGTATAATAGACTTTTTGAAACGAATGATAAATTGAAATGCGAACAATGTGACCGTTCTTGGGGTGCGGATGGTGGTTTTTTTATTCGTCGTATGCGCGTAATTTTATTCGGACAAATAAATAAACGGGTATATTTTTACTTACAACCAGATTTTGCCAGTTCTGCAAGCACTACAAGTTTGCATTTTGGTCAATTAAGAGATGCATATTTTGATATTGGTTTAGATGATAATAATGAATTTAGATTCCGAATTGGGCAAAGTAAGATTGCCTATGGTTTTGAAAATATGCAATCAAGTCAGAATAGATTAGCCCTAGATAGAAATGATGCCTTAAATAGCGCGGTATCAAACGAGCGTGATTTAGGTGTGTTTTTTTACTACGCACCAAAAGAGGTAAGGAAATTATTCAGTGAATTGGTTAGTTCTGGCTTAAAAGGTAGCGGAGATTATGGGGTTTTTGGTTTTTGATTATATAACGGACAAACAGCCAATAAACCTGAGTTGAACAATGAACCTCATGCCTTTACCCGAATAGCCTATCCATTTAAGATTGGCAATCAGATTATTGAGCCTTCACTTCAAGCGTATTCTGGTAAATTTGTTGTGGCAAAAGATCAATTAAGTACTGGGGTAAAAACAAATGCCGACTTAAATTACTTAGACCAGCGTGCAGCTGCTTCATTTATTTTATATCCTAAACCTTTTGGAATTATGGCAGAATATAATGTAGGTAGGGGGCCAGAATTTAATAAAGAAACTGATTCAATTGAATTGCGAGATTTACATGGTGGATATGTAACTTTAAGCTATTATCAGAAGATAGGTAATCAATTACTCATTCCATTTTCTAGGGTTCAATACTATCAAGGAGGGAAAAAACACGAAAGAGATGCAAGAAGTTATGATGTTAAAGAGCTTGAAATTGGCACAGAATGGCAACCAAATAAAAACTTTGAGTTAGTTGTAATGTATACTTTTTCTAACCGCAGGTTTGAAGATTTTGCTTTACAGAATAACCGTCAGATTGGACAATTAATGAGAATTCAAGCCCAATTGAATTTTTAAAACCATAATTTAAGTATAAAAAAAAGCCCAGCGTAATTAACGCCGGGCTTTTTTTTATACTTAAATATTTCTATTTAACTAAATTCATTTCTTGCACAATATGAGGTGCTCCTCCTAATTTGTCGATCAAGAAAAGGACATAGCGTATATCTACATTTATCGTTCTTTTATATTTGGCATCAAACACAATATCTCCGCTCATAGCTTCCCAATTTCCGTCAAATGCAAGGCCAATAAGATTTCCATTACCGTCTATAACCGGACTCCCAGAGTTTCCTCCAGTAATATCATTGTTGGTTATGAACGCAACTGGCATTTTACCATCGGCATTTTTATAATCACCAAAATCCTTTGCATGATATAAATCTATTAGTTTCTGTGGCGCATTAAATTCAAAATCTGAAGGATTATATTTTTCCATAATACCATCCATGGTTGTGATATAATCAAATTTTACGGCATCTTTAGGTTCGTACGACTGAACGCTTCCATAGGTTAAACGTAATGATGAATTAGCATCTGGATAAAAGGTTTTATTTGGGTTCATTTCCATTAAACCTTTAATATAACTTCTGCCTTCTGGCCCAATTGCATCGTTGAAAGCGTCTACTTTTTCTTTATAATTATTTAAATAGTGATTATAAAATGCATTTACCATCGCAAAACATGGATCGGCCATTAACTTTTTGTAACTTGGAGATTTTGCAAAGGCATCTAACTTTTCTAAACTGGTAAACATACTTTTTGTATAAACCATTTTGGCAAAATTTCTGAATTTCTCAGTATTGGTTTTACCCTTGCTTTTCAAAATGGTTGCCATATAGGCAGGATGCTGATCGCTTGGAATAGAATTGAAATACATTTCTAATATTTGAGCTAAAATTTTCTCATCAGCACTTGGAAAAAAGGCGTCATAAAATTCTGCATTTGAAGCCATTGCACTTTTAAGTGCTTTGTTTGCAGCGGCAGTGTCTTTGTTGATATTATTTGCATACCCAAGTAAAGCACTTGCCTTGGCATTCATAGACACACCTAAAATTCCTTCCGATAAATAGGTTCTTTGTAAAGCATATGGTTTGTAGGCTTGATAGGCTTTTTCAACATTCGTTAATACATTTTCATATTCAGCCTTACCCTTAGCAAAAGCGTTAAATTTGGCTTCATTTTCTTTCTTGAAATCATATACTTTTAAACGCTTTAACTGCTCTGTTTGTCCGATAAAATATTTCCAATAGTTCGCAATTTGCGCATAATTAGCAGACAGTTTTAGTCTGTCGCCCTCATTTTTATCCATTACTTCTTTCCAAGCCTTTAAACGAATATCTCTTAAATTTACAATGGTTGGATTGATTTTTTCTACAGCTAGATCAATGCCTTGCGAGAATTCATATCTATTTGTTCTTCCCGGAAAACCATAAACCATGGCAAAATCTCCTTCTTTAACACCTTTGGTATTTACTGGCAAAGAATGCTTAGGTACATAAGGAACATTATCTGGGGCATACGATGCGGCTTCATTATTTTTATTGGCATAAATTCTAAACATACTAAAATCACCTGTATGTCTTGGCCACATCCAATTGTCGGCATCCCCACCAAATTTACCCACAGATTGAGGTGGTGTACCCACTAATCTAATATCTGTGAAACGCTGAAATGTAAACAAATAGTAGGCGTTACCTTTAAACATTTCTCTTAATTGCACTTCTAATTTGTTGCCTTTTTTGGCTTCATCAATTAATTGTTTGCTAATGGTTTGAAGTTTAGCAGCTCTTTCTTTTTCTGTAAGTCCTTTCAATTCAGGGATAATTTTATCACTTACATCCTCAATTTTTTGAACAATTGAAACCCACATACCTTGAATAGGTTTCTCTTCTCCATTATTTTTAGCCCAAAAACCATTGTCTAAGATATTATCCTGAGGGGTAGATTTTTCTGCAATTGCACCATAACCACAGTGGTGGTTTGTTAATACTAGACCCTTGTTCGAAATAATTTCACCCGTACAACCACCATTAAACCAAACAATAGCATCCTTCATAGAGCTATTATTCACATCATACAATTGTTCGGCAGTAAGCTTTAATCCTTTAGCTTTCATCTCCTCATAATTGTACTTTTTTAACAAAAGTGGAATCCACATTCCTTCATCGGCTTTTACTCCTGTGCTTAAAATTAGGAGTGCCATCATTGTGTAAAGCAGTTTTTTCATTATTTTAAAAAATTTAATGTGGCGAAAGTAAATACATTAACTCATACAACCTGATTTTTTTTGATAAAAGGTAATGCCTTTGCTAACAATTATTTCACAATTCCATAATATTGAACCTTAGGAAGACTACCTAATATTGTAGAATAATTATGTTTAATGGGTTTCACGATGCGGCAAATGCGGTTGCAACTGTAATTTATACCAATTCATTAAAGCCTTGGGCTGCTGTAATTTGGAGTGGTATATGGAATGCAATTGGTGTATTTGCTGGGGGAATAGCCGTAGCTATGGGTATTACAAATCTGTTACCAACAGAATTATTATTAGATACAAATATCTACCACAATATAGCCCTCATTTTGTCATTACTTATAACTGCAATTGCCTGGAATTTAGGAACTTGGTATCTAGGCTTGCCATGTTCAAGCTCACACACTTTAATTGGATCAATTATTGGCGTTGGTTTGGGCTTTGCCTTTGTATCTACAGACAACAGCTTTAGTTATGTAAATTGGGCTAAAGCCAGCGATATCGGACTCTCACTAATTTTGTCACCACTAATTGGTTTTAGCTTTGCAATCTTTTTAATGTATGTATTGCGCCAAGTGGTTAAAAGCAGACTTATTTTTAAAGAGCCTGCTACCAATGCACCCCCTCCATTTTGGATCAGATTACTATTGTTATTAACCTGCACGGGCGTTAGTTTTTCTCACGGTTCTAATGATGGTCAAAAAGGTGTTGGGTTGGTTATGCTCATTTTAATTGCCATAGTTCCTGGATATTTTACTTTAAATTTATCTAAAAACACATCAGATGTTAGAGACCATGTAAGTGTAGTTCATACCATTGTTTCAAAAATTGATGCCAATGAACTCAATGCAGATGAAAAATTGAGCCTTTCCAAAACCCAATATTATATTGCTAATTTTGATTCTATTTTAGCCACAGGAGTTGTACTTGCAGATCTTCAAAATCATCAAAAGGCTGGTATCAGAAAAGATATGGTGTTATTAGGTAAAGAGGTTAAAACCTTATTGAAAAGTAAAAATCTAAATTTAAGCCTAAGCAATAAACAAAAGCTAAAAAGTGAAGTAGATGAGCTAAAAAGTATTACCGAATATGCCCCTATTTGGGTTATTCTAATGATTTCTTTGAGTTTGGGCTTCGGAACCATGGTAGGGTGGAAGCGAATCGTTATTACCATAGGAGAGAAAATAGGAAAACAACATTTAACCTATGCGCAAGGAGCGAGTGCAGAATTAGTAGCTGCATCAACTATTGGAATTTCCACTTGGTTGGGTTTGCCCGTAAGCACAACGCATGTGCTATCTTCTGGAATTGCAGGGTCAATGGTTGCGAGTAAAGGAATTAAGAATTTGCAGGCTAAAACAATAAAAAGTATTGCCATTGCTTGGCTTCTTACCTTGCCCGTATCTATTGTTGTTTCTGGGGCCTTATTTATATTATTTCGTTCAGTTCTCTAGTTTAAACGATTTAATTTTCCGTCTTGAAAAAATAGAATATTTAACTGATCGTTTTGTAAGCTTTTTGAATTGTCTTTTTGCCTAATTTGATACCTGTTGCTCAGATGCTGTATGCTGCTTTGATTGATAATATCTTTCATATTACCTTGTTGAAGTATTAAAGAACGTATAAAAAATAAGCCTTGTTCAAATCCTGCAATGGCATATTCTCCTGGTTCAGTATGGTATTTCTCTCTGTAATTAGATACAAAGATTTTATTCCTTTCCTCCGAATAGTCGAAATAAAAAGGAGAAATTAATTTTACATTCAATCTTTCTAATAAATGAATATTAGGGGATTTAAATTCTAGCCATTTTCTAAAGCCATATACTTCAAAATTGGTAAAATGTAGGGTATCGCTTAAATTTCTTAAGGCTGAACCAACTGCGTACTCATTTTCACTTGCCAGGATAAAATAGTTCTTTTTTTGCGGATCAAATGTTTTAGAAAAATCATTTATCTTGCTAATATCCAATTGCTTAATAATCAGTTGTGGGTATCTTGTTTTTATCGCACTAATTCTGGCATTAATAACTTTATCATTGGTTTCTTTCCCATAAGCTACAAATACATGCGCACCTTCTTTATTGTTTTGTTTGATTGTTTCTAAAATGAAATCAGCATAATAGCTTAAATCAGGGTAAACTGAGATTAAATATGGATTGTTTATGGCACTTTTGGTTAAGGTTAAAAAGGGAGAAACATGATACTTTTTATATTTTTTACAATAATCAAGCATCATTTCGTTGCCTTCTTTCAAAACCGGACCAATGATCAAATCTGAATTAACCACTTCTTTTTTCGCCAATAATTTGCTAAATGTTAAACTATCTCGTTTCGTATCTAAAACTTCAATGGAAATTGGCGTTTCAGTGGTTTTGAATGAATCGAGTGCGAGCAAAAATCCTTCGTAATAATTTCTACATGCTTCACTAATTGCTGCATTTTTATGTTTTGTATTCTCTAAAATATCTGCACTACAAAAGGGCATAATAAGTGAGATGTGTAATTCTTTCTTTACACTATCTATTGCATTTATTTTTTCATCTGTTTGGGCATTCGCCAATGAAAAAAATAAGCTAAAACTTATACAAAAAATGACATGCTTAGTGAACATATTTACTCCCATTCAATGGTTGCTGGCGGCTTAGAACTAATATCATAAACTACTCTATTAATTCCTTTTACTTCATTTATAATTCTATTTGCTACCATGCCTAAAAAGTCGTGTGGGAGGTGGCAAAAATCTGCTGTCATACCGTCTACAGAAGTTACTGCACGCAAACAAATTACATTTTCATAGGTTCTTTCATCGCCCATTACACCAACAGATTGAATAGGTAAAAAGATTGCACCCGCTTGCCATACCTGTTGGTAATGTCCCTTATCTTTTAATTCTGAAATAAAAATATGGTCTGCTTCTTGTAAAATACGAATCTTATCCTCCGTTATTTCACCTAAAATTCTGATCGCTAAACCCGGTCCAGGAAATGGATGGCGGTCTAAAATAATGCGCTCCATCCCCAAAGCTGTTCCCACATTTCTTACCTCATCCTTAAACAACATTCTCAGCGGCTCCACAATTTTTAACTTCATTGTTTCGGGCAATCCACCCACATTATGGTGAGATTTAATGGTTGCTGATGGTCCTTTAACGCTCACGCTTTCAATTACATCAGGGTAAATGGTTCCTTGTGCCAACCATTGTGTATTTTCGATCTTGTTTGCTTCCTCATCAAATACCTCTATGAAAACTCTACCAATGGTTTTACGTTTTTGCTCAGGGTCGCTAATGCCTGCCAACGCATCTATAAACTTTTTGCGCGCATCTACACCTATTACATGAATTCCCATATTCTTGTAGGCATGCAAAACCTGGTTAAACTCATCTTTTCTGAGTAACCCATTGTCTATAAATATACCGGTTAGGTTCGATCCAATTGCCTCTTTTAAAAGCATAGCTGCAACAGAGGAATCAACACCTCCAGATAAACCTAAAATTACTTTATCTGAGCCTAATTTTTGTTTTAACTCACTAGTGGTATTTTCAATAAAATGTGCGGGCGTCCAATTTTGTTGTAAACCTGCAATTTTTGAAATGAAATTGTGTAGCAAGGTTAATCCATCCACACTGTGCGTAACTTCAGGATGAAATTGAATAGCGTAGGTATCTTCTTCCTTAATTTTGAAGGCAGCAACTTTAACACTCTCTGTACTTGCAATAATTTCGAAATTTTCTGGTATGTCTTGAATGGTATCTCCATGACTCATCCAAACCTGACTGTCTAATGGCACATCGGCCAATAGAGGTGAGGAATGCACTGCTTTTAAATTTGCCCTACCATATTCCCTGATTTTACTGGGTACCACATAACCGCCATTTTGTTTTGCTAATAATTGGGCGCCATAACAAACACCTAATAATGGTAATTTACCTCGATAAGCACTTAGGTCTACATCTGGTAATATGCCATCGTTAACGGAATAAGGACTGCCACTTAAAATAACGGCTTTGGTATGCACATCCAATACCGGAATGTGCGTACAAGGGTGAATTTCAGAATAAACATTTAATTCACGTAATCTGCGGGCGATTAATTGGGTATATTGCGACCCAAAATCAATAATGAGGACTTTTTCTTCCATATACGATTGCAAATTTGACGTATTTTTTGGAGAAATTTAGTTTAATGAAAAATTATGTTAAAAATATCTACTATTGAAGAATACCTAAACATGCCTATAAAGGCTTTGCTACTGGATGTAAGGAGTGAAGGAGAATTTAATCAAGGGCATATTCCGGGGGCCATTTCTTTTCCTATTTTGAACAATGAAGAAAGAAAATTGGTTGGTACCTGTTATAAACAGAAAGGACATAATTCGGCGGTTTTATTGGGTTATGAACTCGTTGGTCCAAAGTTTACATCTTATTTGGCTTATGCTTACACCCATTTTGAGGACAAAGAACTATTTATTCATTGTTGGCGTGGAGGATTGAGAAGTAGAATTATGGCTAATTTGCTCAGTTCTGCTGGTTTTGATGTAACTATTATTGCTGGCGGATACAAAACCTTTAGAAACACTGCACTTGACTTTTTACATGCAAATTTCAATTTGAATGTTTTGGGGGGCTTAACTGGAAGTGGAAAAACAGAGGTATTAGGTGAATTAGCAAAGGCTGGTGCTCAAGTAATAGATATTGAGCAGTTAGCTTCTCATAAAGGTTCAGCTTTTGGGGCATTAGGCCTACCAGAGCAACCAACACAAGAGCAATTTGAAAACAATATTTTCATGCATTGTGTAAATTTTAATTGGGAAATGCCAGTTTGGGTGGAGGATGAAAGCAGATTAATTGGACGACTTCAAGTTCCTCCGGGCATTTATGCTGGTATAAGAAGTGGTTTTGTATATTTTTTAGATTATTCCTTCGAAAAAAGATTAGATCATATCATTCAAGAATATGGCGTTTTTGAAACAAAGACGCTGATAGAGACTACTTTTAAATTGAAAAAGAGAATGGGAGATTTAACCAATCGACTTGCTATAGAATCTCTGGAGTCTGGTGATATAAAAACTTGGGCTACTCTGGTATTAAAACACTATGATAAACAATATCTTTTTGGTTTTGGTAAAAGGAGAGATAATCAAAGTGAAAAAATTAATTTAGTTGGAGAACACTTAATCAATTACCTGCATTCTATTTCTTATACTGGTAGCAATTAAAGTATATTAAATTTGATTATTATCAAGTTTTTGTTCAAATCATTACAAACAAATTAAGAGCGATTTTCCCAAATAAATGATATTTTTGCATCTTTATAATTAATTAACATGGCAGGAACAGAATATTATGGCGCTGAAGAGCGCAAAGAAATTAACGATGTGTTAGAGACTGGAATATTTTTTAGGTTTAACCATGATGCCCAGCGCAATGGTATCTGGAAAGCCAAAGAATTTGAATCAGAAGTTGCCAAATTAGTGGGGGCAAAATATGCACATGCAGTTTCAAGCGGAAGTACTGCAGTTTCTTGTGCATTGGCTGCCGCAGGTATAGGCGCTGGCGACGAAGTTATTGTGCCTCCATTTACTTATATAGCCAGTGTTGAAGCTGTTATTTTTGCAGGTGCACTTCCTGTATTTGCCGAAATTGATGAAACCTTGTGCTTAAGTGCGGAAGGTATAAAAAAAGCCATTACACCAAAAACAAAAGCAGTACTTTTAGTTCATATGTGCGGACAGATGGCTCAAATGGATGAGATTATGGCTGTGGTTAAAGAGCATAATTTGGTATTGGTTGAGGATGCTGGTCAGGCAATGGCAGCAAGTTTTAAAGGTACCTCAACTGGATTATTTGGTGCCACTGGATGTTATAGTTTTGATTTTTTCAAAATAGCTACTGCTGGAGAGGGTGGTGTATTTGTTACAAATAGCGAAGAAGCCTATAAATTAGCAGATAATTACTCAGATCACGGTCACAGTCACATTGGGAACAACCGTGGTATGGAAACCCATCCTGTTCTAGGGTTTAATTACAGAATTTCTGAGTTACATGCAGCCATTGGTTTGGTTCAGACCAGAAGAGTTCCTATGATAAGAGAAAACAATAACCGCATTAAGTCGAAAATGATGCAGGAGCTTGGTAAAATTGCAGGAGTTTCTTTTGCTACTATTCCTGATCCAAAGGGCGACTCTGCAACTTTCTTAAACCTAATGCTTCCCAATACAGAATTGGCTCAAAAAGCAGTAGATACCTTTAATGCAAATGGTATATCAGGTTTTAATTATTGGTTCACAAATATGTACCATTTCATCAATCAATGGGAACATATAAAGGAGGGTAAGGTAGCTGCTAAAACCAATATTCAGTTATTGGGTGCTCCGCAAGATTATTTAAATCTTGATTTGCCAAAAACTCAAGAAACAATTGGTAGACTTATTTCTTTTGGTATTAAAGCTTCATGGACAGATGCCGAGTTAGATGAGTTACTAAATAAAATGAGCCAGTCTTTACATCAGGTTTTGGGTCAAACCGCTTAAAATAATGACACATAAAAATTTTAAATCAATAGAAAAAACAGTTTTTGGTCGTGGTAGTTTTAATCAATTAGCAGAAATTATTGCCCCAAAACGTGGTTTGAACCAACAGTATTTTGTGTATGTGGTTGACCAGTATTTTAAGGGTAAAGAGCTCGAAAATAGATTACAACAACAAGCTGAAGACCTGATTTATTTTATTGATGTAGACCCGCATGAACCAACTACAGAACAAATAGATGCACTTCGAGATGAAATTTTAGCTACAAAAGGGTTACCATCGGGTGTTATTGGAATTGGTGGGGGAAGTATTATGGATATTGCCAAGGCACTTTCTTTAATGTTGTGTAATGAAGGGAAGTCGCAACAATATCAAGGATTAAACTTAATTAAAAATCCCGGTGTTTATCATGTTGGAGTTCCAAGCATTTCTGGAACAGGAGCAGAATGTAGCATGACAGCAGTTTTAACTGGTCCGGAGAAAAAGCTGGGTTTAAAGTGTGAATGGACTATTTTCGATCAAGTGATTTTAGATTCGGAACTTACTGCAAGTGTTCCCGTTGATAAGTGGTTTTATACTGGAATGGATACCTTTATTCACTGTATAGAAAGCAGAGATGGTATTCTAAACAATGCCTACAGTATGGCTTATGGAGAACAATCTCTAAAGCTTTGCAGAGACATTTATTTGGGTGATAATGCCGGACAAAATCCTGAAAATGATGATAAATTGATGGTAGCATCTTTAATGGGTGGCCTAAGTTTAACCTATTCGGAAGTTGGCGTTTGTCATGCCTTAAGTTATGGTTTAGGTAAAATATTAGGAGAGAAACATTGTTATGCCAATTGTTTAGCCTTCCAACATTTGGGAGATTATTACCCTGAAGGTGTTGCAGAGTTTAAAACCATGCTAAAAAAACACGGTATAGTCTTGCCTCAAAACTTAAGTGCTAACTGGAGTGATGAAACCATAACAGCTATGGCTCATGTTTCCTACAATCTGCCACATATGTGGAATCATGCGGTAGGAACCGATTGGCAAGACAAAATTACCATAGAAAGAATTGAAGATTTATTTAGAAGAATGTAATAACAACACCATGACAAAAATTGTAAAAGTTGGAGATATAGCATGCGGCAGCGATGAGTTATTTTTAATCAGCGGTCCATGTGTAATAGAAGATGAATTAACCATGTTAAAAACGGCTGAGAAGCTTAAAGAAGTTTCGGAGCGTTTAAAAATAAAACTAATCTACAAGTCTTCTTTTCAAAAAGACAACCGTAGTTCTCTCAAATATTATGATGGTCCGGGTTTAGAAAAAGGTCTTGCCATATTATCAAAAATTCGGGATCAATTTGGTTTTCCAATTATTACAGATGTACATTACCCAGAACAAGCCACTGCGGCAGGTGAAGTGGTGGATGTTATCCAAATTCCTGCCTACTTGTGTATGCAAAGTACTTTATTGGTTGCTGCGGCAAAAACAGGAAAGGTAGTTAATATTAAACATGGTCAGTTTTTGGCACCTGATAATATGAAGCATCCTGCCGCCAAATGTGTTGAAAGTGGCAATGATCAAATCATATTAACAGAACGTGGATATACATTTGGATACAATGATTTAATTGTTGACCCAAGAAGCTTTTTTCACCTCAGAAATATTGGCTACCCTGTGGTTTTTGATGTTACCCATTGCGTTCGTAAATATGGAATTCCAAGCGCCGATCCAAATGGTGGAATGCGCGAATTTTTACCTGTATTGAGTCGAGCAGGCGTTGCAGCAGGCGTTGATGGAATTTTTATTGAAACACATCCTGAACCAGCCAAAGCGCTGTGCGATGCGGCTTCGCAGTTGTGCGTATATGATTTGGAGGAGTTTTTAAAACCACTTATCGAAATGCATGCCATTGAAGTTAAATACAGATAAATATACTTTTTATTCCTATGAAACAGTTAGTTATAGCTTTATTATGTCTTTCTTTTTTCAAATTATCAGCGCAACCTGTTGATGGTGTGTTGCCTGTCAATAAGTCGAATCCACCTGTTTATATTGGTGTTGGAAGTGGTTTGTATGGTAAATTTGGATTAATTGGCGCCGTAATAGGTATTAGGGTTTTACCAGAAACCTTGCTCGAACTAAATATGGGTATGGGCGGTTGGGGAAACAAAGCAGGAATATCACTCAGTAATTCAAGTTTTAGCAAGAAATGGTTACCATCTGTTGGTTATACTAAAAATTTTGGTGCAAAAAAGCTGCCTTTAGCCACGCAAATAACTTACCAAGGTGGTACTACTACAATAGACTATTCAGACGGTTTAGATTATAATGATGTAAATATTCTTCACCTAGGCATTCAAAGACAATGGGTAGGTAAAAGAGGAAATAAGTTTGTGCTAGAAATGGGTTATTCGATTGCCTTAAATGAACCCAATGTTACCATTTCTGCAGATGGTATTATTTTTTATAATCAGTTTATTCCAAAAAAAGATATCACTTTTACCAATCAACAGAATAGAATTTTTGATATTTTATCACCAAACGGAATAATGCTAAATCTATCTTATCAATTTGGCATCGGAAAAAAGTAAACTTGAAACCATATGAAGAACCTTAAAAAACGTTATCTAACAACACTTTTTTTGCTTGGCATTAGTTTTCTTGGCATGGCGCAATATGAAAGACCAAGGTCGTCTGAGTCCAATGATAGCAGAAAGCGTAATGCTTTTATTAGTATTGGTTCAGGCATACACTATAAATACGGTTTGATTGGATTGGGTTATGGTATGATGCTGAATGAACAGGTATTGGGTGAACTAAATGTAGGTATCGGCGGCTATGGTTTTAAATCTGGTTTTACGGCAATATTCAATGCGGGGTCGAATAAAAAATGGCGCCCAAGCATTGGATTTAGCAGAGCATCTGGTTCAGAAAATCAAGATCTGGATGTGGAGGTTATATATCAATTGAATAACCAAAATATCAATGCAAAAATAGATTTAGAACCAGCATACGTATTGGTGCCAGGATTCCAACGGGTTATCCTATTTAGAAATGGCAATAATTTAGCTTTTGATATTGGATTAGCAATCGCACTTAATAACCCTGGTTATTCCTTTTCAGAGAAATTTGTGAAAATTAATGGTAATACCATCAATACTTACGAACTAGAATTCTCAGATTTGCAAAAATCAACTTTTGAATTGTTGCGACCAAGTGGATTGAAATTGGGGATGAGTTTTAATTTTGGATTGTGATAAAAATTAGGATTTATTGAATATTTCTACCAAAAGCTTATTTTCGCCCATTAACAAAAATTGAATATTACTAAAAAATGGAATTATATTTAGACTCAGCTAACCTAAAAGAAATTGAAGAAGGTTTTAAATTAGGCTTCCTTAATGGATTAACCACTACTCCAACATTTATGCAACGTGAAGGTATAACCGACATTGATGGCATGATTGTAAAACTATCTAAAATGGTGCCTGTTCTTCAAATTGAAGCTCTTGGGGATACGGCAGAAGATGTGTTAAAAGAAGCTCAAAGGCAATTGGCATTAGGACTTGATCCTAAGAAAACTGTATTTAAAATTCCGGTTTCTTTGGAAGGCGTTCGTGCTTGTAAATTATTACGTAACGAAGGTTTATTAGTAAATGTTCATTTAGTTTATACCCTGCAACAAGCATACATGGCTATGCAAGCTGGTGCTACTTATGTTTGTCCGCTTGTAGGTAGATTACAAGATCAAGGTCATGATGCCCTAGATTTGGTTTCTCAAATTGTAGATGCGGTAGATCATTATGGTTATGATACTAAAGTGATGTTCTCTTCAGTGAGAACTTTAGAGCATGTAAGAAATGCATTAAACTTGGGTGTGCATACGATTACTGTGCCGCTAAAAATTATGAAACAATTAACAGAGAATCATTTTACAACTGTAGGAACAGATCAATTTATTAGAGATACTCGTTTAATGACTGTAAGGGTGAAAGAAGCAATAAATGCTGTGAATCCTATCGTTAGCGGAGATACAAACCTAGCTGATGCAATTGTTAAAATGACTGAGTTTGGATTTGGAGCTATCACGGTTGTAAATCATGATGGTAGTCTTAAAGGTGTGTTCACAGATGGCGATTTAAGAAGAAAAATCCAAACAGATGGGAGAGATGTTTTGAGTCAGAAAATTGGTGATTTTACATACAATACTGCAATCTCAATTGATGCTAATGCCTTATTAAATGATGCAGCTACTGTATTTAAAGCGACTAAAGTAGATACTATTTTGGTAGTTGACCAGGGTAAGCCTATTGGAATGATAGACATTCAGGATTTAGAAGCATAATATTAGGTTTCAAAAGGTAATAATAGGTCGTGTTAATAGTTAACACGACCTATTTTATTTACTAGCAAGAATTAGAAATATGGCATATTCAATACAAGAACTTGAAGTTATTTATTCTCAGATAGGCGCACAGTTTATTAGTCCTATTGCAGAAATTGAGCAAAAGTTAAAGCAAATTAAAGCCTTTGTTTTTGATTGGGATGGTGTTTTTAATAATGGGGTTAAAAACGAAAATAAAAGCAGTAACTTTAATGAAATAGATAGTATGGGCACCAATATGCTTCGCTTTAGTTATTTCCAGAAGCATGGTAAATTGCCCAATACAGCCATCATTTCAGGCGAAAAAAATGAAATGGCATTTTATTTTGCAGATCGAGAACATTTTAATGCTTGTTATTTTAAAGTGGCTGATAAAACCATTGCCTTACAGCATTTTTGCAAAGAGAAAGGACTTGAACCTAAGGAGGTTTGCTATGTGTTTGATGATGTTTTAGATGTTAGCTTGGCAGAAATGTGTGGACTTAGAATGGCAATTGGGCGGAAGGCAAATCCCTTATTTAATAAATATTTAGTGACTAATCAATTGGTAGATTATATAACAGCAGAGCAAAGTGGTGGTTTTGCAGTTCGAGAAGTCAGCGAGTTATTGATGGGTTTATATGGTAATTTTGATGAATGTATAACGGAACGCAAAAACTTTTCTGCGGCATATCATACCTATTTAACTCAGAGGCAGTCTGTAATTGTTCCTTTTTATACGGTAGAGAATGGAATTATTGTAAACAGATAGTTCTGTTAGAAGTTGTTTTTTAAATAATTAAACGTGCCTTCTTGTGCGCTTAATGTATCGTTTTCAAAGCTTACATGGCAATAATTGCTATCGCTCAAACCATCGATTTTTCTCGCTTTTTTCGGATCATTCCATTGTAAATTGAAGATGTCAGAAATTATCTTTTGGTTGTAAATGTCATAAATAGGGAAGGCACATTCAATTCTATTCACTAAATTTCTTGTCATCCAATCTGCCGAAGACAGATAGTATTTTTCGTTTGAATCATTACAAAATATAAATAGCCTAGCATGTTCTAGAAAGCGATCAATAATACTCTTAACTTCAATATTTTCGCTGCTTCTTGGCACATTAGGTACAAGACAACAAATACCTCGAACAATTAATTGAATGTTCACTCCTGCATTGCTTGCTTCATACAATTTTTGAATAATATCTGTATCTACCAGAGAATTCATTTTAGCTTTAATATAAGCTGGTTTTCCTTCCCTTGCATTTCTTGCTTCTTGGTCAATTAATTGAAGGAGCTGTTTTTTCATGAAATCTGGGGCTACCAACAAATGCTTATATCCGCTTCTTTTCAGGTTTACAAATAATAAATCTGACAAAGCATCAAGTTCTCCCGTTAGCCTTGTATCCTTAGTAAATAAACTAAAGTCGCTATAGATCTTAGCTGTTACCCCATTGTAATTTCCTGTTGAAACATGCGCATATTTTACCAACTCCTTATCTTCTTTTCGGTAAATTAAACACATTTTCGCATGTACTTTCTGACCTGGTTTACCAAAGTGAACTTGAGCTCCAGCTTCTTGTAATTGGTTTGTCCAATAGATATTTGATTCTTCATCAAATCTGGCTTGAAGCTCCATTAATACGATAACCTTTTTGCCATTCTTTACGGCATTGATAAGTGCATTTACTACATTACTATGCTTGGCAACGCGATACAATGTTATCTTAATGGTGCTAACCTTTGGGTCGATAGCCGCCTCACGCAATAGCCTGATCAGATAATCAAAACTTTGATAGGGTTGGTGAAGTAAAACATCTCTGTTTGATATGGCCTCAAACATAGTTTGGTAGTTATCAAAATGACCTACTGGTAGCTGAACCAATGGTTTGAAATAGTTTTCTGGCTTTCCAACTTTAGGGAAATCCATAAAATCTTTGAAGTTATGATACCTTCCACCTGGGATAAGGTTTACATTTTTTAATTCTAGTTTTTGTGTTATGAGTGATAACATGTCTTTTGGCATTGTTTCATCATATACAAACCTGGTGGGTATGCCTTTAGACCTTTGTTTAAGACTTTTTTGAATTTTATCTAGAAAGTTAACTTGATAATCATTTTCGTCTTTCGAAATTTCATATTCTGCATCTCTCGTTATTTTAATGATATAGGATTCAAATTCCTGATAGTCGAATATCGAGAATATGCGTTTAAAATTCAAGCGTATGATATTTTCAAGCAGGATAATATGTGTGCTTTGATTGCTTGCTGGTAGGGTATAAAAGCGATTTATTATGCCTGTTGGTATTTCAATGATTGCATGTTTGGGCTCTTGGAAACTCAAGCTTTTTTTCATTCTTACCGCCAAGTAAATACTTCGATCGCGCAAGTGAGGAATATGCCTTAAATCGTCTATAATAACAGGAAAAAGCTGATTGATAATATTGGTTTTAAAGTATTGCTGAACCAATTCTGCCTCACTTTCAGAAACCTGATTTTCTTCAATTAAAAATATATTTTCTTTGTTTAATTGCGGTAAAACTTTGTTTTCATAAATCTCAGTAAACTTATCCTGTAATATCAAAACTGTTCGCTGTATTTCTGATAGAATTTCATCTGGACTTGATTGAAATTCTGAAATGGCTTTTTTACCATTTACTTTTTGTAAGCGACGGATTTGTGCCACGCGCACCCTGAAAAATTCATCTAGGTTTGAAGAGAAAATGGCTAAGAACTTGATCCTTTCCATTAATGGGTTGTTGGGGTTTTCTGCTTCTTGCAAAACCCGACCATTAAAATTTAACCAACTTATTTCTCTGTCTTTATATAAATGTCCTTTTCTTTCTTTAATCATTATACCAATACTAAGGTTTATATCCAATAAAAATGAGTGTAATGATCATCATTTAAGATAAAGAAATTGTTAATTCCTACCAATCAGCCATAATTTAAGAGGAACCAATTTACAAAAATCTTGGGTCTGTTTCCATTACATGGCCGCATGAATTGCAGGTTCTTAATTCCTCAGAAGTATAAAATTCTTTAAATTTTGGTTGAAAATCGGTCTCAATATTATTTTGTTCAAAATAGGTTTCATGCAATTTAGTATTACATTTTTCGCAAAACCACAATAAACCATCTTTCAAATTTGATCCTTTTCTAACGCGTTCAATTACTAATCCGATTGAACCAGCGGTTCTACCGGGCGAGTGTGGCACTTTAGGTGGACATAAAAACATATCTCCAGGCCCTAAATGTATGGGAACTGCTTTTCCATCCTCCTGAATATTTATGGTGATATTACCCTCTAATTGGTAAAATAATTCTTCTGTTTCGTTATAGTGATAGTCTTTTCTCGCATTTGGTCCACCCACAATCATTACAATATAATCTGTGCCTTCTGGGTATAGATTTTTGTTTGCAACCGGTGGCTGAAGTAGGTGGCGATTTTCATCAATCCACTTTTGTAGGTTAAATGGTTTTCTGATACTCATGTGTTTTAAATTAGTTTAGCAGATGGAACAAATATATTGAAAGGTGCTATCATTTTATTGTAAAGGTAATACTCTGGTAGCTTTTATAAATCTTTTTTTATAATATTCTGAGTCGAGCCTGTCTATTCTAACGCCGTGACTTGTGCTTGAGTGTATAAATTGGATCGGTTCCCCTTTTTTAGAAATAACAATACCCACATGGCCTATACCACGCCTTCTGCTATTTCTACCTCTAAAAAATACCAAATCCCCTTTGGCAATTAACCTTTTATTAATTTCTACACCAATATGACTTTGCCCAGCAGAGGTGTGAGGTAATTTGATATTGAATTTTCTGTAAACGGTCATCGTATATCCACTACAATCAAAGCCTTTAGTGCTTGAACCACCTCTTTTGTATTTGTCGCCCATAAAATAATAGGCATAAGAAATAATGGAGTCTGGATGTAACTTAGCAGTGGGTTTTAACGCTATAGAGTCTGATTTTGCTAGCCATAGGTGTAATTGCACAGCAGTATCTGCTTGAGCCCAAATTCGGGTCGAGCCAAATAATAAACACATTATTAGGGTTATATGTAGTTTTTTGAGCGTCAAACTTTGTAAAAATAATTCAATTTGAGAGAAAAAAAAGTGTATGTTTGCAGTATCCTATCAATGAGGTATTTTATTTTACATATCATTCTGTTAGCCCTTACCTTATCTGCTTGTTCAAATAAGTATCAAAAGGCGTTAAAAAATCCAGACAATAAAGTAAAGTTGGAGATGGCAGATGCGTATTATAAAAAGAAAGATTTTGTTCGCGCAATCAGTTTATATGAGCAAATTGAAGAGGTATACAGTGCTACTCCCTTTGCTGAAAAAATATTGTACAATAGTGCTCAATGTAATTTCGGCCTGAAGATGTATGCCTTAGCCGGTTTTCAGTTCAAAACATATTTTGAAAATTTTCCATCGGGTTCAAATGCTGAAGAATCTTTGTACATGAATGCATATTGTGCCTATCTCGAATCTTTTGATGCAGAATTGGATCAAACCGATACCTACAAAGCCATTGAAACATTTAGGATTTTTATCAATGTGTACCCAGATAGCAAATATATTAACGAATGCAATACCTATTTAGATGAATTGCGGGCAAAACTGAGTTTTAAAGCCTACAGAACAGCTAAATTATATTTCAACATGGGAGAATATAAAAGTGCTATTGTAACATTGAAAAATATTTCCAGGGAATTTCCAGAAATGGTTCAAAAAGAGGAAGTAGATTTTTTAATTGTAAAATCGCATTATTTACTTGCTCAAAATAGCGTGGCAGAAAAGCAAATCGAGCGATACAGAAATACGTTGACCGCTTTTGAGGAGCTTAATGAGCAATATACTGAAGCAAGTAAATTCATGAAAGAGGCTAAAGAAATTGCCTTGAAATCTCAATTAGCACTCAAGAAATTGGAGAACAAAAGTTAATGGGACGTAAAATGAACTTTCTTTGGGTTTTCTTTGGGATGTCGGTTTTGGCAGCGTTATATGTCATGAGTCAAGACGAATATAAAATTCCATACTCCAAATTGAATATTGATTCGGTTACTACCGTGAAAACTGCCTATTTAGAATCTGGTGGTAATGGGCCAGATTTGGCAAATTATGAACCAGGAACTTATATTGAGCCATTAACAGAAACCTTTTTAGGGAAGTCATTTTCTAAATGTATGCAGTCTGTTTATGATTGGCCAGATGGCAAAATTTTTGATGTAAATGATGGTCATGATGGAACAGAAACGATCAATTTTATGGTAAATGGAAACCATCATGAGCTTTTTTTTCATAATGGTATTTGTGTAGTAGATAATGTAAACAGTAAATAAATTTTTTAAGATATGGCAAATAATAATTATCAAAATGTACCCTCAACTACGGTTGCTCGTGATTTGAGGAAGTTAGAAAAAGGCACAGACAATATTTATGAGTCTATTGCCATCATTTCTAAGCGTGCCAACCAAATTGGAGCACAATTAAAGGAAGAGTTGCATGCAAAATTGGATGAATTCAACAACGATAGTGATACCCTAGAAGAGGTTTTTGAAAATCGTGAACAAATTGAAATTAGCATGCAATATGAACGCTTACCTAAGCCAAGTTTGATTGCTACAGAAGAGTTTTTAGCTGAAAAAATACATTTCCGTAACCCGGAAAAAGAAAAGCGTTTGGCAGAAGAGAACTAAATCATTAATTTGCCTTCAAATGCTTGAAGGAAAAAAAATACTATTGGGAATAAGCGGGAGCATTGCAGCCTACAAAACAGCTGCATTGACCCGCTTATTTGTTAAAGCTGGTGCAGAAGTTAAGGTAATACTTACTCCCTCTGCCAAGGCTTTTATTACCCCACTCACATTATCTACCCTCAGTAAAAAACCAGTTTATTCCAGTTTTACTGAAGGAAGTCAAGGCGAATGGATAAATCACGTTGAGTTGGGATTATGGGCTGATTATTTTGTAATTGCTCCTTTATCTGCCAGTACATTGTCTAAAATGGCAATGGGTAACAGCGACAATTTACTTTTAGCAAGCTATTTGTCTGCTCGTTGTAAGGTTATTGTTGCGCCAGCTATGGATTTAGACATGTATGCCCATCCTGCTACTCAAAACAATTTAAGCATCATAAAATCATATGGTAATTTGATTATTCCACCAAATTCAGGGGAATTGGCAAGTGGTTTAATAGGAGCAGGTAGAATGGCTGAGCCTGAGGAAATTGTTGACTTTATTTCAAAACAAGCTCAATTAGGAATGTCATTTAAAGGCAAAAGGGTGCTCATCACCGCGGGTCCCACCTACGAAGCAATAGATCCAGTTAGGTTTATAGGAAATCATAGCAGTGGTAAAATGGGTTTTGCATTAGCTGAAGTTTTTGCCAACCATGGCGCAGAAGTGGTTTTAGTATCTGGGCCAACCCATTTGCATCTTAAGCACAATTTGATAACTGTTTTAAACGTTAAATCTGCACATGATATGCATGCAGCAGTGATAGACAATTATCAATCTGCAGATATTATACTAATGGCCGCTGCAGTTGCCGATTACACCCCATCTCAGGTTAGCGCCCAAAAGATAAAAAAGAAAACAAGCGAACTAAGCATAGAATTGTTTCAAACCAAAGATATCTTAAAAGAATTAGGAAGCTTGAAAACTGAGAAACAAATTTTAATTGGATTTGCGCTAGAAACCCAAGATGAAGAGGCAAATGCGATTAAAAAGTTAACTGAAAAAAACTTGGATTTTATTGTTTTAAATTCATTGAATAATGAACAAACCGGGTTTGGGTTTGATACCAATCAAATTCAAATAATAGAAAAAGGAGGGACGATTACGCGCTTCGAAAAAAAATTAAAACATCAGGTTGCCCTCGACATCGTAAATAAAATTAAGCAAATGCTACATGTATAGATTTATTATATTCGTTAATTTCTTTTTACTTCTCCTTTTAAATAAAGGATTTTCCCAAGAATTTAATTGTAGGGTAAAGATAAATGACCAACAGGTTCAAATATCTGATAAATCAATTTTTAGGTCACTAGAACAACGTTTACAAGAATTTATAAATAATACCCGTTGGACGAATGAACCAATAGCTGTTCAAGAGCGAATAGATTTAAATATTGAAATTATTTTATCTGGATATGATCAGAATACTTATGAATACCGTGCATCGGCAATTATTCAAAGTAGACGACCTGTTTTTGGTTCTAATTATAATACTACCTTGTTGAGTTTTAATGATGAGAATTGGGATTTTAAATACCAAGAGCAAGATCGATTAGAATTTCAGGATGGTCAATACTTAGGTGATTTATCCTCTTTAATGAGTTTTTATGCCTATTATGTGCTTGGATTGGATTTTGATAGTTTTGCATTAGAAGGTGGTACTCCATTTTTTAATAAAGCATTTCAAATTGCTAATTTGGCTCAGCAAACAAGTGCAAGAGCAGGTTGGAAACCATTTGAAAGAACAATCAGAACGCGTTACAATTTAATTGATAATATGTTAAATGAACGTTTTAGACCCCTCAGAAATGCCTATTATATTTATCATAGAAAAGCCTTAGACCAATTCGCTAAAGATCCATTTCAAGGCAGAAAACAAATTATGTTGGCCCTAGAACAGGTGAAAAAAGTATTTAAAATATCTCCAAATACCGTAATGTTGTTGGTGTTTTTTGATGCCAAAAGCGATGAGTTAGTGAATATTTTTAAAGGCGCGGAGGCCATTGAAAAACCTAAGGTAATTGACTTACTCAATGAGATTAATATTGCCAATATTAGCAAATACGAAAAAATAAAATCATAGGAATTATGTCGAACCCACATCAACACAATGAAGAACATTTTAGCGGAAGCGAAATGGTAAGAGATGCCGTTATTGGCATGAGTGATGGATTAACTGTTCCATTTGCTTTGGCAGCGGGTTTAACAGGCGCGTCGCAAGGAAATGATATTATTATTACAGCAGGTTTAGCCGAGATTGTTGCAGGAAGTATTGCAATGGGATTGGGAGGTTATTTAGCAGGTAAAACTGAAATAGATCATTATGCCAGCGAACTTCGAAGAGAGTATTTAGAGGTAGATTTGTACCCTGAAAAAGAAAAACAGGAAGTGAGAGAGGTATTTGAGGAGTATGGTCTAAGCAAAGCATCAACTGAAGCGATTGTGAATGAACTTTCTCAGAATAAGGATAAATGGGTTCAGTTTATGATGCGTTATGAATTAGGCCTAGAGAAACCCGACATTAACAGGGCAAGAGAGAGTGCCTTAACCATTGGGTTATCATATATTATAGGAGGAATTGTACCGCTTAGTGCGTATTTTCCAATATTTACAGATAATGCCAAAGATGGTTTATTCTATTCATGTATAATTACAGCTGTTTGTTTGCTGGTTTTTGGTTATTTTAAAACAAAAATTATTGGACAACCACCAATTTATGGTGCAATTAAAACCTTACTTATTGGAGCAGTTGCCGCTTTTGCTGCCTTCGGTATCGCTAGGTTAATTGGAGGATAATACTACATTTGTAAGCAATTTATACATATGATTAAAAAACTACTCATACTTCTTTTCATATCTTTTTGTACCTCGCAAATAACTGCTCAAACAGGAAGCACGGTTATTGGAGAATTAAATAATGGCGTATATGAGCTAAATCAGCATCAGGGTGCATTGGTAAAAGCATTTGAGTGGACTTTTAGGGATGGAACCAAGGTAATTGATTTAAAAATTGAACAATTAAGTAATTCCTATTTCCTTGTTGCTACTTGTGCCTACCAGGGACGAAAAAGGATTGCTGCACTAAATTTAGAACAAGAAGGTATTCGTTTTGTGCTAACAGATGATGCCCAATATAAAATGTGTTCTGCTGTGGCCTGTGAAACCTGCAAATTCTTTTTAGAGAACAATAAAATTGTAGCATGCAAATGCGAAGAAACAGGAACAATAAGTAATCATTGTCACTATAAATCAACTCCAGGCGCTGGCTTTTATGCCAATTTTATGCGGGCTATTAAGTTGCAAAAAGACTAACGTTCTCCTAACAGCGACATAGGTTTAAATTTCTTACCTTCCTTTAGTTTAAATTTATGTATCGCATGTTTTTGAATGTGTTCCATAGCCTCATCAATTGAATCTGTAATTAATAAATATTCTTTCAATTCTCCCTCTGATACTGTTTGATAGCTTATCATATCCTGGATGAGTTCTATTAAATTTTTCCAATATTCTTTTCCAAATAAAACAACAGGGAATTCTTGAATTTTACCTGTTTGAATGAGCGTTAAAGCGGTCTTCTTTAAATCGGGCACTCCCAAATACAGTGATACAAGGACCTAAAAAATGTAATTTTCTAAATCCACGTATGAATTCTAATAGAACCTTGAATGTAAATAAAAATTCTTTCTGACGGGAGCGAGGTCCTTCTAAAAATCTTCGCTCACTATGGCTGTATTTTTTCCTAAATGTTTTTAATTCTTCGTTTGTCATTTGCATGGGGCTTAAAGTAATTGATTGGCAAGGTTGGCTAGTGCAGAACGCTCCCCTTTTTCTAAGGTAATATGAGCATATAATGGGTTGTCTTTTAACCTATCTATTAAATAAGATAACCCATTAGATTGAGAATCTAAATATGGCGTGTCTATTTGGTATACATCCCCAGTGAAAACTATTTTACATCCCTCACCAGCTCTTGTAATAATTGTTTTTACCTCAAGTGGTGTGAGGTTTTGCGCTTCATCAACAATAAAAATAATATTAGATAAACTCCTACCTCTGATATAGGCTAAGGGTGAAACAATTAATTTTTCTTGGTTCACCATATCTGTTATTTTTTGATATTCTTTATCGGTTTCTTTCCATTGATTTTGAATAAGCTTTAAATTGTCCCACAGCGGCTCCATATATGGATTGATTTTAGATTTGGCATCACCCGGTAAAAATCCTATATCTTTATTACCCAGCGGTACGATAGGCCTTGCTAAATAAATTTGACGGTAATTCCCTTTCTGTTCTAGGGCGGCGGCAAGGGCCAATAAGGTTTTACCCGTTCCAGCAACCCCTTGTATGCTCACTAATTTTATATCGGGATTTAAAACCGCATGTAGTGCGAAAGCCTGTTCTGCATTACGCGGCTTTATTCCATAAGCACTCTGCTTATTTACTTTTTCTAAGCAATCGGTTTCTGCATTATAGAAAGAAAGCACAGCGTTTTGCGCATTTTTCAAGATATAATAATGGTTGGCAATAAATTTATTTTTGCTGACCAAGTTGGCCGCTGCAAAACCCCTTGCATAAATTTCTTCTATAACAGATTGTTTAACTTTTTGGATGGTAGCAGAACCTGTGTGAAGGGTATCTAAATTTTTTATTTTACCCGTTTCATAATCCTCTGCTTGGAGTCCAAGTGATTTTGCTTTAAGTCTGAGATTTACATCCTTTGTAACTAAAATAACAGGTCTGTTTACATGCTGCTCCTGCATCGATAGTGCAGCGTTTAGAATGCGATGGTCTGCTTTATTATCCTGAAAAACAATTTGGGCATCTAATTTTGCCTTTTCATGCATAACTACCTTGAATTTGCCTCTATTATTTCCGTTAATCGGAATCCATTGACTAAGGGTAAATTCACCAGAAAGTTTATCTATGTATCGAATAAATGCGCGTGCTTCGAAGTTTAAAGAATCATTGCCTTTTTTAAAATTATCCAATTCTTCTAAAACTGTAATCGGAATCGCAACGTCGTGTTCAGCAAAGTTCTTGATAGACATGCTATCATATAAGATAACAGATGTGTCGAGAACAAAAATTTTCTTTATTTTGGTGCCAGACTTGGCCAAGATGGAGGCTTTTGTACTTGTCTTTCGGGTAATTTTTTTAGTGGCAACTTGTTTTTTTGCTGTCATATAAAAATGGTTTATGAAACTTCTTTTCCGAAGATTCATAAACCATTTTATAAACTAAAATTTAGTTATACACAATTTTTACTTGGTAGATTGGTGACCATTTTAATCTCCTTTGGCTGCCAAATATCTCTCAGCATCAAGGGCAGCCATACAGCCACTACCTGCAGCTGTAACTGCCTGACGGTAAACTTTGTCTTGTGCATCTCCACAAGCAAATACGCCTTCTATATTGGTTTTACTTGTGCCAGGAACTGTCATTAAATAGCCAGTTTCGTCCATTGTTAAATAATTCTTAAATATACCTGTGTTTGGCTGATGTCCGATCGCCACAAAAAAACCACTTACGGCTATCTCACGCATTTCGCCTGTTTTTCGGTTTTTAATTCGCGCGCCTTCAACTTTATTTTCACCTAATATCTCGTCGGTTTCAGCATCAAATATAACCTCTATGTTTGGGGTAGCTAGCACGCGGTTTTGCATTGCTTTTGAAGCCCTAAATTCATCTCTTCTTACTATCATATAAACCTTGCTACAGATTTTTGCCAAGTAACTCGCTTCCTCACAAGCAGTATCTCCAGCTCCAACAATCGCAACGTCTTTTCCTCTAAAAAAGAATCCGTCGCATACTGCGCAAGCACTTACTCCGCGGCCATTTAATTTTTCCTCAGAAGGTATTCCTAGCCATTTTGCACTTGCACCTGTTGCAATAATTACTGTTTCAGCATGAATTTCATGTGTTTCATCTGCAATTAATTTATAGGGAGGTTTGCCCGAAAAGTCTACCTCAGTAATCATCCCATATCTAATGTCTGTACCAAATCTTTCTGCTTGTTTTCTGAATAATTCCATCATTTCCGGACCCATTATTCCTTCTGGATAGCCTGGATAATTTTCAACATCAGTAGTTATGGTTAGTTGTCCACCAGGCTGCATACCTGCATACATCACAGGCTTCATATCAGCTCTAGCTGCATAAATTGCTGCTGTATATCCAGCAGGACCTGATCCTACGATCAGACATTCAATGTGTTCAATATGTGTACTCATTTTTTTATATTAACTTTATTTGGAAAGCAAATTAAGGGTCTATTTTTGATATTTTATGCTACTCATGTAACAAAAGCTAAAGGAGTTGAATTCAACCAAGTTAGTTTTAACTTTTTTTTCTAGCTCTGTTTCTTTCAACAGCTCTGTTTCTGGGTTTCGTTTTATTTGGATTTCGTTTCCTTGGTCCACCTAAATTAACCTTTTTATTTTTTTCTTTCTTTTCATGAAAACCCTTGGGAAGCACTTTGGTTTGCACTTTTTCTAAGTAATTTTTTTGTACAACCTTTGGTAATTCCTCATCTAAAAATTGTTTCGAAACAGCCACTTCTTTTGGGAAGCTTTCACGTTTAATAGTTAAGGCCATTAAATCTTCAATATTATCTAAGAACGCTTTCTCAGGTTCATTATAAAAAGTGATTGCCTTACCAATTTTTCCAGCTCTGCCAGTTCTTCCAATTCTATGCAGGTAATCACCTGCCTCAAGGGGAGTGTCAAAATTTATGACGTGGGTTACATCTAGTATATCTAAACCCCTCGCGGCAATGTCAGTTGCAATTAAAATTCGGTTCAATCCCTCTTTAAACTGTGATAAAGCAGCAAAGCGAACAGGTTGTGTTTTTTTTGAGTGAATACTATTTAATTCCTCACCAAAATGTCTTTTTATATCACCGTATAGTCTATCTGCTAACTTTATATTGGCTACAAATACTAAAACTTTTGTGAGTGTTTTTTTATTGTTGAGTAAATGAACCAATAAATTTACTTTGGTATAATAGTTAGGTACAGCAAATGCGGTTTGTTTGATTTTTTTGAGCGGAGTGCCATGTGGAACAACCTCTATTTTGGTTGGGTTTTTGGTAAATGTTTGTATAAGCACCTGAACTTCTTTGTTCATGGTGGCAGAGAAAAATATGTTTTGTCTTTTGAGGGGCAATAAATCTAATACTGTGGTTAGCTGCGCCCTGAAGCCCGTTTCCAACATTTCATCTACTTCATCAATGATAAAATGTTGAACTTGTTTTAATTTTAAGATTCCCAACATCGCTAAATCAACTAAACGTCCGGGAGTTGAAACCAGGATATCTAAGCCATCTAACACCAGTTTTTTCTGCGGATTTATATTGCTTCCGCCATAAATTCCTCCAGCGCGTATCGCAGCATATTTGCACAATTTTTCTATTTCCCCCAACACCTGTACTACCAATTCTCGGGTAGGTACAATAACCAATACGCGAGGTGCTTTTTGTTCAGAATACTTAAGCATTCGCAAAACAGGGAGTAAATAGGCTATGGTTTTACCTGTTCCTGTCTGAGCCAAACCAATTACATCGGCTCCCGACATAATGACTGAATAGGTTTGTGCCTGTATGGGAGTGGGGTGAATAAACTCTAAATCTTGCAATGCATTGAGATAAGGTTTAGTAAGATTTAGGTCTTCAAAGTTTAGCATGTTAATTGTTGATTATAGTTTTTAGTTTAGATGCCTAGCCATTTTTTTGCAGTTTCTCTGAGTAGTTTGGCTTTGGTAGATTCATCTAAATCTTTCATTAAAGTGATAAATTTTCCATGCTCTAAGTCTCCTAATGGGAAAGGAAAATCTGAACCCATGGCAATTTTATCAGGTCCAAACATGTTGAGAATGAATTTAAATGTTTCTTCATCATGAACTAAAGAATCGATATAAAATTTATCTGTATAACTTGTTGGGTCAGATACTTTATGAACATTGCATAAATCAGGGCGAGCATGGTATGCATGCGATATTCTGCCAAGCGTTTGCGGAAAACAGCCTCCTCCATGTGCAAATAACACCCTTAGTTTTGGGAATTTGTCGAATATACCTCCAAACATCATGCTGCAAATAGCCAAAGAAGTTTCGGCAGGCATTCCAACTAACCAAGGTAAAAAATAGTTTGGCATTTTTTCCTGCGCCATCATATCCCAAGGGTGCACAAATAAACACATCCCTAATTTTTCTGCGGTTTCGTAAAAAGGATAATAATATGGGTCGTCTAAATTTCTATGTTCTATGTGTGTGCCAATTTCAACACCAGGTAGGTTAAGCTCATATTTGCACCTCGTTAATTCCTCGCAAGCCAGCGTAATATCTTGCATTGGCAGCGTAGCTAATCCAACAAAACGCTTGGGATAACTCTCCTGAATATTTGAAATATAATCATTAAAATACCTGGCCCATTCAAGCGTATGTTTTGGTTCAGCCCAATAATAAAACAATACAGGTACAATGGAAAGCGCCATTAACTCTACATCATTTTTATCCATGTGGGCTATAATGGCATCTGGATTCCAACAAAGTTCATCTATTACTCTAAAAAAACTTCCATCAGCTTTCATCATATTTGCCTTGCCCGGTTGAAAATGATCTAGGTAAATAAAATCATCACCATACCCATATTTTTCTTTTAGGTTTGGCATGTTTTGCGGCAAAATGTGCGCGTGTACGTCTATTTTTTTATAATTAATTCCCATCTCCATCAAAAATATTTCCTAATCCACCCAATATTCCACCTTCTTCTCTTCTTTGTCCGATACCACTGTAGGCTACAATTCTGCTTGCTAATCTAGAAATTGGTAAAGATTGAATCCACACTGTTCCGGGGCCCTGCAAGGTAGCAAAGAAAACGCCTTCTCCACCAAAAAGGGTATTTTTTATTCCTCCCACAAATTGAATGTCGTAGTTTATGTCTTTTGTAAAGGCAACAATACAGCCTGTATCTACCTTTAAAATTTCTCCAGCAGCTAAGTCTCTCTCTTCTACATGACCGCCAGCATGCACAAATGCCATTCCATCGCCTTCTAATTTTTGCATAATAAATCCTTCTCCACCAAATAGGCCAGTACCAAGTTTTCGCTGGAATTCTATTCCAACGCTTACTCCTTTTGCTGCGCACAGAAACGAATCTTTTTGACAGGTAATTCGGCCTCCTCTTTTGCTTAAATCAAATGGAATTATTTTGCCTGGATAAGGCGCTGCAAAAGTAATTGTTTTTTTGCCCGAACCCATATTGGTGTAGGCGGTCATGAATAAACTTTCACCGGTAAGTAATCGTTTTCCGGCCGACATTAACTTTCCGAAAATACTATTATTTTCTTGTGATCCGTCGCCTAGTAAGGTATTCATTTGGATACCATCTGTCATCATCATAAAACTTCCTGGTTCAGCCATTACCGTTTCTTGTGGATCCAATTCTACCTCTACACATTGCATTTCGCTACCAAAAATTCGGTAGTCTATTTCATGGTTATTAATCATAATGTAACATTTATTAAACCTTCGAAATTATTCAAAAAAATATTTAGGCTCAGCATTTTTTTATTTCATTGTTAAATTTGTAAATAATTTGATGCAAAATCAGGATGAAATCTTACATTGCAGTGTTATAAAATGATGAGAATTATAAAATAAACTAAAAAGATTCTTAATTTTAACTTTATTGCAACATGAGAAAAGCGCTTTTAGTTGGAATTTCTGGTAAACTTGGCAGTGCTCTTTTAGATGCTTTGCTCAATGATATTAGGTATAAAGGAATTACTGTTTTAACGCGTTATGAGGGTAAACGACTCAGAAATATTCATGTTAAAAAAGTTAAGGTTGATTTTTCAAATATAGCAGAGCACCTAAGTAGCTTCGAGGGTATAGATTGCGTTTTCTGTTTATTGGGTTCAGATTTTATTAATACAACACAGGTAACAGATACCGATTTATTTGATTATGAATATCCATTAAGTATAGCTAAGGTTGCTAAACAAGCGGGTGTAAAAAGTTTTGTTTTGTTAAACAATAGCAAATCTAGTTTAGCACTTCAACATCCAAAGTTTGCAAAACGCGCTGCCTTGGAATTGGAAATTCAAAGATTACAATTTGAAAATCTCTATATATTTAGAGTGAACAAAATTGCCAAATCCATAGAGAGTAAAAACAATTACTTCTCATTCAGCAAGGTTATTTGGAATTTTATGCAGGTAACCAGTTTTGGGAAGTTGAATAAATATTTGCCAACACCTGCTAATGTTTTGGCCCAGAAGATGGTTAATGCTGTCTCTGTAGACACACTAGATAATAGAGAATTTAGTCCGAGCGACTATTAACACAAAATGAATAATAGAAAAGCCTTAGTTATTGGAGCAAGCGGATTAATTGGAAGAAGTTTGGTATTTGAATTACTAAAATCCGATGCCTACAATCTTGTTATCGTTTTATCAAGAAAAGATTTAGTAATTAAACATCCAAAATTGGAGCAACATTTGATTGACTTCGATTTTTTAGCTGATTACTCTAATCACATGCAAGTGGATGATGTATTTTGTTGTATGGGGTCGACCCAAACTAAAACGCCTAATTTAGATACATATAGAAAAATTGATTATACTTATCCTTTACAAGTAGCAACCATTGCGAAAGAGCAGGGTGCCACTCAATTTTTGTTAGTTAGTTCTATGGGTGCTGATGTGCATTCGCGTATTTTTTATAGTAGATTGAAGGGTGAAATTGAAATTGCGATTGCTGAATTGAATTATCAAACCTACCGTATTTTTAGGCCTTCGCTTTTGCTTGGTGCAAGAAATGAAAGTAGACCATTAGAAACCATTTCTCAATATCTCATGCGTGTTTTGAATATTTTCTTTATTGGACCAGCAAAAAAATATAAGGCAATACAGGGTACGGTGGTAGCAAAGGCAATGTTGAAAGCAGCCTTGTTAAATAAACAAGGTAATTTTACCCATCAAAATGATAAGATTTTTGAATTGGCCGATGCTTAAGCTTGTTATACATTATTGGCAAAAGTAGAAATATAGGATCAGTCCTATGACTACTAAGGTGTTTCCAACCCATTCCCAAACATTAAGTTTTTCTTTAAATAGAAAATAACCAGCAATAAGAGAATAGGGAAAAAAAGCCAATTGCATAAATCCTAATGTATTTAAGGAGAAAAGTTGATAGCTCAGGTTTATCAGTAAGGAGCCTAAAATAGTAAATACGGCAATTCCTATTATGTAGATATTATTTAAAGGTGGTTTTAGAAGTGTAAATTCACTATCTGTTATAATGAGTGTTAATGCTGCCAACAGTAATATACTAAATTCTGTTATAAATGTACCCCATTCTGCACTTGTATTGGCTAAAGGAATGCTTAATAAGGCATATCCAAAACCCCAACAAATTGCTGATATTAATGCCTCCAATAGACCTGTATGTGCTTTGGTTTTTTTCCATTGAATTGCAATTCCGAGTGAGCTAAATAGGCTAGCTATATAAAACCAATTGTTTACTTGTTCATTATTTATAAAAGCGGCTAATCCATAATGAATAAATGCGCCCATAATTCCAATTACAGCCACGTTTACAAAGTGTAAATGCTGTAAAGCTTTAACATAATAAAATAATCCAATGGCACAAAGTATGCTACATAAAATTAGCCATGCCATATCTGGCGCAGCAGGTGGAGTGGCAAATTCTCCCGAAAGAATTAACCAAATACCCGAAAAAAGTACAGTAAAAATTGAGCGTATGTATATGAGTCTACTTGCACTTAATTGAATACTCCCTAGTTTAATACAAACATCTGCTAAAAAAAAGCTAGTATTTACTAGTAAGGAAAATCCAATCGCATTCATCACTTAACTTAGTTTCGAAAGGGCAGAGGCTAGGTTATTTTCTACTCGAATTAAGGTGTTTGAATAATCTTGGGGTTCAAATGTCTTTCCAGTAATTTTTTCAAATAATTCTATGTAACGCGTAGAAACTAGTTGAATAAATTCTTCAGTGAATATTGGCGCTTGTTGTCCGTCTAATCCTTGAAAGCCATTTTCAATTAAATATTGCCTCACAAATTCTTTTGATAATTGCCTTTGTTGCTGATCTTTCGCCTGAATTTGCTCATAGGTGTCGGAATAAAAATACCTGCTAGAATCAGGGGTGTGTATCTCATCCATCAACATAAGGGTATTTCCAAATTTGCCAAATTCATATTTGGTATCAACAAGTATTAAACCTTGTTTTAGCGCATAGTTTGAACCAAATGCGAATAGTTTACGTGTATAATTTTCTAATTGAATATACTCACTTTCTTTAACCAAACCGCTAGCAATAATTTCTTCTCGGGTTATATCTTCATCATGACCTTCGCTTGCCTTTATGGTTGGAGTAATGATAGGTTCAGGGAATGGGTCGTTTTCTCTTAATCCATCTGGCATGTTAACGCCACAAATGAGTCTTTTACCGCTTTTATATTCTCTCCAGGCATGTCCAGCTAAATACCCTCTAATTACCATTTCAACTTTAAAGGGTTCACAACAATGGCCAATGCTAACATTTGGATCAGGACAAGCAATAAGCCAATTTGGTACAATATCTTTAGTTAATTCAAGGAAATGGGCGGCAATTTGATTAAGCACTTGACCTTTAAATGGAATTGGCTTGGGCAACACAACATCAAAAGCTGAGATTCTATCGCAAGCAACCATGGCCAAATAGGTATTATTTATATTGTAAACATCGCGTACCTTACCTTTGTAAAAGTTTACCTGTCCGTTGAAATTAAAATGAGTTGAAACAAGGGCTTCCATAAATTTGAATTGAGCCTGCAATATGCAGTAATAATTTTTTTTTACAAAAGCACTTTATAAGCCTAGGGTAATATTATGGCATAATTTTGATTTCGGTTCGCCTATTTTGGGCTCTACCTTCGGGCGTTTTATTATCTGCAAGCGATTGTGTATCTGCATATCCTTTGGTAGTAAGCCTACCGGCATCTATACCAGCATTTACCAAAAAAGTTTTTACCGCTAGGGCTCGTTTAGCCGAAAGATTGGTGTTTTTGGTAAATTCACCTGTATTGTCTGTATGTCCACCAACCTCAATTTTAACAGTAGGATTAGCCATTAAAAATTGACCCAATTTATTTAATTCAGCCTTTGACTGAGGTTTTAATTCAAACTTGTCTGAATCAAAAAATATATTTTTCAAGACAACTTTAGCGCCAGCAGTAATGGGTTGTAATGGTACAGAGAGAACCAATGGTTCTGTGGCACTTTGATTTTCTAATGCAAAGTTTTCGGAATAAAATAAATAACCCGCTTGTGCAACATTGAGGGCATAGTTTTTATTTCCTTGCAAACAAACTAAGAACTCGCCACTTGTTTTGTTTGCATATGATTCAACTACCAATCGCTCTGTTGCAATATCAATTAATTCTACTCTGGCACTTAATTTCTTTTTTGTGATGGCATCATATACAACGCCTTTAGCATAGCCCGTTTTTTTAGGTCGCGCTTCTTCATATAGTTCAAAACTGTAAATATCTAATCCACCTTTACTATCAGCGCCATCTCTAGCCATAAAAGCATCTTTCCCATTGGAAGCGATAACGATACAAGTTTCATCTTTTTCGCTATTGATTGGGTAACCAAGATTTACAGGTTTATTCCATCTGCCATCTTCACCGCGTCTGGCATAAAATAGGTCAATACCGCCCATACCTGGGTGACCTTCACTGTTAAAATATAGGGTTTGATCATCTTTAGCTATGAATGGTGATTGTTCGTCGCCAGGGGTATTTATTTCAGGTCCAGCGTTAACGGGCGGTGTCCAACGGCCATTCTTAAAAGTGGTGTACCAAATATCGCTTTCACCATACCCTCCGGGTCTATTACTGCTAAAATAAAGTACTTTTCCATCAAAACTTAAACTAGGCTGACTTTCCCAAGAAGCAGTATTTACAGGTGCACCAAGGTTAATGGGTTCAGACCAGCTATTGCCATCTAATTTACTTAAGTATAAATCGCAACTACCCTTTGCGCCTGGTCGGTTACAGGCAGTATAAAAAATATATTGGCCATCTGCTGATAGTGAGACAGTACCCTCATTTCTTTCTGTATTTACAGGATATCCCATGTTTTGGGCTAAGGTATATTTGCCATCTACTTTGGTGCTTCTGTAAAATTCTTCATCGCGACCATTTACCAAACGCGTAAAAATCAAAATTTGTTCATCGGCAGTAATACCAGGAAAATATTCATTATCCATTGAATTTACCATGTTACCTAAATTAATTGGGGTAAACGGAAACGGTTTATTTACTGCAGATCTGGCATAATTTGCATTTTCTTTTACCGTCTTAATTTGATCATGTTTTTGGTAATAATCTGGGAACTCCATAAACTTTGAAGCATCATTAAATGCCTCTTCGAATTTTCTTTGCATAAAATAACACCTACTTCTTCCAAAGTAACTCATAGGGAATTCGGGGTTGATTGTAATTATTTTATTGTAAAGTGCAATCGCCTCATCATATTTTTCATTGTCCTTTTTCATTTCTGCCATCATCATATAGGCATCAATAAAATTGGGATCAATTGAAATAGCCTTATTTAAGGCAATTTGTGTTCTGTCATAATCTTGTAGCTGAAATGTTTTTAAAGCTTCTCCAAAATGGTATTCAGCTTTTTTATTTTTGGTGCCACTAAATGGTAATTCCTGGGCTTGTGCCGTGAAGAAGTAGAAACTTGCTAATAAGAAAAGAAAGGTTTTGTGTAACATGGATTAAGTTTAGTAAGTTTATTAGAACGACATTTCTATTGGAGATGTTTGCCAAATTACTTTGCCTATTCTATTTTGAATGAGTGGCCAACTTGTTATGGGTAGCTCAACAACAACAATGCCAGAAGTAGGAATGTGTGCAATAAAAGTTTGACTGATATACCCAACTAAACCAGTGATACTTGGGTTGTGACCTACAAGTAAAATTTGCTCATATTGGTCATCTATTTCTTTAATCACATGAATTAGGTCTGATAAGTCTGCCTCATATATATTGCTGTCTAATGCTATTTGTTTAATGTGCAGCTCTTTCTGGAAAATACTGGCTGTTTGTTTGGTTCTGTTGGCCGGACTAGCGATGATATATTCTGGTATATGTTTGGTTTTTGCCAGTTGATGCGCCATTTGCAGTGCATCATTTTTTCCACGCTCTGTTAAATTCCTTTCAAAATCTGAAGATTCAGAAATCAATTTTTCTGCTTTGGCGTGTCGCAAAAGAATAATTTTTTTCAATGCTAAATTTTTTGATAAATATAGGGCTAACAATTAACTTTTACAAACACTTATTTTGCGCATATTAACGCGCAAAAGGAGCTACTTGTAAGGTTTCAAATTCTCCTTTTAAAAATTTAAAATGTGCCGCTATAGCAATCATGGCAGCATTGTCTGTACAATATTCAAATGCTGGAATAAAAGTGTTCCAATTTCTGTTTTTTCCCTCTTCACTCAATGCTAATCTTAAGCCAGAATTTGCTGATACTCCACCTGCTACACTTATCTCTTTTATATTGGTTTGCTCCGATGCGAGAATTAATTTTTTCATCAGGTGTTTAACAAAAGTATATTGAATTGACGCACACAAATGATTTAGTTCGTCTTCAATAAAATTTGGATTTTCCTTCATTTTCTTTTGTAAAAAATATAAAATCGATGTTTTTAATCCACTAAAGCTATAATCTAAATCTGGAATTTGTGGTTGTGGAAAAACGTATGCATGTGGGTTTCCAAGCTTGGCATATTTATCTATCAGTGGTCCTCCAGGATAAGGTAATTGTAATATTTTTGCAGCTTTATCAAATGCTTCACCAGCCGCATCATCAATTGTTTTGCCTATAATTTCAGAATCAAAATAATCATTCATTTTAACAATTTGGGTATGACCGCCACTAACTGTTAAACATAAAAATGGAAAACTCGGTTTCGGATCATCTATAAAATGAGCCAGTATATGCGCTTCCATATGGTGAATTCCGATGAGTGGTATCTCCAGAGATTGGGCTAAAGATTTGGCAAAAGAACTGCCAACCATTAATGAACCAATTAATCCTGGACCTTTTGTAAATGCAATAGCACTCAATTGCTGTAGCGTTACCCCTGCATTATTTAGTGCAATATCTACTACCGGAATTATATTTTGTTGGTGCGCTCTTCCTGCTAATTCAGGCACTACACCACCATACTGCTCATGAATTCCTTGGGTTGCAACTTTATTGGCGAGGATTTTCCCATTCCTAATAACAGCAGCAGCCGTATCATCGCATGAAGATTCAATAGCGAGAATTAAAATATCTTTTTGCAAATTTGCGCTCACAAATATTATTGTTTATCTTTCTCGCAAAACTACGTTGCTAAAGAAGTTTATCAAAATATCTTATGTATTATTTGCAGGCCTCCTAGGTTTGCTGATGCTTCTGTACCTGTTATTAAACTCAAATTCTTTTCAAAATTATGCTAAAAATAGGCTTACTACCTGGCTAAATACCACTTTTCATACCCAAATTACAATAGGTGAATTTAAATATGATGGTTGGACATATTTTAGTCTAAGAAAGGTGAATTTTGCCGATCAAAAAGGTGATACTACCTTTTATGCAGGTAGAATTCAATTCAATTTAATCGGTTTAAATATAGATTCAACCCATTTTATTTTAAACGATTTGGTGTTAGATGAGGGGTTGTGCAAAATGACAACCTATAAAGATGGTACATATAGTTTTGATGTCATTAATTTATTTTCTAACCCAAATGATACCATACCAATTGTAACTCATATTCCATTTGTTTTAGAATTTAGAAATTTAGAATGCATGGATTCTAGGTTTATGTTTATAGATTCAACTGGTCAATTTATTGATGAAGGATTTGACTACAGAAGAATAGATATCTCTCATACCAATTTTAGGTCTAAACGTTTTCAAATTATAGACGACTCCTTAGCATTTGATCTTAAAAATTTATCTTGTATTGAACGTTCCGGCTTTCAAATTACTAGGTTAAGCGCTAATACCATTATAGCTCCAAGTGTAATTGAGTTAACTAAAATGGATTTAGTTACACCCCATAGTCGTATTAAAAATTATTTCGGACTGCATACAAAAAGCTATGCAGATTATGGTGATTTTATAGACAAAGTTTCATTAAAGATTGGTTTAAATCAATCTGAAGTGGATGCCAAAGATATTGCCTATTTTGTGCCCTCTCTCAAAAATTACCAATACAAAGCATTTGTTAGCGGAGAGGCTAAAGGTCCAATTAGCAACTTAAAAATTAAAAATGTATTGGTGAATGTTGGTCAGGATACACGTTTTGTGGGCGATTTGGCTTTCAGAGGTTTACCCAATGTAGCCGAAACATTTATGGATTTTAAAGTGCAATATGCATCTACCATTTCTTCTGAATTGGAGAAAATGATTGATGTTAGCTTGCCTAAAGAAATGCTAGACCTAGGAAAATTGGTTTACAAAGGAAATTTTACAGGTTTTTATAAAGATTTTGTAAGTTTTGGTTCCATAGAATCTCAGTTTGGTTCAGCCCAAACAGATTTAAATATGAAACTGAATGAAACTACACAGTTGAGTGAATACAATGGTTTGCTAAAATTAAAACAATTTGAATTAGGTAAATATTTAAAAAACAAAGATTTGGGAGTAGTAGATCTAGTGGCCACGGTGAAAGGAAAAGGCTTTAATCTGGATGTATTAGAAACGCAATTTGAAACCCAAATAAATGCCATAACATTTGGCGGATATACCTACACAGACATAGATGTGGTTGGGGTAGTAAAACATAAAGATTTAATTTCAAAAATTCAGGTAAACGATTCCAATGTAACACTTGCTGCCTCTATTGAATTAGACTTAAGTAATCCTTTTACCCACGTTAAAATGAATGGGTTTTTGGAGGAGGCTAAACTAAAGAACATCAAATTGAGTAAATCAGAAATTGCATTGAGCACCAATTTTATGGCAGATTATTCTTTCAAAGATTTAAATGAACATGAGGGTGTAATTGTATTTGATGATTTTCAATATGAGAAAAATGGATATACTTATCGAGTAAATCAAATTAAGCTTGAAACAAATAATGGCATTGACCAAGAATCTATTTTGGTTAACAGCGATTTTATGAAAGCTAAAATTTGGGGACAGTTTAATTTTACACATTTAACAGATCAGCTTGCTTATTGGACATTAAACTTTGGAAACTCATATTTTAAGGTAAAAAAACCTAAACAAGATTATCAATCATTTAAATTTGATCTCCAAGTTAATACTACTAATACTATTTCTCCATTGTTGTTTCCGGGTATTTCTGCCAGTAATATTGATTTGGAAGGAGAGGTAAGTAGTGTAAATAGTACGTATGAGATGGTTGGATATATTGGTCAATTAAATGTGAATGGTTGGCAACTCAATCAAACTACTTTTAAATTGAATGAGGAAAAAGCAGAATCTTGTAAATTTCTGCTTGGTTGCAAAAGTTTTGGTAAAGCAGATACATTGCTAATTGGCGATTTTGCCCTGAAAGCCGAAGGGTTTAATAATCAAATTTCGATGCAATACCAGGTGGAAGATAGTTTGAGTTTTTTGACCGGTAATATTTCTAATAAAATTTTATTTGAATCGAATGGTTTTTGGGTTGATTTTGCAGCATCTTGGCTTAAAACTGGGTCTGATAAATGGAGCATTCTACCCGGTAAATCAGTGTATTTAAACAATGAAAAAGTAGACTTCGATAATTTTACACTTAGTAATTTAAATCAACAAATTGTATTAGATGGGTATTATAATTTTAAAGGTAATGCAAAAAATATTAGTGCAAATATTTCCCAATTAAACTTAAATACAATCAATCAATTTGTTAGAAATTTGGGTGTTAATATGGATGGTTTAGCCGAAGGGTTTTTAGTTTATAAAAACATGGGATCCAGAGATGTGGTAATTGGTAAAATTAACACATCAGATTTATGTTTGGATAAGGATACTTTAGGAGATTTTTTACTGAATATAGGTTACAGAGAATTTGAAGAAGATTTGCTTATTGATTTTCATTCAAACAAAGGTAAACTTAAAAATCTAAAGGGTGTAGGGGCATATGACATTGGTAAAAGATTCCTGAATTTTGATATAGATTTTGCCAATTCTAATATAACAGCATTTCAAGCCTTTGTAAAAGATTATGTAAAATTAAATGAGGGTACAGCAAAATTGAATGCCAAGGTTTCGGGTCCTATTGATAAATTAAGTTTAGACGGACAAGTTGTATTAGATAATGTATTTTTAAAAGTAGATTATTTACAAACCAATTATAAAATTGGTCAAGCTAAAATCAACTTAAATGATAATTTGGTTCAAATAATTCCATTTACAATCCAAGATGCTTTTGGAAAAACTGCAGGGGTAAGTGGTCAGATTCTACACAATAATTTTTCTGATTTAAAATATAATATTGCCATCGATAATTTTAAATCCTTTCATGTATTGCAAACTACACAAAAAGACAATGAACTTTTTTATGGCAGTGCCTATGCTACTGGAAAATTTGAGATGAAGGGAACCAGTAAAGACCTTTCTATGTATATAGATGCAAGACCAGAAAAAGGGACAAAAATTAGAATAAATCCCTTTGGAGCAAGCAATGAAACTGGCGAAAATTATATCAATTTTGTATCAAGAGATACCTTGTCTGAATATGTATCCAAAGGAAGGGGAGTAGCTTTTGGCGTGGGTGTTTTTATGAAACTAGATGTAAATCCAAATGCAGAAATTCAATTGGTTTTTGATGCAAAGTCTGATGATAGAATTAAAGCTATTGGGTCAGGAAAATTAAGTGTAGATTATTTGCCTAATGGTAATTTTACCATGAATGGTATATATGAATTAAGCGAAGGGGAATATAGGTTTAGTGCACTTAATGTGGTTGCTAAAAAGTTTGATTTGAAGAAAGGTAGTAAAATAAGGTGGAGCGGTGATCCGCTCAAGGGAAGGTTAGATATTCAAGGTATTTACCGACTAAAAACCAGTGTTAGCGAAATTGTAAATATGAGTAAGGCGCCCGATCCTAATGTACGCTTGCCCGTTGAATGTATCATCAATATTAATGGTATTGTAGAAAAACCTGAATTTGTTTTTGATTTAAATTTCCCTGACCTACAAAATAACTTAACAGGCGCTAATGCCTCCGAGTTAAATGCTGTTGTTTCAAATTTTAGGCGCGAACCAGAGATGATGAACCAACAAATGTTGTTTTTATTAATTTCAGGTAGTTTTGTGCCTATTAACAATACTACAAATAATTTAAGTAATTCAGTTGGCTCGCAAACCGTATCAGATTTATTGAGCAAACAAGCTGCAGGGTTGTTAGGTAAAGCTGTACCAAACATTGATTTGAGTGTAAATTTATTAAATGCATCAGATCCAACAAGAAGTAGAACTATATTGCTATCTGCCTCTAAAAAGTTTTTGGATAATAGGTTAGAGGTTCAAACTAGTTATGCCATGGATCAAACACAAACCAATTTCTCTGCTAATTATAGTTTAAGGAAAAACGGGAATACCAAGGTCAAAGTATTTAATAAAAGTGGTTTTGATGCTTTGTATAACCGAAATGTAACTACTTCAGGTACGGGTTTGTACTATAGAAAAGAATTTAATAGTTTCACCGAATTATTTAAAAAACAAGCAAATAGCGCAAGCGAATAAAACTAAATATTATGATACCATCTATTGATTTAACAGATTTTTTGAGCAATGATCCTATAAAAAAAGAAGCCTTTGTGCAAGCGCTTGGTTCGGCCTATCAAGATATTGGTTTCGTTGCTTTAAAGGGTCATTTATTGCAGGATGATGTTAGTAGAGAATTATACGAGCAGAGTAAAGCTTTTTTTGCATTACCTGATTCGATAAAAAGAAATTACGAAATCCCCGGATTAGCCGGTCAACGAGGATATACAAGTTTTGGAAAGGAACATGCAAAAGGAAGAAATGAAGGAGATTTAAAGGAGTTTTGGCATTTTGGACAATCTGTTACGGCAGGTCAAAATGCTGAGGAAGTATACCCAGAAAATGTATTTGTTAAAGAATTACCTTTATTTAATCATTATGGGGTATTGGCCTATAAACAATTAGAGGAAACGGGTAAATATATGCTTCGTGCAATTGCTTTATTTTTGAAATTAGATGAGTTTTATTTTGATGATAAAATCTTAAATGGCAATAGTATTTTACGGCCTATTCATTATCCACCTATAACGGCTGAACCTAAAACAGCTGTGCGCGCTGCCGAACATGAAGACATTAATTTGATTACTTTATTAATGGGAGCTAGTGCTGATGGATTGCAGGTTTTAAATAAACAAAATGAGTGGGTCTCAATTACAGCATTGCCCGATCAATTAGTGGTTAATGTGGGGGATATGTTACAGCGTTTAACCAATAATGTGCTTAAAAGTACTACCCATCGAGTAGTTAATCCACCCAGAGAACAATGGAGTAATAGCAGATTTTCTATTCCTTTCTTCTTACATCCGCGCAGTGAAATGCGACTTGATGCTTTACCGCAATGTGTTAGTGAAGCTAATCCAGTTAAAGAAGAACCTATTTCGGCGGGTGAGTATTTAACCCAAAGGTTAAAAGAAATTGGGCTTAAATAACACACCAACCTTGAAAAGGCTACTGGTTTTTGTTCATGTTTTCTTCTTCCTAATTTTTGGATGTGTTTCCATTCTTAATCATTACTATTTTCGTTCGGCAGGATTAGATTATGGGATAGCCAATCAGGCATTATATCAATTTGCACATGGCGAAAATGCGCAAATAACACAACTTTTACCGGGCGTAACCTTGCCTTATTTTGCCTTACATATAAGTTTATGGGTACCATTATTAAGTCCGTTTTATTATATTTTTGGCTCCTTTACTTTGCTTATTTTCCAGAGTTTAGCGCTCGTTTTTGCCGGGGTTGGACTAGTAAAATTAGCTAAAGATGCAGGTATTAAAGATAGTTTTGTGCCTTGGATTTTGGTGCAATTTTATGCAGGCTTTTCGCTATACGCGGCATTGGCTTTTGATTATCATGACAATGTTATAGGTGCTTGTTTTATTCCTTGGGTTTGGTATTATTTTTTTAAAAACAAACGCGCACTGGCACTGCTTTGCTTTGTAGCCATATTAATTTCTAAAGAGAATTTAGCCATTTTTGCTGCGTTTTTTTCTCTGGCAATGTGGGTTTATGCCTATAGGCTGAACCAAAACTTAAAGCCCTTTGCTGCCTTTCTTTTTCTCCTTTCGGTGGGCTGGTTTTTGCTTGTTTCATTGGTCATAATGCCAAGTTTAAATCCCCTTCAAAAGTTTGAACAATTGAATAGGTATTCCTACATGGGAAGTAGTTTAACCGAAATTGTTGGGTATATCATTCGCCATCCGCTGCGCATGGTTGAGCTGTTTTATAAAAGTCAGATACAGCCCGACCCACTCGAAGTGGTAAAGCAAGAGTTTCTGTTTGTAACCTTATTATCAGGCGGAATTTTTCTATTGTTTAAGCCACAATTTTTGTGGATAGCTTTGCCCATTTTTATGCAAAAATTATGGAATAAAGAACTGGCATTCTGGGGCATTTCGTATCATTACCAAATAGAGTTGGCGCCCCTTATTAGCATGGCTATAATAGCTTATGTGAGCCGGATTAAATCTACAAACATAAAAGGCCTTTTGTTAGCGGTAACCTGCCTGTTAACTGCCTTTACCACCTATTTATTTATGCATGAACGCAAAGCCGATTTTCAACCCATACGCGAGAATTTGTTTCTAGCAGAGCGCTACCAAGCACCATTTAACATAAGCAAAGTAAAAGCTAAATTAAACGAAATACCAAGTGATGAAGCCGTTTGCGCCCAGAGCAATATTATGCCCCATGTGGCCAATAGAGATAGTCTTTACCATTTTCCTTATATTAAAGATGCTACTATCATCCTTGTCATGCAGCCTCAACTCCAAGCGTATCCGCTGCCAACGAACGAAGCAATTCATCTATTAGATTCCATCAGAACAAGTGGCTTTTGGCAAGAAGATAGTTCGGCTATGCCATTGCGGGTTTTTAGTAGAAAAAAGGATTCAGGTAATGTATTTTAGGGACATATTGTAATGCTTACTTTTCTTTATTGACTGAGGTGGTGATGCCGACACAAATGCATGTATTGCCGGGAGTATTTTAGGAGCAAAATTTGGTTTTACATCCATACCAAATAAATATGT
>JAJTEN010000037.1 GCA_021298155.1 Sphingobacteriales bacterium | reverse complement strand
TTTGTAGCGCAAATCAATGATGAGCAAATAGAATTAGGCGGCGATGGCGTAACAATCGTAACACTCAACACTTAAAACTTAACACTTAACACTTAAAACTTAACACTTAACCCTCATTTGATTTGTACCCAACAATTGCGTAAAATTGTTACATGATAAACGCTACCCTTGTTACGTATAAAAATACCTTAAGAGCAGCCTTGCGAGGCTCACTCATTGCCTCTGGAATAAATATAGCCTGGCTTTTTAGTGTAGAATTTTATTTAAACATAGTTGGCTTGCCAAAGGGGTTTCCCTTGGCGGTTGTGCTTTCTACTGGTTTACCCATTTTATTAGCGGCGCTTTTGTATGTGGTTTTTGTTAAAAATTTTCAAAAAGGTGAGGTCATGTTTCTAGTATTAGCTGCAGGTTTCACCCTATTAAGTATTTTTCCATCGTTTGAGCCTATTTTACCTGATGGGAATGCTGCCCCTGCAAATTTTGCATTGCTTACGGTTCCTATGCATTTTTTTGCTGCGGTAATTGGGGTGTATTATATCATTCAAAAACGTTAATGTTTGTTTGTGATTAAAAACTTATGGTATTTTACTATGCAATACCAATTCGTTGTGTTGAATAATAGACCTGTGTATAAAAATGGGTAATATAAAGTGTTATGTAAATGCTATTATTAAAAGTTTTTAAGCTTGAACCATGAATCGGAAATCGTTTTTAAAATCTGGATTATTATCACCCTTTATCGCTATGAATTTAACTGATTTTGAAGAATATGTATTAGGTGAAAATGCCAAAACGGATAACATGCCTGTACTGTTTGTTGGCCATGGAAGTCCGATGAACGCCATTATTCCCAACGCATTTAATAAACAATGGCGTGAAATAGGTGATAAGTTGCCAAAGCCAAAAGCGATTTTGTGTATTTCTGCACATTGGGAAACCCGTGGTACAAAAGTTACTGCCATGTCGAAGCCAAAGACTATTCATGATTTTGGTGGTTTTCCGCAGAAATTATTTGATACCCAATACCCTGCGCCCGGATCCCCTTATTTTGCCCAACAAGTAATAGAATTGATGAAAGACGTGCATGTTGAAAAAGATTTGGATTGGGGATTAGACCATGGCAGTTGGAGTGTATTGAACCAAATGTTTCCTGAAGCTGATATTCCTACTTTTCAATTAAGTTTAGATTATTTGGCAAAACCAGAAGATCATTTTAAGATTGGTATGAAGTTGAAAACCCTACGCAGTAAAGGCGTACTTATTTTAGGAAGCGGCAATATTGTGCACAATTTAGGCAGAATGGACTCCAGCAATAAACCCCACGATTGGGCGCTAAGTTTTGATGCTTTGGTAAAAGAAAGAATTGAATCTGGAAATTTTGCCAGCTTAGTTGGGTACAGGGGTTTAGGCGCAAGTGCAAGTATGTCTATTCCCACTGCAGAACATTATTTGCCATTATTGTATGTATTAGGAGCCAAAGACACAGCTGATAACCTTGGTTTTTTTAATGAAACAATAGATTTGGGATCAATTTCAATGCGTAGCATTTATTTTGGTAAATAGGTGTTTTTTTAACAATCGTTAATAAGTATTCACAATAGAGGCCATGCCTAGGTTTATTTTTGTGCTGTGTACGCCATAGTAGATATAGAAACCACGGGTGGTCATGCCACGCAAAACAGAATCACAGAGATTTCTATCTATGTGCACAATGGCCTTGAACTGATTAATCATTTTGAGACACTCATTCATCCTGAAATGCAGATTCCGGCCTATATACAAGCATTTACCGGAATTTCTGATGAAATGGTATCTAATGCACCTACTTTTTCTGAGGTAGCTGCTCAGATTTATGAAGTGTTAAAGGATCAAATTTTTGTAGCCCACAATGTTAATTTTGATCATAGTTTCATCAAACATCAGCTGCAAGAATGTGGCTACGAGTTAAACGTTAAAAAGTTGTGCACGGTTAGGCTCAGCCGGAAAATTGTTCCAGGTTACAAAAGTTATAGTCTTGGGAATATTTGTAGTTCTTTGGGTATTCATTTACAAAATAGGCACCGTGCTGGTGGAGATGCGCTGGCTACTGTAAAATTGTTTGAGTATTTATTGGCTAAAGATACAGAGAATCATATTGCAGATTCTTTAAAGCGGGGTTCAAAAGAGCAGGTTTTGCCTCCCAATGTAAGTAAAACTGATTTTGAAAAATTACCCAAAGCACCTGGTATTTATTATTTTGTTGATGATAAAGGTCTGGCAGTTTATGTTGGAAAGGCAAAGAATATTCGCTCGCGCGTAGGTTCTCATTTTAGTGGCGATTTGAAGGGAAAGCAAAAGCAAAATTTTATGCGCGAAGTTCATGGGTTTAGTCACACCGCTACAGGCAATGAGTTGCTAGCCGTGTTGCTTGAAAGTCATGAAATAAAGCGCTTGTGGCCCGATGAAAATAGGTCGCAAAAGCGGGTACAACAAATTTTTGGATTATACGATTATTTAGATCAAAACAACAAAATCCGTTTTGGCATAGATAAGGTAAGGAAAGATAGTAAGCCATTGCTCACCTTTAGCACGCATGCAGCTGCCCTTCAATATTTGCAATCACTCATTGATAACTTCAGACTTTGTCCCAAATTGTGTAATAGCCAAACCAATGCAGGAGAGTGCATACATGTTCAGCATGAAATTTGTGATGGTTATTGCTTAATAGCAGAAAATGCGGCGGCTTATAATGCAAGGGCTCAATCCTTTTTTGATGAGTTAATGGCCGACAAGAAGGTTCATTTTATTTTGGGTAAGGGAAGAAACTATAAAGAGCAATGTGTTATTTTGTATGAACCAAATGTATGTGTGGCCTATACTTTTATATCTATCAAAGAGAAAATAGATTTTGATATGGTGAAGGATCAGGCAATATCCCTTAAGATAAATCCATATATGGAATCTGTTTTGGGGCAAGTAGTAAGTGGCGAAAAGAGCAAAGGTTACAAGGTTTTTACCCAATTAAAAATGGCTGTTTTATAGGTCTGAACCAATCACATTTCCGCGCAAAAAACTTTCAATATCCATTCTTTTTTTCGACTCCATTTGTACATCTAAGAGATGCACAAATCCATCTAAACAGGAAACTTTTACGTAACTTTTTTGATCGCTCAAAAACTTCCCTGGCTTATCAGTAGTGGTATTTGGTTCAAACCGAGCCATAAATACCTTTACTTGTTTATGGTTTAATAGGGTATAGGCTGCGGGGTATGGACTCATCCCGCGAATTAGGTTAATGATGCTTTGTCCTGTATTATTCCAATCAATCTGGCAATGACTTTTAAATATTTTAGGGGCTAATTTGTGGCTTCCTTGTGCTTGAGGCGTGCCTTGTATTTTCCCTTCTCTGATTAGTTGTAAGGATTGTAACATTACCTCAGCACCCAAATGCATGAGTGTATCATGTAGCTCTCCGGCTGTAGTGTTTAAACCAATTTCGCAGGCCGCACTAAGCAGAATATCGCCTGTGTCTATCTCGTGTTTTAAGAAAAATGTACTTACTCCGCTTACCGTTTCTCCATTAATTATGGCCCAATTGATGGGAGCTGCACCGCGGTAATCTGGCAACAAAGAAGCATGCAAATTAATAGTGCCCAAAGGCGGCATATGCCAAACTACTTCGGGCAGCATTCTAAAGGCAATTACCACTTGCAAATCGGCTTTATAACTGCGTAATGCTTCAATAAATGCTGGGTCACGTAATTTCTCGGGCTGCAATACCGGAATATTCTGCGATACCGCATATTGCTTTACCGGCGACTGCTGCAATTTCATGCCCCTACCTGCAGGTTTATCTGGCATGGTAACAACCGCTACCACCTCATGTTTGGCCTCAACCATAGCCTTAAGCGAGGCTACAGCAAAATCTGGTGTTCCGAGGAATATAATGCGCATTACAATAAAAAATTACGAATTACGGGCTATGAATTAAAAATTACGAATTACGGGTTTAAAATTGATATTTGAATGCGGATTAGCAAATCTCGTCTCTCGTTTCTCGCATCTCGCTTCTCGCTTCTCGCATCTCATCTCTCGCTTCTCGCATCTCATCTCTCGCTTCTAAAAAGTCTAGATTCTGGACTCTAGTTACTGAACTCTAAATCCCCAATTCCATCAATAAATTTTGAGCTTTGGCAACTTTTTGAACGGTCCACAATACGTAGCGAATATCTACCGCAACGCTGCGGCTATATGCTTCATTCCAGGCGTAATCGTTGATAGTGGCGGTATAGGCCCTATCGAAATTAACACCTACTAAGTCGCCGTTTTCGTCTAAAACCGGACTCCCACTATTTCCACCCGTAGTATCTAAATTGTACAAGAAGTTAACTGGTAAATCTTTCAAATCAGGATGTATGTAATTGCCTAAATCTTTGGCAGCGTATAAGTCCTTTATAATTTGTAATAACTCAAAATCTTTACCATCCTCCTTTTCAATAACGCCAGCTAAAGTGGTAAAAGGTTTGTTGTATTCGCCATCATTAGGGTAATAACCTCTTACATAACCGTAGGTAAAACGTAATGTTCCGTTGGCATCAGGAATAAATTGTTTTTGTTTAAAAGCATTCTTGGCATCTGCATAGCGTGCCAATAGACCATTCATTTTGCCATCGCGAATACGGTCGAGTGCATCAAAAGCATTGGCTTCAATATTGATATTGGCTGCTAAAGTGGTAAGGCCATCTTTTATCTTGCTAAAGCCATCACCACTGTCTGCCAGTATTTTTAACATATAGGTTTTGTCTGATAGTTTAGTTTTAGCAAAGATTTGATTTAAGTATTTTCTTTGTGCTTCTTCGGTTGGGTACTTTTTATAAAAACTTTCTACAGCGGCCACTTTGTTTTGTGCGTTAAACTGGCGTGCATCTGCAAACATTTTTAAGATGGCATCTATTTCAAAAGCCGGATCCATTTGTCCGTACAAACGTGCAAAAATGGCTTTAAGCTTGGGTACTTGGGTGCTTAAGAATTGTTGTTTATCTGCTTTGTTACCCATTGGTAGGTAATTCGCTTTATAATTATCTATGGCAGCAGCCATTTGTAAAGTAGGTGAAACATTGTAGATATAATCAAAGAAAAGGTTGCGCGGAGCTTGGGTAATAACTTCTTGGTAGAGGCTATTTATGCTAGGCACCACCTCTCCAAATTCTGATTTTAGTTTTGGATCAGACAGAATAAACTTTTGCATTTCTTGTTCTTCTGCATATTTCTTCGCTGTGAGTCCAACCCTTCTAAACCCTTGCAACTTACCTTTATAGTTTTTGGTAACATTGGCCAATGATTTAATTTTACCTGCATATTTAATTTGAAGGCTATCGCTGTTTTTGCCCAATTCTTCCATTTTGTTTATTTGCCAATCGTAGAGATTGCTCACATATTTAAGCATGTGTTCTTCGTGGTATTGGTAAAAGGCTGCTGGCTGGTTTCTGAAGGTTCTGCCGGGGTAACCTAATATGAAAACAAAATCATTGTCTTTAATGCCTTTGGTATTTATTTTCAAGAATTTTTTAGGCTTAAAGGGTACATTATTCGGACTATATTCTGCGGCCGAACCATCTGGAGCAACATAGGCCCTTAAGAAAGCAAAATCTCCACTGTGGCGAGGCCAAACCCAATTGTCTTTTTCGCCACCATACTCACCAATGCTGCGTGCAGGCACATATACAATACGCACATCTTTTAGCATTTGATATCTAAAAAGCACATAGGTTTTACCCGTAAACATTTCAGAGATTTCGCATTGTAAACCCTTGTTTATTTTATTTTCTTCATCGGTAATTTTTTTGATGTTGTTGGCAATTATTTTTAGACGCTCTACTGGGTCGTTGGTGCTTTGGGTTCCCATTAACACTTCGCTCGATACATCGCTATAACTCGCAGTAATTTTGCAAACTAAACCTTTGGCTTGCGCTTCTTGTTCGCGATTATTAGCTAAAAAACCATCGCGCATATAATTATTTTGAACCGTACTCATGGCCACCACATATCCAAAAGCACAATGGTGATTGGTTACTATTAACCCATCGTTAGAAACAAAAGATCCGGTGCAACCACCCACACGTACAATGGCATCGATGGTACTTACACCACTTGGATTGTATAAATCAATGGGAGCCATTTTAAGACCAGCTTTTTTAAGGTCTATATTTTTCATTTCAGAAAGCGGAAACATGCCTTCATCTGCTTTGTGGCTTTGAAAAAGGAAGCCAAGGCCAAATACTATAGCTGTAAAAAGTAATTTTTTCATACTTGGCGAAAGTAGGGAAAAAAGTCGATAGTCCATAGTCCATAGTCGATGGTATATCTTCGTTGGTCAATGCAGATAAATAGGGCCATTTTTTTTAAACGCACGGTCGTATGTCTAAAAAAAACGGGTAACATTCCGTTAAATAGGTTATCACACAATTATACAACCGATTGATTTAAACGCTAAAAGGTCTTGGTTTTTGCAAAGCATTAGTGAGCACACATTGCTCAGCGCTTTGCAAATCTTGTAGGGTACATGTAGTTTCTACGCATATGTTTTCTTGCATAAAGAGACTTCTACCAATACCATTTACACAGCCTGAAGATAGGGGAGGCGTATGCCACATGCCGTTTTTGAGCCAAAAAATATTACTAGAACTGGCTTCAATAATTTCATGGTTGGTATTAAGGATGAGGGCATCGTCTAAGTTATTTTCTTTGGCCCAAATGCTGGCCATCACATAAACCAGGGCATTGCCGGTTTTGAGATTTGATAAAGGTCCGGGTGCTTTGGCCTGTTCCCTATAAATGCCTAAATGTAATGGCTGTATGATGGGTTTCGGTTCAAACCGAAATAGGGAGATTTGGTATTTGCTTCGCTTGCTGTTTGGGAGGTAAAAGCCCTCTGACTCTCTGTATAGTACAAACCTGGCACGGAGGGTTTGCGTGTTTGGGTGTTGGCTGCGAAAAAGGGCGGCTTGATGGCGTATTTCTTGGTAAAATTTTTCCTCATTTAACCCACAAAGCTCCATTTTTAATAAGTTGGCAGATTCGCTTAAACGCTTGTAATGTAGCGCTAAATGCGGTATCGTATCGGCCTGAACCAATAGGGTTTCGAATAATAAATCGCCGTAAAGAAATGCTCTTTCCATTAAAATGATTTGTTGGTAAAGGTAAATAGCTACATTTGCCCCACCAAAATAAAGTTTATTTTCATGAAAACAGTTTATATTGTATCGGCGGTTCGTACGCCCATTGGTGCATTTAACGGAGCTTTGGCCTCTTTAACTGCGCCTCAATTAGGTTCTATTGCCATTAAAGGTGCATTAGAAAAAGCTGGTGTTGCCCCAGAAATGGTTCAAGAAGTGTATATGGGAAATGTGTTATCGGCCGGTTTGGGTCAGGCACCCGCTACCCAAGCCATGTTGGGCGCTGGTATTCCAAATATGGTGCCTTCTACTACTGTAAATAAAGTATGTGCATCGGGTTCTAAAGCCATTATGTTGGCTGCCCAATCTATTATGATGGGAATTAACGATGTAGTTGTAGCTGGTGGCATGGAAAGCATGAGCAATATTCCATATTACTTAGATAAGGCCAGAAATGGTTATCGTTTGGGACATGGTACCATTATAGATGGTATGGTAAAAGACGGTTTGTGGGATGTATATAAAGATTTTCACATGGGCAATGCAGCAGAAATATGTGCCAAAGAATACAAAATAACCCGTGAAGACCAAGATGCATTTGCAATAGAAAGCTATACTAGAGCTCAAAATGCCTATGCAAAAAATGCTTTTGCAGATGAGATTATTCCGGTTTCTGTGCCAGTAAGAGGTAAAGATCCAATTGTAGTTTCTGTAGATGAAGAATATACTAAGGTTAATTTTGATAAAATGAAAACCTTAAAGCCTGCTTTTGAAAAAGAAGGTACTATAACTGCGGCTAACGCATCTAAGTTAAATGATGGTGCGAGTGCATTGGTTTTGGTAAGCGAAGAAAAAGTAAAAGAATTAGGTTTAAAGCCATTGGCAAAAATCATTGGATTTGCTGATGCGGCGCAGGCGCCAGAATGGTTTACTACTGCTCCAGCTTTAGCTGTTCCAAAGGCATTAAAAATGGCTGGCGTAAATGCCACAGATGTAGATTATTACGAATTAAATGAAGCCTTTTCGGTGGTGGGAATAGCCAATACCCAAATTTTGGGCTTAGATGCCAACAAGGTTAATCCACGCGGTGGTGCCGTAGCTTTGGGTCACCCATTAGGAAGTTCTGGTTCTAGGATTGTGGTTACTTTGGTACACGAATTATTACAAGAAGGTAAGAAAATTGGTGTAACAGGTATATGTAATGGTGGCGGTGGCGCTTCTGCGATTGTTATTGAAGCTGTAAACTAATCATGTAAAATTTTTGAGGTATACCCTCCGTAATACCTAAACTACAAAGAAATTTTGAGCTGTTTGCCTATATTCGCAAAGCACGATTAATTTCTTTGTAGTTTTTATTTTATATAATCATGAGATTTTATTTTTTGATTTTTCTATTCTTTGCCAGTGTTCAGGTAAATTGGGCGCAAAAGCAAAAGTTACTTCAAAAAATTGATTCATTATCTTTAGATTCTCTGAAAGATTATGAAATTCGTTTGGGTGGGTTAGCTTACAGTATGATTAGAGATTTTGATGAAGAAGTGCGCGTAACTTCTGGCAGAAATTTCATACGTCAATTCGGTCGTGCCTTAAAGATTCCCAATAGTTATTATTATCCATTCGATTCGCTCAAGAATGTAATGGTTATTTATGCTCCAGATGATTTGTTTCGCATATTTACCTGGAATGTGGCAACCAATGATGAAACGTTTAGGTATTTTGGGGTGATCCAAATGAACCCAGAAAAGCTAATAAAGTTGAATAAAAAAGCTGAGCTATTTAATTCGTTTTACCCACTGATTGATAGAAGTGACAGTATTGGTGATATTTTTTTTACCACTGTAGATCAAAACAAATGGTTTGGCGCTTCTTATTATAAAATTATCAAAACCAGTTTTGCTAAAAAAGATTATTATACCTTGTTGGGATGGGATGGAGCAGGACCTACAACGAATAAAAAAATTGCAGACGTGTTGGTGTTTACAAATGGGAAACCCAATTTTGGCGCTCCTATATTTGATATAAATAAAAAGCGCAGGTATTACAGAATGGTTTTTGAATTTAATAATCAAGCTACCATTGCTTTGAGATTCGACGAAAAACAAAAAATTTTAATGTATGAAAATATAGTTCCAGATAAGCCTTCAAATGCAGGTTTTGTTGAACATTATTATCCAGATGGATCTTTTGATTATCTCCTATGGAAAAATGGTGTTTGGCTGAAACAAACAGGTTTTTTAGAAGTTGTTAAATAGAATCTAGAATCCAGAATTTAGAATCCAGAGTCCAGACTTTTTGGAAACGAGAAGCGAGAGACGAGAAACGAGATTTGCTTATCCGGATTCAAATATCAATTTTAAACCCATAATTCGTAATTTTTAATTCGTAATTTAAATTCATAACCCATGTATATTAAGTTGAAACAAATAGCAGTAATAACAGGAATACTACTGCTCAGCAATTTTGCTGCACGTGCCCAGGCATTATCTGGGACTTATTCTATCCCTGGCAGCTACAGTACCATTGAGGCTGCGGTAAATGCGCTGAACCTAAATGGTGTAAGCGGGGCTGTTACGTTTGATGTGGGAGCGGGCGCTGCCTACACCGAATCGCCAACAGGAAGCATTGTATTGGGGAGTGCGGTATTAAATGCCAGCACATCTGCCACCAATACCATAACCATTAGGAAGGCTGCAACTGCTACTGCCAATCCACTAATTAATGCTTATGCAGGAACTAAAATAGCTAGCTCTACCGATTCTATTGATGTAATGTTTGCAATTGTGGGAACAGATTATGTAACCATTGATGGAATAGATCTGGCTGAGTCGATTGCCAATACAACAAACATAACTACTATGGAAGTAGGTTATGGTTTGTATAAATTATCGATTACTGATGGGGCAAATTTTAATACCATCAGAAATTGCGTTATTACACTAAATCGTTTAAATACAACCAATGGTTCTGGTATTAGAAATAATATTGCAGGTTCAACGGGTATTGAAGTTGTATCAAGTTTGCGCACTGCTGTTAATACCGCAATTACCCAAACAGCAATAAGTGGGGCAAGTTCTTTTAATAGGTTCTATAGTAATACCATCCAAAATGTAAATTTTGGAATAGCTTTGTCTGGTGCTTCAATCGCCTCACCATATACACTTGCCGATCAAAACAATGATATAGGAGGTAACAGTTTAAGTACAGGAAATACCATCATTAACTTTGGAGGTGGAACTGGAGCAGGATTTGCATGCGGAGCGGTATTTATTAATAATCAATACGGTTCAAATATTTCATTTAATACTATTAATAATAATACGGGTACAGGTGTTAATCATCCTGTTTCCAATAGAGGAATTTGGTTATTTGGTTCATCTCCTGGTGCAAGTTGTACGGTAAATAATAATACGATAACCATCACATCGGGTGCAAATGCCACGGCCATTAATTGGTGTATTGATATTGAAATGGCACAATCAGGTGCTAATGGAAATGTTCTAAATATAAATAATAACAGATTATTAAATTGTAAAAGTGCACCTAGTACAAATGCTCAATTTACTGCAATTTGGGTAAACTCTGCTGCTACAACAGTAAACGTAAACAATAATTATATATACGGGTATACACGTGAAGCTACAACTGGAATTGGAACAGTTATTTTAAGTCAACTCGCTGGAATTGGAACCTTAAATATCAATAATAATATCATTGATTCAATGGTGTTAACAGGTGTTTTTACAACTCAATATGGAATTGGCGTAACTGCAGGAACAACCAATTTAAATATGAATGGGAATGCAATTACGAGAACAATTTATACCAATACAACCACAGGTGGCGGAGTCTTGTATCCAATATACAGTACTGGTACGCCAGCTGTTGTTAACGCGAATAATAATATAGTTGATAGTTTAGTTAGGTCTGGTACAACAGGTGGAACTACTATTGGAATTTATATTCTGAGTGGAACAACTCAAATTGTAAGCAGAAATAGGGTAAGTAACATGACCATCACTGGTTCTGGAACCAGTTCAGTTATGTATGGTATCCAAACATCAGGAACAACTGTAGTTTGTGATAGTAATACCATTTTTAATTTAAGTGTAGCCAAAGCAACAGGTACTGGTGCTTTATATGGTATTTATAATATTTCTAGTCCGAATAATGAAAATTACCGCTACAATACGATTTACAATTTAAACCATATTGGTACAGGTATTATTTATGGTATATATGCTTTTACCACTGCAGGAGTGAGGACGGTATCTTACAATACTGTATATCAGTTAACAGGTAACTCTACCATATCTGGTTTACAAATGCAGTCTAGTGTGCCTACTATTTTTAACAATAGAATTTATGATTTAACAAGTAATAATGCCTCCACTACCTTACTTTGTGGCATTAATATTACTACTACGACTGCTGGAAATGTTAGAATTTTCAATAATTTAATTGGAAGATTGTTTGCGCCAGTATCGAATAATACTACTCCTACAGTGATAGGTATTAATATTCCAGCTACTACAGCTACTACTACTTTTGGTGTTTACCACAATACAGTGCTGATAAACGCAACGTCAACTGGGGCTAATTTTGCCACAGCAGCATTGCAACATGCTGCCAATGCAACGAGTACAACAGCTGCATTAGATTTAAGAAATAATATTTTGGTAAACACATCTATTCCTAATGGGGTTGGTAATACTTCGGTTATCAGAAGAACTGCAGCAGCTTTGAATAATTATGCTACCACATCTAATAGAAATTTACTGTTTGCCGGTGCGCCTTCTGCAAGTAGGCTAATTTATTTTGATGGGTTTGTGGGCGATTCAACCATTGAAAGTTTTAAATTACGTACAGCAACATTTGAACAGGCCTCTGTTTCTGAATTACCAACTTTTATATCAAATATTGGCGCTAATGCTAACTTCTTACATTTAGATACCACCATTTCTACCAAGTGTGAAAGTGGTGGTTCAGTAATTCCTGGTATTACATTTGATGTTGATGGGGTAATCAGACAAGGTAATGCGGGCTATACCGGAACAGGTGGCGCACCAGATATTGGTGCCGATGAAGGAGAGTTTATTGGAACTGCAATGGTATTAGATTCAGTGAATGTTGATCAAGTTGCCGCTGCTGTTCCACTAAATACAAGCAATCAAGCCGTTGTTGCTGTTCGTATTCATGTTACAAATAGTTTTGCGCCACTTAATGTTAGTTCGTTTAAGCTAAATACAGCAGGAACTACAAATGTAAACGATATTCAAAACGCAAGAGTTTTCTTTACGGGGAATAATCCAACCTTTAATACAAATACGCAGTTTGGTTCAGGCATAGCTGCACCCAATGGCATTTTCTATATTTCGGGCAATAGATTGCTCGTTGATGGGGTTAACTATTTTTGGATTACCTATGATGTAAAAAGTACTGCAACTATAAATAATGTGGTAGATGTAAGAGTCGATAGCATTGTGGTAGGTGGAAATAATACAGCTCCAATTAACGGTGATCCTGCTGGTTCAAGAAGAATTCTTGGGCCGCTAAACGGTACTTATTTAGTGGGTGTTGGACAAGCCTATCCAACCATTACGGCTGCCGCCAATGATCTTGGTACCCTCGGCGTATCGGGTCCAGTTACATTTTTATTAACAGATAATACCTATACTGCGGCAAGTGGAGAGGTTTTTCCAATCACTTTTCCTGCTTATGTGGGAGCATCTGCTATCAATACAGTTACATTAAAACCTAATACTTCTGTAACGGCAAGCGTAACTGCAAATAGTGCTACAGCGGCTATTTACCTCAATGGGATCAATCATTTAAGAATAGATGGCCGGCCAGTAGGAGCAAGCGGTTTTATTGTAGGAAACAATTTAGTAATTAGTAATACCAATGCCAATGGTCCAGCTCTTCTATTAAATAATGAAGCGAGCAATAATCAGTTGTTGTTTACAGAGTTTAGGTCTAATAACGGCAATGAACTTTCAGGCGCTAATCCGAATATTGGAATTTCATCTATTGGGTCGGCAGCAAGTGTATTAGCCAACAATGACGGAAATGTTATTGATAGCTGTAATATTTACAACTTCTTTAATCCAACAACGGCCACTGCTGGAATTTATGTTGGAGCTAATAATAGTGCTTGGACAATTAACGCAAATAGATTTTTCCAAACTACTACAGCAACCACTATTGCCGGCCAAACCCATCGTGCTATATGGGTTACGCCTAATGTTGCCTCACTTACCTCAGCCAGTGGTTTTATAATAACTAATAATTTTATTGGAGGTGCTGCTGCCAATGGAACGGGTGTGTATACTATGACAGGCACAACAGGTTATCAATTCTTTGGAATGGATATTTCTGTGGGATTGGGTGCAACAACCTTGGTTCAGAATAATACCATCACTAATTTTTCATTAACAAGTGGTTTTGCCGGGAATGGAACCTATGGAATAAATATTGCGAATGGTAATGTAAATGTTTTTGGAAATTTAATTGGATCGACCACCACAAACGGTGCCTTTACGTTTACCACAACGGTTGCCAATGGAAGCTTAATAGCTTTGAGATCAGGTGGCGGTACAAACATTAACTTCTCAAATAATATTGTTTCTGGTATAGATTTGATAAGTAACAATGCTACTCTTTTTGCTGGTTTTAATGGAATTGCTGCTTCTGGTGGAACCAATATAACGATACATAATAATACAGTAGGAAGTAAAACCTTATTAAATAGTATTAATGGTGTTTCAACCTCTTCAACAGCTACTGGAGCTTGTGCTTTTAGAGGTATTATTTGTAATAGTTTAGCTACGGGCGCTGTGAATACAGTGACCAATAATACTGTGGCTAATATGAATTTAAATTATGCTGCCACAGGTGCCCAAGCAACTACGCTTATTGGAATAGCCATAACAAATGGTTCAAGTGTGGTTACCGGGAATGAAATTAGTAACTTAACTTCTGCCACCCAAACTACTGCTGGTGTGCCAAACGCGGCTGTTGCAGGTATCGCATATTCATCTGTTACGGCACCAGTAACTATTTCAGCTAATAAAATAAATTCATTGGTGTTAACAGGAGCTTCTACAACCGCTGCGGTTCAATCGGTTGGTATTTCATTTAGTGGACCTTCAACAGGAACAAATACCATTAGTAGAAATACAGTGCATAGTTTATCTATAAATGCAAATAATCCATCTGCTTTTATAACAGGCTTTGATGTATCTGGTGGTATTGCCAATGTACAAAACAATATGATTCGTTTGGGTTACGATTCATTGGGAGGAGATGTTGCTGCTCCTGCAACGTTTAGAGGTATTACAAAATTTGCAGGCAGTTTTAACTTTTATTTTAATTCAATTTTTATTGGTGGTTCAGGTGTTTTTGCTGGTACTTCAAATACCTTTGCTTTTGCCAGAAACAGCGCTGGAACAGAAATAGTAAGGAACAATATTTTTGTAAATAATAGATCAAATGCAGCTGGAACTGCTAAGCATTATCAGGTGTTTTTAGCCAATGCAACTACACTAACAATTAATAATAATTTATATTTTGGTAATGGCACTGGGTCTATTTTTGGTACCTTAAATAATGGTGCAAGTGATGTTGTTACCTACACGCCAAATTGGGTCGCTACAGATAATGCTAGTGCCTCAGCCAATCCTCAATTTGTTAATGCAACTGGTTCGGCAACATCGGGTGATTTGCATATTAACCCAGCTTTTGCAACTCCCATTGAAGCAGCAGGTGCAGCTATTTCAGTTGTTACTGATGATTTTGACGGACAAATAAGAACTAGTTTAACGCCAACAGACATTGGTGCAGATGCAGGTAATTTTATTTCACTAGATGTAAGAGCGCCAATTATTACACCTTTCACGCTTGGAAACACCGCTTTTACTGGCGATAGAACTTTTATTGTTTCTATAACAGATCAAACAGGAATACCTATGGCAAGTGGCCTTGCACCAAGAGTCTATTTCAGTAAATCGGCAACGGGTGCTTTTTCATCTACTGCCGCAACTCGAATTAGTGGAAATGCGCGGGATGGAATGTATTCGTTTACAATATCAGCGGCCACTTTAGGCGGTTTAAGTTTAAATGATTCTGTTTATGCATTTGTTATTGCGCAGGATTCTTCAGCCAATAACTACATTTCAAGTTTTCCTGCCGGTGCAAATGCAAGCAATGTAAATACCATAACTACCCCGCCAAGTGCATTGCTTGGTTATAGAATTGTTACTGGTTTTGTAGGTAATATTAATGTGGGTATTGGACAAACATATACGAGTTTAACAGATGCAGGTGGATTATTTGAAGCAATTAATAATGGCGCCATAAATGGTAATGTTACTGCATTAATTACAAGTGATTTATTGGAAACAGGTTTGCATGGTTTGAACCAAATTAACGAATCGGGTGTTGGTAATTATACTTTTACCATTGCGCCAAGCGATTCAGTGGATAGATTAATCGCAGGAAGTTTTGCGGGTGGATTAATCAGGTTAAACGGCGCTGATAGGGTTAAAATTGATGGCAGGTTTAATGGTAATGGAAGATACCTTAGGTTTAGAAATAGGGTTCAAAATGGCTTTACCATAAATATACAAAATGATGCCATGAGAGATACCATTACCTATTGTAATATTGAAAGTGTAAACAATACAGTGGGTACCATATCTTTCTTAGGGTCAAACCTATCTAATGCCTCAGGTAATGATTCTAATGCCATTACCTTTTGTATCATTAGGGATACCTTGGGAACAATTGCAACAAGTAATATCCCAAATACCGGGTTGTTTAGTCAATCAGCCTCTACTATAGGTAACGATTTTAATACTTTTGCAAATAATGAAATTGTTAATTTTGGATTTAATGGAGTAAACTTAAGTGCTACAGCAGGTGATTTTTGGAATATTGCCAATAATAGTTTCTATCAAACCATTGTGAAAGCAAATGTATTAACGGTTCTTCAAATTGATGGTGGAACCGGGCATACCATTGTTGCCAATAGCATTGGGGGTTCAAGTGCAAATAGAAGTGGCGCTGCCTTTACCACAACGTCTACAACCAATCCAAATATTATTGCTGTAAGAATTAATAATGCACTAACCACTGCACAAGTTAGCAATAATTCTATTTCTAATATCGCAAGTACCAGTGCTGTAAATTTAATTACCATCTCGGCAGGTAATATTACCGTTTCAAACAATACAATTGGTGGAGGTGCTATGCCATATGATACCATTCAAAATGGATTTGATAATGGTATTATAAATATTTCGGGTGGGAATGTTTCTGTATTAGATAATACTATAGGAAATATTTCTTATTATGATGGTTTTGGTGATAGAACCAGTGGTATCACTGTTACTGGAGGAACCGCAAACATTATTGGTAATACCATTAGAGACATTAAAGGAAATTCAAGTGGAACAGCATTCACCTTCTTAATTACTGGTATGCATTTAAGTGGTGGTGTTAACCATATTGTTGAAAGAAATACAATTTTTAATATCCAAAACACCAATACTGGTTCGGGAGCATATACTACCGCAGGGATAAATATATCAAGTGCAACTAACTTATTGGTTCAGCGCAATAGAATACACACCATTTTTGGAAACGGAATTGGTGCTGGTGCAAGTTCTAATCAGGTATTTGGAATCTACACTGCCGCCACTGGCGGTGTAACGATTAGGAATAACCAAATTGCAATGGGTAATTTAACAAGTGGTGAAACTAGGGTATATGGTATCCAAGATGTAGCGAACTCAGGTCTTAACAACTATTTTTACAATAGTATTTTACTAAGTGGCCAAATAAGTGGTGGTTCAAACAATAGCTATTGCCTACAAAGAACGGGTTTGGTTGATGTAAATGTATTTAATAACATATTCTATAACAACCGTCGTACTTTAGGTACTGGTTTTGCCTTTGGTATGGGTGCAAATACTTTAATTGGTATTACACCTGCTGCTAATAATTACAACTTATTTATTGTGAATGATACTACAAGAGTGGTTGAAGGTCCACTAGGATTTACCAATAGTATTAGTGCTTTCAATACCTTATATACCAATGTAAATACGTACAGTTCTAATTGGTATGCTTTAGGAAATCAAGTGCCTGCCCACACGCTATTTGTAGATTCTTTGATTGGTAATTTAAACATTGTGAATACACATGGAAATGCTTGGTATGTAAATGGAAAAGGCTTGCCATTGGCAAATCAATTGGTAGATTTTAATAATAACTCGCGCTCTGTTTCCATTTTAGGTGGGGCAACAGATATCGGTTCAAACGAATTTACAACAAGTGTTTTACCACCTTTGGCAACAGCTAGTGCAGCTCCTGCAGCAAATGCTATCACAACCTACACATTCGGTGGAAGGCAAGTTGCGAGTGTACAGTGGGGTAGTGCAGGCACATTGCCATCAGATTTAGCGGTGAGGTATTACTCAGGCGTAAACCCACCAAGCACCCTTACTGGCAGCACATTCTTTAATGCATATCACCAAATAACGGCTACAGGTGGTGCAGGGTTTAGCTATCAATTAACTGTGTTGGCCGACTCTGCCATCAGGGGTTCAGTGTCTAATATGAATGTTGCGAATATGGCAAGGTTTAATGCGGGATGGCAGTTAATTTCTGGATCTACCACACAAGGTAATGCAGCCAGATTATTTACTACAGGTGCGCAAAATACTTTTGGTATTTTTACGGGAACACAAGGGAATAATAACCCATTGCCTGTAGGTTACCTCAGCTTTATAGCACAAAGTATGGGTGCAGATGTAAGTTTAAATTGGCAAACTGCTTTTGAACTCAATAATAAAGGTTTTTATGTAGAGCGTTCTGTAGATGGAATTGAATTTACACGTATTGGATTTGTTAAAGGTAAAGGAAATAGTAATACGCTTGAAGCCTATAATACTGTTGATGCAAATGCCTTTGAAAACGCAGGTGTTAGCAGTTTATACTACCGTTTACGTCAGGTAGATTTTGATGGTACAGAATCTTTATCTGAGATTAGGAAAGTAGCACAAAATGAAAGCTTGGCTAATCAGCTAAGTTTATTTCCTAATCCGTTTACCGAATCTATGGCAATACAAATTGTAAGTGGCGAAGCTTCACCTGCAAGCATTGAAATTTTAGATATGAATGGTCGCAGCATTGCTCAGTTTACTACAAACTTGCATGCCGGATTGCAGATTATTCCGTTAAATAATTTGCAAGCATTACAGGCTGGCGTTTACTTTATAAAAGTAAATACCCTACAAAAAACTGAAGTGCTGAAAGCAATTAAACAATAAAAGCATAGTTATTACTAAAAAGGCCAAACACGCTAGCGTGTTTGGCCTTTTTTTATTAACAATAAAGCTGAGGTGTTTTACTAATCCAATAAGAGTAGATTGCTTCAGTTTACAATTACAGTTATCCCTTCACTGAGGCTCTTTTTAATCGATCGTTGATGGCTAAACCCAAATTTTCTGGAGGCAATAATTCTGCAATAATCAATTTTTTACCTAATGCATCGGCTTGTCTAATAGCAGCAAAAAGGTTCTGTGCCGCCTCAGCGTAATTGCCCCTTTCGCTTAAAATAATTTGGTTCGAACCAATGATTTTTGGATGTTTTTTTTGAAATCCAATAAAAGCCATTTCCGCATAGTCTGCTTCATTCAAATGTAATTCTGCCGCATCTAAGTATAACGGAGTGTGTGGTGCGTAATGCCTACTTAACATCCCAGGTGCTTCTGGATTTTCATTATTTATCAAGGCATTGGTATCTAATTTTAGGTTCAATACCTGTTCTATTGCCTCTATAGATAAACCGCCTAGTCTTAGTAATTTGGGAGTATCACCTACAAAAGATATAATCGTAGATTCTAGTCCAACCCCGCACTTGCCGCCATTTAATACGGCAGCTATTTGGCTTCCTAATTGCGCTTCAACATCTTCTGCGCTGGTGGGACTAACCATACCAGATAAGTTAGCACTCGGAGCTGCCAAGGGAAATGCTAACTCACTCAATAATTGTAAGGCTATAGGGTGATTAGGAATACGAATGGCCACGGTATTTTGTCCGGCTGTTACAATGTCGGGAATGAGCGCACTTTTTGGAACTACAAACGTTATTGGCCCTGGAGAGAAAGCCTTTGCTAGTGCCATAGCACTTTCTGGTAAATGAATTCCCCAATGAGAAAAACGTTCAAGAGAATTACTATGAATAATTAAAGGATTGAACTGCGGCCTATTTTTAACTTGATATATTTTAGCGATGGCAGCAGCATCAAAGGCATTAGCCGCCAATCCGTATACGGTTTCGGTGGGTATGGCCACTAATTCTCCTTGTTCTAAAATGTTTTTTGCAAAAAACAGGTCGTTAATTATCATTTATGTAATGAATTAAAAATTAGGGTGCTAACTTTTAATTATTGGTGTTCGAAAATCTAGGTGATACAACGAGCTCTTTTGAACCGGGTGTATACACATAAAAACCTTCTCCAGATTTCGCTCCTAAAATACCGGCGGTTACCATATTCACTAAAAGCGGACTAGGTGCATATTTTGTGTCACCTAAGCCTTCGTATAGCACATTCATTATGGCTAAACATACATCTAAGCCAATAAAATCTGCCAATTGTAATGGACCCATTGGGTGAGCCATTCCTAGTTTCATTACGGTATCTATAGATTCTACCGTTCCTACACCACTTTGTAAACAAATAATGGCTTCATTAATCATTGGCATTAAAATACGATTGGCAATAAAACCAGCATAATCATTAGCTTCTGCAGGAATTTTACCAATAGCTTTAGATAAATTAACTACAGCCAAGCTAACCTCTTTAGCTGTTTTATATCCATTGATTACCTCTACCAATTTCATTACAGGCACTGGGTTCATAAAATGCATGCCAATTACTTTATCTGGACGCTTAGTAACACTGGCAATCTTAGTAATGGAGATAGATGAGGTATTAGACGCTAAAATACAATGTGCCGGAGCGTACTCATCAATTTGTTTAAAAATATCAAGTTTGATATTAATGTTTTCACTGGCAGCCTCTATAATTAAGTCTGCCTCACTACTCGCTTCTTTTAAACTCGTAAACGTTGTAATATTGGCTAATGTAGATTGTTTTATGTCTTCTGTAATACTTCCTTTAGATACCATTCTATCTAAATTTTTACCAATGGTTTCAATGGCTTTCTTTAGTTGAATTTCATTTACATCAATTAAATTAACTCGGTAATTGTTTTGCGCAAACACATGGGCAATTCCATTACCCATAGTTCCTGATCCTATAACTGTTATGTTCATCATTTGAATATTATTGCAGCACAAATGTATAAAAGGCAATTCATTAAAAAAGTTTTAACGTAAATCAATTTACTCACAAGAATGTTTTAAGTTTGGAGTGATGCAAAAATTAAAATTTATTTTTCTGTTTTTTAGCGTATTACCGTTTTCCTTATGGGCGCAAGAGCTAGCTTGTTACCATAAATTTACGCCTAAACAAATTCAAAATCTACAGGTTTTTCAACAAAAATTGCAAGTTGGTCATCCAATTAACCTACAAAAAACGAAGCAATTTGTGCCACTCAAGGTGCATATAGTTGGAAACTCGGCGGGAATTGGATATTATTCTATCAGTAATTTAATGCTCGCCCTTTGCGAAATAAATGAGCGTTTTGCTTCCGTTGGTTTTCATTTTTACTTGGCTGAACCCGTTACATACATTAATGATGATGCGCTAAATAGAGCAGATTTTGATGCCATTTATGATGTAGCGTACAAAGCGAAAGTGCCTGGTATGGTTAATGTGTATTTTCATAATGCCGGAAGTGCTTGGTGTGGGGTTTATTTTGGTGATTTGGATATTGTTTTGGTTAAAAACTCATGTCAAATGCCAATGGCAACCACACTGGCGCATGAACTTGGACATTTTTTTAGTTTACCGCATACTTTTTTAGGATGGGAGGGTGGAAATACACCTGCATCTGCCGATATTGAGCGTTTAGATGGCAGCAATTGTAGGAGTGCTGGTGACGGTTTTTGTGATACCAAAGCAGATTATGTTTCTCAAAGATGGTCTTGCCCATTGCCCTATACCCTTACTGATCCAATTGGACAAATTTTTAAACCAGATAGTTCTTTGTACATGAATTATGCCAGTGATAATTGCCACAGTAGGTTCAGTTCAGAGCAGATTTTAGCTATGCAAAACGATTTACAGAGTAGGCGTATTTCAAAAACATCTGCAACAACCAATGCATTGCTTCCACCCCAGAAGATTACTCCCTTAAATCTCGATTCGAATGTGCACACCAAAAATATTGTGTTTAAGTGGAATGCTGTTCCAAATGCTTTTGCCTATCACCTTCAAATTGCTCGATTTGGTAACTGGAGTTTTTTAAACATTGATCGTTTGGTAAGTGATACTTTTACTCAATTAGATTTATTTGGGAATTGGCCATTTGCTTGGCGTGTAAAAGCCATAAGTGAGGGAAACACATGTTCGATATTTGGTTCAGTTGATACTTTTTATACTACCAACCAGCAAACCTATATCTCTGAGAAAACAGAGGCTATTCAACCCAAACTTTTTCCTAATCCTATCAGAAACAATGAAGCATTAAACCTCACTCATTTAGGGCAAGGTACTATTCATATATACCATGCTCAAGGTAAATTATTATATACTGTAGAAGCTACTAAAAGTGGTTCTGTTAGCATAGATATGCAAGGTTGGGAGCAGGGTGTTTATTTTATAGAATTTGTTGGTTCGAACCAAAGGTTTATTCAACGCTTTGTTATTCAAGAAAACTAAGAAAATCTTCGGGTGAATTTAAGCTTTTGCAGATTTGTATTTGCGTATAGACTGATTTTTTAATAGCTATTTTTAAAAAAAAATCTTGCCATGAAAATGCATGACATTACAATTTATTGCATCATTTCAAAGCTGTAGGAAGATTAAGTAGTGTAAGGAATAATTTAAACCAGACTTAATTGTTTTACTTTTACAAGCATATCATCTGTTATATGTTCCAATTGTACTTCCATAATTTCATTTACTAGGGAAGGATCGTAATGAGTTTGTACTTTCACATAGTTGCTGGTAAAGCCATACATTATATCTTGGTCATTTTCTGCCTCCCACAACACAGGAAATTTTTTATGTAACTGTTGTTCATAAAAAAATCTTCTTTTTTTATCACTTAAAATATGCAACATTTTACTGCGTTCATTGCGGGTTTTCATGGGCACTTTGCCTGGCAATTTTTGTGCAGTAGTATTCACTCTTTCGCTATAGGTAAATACGTGTAGGTAGGAAATGTCTAATTGGTTCAGAAAGTTATAGGTCTCTAAAAATAGCTCATCCGTTTCTCCCGGATAGCCAATAATAACATCTACACCAATGCAAGCCTGCGGCATTAATGTTTTAATTTTTTCAATGCGAGAACGGTACAAACTTGTATCATATTTGCGGCGCATACTTTTTAATAATTGGTCTGAACCGGATTGCAGTGGGATATGAAAATGCGGAACTACACACTTACTGTTATTGGCCACAAATGCGATGATTTCATCGGTTAATAAATTAGGCTCAATGCTACTAATTCTTAGTCGTGCCAAACCTTCCACCTCATCTAGGGCTTGAAGCAATTGATAAAAGTTTTCTGTTGTACCCGAACCAAAATCTCCTGTGTTAACGCCTGTTAAAACAATTTCTTTCGTTCCCTGAGCTACAATTTCTTTTGCCTGTTTTACCACATTAGCAATGGTGTCGCTTCTGCTAGCACCTCTGGCAAGTGGAATCGTACAAAAGGAGCAAAAATAATCACAACCGTCTTGTACTTTTAAAAAGGTACGTGTTCTATCTCCAATAGAATAAGAGGCATGGTAATCTAAAACTTCTTTTATCTTACCTTCTTTTACAATGGCAGTTTCAAGTTTTTTTGCTTCACCTATGTAATCGCTAATGTTAAATTTTTCGGCGGCACCCAAAACCAAATCTACACCTTCAATATTAGCTATCTCTTGAGGTTTTAATTGGGCGTAACAACCAATAACTGTAACAAATGCATTTGGATTATGGCGTAAGGCTTCTTTTACAATTTTTTTGCATTTTTTGTCGGCATTGTCTGTAACCGAACAAGTGTTGATTACATAAACATCTGCGCCTTCATGAAAATCTACTTTTTTATACCCTTCGGCACTTAAACTTCTGCCAATGGTAGAGGTTTCAGAAAAATTGAGTTTGCAACCCAGGGTGTAAAAAGCAACAGATTTTTGCATATTAAACTGCAAATATAGGGGAGAAATAGAAAATTCTAAGTGTTCAATCCGAAAACAACGCTAAAGCGCATTCTCCCCATTTCAATTTACATACAATTCAATTTCTTTACGATAACTTCATTACCCATTTTGATATGCAATACATACATGCCTGGATTTAATCCAGCTACAGGTAATAAAATGGCTTCATTGTTTGTATTCTGTTTAAGGTTAGTCCAAATGTTCACTAATTTACCTGTTACAGTATAGATTTCAATAGCATCTATCACATTGCCTTCACCCGGTTTGATCCAAACCGCGTCTGAAGCGGGATTTGGATAAATTTGGATAGCATTTTCAATGCCATCGGCCTGCACCATTCTGGTTCCCAAATCTGTTTTTGTGCCATCAAAATCTACTTGCCATAATGTATAATACAGCCTTGTATTGGCATTCAGTATCTCTTTATCCAAATGCTGGTAACTTGTTAGGCTATTCGAATAGCCTTTTCCTTTATAAAACGCAATTGGTTCAAACCGAACCCCATCATACGATCTTTCTAAATAAAATCCTTTGTTATTAATTTCTGTTGCTGTTTGCCATTTAACCAAAACATCACTACCCAAATTACTTAACGCAAACTTTGTAAGTGATACAGGCAATGGATGAGAAATTGCCTCATCGCATCCCATATAGGGTTTAAAAGCATCGCGTGGCTGGTGGTCGATGTCAAATCCTAAACGAGGTATTGGCATGCAAACCAATGCTGTATCACCCAATGAAGTTCCTGCTAAACGTAAATTCCATGCACTCGTAAATTGTACTTGTTTGCTTCTCGAATTTGAGTTGGTACTAGTGGCAGCAGCAAATGCAGGTAAAGTTGCATAATCTATAGCAGCGGCATTGCCCACAAATCCATTATTTCCATTGGCAAACAGTAAATTCCTATTCATGATTGGATTACTGCCAGTCCAGAAATAGGCCGCATAATGTTTGGTGCCCATTGCACTGATATTGCTGCGCTCGTTAATAAAGATATTGTTGAATACAGAATCTTGTTGGTTTCCTGTAATAGAAAGGTATGCTGCCGTATATTCGGTGCCTGTATTACTTACATTACCGCCAGAAATTTTTACCGTATTATAGAATATCTTATTGGCAGTTCCATCTTTCGAAATGCCCCAATACAATACGTTACCTGTGTTCGCGTTGGAAGCACTGTCTGTTCCTAAATGAATCTCATTGTGATGCAATTGCATATTTGAACCCGAAACAAGGATACCTCTTACTCTGGTTGCCGTATTGGCTAGTGGACCAATGCCAAAAACAGCATTCCGAGAAACCTCAATACTGTTTCCAAATATTTGAATACCAGTAGTTATGCCAGATGGAATACCACTGGTATAAATTTGAGAAACACGGTTGCCAGTTACGATTCGTTGTCCTGTTGAACCACTGCCTGCACTAATACCATATAAGAAAATGAAATTAGGATTAATTAAACTCGGGTTGCTAGGAAAATGGTAAAGCCTCTGTACCACATTATTTCTGATAATATAAGGGGTAATGCCAGTATGAAAAATACCCGTTAATGTTCTAGAATGATGCATGTTATATTGTAAGTTACTAACGGTATTATTTTCTAATAGCAAATGTTGCCCATTGTGCACGGTAAAGTCTATTCCATTCAAATCGCCATTGCAAGTTAAGCTAATACTTCCCTGGGTTTGGTTCGAACCAATAAAGTTATTTCTTACTATAAAATTACCCGAACTGGCATTGAAACGCATTCCGTATAAGTTTAGGAGTCCTCCGCCAATGGCCTGAATAGATCCAATTCGGTTATTGATCAGTTGAACAGAGTCTAAAGCTGATCCGAAGCTGCTGCCAATATTAATGGCACTGAAGCCTGCCGTGCCAACGGGGTTGGTATAATTAATTAGAATGCTTGCAAGGCCAGTATCAGATCCTAAAATATTGTCTTCTATCAAAAACTTTCCATTTAAAACGCCAATTAAAGAATGGTTTAAGGTATTAAATAAACCTGTAAACTGAATTCTTCTAAAGGTGTTTTGCCTAACTGTTAAATCTAAGCCTTGCAGCATCATAAGCCAAAAAGTGCCCGATGTACCATCAAACAGTGTTGGCTGCGCGCCACCACAATATGCGGCAGAGCCCCCAAAGAAATTATTGGATATCAATCCGCCATTGGCTGAATAGGAGATAAAAGAGAAATTACCAGCATGTGTGTAGGTTAAATTTTTATAAAAGCTATTTCCTGAAATAGTAAAATTTTCATTGTTGTTATCCACTAAAATTCCGAAGTTATTAGGGTTGGCAATTTCATTATTTGAAATAACATTATTACTCGATAGTACAGTAGAAGGACCAGTAGAAGATTGCGCTGAAATACAAACTCCAGGCCGAGTGATAGGACTAAAAGCGCCAATTAAGCAACTATCAATTACATTATTGTCATTTCCTGTTACCAATCTATTGCCAAATTTAACAATGCCATCAGCATTAAAAAATGGATCACTATAAAGATTGCAATTTCTAATTTGATTAAAGGAAGCATCATTTTCAAACAGCACACAAGGGCCACTAGTAGTATTTCTTATTGTAATTTTTCTACCCGCATTACTTAGCGTGTCTGACCCATTGATACTAATAAAGCTACATCCATTTAAGTTAAATACTGCTGGAGACCCAGAACCAGTCATACTTACCTGAACGCCATTAGCGGGTCTTATACTTATGGTATTGGTAGCACTTGTTCCTTGAATAAGATTTGAAAATGTAAAAGGAAAAGTTTCTGTTGGGGGAGAATAGGTGCTTTGCGTGAGCAAAAAGGTAACTGGGGCAGAAACGCCTCTTTGATTAAGATCGGTAATTGCTGCAGTTAAAGTTGAATAGTTGCCACCTGTTCCAACTCTATAAATACCGGCTAAGGGTGGTGCTACAATTCTAAATCTAAATGGGTTGGTGGGCGGGGTTAAAAGGCTATCCATGCTCACGCTCGTAAAGCCCAATGAGGGCAATGCGGCATAATTACCTGCACTATCTGCTGCAACAAAAAAGTAATAAATTGAATCTCCAATTATTGGCAAGGAGGTAAGTAAGGTATAATTTAAAGTAAAGGTAAATGGCGAGGCATTGCTGGCAGATTCAACAAATTTCCAGCCATTAAAACTACTTTGGTTCAAACCGAAACCATTGCCTTCTGATTTCTTTTTAAAATAGACACGTGGTCTCCTGCCATTCGCAATATTGATGCCACTTAGTGTATCAGTTATGCTAATGGATGGCAAAGTTCTCAGTGGGCTAGCACCACTATTGCTTGCATTTTGGTGTGAACCAAAAATGGGTGGATTTAAATCATATTCATTCTCATAACAACCTACGCGTGTAAGTGAATTTGAGCGTATAGAATCTAATAAATCTCGGTTGATTGCCGGAATAACCGAACCTATGCGGAGCGCTCCGCCTTTACTTGGTCTGAGATTACTATTGCTTAAAAATAACGGATTGACTGAAATGGAATTGGCATTACCACCAAGTATCGACTGTATTTCTGCTAGTGTATTAAAAGAACTCAAACCACTTGTTAACAATACACCATTTAGGCTATTTGCAAAATAATTATTGTGGTTAATCACCGTTCCAGCAATGGGTAGGGTAGCAGAAACCCAAATAGCCGCATTTCTTGAACCACTAATAGGGTTGCCTATGCCATTGCTAAAATTATTGTTTCTAATTTCTAAACCGGTATACGGACCACTGCCAAATATTTGCATCGCACCAGAACCATTAGCACCTGAACCAAAACTTGAACCACCTGTTAAGTGCACCGAATTATACAATATTTTAATATTAGTTCCGCCCTCTATTCTAATACCGAAACTGTTAAAAATATTTCCAAATCCATTGCCGCTGGTTGTACAAACTATGCGGGAAATGCTGTTGTTATAAATTGAATCATTGTTTATGCCTACACCTGAAGGAATTGAGATTCCATAACAACCTGTGCCATTAAGATTGGCACTTTCTAGGTTGTGGATGATATTACTTTTGATGCTCGAATGAGTTACATATTCCCCAATGGTTATGCCACTAACAATTTGTACAAACTGCGTAAAAAAATTAATAATAGAATTCTTACTTACAACTGCATTATTAACCCCTTCAAGATAAATACCTGTTCCTGCCAAGTTTAGGTTAAAACTATCTGTACTAAAACGATTGTTCTCAATAAACAAATTACTTATAGGTGAACTAATTGAACCAATGGCTAATAGTCCGGATACACCAAAATATAAATTACAATTTCTAATGGCTATCCTATCTGCTCCAGCGGCCTTAACAATGGCTTGCGTTCCAATGCCAGTTCTGGCACCAATAATTACAATTTGGGTGGTGCCTATGTTACCTCCTTTTAGGTTCAGGTTTTTAAATTCTACATTTTTTACACCACCATTTGTATTGTTAGATTGAATAAATACAACACTTTGACCGTTATTATGGGTATTGTGGATGCTTACATTTCTGCTGTTCGAATTGGCGTTAGAACCATCAAAGGTAAAACCAATTACCCCATCTCTTACTACAAATAATGCCGAGTCGAATGATCCAAAAATAAGCGAATTTACACCTGTTGCAGGTTTAATAAGCAGGGTATTTGTGTTAGACATGCCCACGGAAGCCCTGAGTGATAAGGGAAAAGTTTCTAATCCACCAAACGCTGGTGTGGTATAAATAGCATTACTCAGTAACAAGGTAATTGGCCCTGTTTGCACGCTCGCCTCAAATCTCCTTAAAGCTGCGGTAAGCGAATTAAAATTACCGCCATTGCCAACTGTAAAAGTACCAGAAAGGGTATCAAAAATGGGGAAGAAATTAATAGTTCCTGTAACAGGAAAATTACTTGAAAGCAAAGTAGTTGAAATTGGATTGCCTGCTAAAATGACTGAGCCTGCTCCAATATTGGCATTGCTATCTTCTGCGGTAGCAAAAAATTCAATGGTGTCTCCGGGTACCAAGCCACTTTGTAATAAGCTGTAATTTATTTGAAAGGTAAAAGGCGAGGCATTATCTGCAGTTAAAACAAACTTCCAACCTCCGTTTGCATTCGTATTGCTTATAAAAACATTTGCATCCGTTTTCTTTTTAAAATACAGTCTTGGTCTATTGGCTGTGGCTACTTTAATTCCAAATCTATCTGAGGCAAATGCCCTAATTTGTGGTGCAGTTTGGTAAGGAGAAACGCCTCTGAGTGGTAAATAAGTAATAATTGGTTTAGCTAAATCTGATGGGGTAAAAGCACCTTCATAGCAACCAATATCTGGGTATCTAGTATTGCGCAAGGTTCCATTTATGTCTCTTTGAACAGTTATAGGCGTGTCTATGTAATTTGCTCCCGATTCTATTTGGCTAGGTACGCCAAAAGCAGGAATCAAGTTATAAGGTGAAAATACAGCTTGCTGAAAAATAACATCTTCAACATAACTGTCTATCTCCCTCGGTGCCACTCTATTTTTAAACTGCGCTAGCGTGCTGTCAATTGTATTGGCATCAAAATATATAGCAAATCTGCCTGGTGTACCGGCTGCGTAAAAAAGGTTATGGTTTGAACCTATTCTGTAGGTAGCTAAATTGCTCCCTTCTCTGTAATAGGCAGCAGTAAATCCATTTATGATAGCCAATGATTTATTGATAAAAACATTGTTTCTTGTTTCTACTTGCGAGAAAATTCCTGCACGCAAGCAATAGGATACTAGGTTGCCAGAATTTTGCGCATTGAAGTAAACAGTATTGTGGTATATCCGACTAATATTGCTGGCCGCAGAATTGTTGATGTAAATGCCATAAATATGGCCAACAATCGGACTATAATACGTTTCAAAATCACTAATTTGGTTATTACATATAGTTACATTTAAAGCGCCCGATCCAATTTCTATACCCGTAAGCGTAACGTTAATGGAGTCGGATCTTAGCCCATAAATTTTATTGCGCAAAATATTGACTTGTGAATTGCTGTTGTTGTATTCTATGCCTTTAACTATTCCTAATTTTGTTCTTAATTGATAAAAGCTATTGCCTTCAATTAGTTTGGTGCCTGTATTTGCTGTTCCAGTTACAGGTTTTAAATAACCAATTACTGAACCATTAAATACATTAACTAAATCAAAGATTTCATTGCCTACCACGCTGTCTGCCTGGTTTGAGTTTTGGTTGTTGAAAATAGCAATATGTTGACCGGTATTGCAGGTATTACTATAAATTCTATTATTGAAAACTCTACCAATTCCTTGTGAACCAAATAGGTTGATGGCATAAAAACTAGTATTGCCAAAGTTGCCATAAATTTCATTTCTAATTAGGGGTGAATATTTATTGGAAGCACAGGTTAATTGAATGCCTGTAAAAATTCCTGGTGCTGTTCCCTGGTATCTGTTGTTTTCAATTCTATTGGCAGTTATAACTAAGGTATCACTGGCTATGGCATTAATTCCATTAAAGGTTCCGCTCAATGTTAAACCATTTGATATAAAATTACTATCAATAAATAACCGCGTGTTTGTATTGTTTATAAAAATGCCATTATTGGTTCCCGATGACGTGGTATCTGTTATTGTATTTACCCTTACAATGGCTCTAATAATGCGTTGTAGGTCTATTCCGTTTAAGGTATTGCTGAAGCTAGTTCCACCTCCAGAAATGGTATTGCCTTCAATCAGCAAATTATTTTGGTAATAGGCAATAATACCTGTGGCAATAGAGGTATTGTTTGATCCAAATCTTCTAATAATATTTCCTCTGCCCTCGGCACCTATATTATTTCCTTGATCGTATAAGCTTGTAGATGCAGTAGTTGAGTTAATACCTGTAAAGTAAATGCCATGTTGCCCGTTCGTAATGGTATTTCCTTCTATGGTATTAAATGAATGGGCATCAGTTGAAAGGGTATAATTAATGGTAGATGTATTTGTGGCCAAATGATTACCTGCATAAATACCGGTTTGTGTCATGAAAGTATTACGCCTAAAGGTAATTTCGCAATCTCTTATGGTATTAAATCTGCAACCATCTACCGGACTCACAGCATTTCTTTTTACCAACATGATTCCATATTCATATTGGGTTATGCTCGCAACATTGGTATTGGATTCTATGAATATTAGATTCTCTAAAGTCACATAATCTACACCAATTAATTTAATGAGCGCATCTATGCCACCCAAACCAGCGCCAGAAGTAAAAACTGGTTTTGATACAGCACTTAAGTCTTTACGTATGATTAAGGGATTACTTGCACTTAAACTTGCATTTAAAACGGCTGAACCTAAACTTAATCCGGCATTCGGTAGCGTTTCTGTATGTCCGTTTCCAATTTCAATACTAGCACCGCCAGTACCAACGCCATTTAGGTTAAGTGCCGAAACTGCTGCATTAAGCGTAGGATAATCGCATCCAGAGCTACACACCGTTTTGGGTCCAACAATAGGTTGGGCGTACATTAAAAAATGAATAAATAAACAGCCTAAGAAAAGTAAATATTTTTTATTTAAATTGCTGATTTTCATTATTTTAAATTTAATTTTCAAAGATAGACTAAAATTTCAATATGCCAAAAAATTGCCCCTACCGCATTTTGAATTTAAGATAATTTAAAGAAATTACGAATTACGAATTAAAAATTACGAAGAATCTTTTTGATGGTAATTAGATTTTCCCAACCAGCAGTATTTCTGAAATGAGATTTGAATAATTGCTATTCCACCTATATTTGCTTAAAAATCGATAATGAAAATTATAGGAATAATTCCAGCAAGATATGCCAGTACTCGTTTTCCGGGTAAGCCGCTCATTCAAATAGCAGGTAAAAGCATGTTACAAAGAGTATATGAGCAATCTATAAAAGCAGATCAATTAACTGATGTAATAATTGCAACTGATGATGATAGAATTGCCACACATGCAGAAAGTTTTGGTGCCAAGGTGGTTTTAACAAAATCAAACCATCCAAGTGGAACAGACAGGTGTTATGAAGCATTACTCAATGCTAACATTTCTGCCGATTATGTTATCAATATTCAAGGTGATGAACCATTTATAGATCCAATACAAATAAATGAATTAGCTGCTATTTGTGATGGACAAACAGAATTGGCTACACAAATGATTCCAGTAGATAATCACGAGGTTTTATTTGATACCGGTGAGGTGAAAATTGTTTTAAATACAAACCAAGAGGCGCTTTATTTTAGTAGAATGGTAATCCCTTTTATTAAGGGTGTAAACCAAACTGAGTGGCATTTACATCATCCTTATTACAGACATGTAGGTATGTATGCATACCGAACTGATATCCTACAAAAAATTACCGCATTGTCGCCATCCTCTCTGGAAAATGCAGAGAGTTTAGAGCAATTGCGCTGGATTCAGAATGGGTTTAAAATAAAATTGGTTCAAACCAAATTCGATAGCCATTGTATTGATACACCAGAAGATATAGAAAAGGTGCTTAAGTTAATGGGTATTCAAGCCTAGTTTATTGCGTATCTGCATACAGTAAATACCTTCTTCGTTGCATGCGGTATGCTGCTATCTTTTCTTGCCAACTTGCCCTAATTTCTGCTTCAGTTTTACCTGCAATAATCTGTTTTCGTAGGTCATCTGTTCCAGCTAATTTATCAAAGAAATTATTGAAAAATTTGTCTTTGTTTTCATCATGGGTATACAATTCTATTAGCCAAAACAAATTAATCTTTTTCTGATTGGCTGCAATATTGGTTCCGTATTCTCTTAAGTTAAATCCTTTTATTTGTTTGTTTTCATGCGGTGGATGGTCTGCAATACCCGGTAAATGTTTGGGTGTGATTGTATCTTTACCAATGGTGCAATTGGGTTTGCCCACAAATTCAAAAGGGTAGGGTGTTCCTCTTCCAACACTGTAATTTGTGCCCTCAAAAAAACACAAGCTTGGATAAAGCAATATGCTGCTCATATTTGGTAAATTAGGCGATGGCTTTACCGGTAAGGTATAATTTGTTTGATGAGAATATTGTTTCATCTTTATGATTTGTAACTTACATTCAGCCTTATTTTTTAACCAACCTTCTCCGTTAATCATTCTAGCATATTCGCCAATGGTGAGTCCGTGCACCACCGGCACAGGATGCATGCCAACAAAACTTCTAAATGCGGTGTCTAAAACCGGACCATCAATATAATGTCCGTTTGGATTTGGCCTATCTAAAATCAACAAATTTTTATTTTGTTCTGCACATGCTTCCATTACATAATGCAGGGTAGAGATATACGTATAAAATCTAGCTCCAACATCTTGAATATCGAATACCAGAATATCAATATCTTTTAATTGGGCCTCATTCGGTTTTTTATACGCGCCATATAGACTATAAACGGGTAGCTTTGTTTGTTGATCGATGCTTGATTTAACTTTTTCACCTGCAGAATGGTCCCCTCTAAACCCATGTTCTGGTGCAAAAATGCATACAATATTAATTTGCTTGTTGCGTAAAAAATCAACCAAATGGATGTCTTTTACCATTGATGTTTGGTTTACTACTAAGCCTACACGCTTATTTTTAAGAATGGGCAGATAGCTTTCTGCTTGCTCTGCCCCTAAAATTTGCGCACTAATGGGGTTTTGTGCAAGTAAAAAGATTAAAAGAAAGGTCCAGTTTGTATATTTGGACAATATTATGAAGGTTAGTTTTTTCATTGCACAACGTTTAATGGCAAAAGCGCCGCTTCAAAGTAAAGAAAAGCAAAGCGGATTTTCAAAGTTGATTATCAACCTTGCGCTCTCTGCTGTATGGGTTAGTGTAATGGTCATGATTTTGTCTATCTGTATCGTCAAGGGTTATCAAAATCAGGTGCAAGAAAAACTTACGGGCTTTCATGCCCCTATTCAATTAGCGAATGTAGACTTAAACAATAGTTTTGAAACATTACCTCTCGAACGTGATTCTCTATTAGAAGTGTTAGTTCCCAAGGGATCAGGAGTAAAATTTTTGCAAACCTTTGCCACCAAAGCAGGGATCATAAAAACCAATGTATCTTTTGAAGGAATTGTATTAAAAGGGGTAGGTTCAACCTATAATTGGGATTTTTTGAGTAATCATCTCATTGCTGGGAAATTGCCTTCCATGAATGATA
>JAJTEN010000066.1 GCA_021298155.1 Sphingobacteriales bacterium | reverse complement strand
TTCCTTTAGATAACAATATCGCAGAGATACTACTAAAAATATGAAAACTTTTAAACAATACTTAGAAGAAAAATCTCCAGCATGGCAACGTTCTGCAGGTAAAGATCCAGAAGGCGGTCTAAATCGTAAAGGTATTGCTTCATATCGTAGAGAAAATCCAGGTTCTAAATTATCAATGGCTGTCACAACAAAGCCATCTAAACTAAAACCAGGTTCCAAAGCAGCTAATCGCAGAAAATCATTTTGTGCAAGAATGGGTGGAATGAAAAAACGATTAACATCAGCTAAAACAGCAAATGATCCGGATAGCCGTATCAACAAAGCTTTAAGAAAGTGGAACTGTTAATGAAAAGCTTTAAACAACACCTGGGTGAAGATTTACGTAAATGGTTTAAACAAAAATGGGTTCGAATGGACACCAAGGGTAATATTAAAGGTGATTGTGCAAGAGAACCAGGTGAAGGCAAACCAAAGTGTTTACCTCAAGCCAAAGCTCATGCAATTGGTAAAGAAGCTCGTGCTTCTGCAGCTCAAAGAAAACGTAGAGAAGATCCTAATCCAGAACGCCGTGGCGCACCAATCAATGTGAGAACTGAAGCTTGTTGGACAGGATATAAAGCTGTTGGATTAAAGAAAAAAGGTAATCGCATGGTACCAAATTGTGTACCTGAGGAATCTGTCAATGAAGATGGAATTGCTAATGTTGTGGGTGGTGGTGCAATCGCAGGCATCGGTGTGGGTAAAGATGGTGAACCTGGTGTCAATTTAAAAAAGAAAAAAACTCCAATCTTAATGTCGATTCGGAGAAAACAGCCTAAGGCTTAAAAATGTGGTTTTTGTCATTCATACCTGATTGGATTTTACATTGGGCAATACATGGTCTGGTCATTCTTGGACTTATATTAACATTTATAGGATCAATTGTTAGATTTATACCTGTAATTCAACCATACGCTTTGGTTGGCAGACAATTAGGTATAGTGTTATTGGTGATTGGTGTATTCTTTGAAGGAGGATATGCCACAGAAATGTCATATCGTGCCAGAATAGCCGAAATGCAAGCAAAGATTAAAGAAGCAGAAGTTAAATCTGCCAAAGCCAATGAGAAGTTGGCAGCTGAAGTTAGCAAGAATAAAGAGTTGATTAAAGAGAAGGTGAATAAGAATGCTAAAGATATTGAAGCAAAAAGGGAAGCTATTAACGCTGAGTGTAAGTTGTCTGATGATGCTTGGGTGCTCTACAACCGTGCCGTTGAGCCAAAAGTTTCCAGAAGCTCCTCAAGTGCTAATGGAGCCCGCTCCGGTTCTAAAGCCTCTAAATGAGAATAAAAAAACATTAGCCGATTTGTTACAAAATGCTAATGAGAATTATGGATTGTATTATGAACTACAAGATAGATATAATGCATGGCAATTATGGTATAAACAACAGAAACAAATATTTGAAAGTGTAAAATGAAAAAACTATTACTAGTATTACTTGCCGTGCCTATGATGGCAATGGCACAAAAAACTCCGCAAGGTGTAACCTATGATGCTCAGATTGTCCGTGTAAGTGATGGCGATACTGTGGTCATAGCGGCTCCCTTTTTACCGGCACCACTTAAGCCAGAACTTGCCGTGCGAATATTCGGCGTGGATACTCCCGAAAAAGGACATAGAGCTCAATGTCCTTCCGAAGATGCACGAGGTAAAGCCGCTAGTGAATTTACAAAAGCCGCCGTCAACAAATCTACCAAGCGTCAAGTTGTGTTGTATGGCTGGGATAAATTTGGTGGCCGTGTCTTGGGTGATATCATTTTAGATGGTCAATCACTACGCACAGGTTTAATTAAAAATGGTTTTGCTCGTGAGTATTTTGGCGATGCAAAGCAATCATGGTGTAACTAATGAAAAAACTTCTAATCCTTTTGTGCATGATACCTAATCTTGTATTTGCTCAAGAGGTAATAAATGAATCTCGCACGGTCTCTTGTGTGAACAAAGAAAACATATACAAGCTTTTAGGTGAGTTTGATGAAGTTCCGTTTATTCGTGCATTGAATTCTCCTGTGCTAGGTGTTCCAATTTTTAACCCACTTGTAATTTTTGTAAATCAAAAAACAGGATCGTTTACGGTTGCGGAAAAAGTAGAAGAACAAAAGTATTGTATATTGGCGGTAGGTGTTAGTTTTGAACCCATGCCAGCAGAAGCACTAAAAGAATATAATAAATTTCGTGAGAAAGAAAATAAAAAGAAATTATGAAAAGAATACTTATAGTTCTATTTGCGTTTAGTTTGTCTGGTTGTGCCTTGTTTGATGCCTATTTTATGGCCAAATATGATACGACCGAATACGCTTTAGTGAATGAAATTAAAACAAAGGCACAGATAGCGGAAGAAAACTGTGGCAACCATCTGTTAGTTGTTACACAGGTAAATGAATTGTATATTAAATCGTTAGAGTTCAAAAACTTTACGATGCACATACCAAGAAACAAAGATGCAAATAATATGTCAACCAAGTTATTGACATTAACAAAAGACACAAGAGATTATTTTAACAAAGCAGAAAAGATTTCACCAATTTTCTGTAAAACAAAGTTACAGCAAGTAATTAATTCAGCAGATACCATTCAACATGTTTTAGGGAGCAAACCAAGATGACACCAGAATTATTAAATAGCTACATCATTGAGTATAATAAGGCTCTAGAACAAGGCCAAATCAGTAAAGAAGAATATGTAGAATTGTTAAAAGGTATTAATATTATGGAAGGTATTGCTGACGATGCTGAAGGATTGGCATTGAAAGAGCAATTAAATGTAATCATCAACGCTGCTATTAGTGCGGCTTCTTTAATGGCATAGGAGAAAAATATGTTAGATACACTATTTTGGATCGCAGTAGGAGCATTTGTAGGCTGGCATTTTCCAGAACCTTTTTGGGCTAAAGCAATCAAAGCTAAAGTTTTAGGGATGTTTAAAAAATAATGGATTTAACACTAGAACAACTCAAGCAATTACTGCCAAAGAATCCATACATTGGCCAATGGCACGGTGCATTGGCACAATTGTTGCCTGACTATGGCATTGATACACCACAACGTATTGCAGCCTTTATAGCACAATGCGCTCACGAATCTGGTAATTTTGTATTTCTCAAAGAGAATCTAAATTACAAAGCTGCAACACTACGCAAACTATTTGCTAAGTATTTTCCAACAGATGAACTGGCGAATGAGTATGCAAACAAACCAAATAAACAAGAAGCAATTGCAAATCGTATCTATGCTAATCGCATGGGTAATGGCGATGAGGCATCTGGTGATGGTTTTCGTTATTGTGGTCGTGGTTTAATTCAATTGACAGGTAAAGAAAACTATTCTTGGTTTGCTGCCTCAATTGAAATACCTGTTGAACAAGCATCTGAATATCTACAAACATTTGAAGGTGCAGCTCAATCTGCTTGCTGGTTTTGGGAAACAAACAATCTAAACCAATGGGCGGACAAAGGCGACATACTCACATTAACAAAGCGTATCAATGGTGGTACCATTGGACTTGAAGATAGAATTAAACATTATGAACACGCACTTCATGTATTAGGAGTTCATTAATGAATGATAAAAAGTTAATGAAATGGATATTGTTCATATTATTATTACCATTGACATTGGCTTATTTTAGTGGCGACCGTTTTCGTTATCCTTGCCAAGACCCATCGAATTGGGATAAAGATATATGCAAACTACCATATTGTGACGTAACAAGAACTTGTCCAGAACACATATTCAAAGGTCAAAATGACCCACGATTGGGACCAGGAGGTAATAAACCTCTTGCACAAAATACACCGACCGTACCAGTAACAGGAGCGAATTGCAAATGAATTTAAATATTTTTAATAAAGAAGAAAAACAACCTGATAGTTTCATGTATACCGAAGAGCAGTTAATGGCTCGCTTGAAGTTTTTTATTGGTATCTGTTTATCACTTACATTGTTTGGTATTGTGTTTGTGGTGTTATACTCACTAATTTTTGTTACACAACCACTCAATGCTATTTCACCAATTGATCAAAAGTTCTTTGAATTGATTATACCTATCGCCACATTTTTAACAGGTACATTGTCTGGCATTATGTTGGCTGGTGGTGATAAAGATGCACAAAAGAGAGCATTGGAGTTGGCCAATAGAACAACAACAGTATCGCCTGCACCAACAACACCATCTACACCAAGTTTTGGTGCAACAACACCTACTTTTGCATCGGCACCTGCACCATCTCCATTTGCACCAGCAGTTGTAACAGGATTTGGTGGCAAAGCTGCACCAGTTCAACCACCTCAGCCGGAGTTATAAAATGAATTGGTTGAACAGCATGCTATCCGATGGACAAAATAGTTCAGTCAGTAGCAAAAGAGTTATAACATTTTTGGCATTTCTAGTATGTGGCTTTGCACTTGTTGCTGACATATATGGATATAAAGTAACTCCATCACTATTTGATTCGATGATATATTTGGTAATTGCAGGATTAGGCTTTACCGCCTCAGAAAAATTTGCTAAAAAGGAAGAACAAAAATGAAAAAGTTTTTAATTGCACTCAATCTCGTGGTCTGGTCTTTTGTTGGTTATCAAGTTGCTTATGCAGCAGAAACAAAGAAAGCCTGTGTAATGCAAAAAGACCAAAAAACTGGTAAAGAAAAAGAAGTTTGCAAAGAAATTAAAGTGCATAAGAAGTTAGAAGGCACCGCAGTTCCAGAGAAAAAATAAATGGCAGAGTTTGACGATACCGATATCAAGGTCGACATTGGTGTTTTAAAAACACAAGTATTGACTTTATCTGCTCTTTGTAATAAAATGGATCAGGTAATAGAAAAACTGGTAGATCAACACGACCGCCATATTGCAAAGGTTTATACCGACATGGATAATCGTAGGTTAGAAACGGAAGCCGATATTAAAGAGATTCATCAACGAATCGATACCGTTTTAGATAAAATGGAAACCTCCAATAAAGAAATTATGGAAGAATTCAAATCTCTCCGTAAAGATATGAATGACCATAACAAACAAGAGAAAGATGCTCTTGATGCTTTACTAAAATGGAAGTGGATGCTTGCCGGTGGTATTATTGCTATCTCATGGTTGATATCTCACGTTAATCCTGATACAATAAGCAAGTTTATTAAATAATTGATTGGTTTTATATTATGAGTGTTTTTATTGACAGGAGCTTCCTGTTACAAGTATCGCCTA
>JAJTEN010000065.1 GCA_021298155.1 Sphingobacteriales bacterium | reverse complement strand
AGGCGATTGACTGACCATAGAATCAGAAAAAATTTAGGTACATCAGACTGGGTATTGAAGTATTTTGAAACATTTGAAACAAGGGCAGAGGCAATGAAAAGGGAGTTAGAGATAAAAAGTAAGAAGCGAAGGTCCTATTTGGAAACTCTGATAAAAAAGGAGAATGAATAGGATTAGCTCAGCTGGCTATAGCGTCCCGCAGTTATGCGGGAAGGTCATCGGTTTCCCGCAGGTATACGGGATTATCCTCCACAAAGTCGTAGAATAAACATCTACGACTTTTTTTATGTAATGTTTTTATTGGTAATATCCGTACAACGCGGGTACGGCAGGACTTGCAATTAATTGAAGTTGAATTCCTTTTGGAATGCTATCTATGGTTTGGATAGTGAAATTAACTAAAACATTGTCTTCCCAAATTAAAGACGTATCACTCGTTTGAATAAATTTTCCATAACAGAAAATACTATCCTTGCCATTAATTTGACGTGTCCAACAATAATTCCCATCTTGTCTGAGATCTAAAACTTTTACACCATCAGTGGTGATGGTAGAATCGCGGTAGTATTTCCCTGATAATTTATATAAGATTGAATACGTATTCTTTGCTTCTTCTTTTTTACAAGCAGAAGCAATAAACAATATAACAAGAAATAGGAATGTGTATTTGCGCATACAAACTAATTTTAGGCAAGTAAATAAAAAGCATTCAGATTTAAAATTATTTTACATGTTTTAGGGGAAGTCTTACACATTGAGCAAAATAGAAATCAGGGTTACAGCTACAATGGCAATAAAATTAACAAAACCATTTACAGAAGAAGGCTCTTCTTTCCTCTTTTTGAAAGTTTGATTTGCTATTTGAGGATTGTTTTTTATGAATATTGCCTCATTGATAGAATCTAATTTGGATGCTGCGCGTTCGCTCAAATTTCTAGCAATAAGATATCCTTGATTCTGCGAAATTGGTTTGAGATGGTAGTAGTAATTTTCTGTTTGTAACCAGGTTTTTGTGGGGTCTAGGTTGTTTTTACCCGTACTTTTCGGCTCAATTTCAAATTCTTGATACATGTCAAATGTAGCAGAAAATAAATTCGCAGAGTCTACATTTGTTTGACAAACCAAAGTGCTTGCAAATTGATTCACATAAAATGAATCATACGTGTACTTGATCAGTTTTGGAGAACCATAAGAAAAATCGATCAAGCAATTTTCTAATCGCATGTTTTGAATGGAACTATCAGGTTTTAATTGATACCCTCTCGATTTTATCTTGCCTCTAAATTGAGTTAAAAAGACATAATCGAAGGTGTCAATTTGTTTTTTTGTGGCTTGTTCAAATAAACTATCATGTATAAACTGATAGCTTAAATTATGATTACTTAAATCTATGTTTATTTTATTTTTATAATAATTAAACCCTGATTGATAGGTGGTTGAGCAAGAATTTAATAGTAGTATTATCACTGCTAATTGGCTAAAAACAATAATTTTTATCTTACCTGAAAGTTGCATAAATCTGATTTTTGTGCAAAGTGCAAATTTAAGGCCAATTTTTTTTCTTAAATTGACAACAAATATTAACTTGCAACCCACCAAAAAACAATATGAATATTACTTTACCAGACGGTTCCGTTCGTTCGTATGAACGGGGCACCACCGCCTTAGAAATTGCAAAATCCATCAGTGAAGGATTGGCGCGCAATGTTTTAACCGCAAAATTTAACAATTCTACCATAGAACTGGCTGAACCTATAACGGATGATGGTTCTTTAACGCTTTACACATGGGATTCTAAAGAAGGTAAAACAGCATTTTGGCATTCTTCCGCGCATTTGTTAGCTCAAGCCATTGAGTTTTTTTATCCAAAAGTTAATCTTACTATCGGACCAGCTATTGAGCAAGGATTTTATTACGATATAGATTTAAATGGAGCGCATTTATCTGAGAAAGATTTCAAGAAAATAGAGGATAAAATGCTAGAATTTGCGAGAGAAAAGGCTGAATTTTATAAGAAGTCAGTAAGTAAATCTGAGGCATTGTCTTTTTATCAAGAAAAGAATAACCCATTTAAGGTTGAGTTAATTGAAAACTTGAAAGATGGAGAGATAACATTCTGTTCACACAGTAATTTTACAGATTTGTGTCGCGGTGGACATATTCCAAATACTAGTTTTATAAAAGCAGTGAAATTGATGAGTGTGGCTGGGGCATATTGGCGTGGCAATGAAAAAAATCCCCAACTTACAAGGGTTTATGGGATTTCATTTCCAAAGCAAGCCGAGTTAACTGATTATTTGACCATGTTAGAGGAAGCTAAAAAACGCGACCACCGTAAATTAGGCAAGGAATTAGAAATTTTCACCTTTGATGATGATATTGGTCCGGGTTTGCCGCTTTGGCTTCCAAACGGAGGTGCTATAATTGAATTATTAGAGGCATTTGCAAAGAAAACTGAATCTGAAGCGGGATATGTGCGTGTTAAATCACCTCATATTGCCAAGGAAAGTTTGTATATTAAGAGTGGTCATTTACCTTATTATAAAGATAGTATGTTTCCTCCAATGGAAATGGATGGTGAGAAATACTATTTAAAGGCAATGAATTGTCCACACCACCATAAAATTTTTGCAGCTACACCAAAGAGCTATCGCGATTTACCTTTGCGTTTTGCCGAATATGGAACCTGCTACAGATATGAGCAAAGTGGGGAGTTATTTGGGCTAATGCGCGTACGCAGTTTACAGATGAACGATGCTCATATTTACTGCACAGAGTCGCAATTTGAGTCAGAGTTTAAGAGTGTAAATGATTTGTATTTAAAATATTTTAAGGTGTTTGGTATAGACAAATATGTCATGCGTTTTTCTAAACACGATCCAGCCAAATTGGGTCAGAAATATATTAACGAGCCTGAACTTTGGTTAAAAACTGAGGCAATGGTGAGAAAAGTTCTTGTGAGTTTAGGATTAAATTTTGTTGAAGTTGAGGATGAAGCTGCGTTTTATGGTCCGAAAATCGATATACAAATATATTCTGCCATTGGAAGAGAATTCACTTTGGCCACTAATCAAGTTGATTTTGCGCAAGCAGATAGATTCGACTTGTGGTTTACGAACGAGAAAAATGAGAAAGAGCGCCCATTAATTATTCACCGTGCGCCACTCAGCACGCACGAGCGATTTATAGGATTTTTATTAGAACATTATGCAGGAAATCTGCCAGCTTGGTTGTCGCCAAAGCAGGTAAGTATTCTCCCAATTAGTGATAAGTATTTGCCTTACGCTCAAAAACTTGTTGATTTGATGAAAATTAACGATATTCGCGCCCTGCTTGATGACAGAAACGAGAAAATTGGCAAGAAAATACGGGATGCTGAAATGAAAAAGGTGCCGTTTATGCTTGTCATAGGTGAGAATGAGATGCAAGAAGAAAGTGTTTCTGTTAGGAAGCATGGAGAAGGGGATATAGGGAAAATGTTGATAGCAGATTTCATACAATTTTTTAATAATCAATTAACAGTAAAAATATAAGTTTCTTTGGCAGCACCAAATTCACCCAGCAACAGCGGTAAACCAGCAGGGCAAAGCCCAGCTCAAAATCGTTTTAATAGAGGCCGTCGCTCACTAGAGCCTGAGCACAAGATAAACAACCTAATAAGATCTAGCAATGTTCGATTGGTAGGTGAAAATATAGAGGTAGGAGTTTATACTTTGGGTCAGGCATTAACTATGGCTAATGAACAAGAATTAGACTTAGTTGAGATTTCACCTAATGCAGATCCGCCTGTATGTAGAATTGTAGATTACAAGAAATTCTTGTATGAGCAGAAGAAAAAGAAGAAAGAACAAAAGGCAAACCAATCTAAATCTGAGGTAAAAGAGATTAGGTTCGGACCAAATACCGATGAGCATGATTTTGAGTTTAAATTGAAACATGCTGAAAATTTCTTAAAAGACGGACATAAAGTACGTGCTTTTGTATTCTTTAAAGGTAGGTCCATTGTATATAAAGAAAGAGGAGAGGTTTTGTTATTACAACTTGCACAAAGGTTAACAGAAACAGCAAAAGTTGAGCAATTACCAAAACTCGAAGGTAAGAAAATGTTCCTTATCTTAAATCCTAAAGGTAAAGCAAAATAGGTTTTGCCACTATTAAATTGAAAAGTCGTATCAGTAAACATAAATAAGGAGAATTTAGGAAATGCCTAAAGTAAAAACAAACAGCTCAGCCAAAAAACGTTTTAAGGTTACCCCAAGTGGTAAAATTAAAAGGGCTCAAGCTTACAAAAATCACATTTTGACTAAAAAAACCACTAAGCAGAAGCGCGGTCTAACGAAAATGACAACCGTTAGCGATGCAGACATGGGATTAGTTAAAAATTTGTTGGGTATTGGAAAATAACCCACATCAAAAGCTGTAATTAGCGGCCGTTTAATGGTAGGCCTAAAACACCTGGTTTTCATTTTCGTTTAACCCGAACAAAAGCACAAAAGATTCCTTCATTATGGAACGCTTAGGTTCAAAAAACAACAAATTATGCCACGTTCAGTCAATTCCGTTGCGAGTAGAGCTCGCAGAAAGAAACTCCTCAAATTAGCCAAAGGCTACTGGGGTAAAAGAAAAAATGTTCTAACTATTGCTAAACATACCATCGATAAAGGTTTAGGGTATGCTTACAGAGATCGTAAAACCAAAAAGCGCAATTTCCGCAGCTTGTGGATTGTTCGTATCAATGCTGGTGCTCGTTTACATGGTTATAGCTACAGCCAATTTATGAACTTAGTTCATAAAAAAGGTTTAGGTTTAAATCGTAAAGTGCTTGCAGATATGGCCATGAACCATCCTGAAACATTCGAAGCTATTGTTCAATCAGTAAAGTAATTTACTAAACTAATACGACTTTAAAATCCTGCACATGTGAATGTGCAGGATTTTTTTTGCCCATTTTTTGTAAGTTTATTTTGGGATTGATGGTTCATAATGGGAATTTTAATCAGGGTTTAAACAAAGATTTATTTTTATGGAAGTATTTTATTTTATTGATAATCAGTATTTAATTTCTTGAGAATTTGGGTTATATAGTATGGTTTTTATTTTGATAAAATGTGGCGAGAACTAATCTTAGGAAAGAATGAAGTAATTAAACATTCATAAGTTAGTAATTAAAATAAGCCAAATAAAAATGACAAATAGTATGAATAATAATTGGATAAACAGGATAGTTTTCTATGTCTTGTGTTTCTTAATTATGTTCAAGGGGTATACGCAAACA
>JAJTEN010000004.1 GCA_021298155.1 Sphingobacteriales bacterium | reverse complement strand
AGATGAGTTATGATAATGGTGTAATGTCTAGCGATAGAAATGCAACGGGTGTGGTTTTAAACGGTGGATTCAGAACCAATTTAATTAGAGAGCAATCTGTTACCTTGAGGGTTTGATATATGCTAGCTTCTGACGGAAATGGTGATATTCTAGGCTTGGGATTAACCTATAATATTGGCGACTTTAATTAATAGTTAAATTTACAGCATAAAAAAAGGCAGCATACGCAAGTATGCTGCCTTTTTTTATGGTCAAAATGAGTAATTATAAAGCGGCTTCGTATCTGCGGCTTACCTCGTCCCAGTTAATTAGGTTCCAGAATGCAGCCATATAATCTGGGCGGCGATTTTGGTAATGCAAATAATAAGCATGTTCCCATACATCGCAGGCTAAAATGGGTGTTCCCGGACATTCAGCAATATCCATAAGTGGATTATCTTGGTTGGGAGTAGAGCAAACACATAAGGTTTGGTCTGCCTTTACACATAACCAAGCCCAACCCGAACCAAAACGGGTAGCACCAGCTTTGTTAAAGTCTTCTTTAAATTTATCCCAACCGCCTAATTGCGTGGTAATGGCATCCATTAATTTGCCGCTAGGCATGCCGCCTTTGTTTGGTCCAATTATACTCCAAAATAAGCTGTGGTTGTAATGACCACCGCCATTGTTACGCACCGCCATTGGGTATTTGCTTATGTTTTTGCAAATATTTTCGATGCTTTCTTTTTCTCCATCTGTACCTGCTAGTGCAGCGTTTAGGTTGGTAATGTAAGCATTGTGGTGCTTGCTATGATGGATTTCCATGGTGCGCGCATCTATGTGCGGCTCCAATGCGTTGTACTCGTATGCGAGTGCTGGTAATTCAAATGCCATAATTTTTCTGTATTTAAGAAATGCGAATATAAAATAAACAAGCTGTGACGACTAAAGTTTTTATGCATTTACCTCAGTTTCTTAAAAAAATCTTTTAATAGTTGTTCAGCTTCTTGCTTCAAAACGCCACCCACTATTTCTGTTTTGGGGTGCAAAATTCCTGATCCGTGGCGCATAAATCCGCGCTTATCATCGGCCGAACCAAATACCAATGCCCCAGGTTTTGCCCAATGTATGGCTCCAGCACACATAAGACAAGGTTCTAAGGTAACATAGAGGGTGCAATCTGTGAGGTATTTGGCTCCCAAATAATTAGCCGCTGCGGTTATTGCCTGCATTTCTGCATGTGCGGTAACATCGTGTAACTGTTCTGTTAAATTGTGGCCCTTACCAATAATGGTATTATTACAAACCACCACAGCACCAACAGGAACCTCTCCCAAATCATACGCCTTTTTTGCTTCCTTTAGCGCTTCGCGCATAAACCATTCGTGCGAAAAAATTTCTTGCATGTTTCAAAGTTCGCGATTTTTATGTTTAATATTGGTGCACCAAACTTTTTTAATCAGTTTAATTTTATGGCAAACAAAATTTTAAATCAATTGATAAGTGGCGCTCTGCTTGTAAGCTTGTCTTGTTCTAAACCGGCTGAACCTAAAGTGGAGGAAACGCCCATTCCTACTTTAGAACTTGGCTTGCCTGTGGAAACTTTGGCTCCTAATACCAATTATAAACCGGCATTTACGGGGCAAACACGTATTGGAAGTATCAAAACAAAAACGCCCATTCAATATAAAATAATAAGCTCTGCTTTGGCCAATCCATGGGGTATTGCTCCTTTACCAAATGCTCAATTTTTAATAACTGAAAAGGCAGGTTCTATGCGTATTGCCAATTCACAAGGCGTTTTAAGCACGGCCATTGCTGGTATTCCAGCTGTTAATTCTTCTGGTCAGGGTGGATTGCTTGGGTTATTGGTTGATCCAAATTTTGGTTCAAACCGAATGGTTTATTGGGCTTATTCGGAAAATGCAGCTGGTGGAACTTTAACAGCAGTGGCAAAAGGAAGATTATCTGATGATGAAAAAGCCATGGAAAATGTTAAGGTTATTTATCGTGCAAATTCTGCACATGCTTCTAGTTTGCATTTTGGCGCACGCATAGTTATGGATGTTTCGGGTAATTTATTAATTTGTTTGGGAGAACGTTCTAGCCTATCTACAAGGGTTTTGGCACAATCTGTGAGCAGCAGTTGGGGTAAGGTAATCCGCATAACCACAGATGGGAGCCCGGCACCAGGTAATCCAATATTTGAGGGTGTTGGCGCCCTGCCAGAGTTATTTAGCATAGGTCATAGAAATCCACAGGGCTTAGCCATTCATCCAATAAGTGGCGAAGTTTGGTTAAGCGAATTTGGACCAAGAGGCGGTGATGAGGTGAATCGCTTGCAGGCGGGAAAAAATTATGGCTGGCCAACCATTACCTATGGCATTGAATATGGCGGACAAACAATTGGTGCCGGTATACAACAAAAAGAAGGAATGGAGCAACCTGTATATTATTGGGATCCATCCGTTTCGCCGAGTGGTATGACATTTTACAAAGGAAATCGCGTACCAGAATGGCAAAACAATTTATTTATTGGTGCCTTAAGTGCTACGCATATTATTAGGTTACATATAGGAAATAATACTGTTATGGGAGAAGAACGTTTGCTAGCAAGCGAAGGGCAACGTTTTAGAGATATATGCCAAGGTACAGATGGTGCCCTTTATGCTATTACCGACGCCGGTAGATTGTATAAAATTGATAAAGAATAAGGAATCTTTTTTAGCTCCACATACTTTCTTAACTTGCAAGCCCAATTGAATTTGCTTAATTGGAGAGAATTTTAATAGTATGTACAGAACAAATACGTGTGGCGAATTAAGAATTGCTGATATTGGCAAGAAAGTAACTTTATGCGGTTGGGTGCAAAAAAGTCGCGATTTGGGCGGCATGACATTCATTGATTTGCGCGATAGATATGGCTTAACCCAATTGGCCTTTAACATGGAAACGCATGCTGCAGTTTGCGAGCAAGCACGTAAAATGGGTAGAGAATTTGTGTTGCAAGTTAGTGGCACAGTGAAAGAACGTGAAAGCAAAAATGGATTGATGCCCACTGGTGAAATTGAAATAATTGTAGAAGAACTGATTGTTTTAAACGAGGCTAAAACTCCGCCATTTACGATAGAGGATAATACGGATGGTGGTGATGATTTGCGAATGAAATACCGTTACCTTGATTTGCGTCGGTCGCCCGTTAGAAATAATATGTTGTTGAGGCATAAAATGGCTCAGCAAACCCGAACCTATCTTGATTCACAGCAATTCACTGAAGTTGAAACGCCAGTATTAATTAAATCTACACCAGAAGGTGCAAGAGATTTTGTGGTGCCTAGTAGAATGAATCCAGGTCAGTTTTATGCACTACCACAGAGTCCGCAAACCTTTAAACAATTGCTTATGGTTGCGGGTTTAGATAGGTATTACCAAATTGTAAAGTGTTTTAGAGATGAAGATTTACGTGCAGATAGGCAGCCCGAATTTACACAAATAGATTGTGAGATGAGTTTTGTTGAGCAAGAAGATGTGCTCAATATGTTTGAGGGTTTGGTAAAGCATTTGTTTGAAAATGTAAAAGGAATCAACATAGCAAGCATCCCACGGATGACCTATGCCGATGCGATGAAATATTATGGTTCAGACAAGCCAGATACTCGTTTTGATATGCGGTTTGTAACTTTAAATGATACTGAAAACAATGTAGTTGCAGGTAAAAATTTTAAGGTTTTTGATGAAGCCGAATTGGTAGTTGCCATTTGCGCCAAGGGTTGTGCCAATTATACAAGGAAGCAATTGGATGAGCTTACAGATTTTGTGAAAAAGCCGCAAATTGGTGCAACAGGTTTGGTGTATGCCCGCGTAAATGAAGATGGCAGCATTAAATCTTCGGTTGATAAGTTTTATACCGAACAAGATTTACAAGCTTGGGCTAAAATAACAGGCGCTGAGCCCAATGATTTGATTTTAATTTTAGCTGGATCAGACCAAAAAACTAGAAAAGCAATGAACGAGCTGCGCCTTGAAATGGGAAGTCGTTTGGGTTTGAGAGATAAGGATCATTTTTCATGTTTATGGGTATTAGATTTTCCATTACTAGAATACAGTGAAGACGATAACAGATATTTCGCCATGCATCATCCATTCACCGCTCCTAAGCCTGAAGATGTAGCTTTGTTAAGTGCTGGCAAATTAGGTTCGGTTAGAGCCAATGCGTATGATTTGGTAATTAATGGGGTAGAAGTGGGTGGTGGATCTGTGCGCATTTTTAACAAAGAATTGCAAGCACAAATGTTCGAAGTATTGGGCTTTACACAAGAAGAAGCGCAAAATCAATTCGGATTTTTAATGAATGCCTTTGAGTTTGGTGCTCCTCCTCATGCGGGTATTGCCTTTGGTTTTGATAGGCTTTGTTCATTATTTGGAGGTGCAGAAAGTATCCGAGATTTTATTGCCTTTCCTAAAAATAATTCGGGTAGAGATGTAATGATTGATGGTCCGAGTGCTATTGATGAAAAGCAACTCAATGAGTTGCATATTTCATTAAAAAAGTAAAAATGTAAATAGTTGAAAGCTTGTGGACTTTTTTCTAGGAATTGAGATTATTGGTGAATGTCCTTTGAAAGCCCGTTATTCCTGTGAATAATGAGTGATTAGAATCGAACTTAGGTTTCCTTGCTCTGCATTATACAATTGTGTGCTTTGAAAAGTTGTAAAGTTGGGTTATTTTTATAAACTAAAATAAACGATTGATATGGCTTTAGACATCACAGGCAAAATTATTCAAATATTGCCAAGCACTACCGGAACCAGTAAGGCAGGAAAAGACTGGGTTAAACAAGAATTTATTGTGGAAACACAAGAGGCTTATCCAAAGAAAATATGTATTGGTTTAATGGGTGAAAAGGTTCAAGAAATAAAGAAGTATGTACCTGGGAATGAGGTAAAGGTTTCTTTAAACATTGAGTCGCGCGAATACCAAGGCAAATGGTTTACAAATATTAACGCATGGCGCATTGAACCAGTTGGTTCAAGTGGAGCTTCTTCTGGTCAGGCCGGAATCTCAGATGAACCAATGAATCATACTGAGCCAGAATCGTACAACCAAGAAACCAGTACAGACGACTTACCATTCTAGTAAATACTTTGGTACGCTACTTAAGCCATGCAGAAATAGATCAAGCCAAATGGGATCTCTGTATTGAACAATCTCCTAATGGTTTGGTATATGCTTATAGTTGGTATTTAAATATTGCTTCACCCAATTGGGAAGCTTTAATTTTGGATGATTATCTTGCGGTGATGCCCCTTACCGCTCACCGTAAGTACTTCATTCATTATTTAAGTCAGCCTTTTTTTACGCAACAATTAGGTGTTTTTGGTAAGCAGGTATTGACACAAGATTTGCTGCAAAACTTTCTTTCAGCCATTCCAAAAAAATTCAGGTTCATAGATATACAACTCAATGAACAAAACCAGGTATTAAACCCAAGGTTAAAATTGCGTAAAAGGCGTAATTATGTTTTAGATTTAGCAAAGTCGTATGAAAAATTAGCCAAAGATTATGCTACTCAAATCAAACGTAATTTGAAAAAGGCCAAGAAATATGAACTACAAATTCAGAGTATTGGTAATGCTGAAACAATATTATTTTACAAATTACATAAAGCATTAAGTACAAAAGGGGTAAAAGATTCAGATTACCAACGTTTACAGCTATTGATGGAAAAGGCATCAGAACATCAAAAAATATTTTGTAAGGGTGTATTTGATAAATCGGGTGAATTACTTGCTGCTGGAGCTTTTTTGGCGCACAAAAACAGAATTATTTTTTTATTGGGGAATGGTTCTGAACTTGGAAAAGAAAAGGGTGCAATGACCTACCTCATGGATAATATCATTTTTTTATTTGCAGAACACCGGATGGTTCTTGATTTTGAGGGTTCTGAAATTGAGGGTATTGCTCGTTTTTTCAAAAGTTTTGGAGCAGAAAAAAGAAATTATTACAGATATAAACGCAACCGATTACCCTGGCTTTTGCGAATATTTAAAAATTAATACATGAAACTAGCTGCCATAGATATTGGTTCAAACGCGGTTCGTCTGCAAATTGTAAAGGTAAATGAGTCTGGTTCAGCAGAGCGTTTTAAGAAATTAGAATTTGTACGAATTCCAATTCGTTTGGGCGATGATGCATTTAAAGAACAATGGATTAGCAAAGAAAAACGTAAGCTGTTTATGCTAGCAATGACTTCTTTTGATGCTTTATTACGTGCTTTTGAGGTAGATCATTATATGGCCTGCGCCACAAGTGCTATGCGTGAGGCTAAAAATGGAAAAAAAATCATTAAAAAAGTATCAGATGAATTAGGCTTAAATATTCACATCATTAGCGGTAAAAATGAAAGTGAGCTTATCTTGGCTTCAATACTTCATCTTTTTGAACCGAATAAAAATTATCTGACCATTGATGTGGGAGGTGGTTCTACTGAAATGACCATTATTTCCAATCAAAAAATTATCAATTCTGTATCATTTGATATTGGAACTGTGCGTTTAATGGATGGAGCTGTTTCAGAAAAAACCTGGCAAACTATAGAACATTGGGTTCAACATAAAACAGCTGGACTTACAGATTTGGAGGCTGTGGTTACCAGTGGAACCATTAATAAGATATTGGGTTTATTACATCCCGACCAATTACTTAAATCTATCACACGAAAAGAGCTGAAAGATTTTCATAGAAAGGTAAGTAAAATGTCTTTGCAAGAACGTGTAGAAAAGTATAAGTTAAATATGGATAGGGCAGATATTATTGATGTTTCAGCTGATATTTACCTGCGAATCTTAAATTGGGCCAATATCAACACGATATTAAGTCCAGACAATAGCGGACTCAAAGATGGGATGCTGCAGGTGCTTTTCAAAAAATTCTATACTAAATAAAAAATCCACCAAATGAGTTGGTTCAAACCAAGCCATTTGATGGATTCTCAGACGATATATAATCGAATTATTTTACATTCATTAGTTCTACATCAAAAATAAGGGTAGCATTTGGTGGGATAACTCCGCCAGCTCCATTGGCACCATAACCCAGTTCGCTAGGGATAATGATACGCATTTTATCGCCTACATGCATTAAGGCAATACCTTCTTCCCAACCTTTAATAACCATACCTTGACCTAGAGGGAAACTAATAGGTTCTCCTCTTTCAACAGAAGAATCAAAAGTTCTACCATCCATTAAATAGCCAGTATAATGAACATCAACTGTTTTTCCGTTTTCTGCTTTTGCGCCATCGCCTTTTTTAACAATGATGTATTTTAATCCGCTTGCTGTTGTTAAGGTGTCTTTCCCTTTTACATCATATGGAGCAGCCTTTACCGGTGTTGTTGCATCTAATACCTCAATATCAAAAATAAGTGTACTATTGGCAGGAATTGGACCTTGATCTCTGCTACCATAACCTAGGTTCGCAGGTATAGTTAAAGTAGCTTTATCTCCAATATTTAACAGGGCTAAGCCTTCATCCCATCCTCTAATTACTTGGCCACCTCCCACTTTAAAACTGAAAGGTTGGTTTCTATCTTTAGAGCTATCAAATTTAGTTCCATTGGTTAATTTACCAGTGTAATGCACACTTACTTTATCTCCAATTTCTACTTTTCGGCCTGAACCGAACTCAGTTACCTTGTATTTGAGTCCGGATGCTGTAGTGATTTCTTCGTTCAATTTACTATTTCTTTTAGGGTTATTTGATTCTTTTTTAGATTGGCCTTTTTTGCTTTTAGCAGGCTTGTCTTGTGCCATGCTAGGAGCAGCAAATGCAAGAGCGGTTGCAAACAACAAATACTTAATCATAATTAATTTACTTTAATAAGTTCAACATCAAAAACCAAAGTTGAAAACGGAGGGATTGGTCCGCTACCACGAGGTCCATAAGCCAAAGTCCAAGGAATAATTAACTGATATTTATCTCCTTCCTTCATCAATAAAAAGCCTTCATCCCATCCTGCAATTACTTGTCCAACTCCAACTGTAAAAGTAAAATCTGGTGTACCTTCTTTGGTTTCATCGAATACTGTACCATCTAGCAAGGTACCGCGGTATTTTACGGTTACTTTATCTCCTTTTTTAACGGCTTTACCTTTTCCAGCTTGTTTAACTACGTAACGTAGACCAGTATTGGTTTGTTTTACATCCGTTAATCCATTTAAGAAACTGCTTAATGCAATAGAATCTTTTACTTCAAATTCTTTGTTTTGTCCATCAATTTTTTCCTGCATTTCTTTTTGGTTGTAAATGTCAAGCAAAGAAGCATAAAAGGTAATGATATCTCCAGATTTAACACCAGGAGGCAGCCCTTCGCCAAAATTGCCATATAATGTATCGGCTACAATTTTGAAAATAGCGCTATCACCTTTTTTCATAACAGCAAATACCTCTTTTAAACTAGGCTCTCCGGCAGGTATATAGTAAGGTTTGTTGTTTTTATAAGAATCAAAAAGTGAAGAATCATTTCTTTCTAAAATACCTTTTAAGTGAATATGTAAATTATCGCCTTCTGCAACCATACGCGCATTTTCGTCTGTTTTTACAATTTTATATTGGGTTCCATTAGGTGTGGTTTCAAAGTTGTTGCTACAGGCGCTCATTACTAAAATGGCTGCAAGAGCTAAAAGGGTGTTTTTCATTGTGTATATTAAATTTTAATTGGTTAAATAATCTTTATAAGTGATTAGGGCTTCTTTAAATTTTGTTTCAACATGCTCGATGGCATCCATACTTTCTCCGCCAGCTGCATTGAAATGGCCGCCGCCATTAAAATATTTTCTGGCAAATTCATTTGCTGGGAAATCATCTTTTGACCTAAAAGACATTTTCCTAGCTACTTTTCTATCTACTATCAGCACTGAGAATTTAATTCCACTGATAGATAATCCATAGTTTACCAAGCCTTCACTATCACCAGTAATAATATGAAATTTTTTCAATTCATCTTCGGTAACAACGATAAGCGCTGTATTAAATTCTTTTAAAATCTGAAGTTTTTGGCTCAAACAGAAGCCAATAAAACGGGTTCTATTTTCTGAGTAATTATCGTAAATGGCTTCGTAAATTTTGTTTGATTTTGCTCCTTTTTCAAGCAACATCGCTGCTATACGGTGCGTTGTAGCCGTTGTAGAAGGATGTTTAAATGAAGCAGTGTCTGTTACAATACCTGCGTATAAACAACTAGCAATTTCTTCATCTATAAGGTCTACATCATTCATGAGTTCAATGAACCAAAAGATTAATTCTGCTGTAGAACTCGCATGGGTTGTCCAGAGTCTGTAATCTTCAAAACCCTCTGGTTCTAGGTGATGGTCTATTAATACCTTTTGTGCAGGTGAATGTTTAACAAATTCTCCTAGTTTATTGATTCGTTTAAGGGCGTTAAAGTCTAGGCAAAAAATAAAGTCGGCATCAGCTACTAAATCCAAACTTTTTTCTTCAAACTCCTCAAAATTGATGACCGTGTGTTCATTGGGCATCCATTTTAAAAAATCGCCATAGTCGGTTGGACTAACAACTTGGGCTTGTATGCCTTTTTTTAGAAAATATGTATATAATCCCAACGACGAGCCTAATGCATCTGCATCTGGTTTATGGTGCGTTGTAATAATTACCTTTGGTTTAACCGTAGCCTCAAGGAGGGGTTTAATATCAGCAATGTTATTTAAATTTTTCAAAGTGGCCACAAATATCTATTAATGAATTGTTTTAACACCAATCTTTTTATTTTTTTTTATTTAATAAACAACTTTTGTTGGTTTTAGCAATTTATTCCAAGAAGGATGTAATTTTGTAGCCTCAAATATAGAAAAAATGAGTAATATTACATTCACTATGATTAAACCAGATGCCGTTGCAAATGGTTACACAGGAAAAATCATCGACCAAATTTTAGAAGCAGGCTTTACCATTCAGGCAATGAAATATGTTCGATTGTCTGAGGAAACTGCAGGTGCTTTTTACAATATTCACCGCGAGCGTTCATTTTTTAATGAATTGGTTGAATTTATGACAAGCGGAACCATTGTGGCTGCCGTTTTGGTAAAAGAAAATGCGGTAGCAGATTTTCGTACTTTAATTGGTGCAACCGATCCTGCTAAAGCAGAGCCAGGAACCATTCGTAATCGTTTTGCAAAATCAATTGAGGCCAATGCAATTCATGGAAGCGACAGCGATGCGAATGCTGCCCATGAAGCTTCTTTCTTTTTTAGCGCGTTTGAGAGGTTTTAATAAATTAGCATAAAAAAAAGGGAGTCCATTCAACTGGACTCCCTTTTTTTGTGCGTTAAACTGAGCTCTGTGCTTAGTTTATTTAATAATTTTATAATCCACCCTGCGATTCTTTTGGCGTCCTTCAGCTGTTTTATTGTCGGCAATAGGAAGGGCTGAACCTAAACCTTTAGTTTTAATACGCGCTTCTTTTATCCCCTTAGAAAGAAGGAATGACTTTACAGCATTTGCACGATCTTCACTCGATTGCTGAATGTTTTTCTCTTTACCTTTATTGTCTGAATGGCCAATAATTTCAATTTTATAATCTGTTTTTTGTAACAACAGATTAGCTAGATTGGTGAGAGCAATCATTGAACTATCGCTTATTTTAGAGGTAGCTTGAATAAATGCGGTGTTTTTAGCAGCCAAGCTAACAATATTCTTTTCTGTATCGTTTAGTTTAACCGCATTTGAGTCTGCATTAGGGCAACCCATATTTTCTATAGGTCCGGTAATGTTTGGACAATTATCTACTTTATCTGGAACGCCATCTCCATCCGTATCTGGGCAACCATCAAATTTTACTGGTCCGTAAACCTTTTTACATTTGTCTTTGGCATTCGGAATTCCATCGTTATCCTTATCAAATCTACCTCCAATATTTATATTTACGCCAAATCTTACGGTTGTATATCTGCCGTCTAAACGCAGGGTTCCGTCTGTTGGCGCCCAGCCCATGATATTATCTGATAGCATATATATAGAGATGGGAGCCAGATTTACAGCGATACCTGCACCCACATTTTGGTTATTTCCACGATATATATTGTAGTTTACGCGTAAGTCCATCAGGCGCCATAGGCGTTGTGTGTATGAAATACTGGCACCAGGGTAGAATTTTCCATTCCAAGTTTCCCCATATCCCACCAATCCAATACTACCACTTTTGAACAGTTGATAGTTCATGCCAATATAAAATCTTGGATTTAAACGCGTGGTGTATGCATTTATGGTATCTTGTTTGGGTTCAAAAACACGATTAAGAGAGTCTTGTAATTGGGCAAATTCTGCAGAATCTATGGTAGAAGGGTCATCGGTATTAAATCCTTCAAATATGAAAGTACCTTTTTGCGAATAACTTCTCGCTTCTTTCCAAGTAATAGAACCAAGATCAAGTATACTTGCCGATACACTTAACTTTTTATTAAACTTATAATCTGCGCCAAGATCAATTGAAAATCCACTTCCAATTGGGTTTTTAAATAAATTCTGACCAAAATCTGTAAGCAAATTAGTGCTGGCCGACCCAGTTGTTGAATTTGCTAATTGTGATTGTAAGTCTTCTATGCGTGTAATGCCAGCGCCTCTGAGTAAGTAATCTGTTGAGGCCGTGATTTTATAACTATTTTCACTTCCACTATCTGTTTTAATGGTGGTATTATTTCTTTCCAGGGATAAATCCGTTAAACCTACATGGTATTTTCCGCGAATACCTATGGTTAGTTTTTCACCAAATTCTCTAGTGAAAGATGCCGATAATGAAGTGTAGGTGCGTGATTTTAATTGTAAATCGCTTAAAACAATATCTTTATTAAAGGTTTGTGTGCTGTTTGCGTTTCCGTAATACAAGAGAGATAACAAATCTTTAGGCAAGCCAATGTTGGTACTAACCGAATTTTGAATGGCGAATGAGAAATAATTTTTCTTTATTCTGAAGCCTAAAAAGAAAGGGTTAATTTCATTGTATAGGTGGATATCCTTTAAATGATAACTGCTATTGCTTAGAATTTTTTCAATAGACTGTTCAGCCGTTTCATCATTTCTAAGAATATCGTATGCACTTATACCTGGCGTACTTATGTGATTAAAATTATCGAATAGGCCTATCGTAAATGCTTGGCGCGACACATGAGCTGGATTTAAAAAACTGCTTTGTGCTACCGAGCGAAAGTTGTAGAACATTGGGTTAGTTTGGGCAAACAAGGCACTAGCCCAGAAACATATACATAATATTAGAATTTTTTTCATTATTCAAATTTGAGTAGTTTAACCTATTTAGTACTTATTTAGTTGATATTTTGAGTTTTACCTTGGCAGATAATCCAATTTTTGCAGTGTAATCTGAATATATTTTCACAGGAGTTGCTCCGTTACCAAACGTGGAAATTTTCAATCTTACCACCATATTTATCAGGTTTTTCGCTCTAATTTCTCTTAAAGTTTGCGCATCAATTCGAATGGATGAGGTGGCCACTGTATTCTTAATGGTTCTTCCATTTGCATCTGGAATTGATGAACGCATAAATGTTCCGGCAGTAACGGTATCCATGATAACACTGTCTTTATCGGCAAAGAATAGGTCTAACGATGCATCAAACGGTATTCCATTGTCTATGCGCATGATAAGATCTATATAGTCTATATTGTTTGAATCTACAGGGAATGCAAAATCTTTAATTTGACCGTTTTCAACTGAGAATAAAGCATTTTGAGAAGTGTTTTCTATAACCAAAGAATTTGTTTTTAGCGATAATGGAATGTCAACTTCATATCCAACTGCAATACCTGCACCTTGTATTATAAAATCATTATATCCTGCAAATCCACCTGCATTTATGCTTGCTTTACCCCCAAATTTTATGGTTTTAGGAGCAAGATTTAACAATTGAACAATCGATGAATTATTCTTATCTAGTACTTTAACATCGTTTACAATTTGACCTTTTTGCGCTAGGCTAGGGTAGCCAATTGTAAAGGCTGGTGCATTTAAATTTTGCTTGCTGCCCTTGCTACTGATGCCCTCGGCATCTAGGGTAACAGATACAGGTACACCAATTGAATTAGCAGTTATAAGCTTAATTTTTGGATCATCAATGGGGAATCCATCGGTGAATTGATCAAATAAATCAAAACTGCTTTCAGAAGGATCAATTTTAATCTCTCTTGTTCCCAAAAAACCGTTAATTTCTTTGAAACCCAATTCATCAAAACCAAAACTTGCTTTTACGAAATTGGATGAATCGAATGTTCTTATGAGTCCTGAAGAAATAATTCTTGGTTCAACACTTACTTTTATTTTGTTATAGGGTTGATTTGGATCGAGCGCTAGGTCGAAAGACACATCAGTTAAATCAACAAATCCAATATTGGTATTGTTGTTTACCTCAATAATAATAGGCGCTAATGGAACTCCGTTTTTAGTGGCACCAATAATGTCTAATTTTATTTGCAGTTTTTCAGCAATGTTTGAGCTAAGATTGTAATTTATTTTCCCTGCATTAAAAACAAGTTTCCTGAGGCGAATAGAAGGATCATCGCCATTTAAGTTTAGGGTTAATTGTTCGGGATTTAAAACCTGACTTGGGAATTTTGCCGCACCTTGATATGCTTTTAATCCTTTGGTTTCAACCTTAAATTTTATTACATCGGTTGAGTCTATAAACACTGGGCCAGTACTTGTAAAGGTTTTGAATACAGGCAGTGCATATCCTAATCCACTAGATAAGGTTGAGCCTGCCAAATTCACTGAGTCTAGTTTTGTGCCATTTGGTGGTACATTTCTAAAGGTAAGTTGCCCAATAAGTGATTGAAATGGAATGGTATTATAGATGTTCATTTTAATTTCATCCATGGTAACAGGAAATTCATTGGTAAATGAAACCACCAAAAAGCCATTGGATAAATTAACATAGTCGAATTCATTTGATTCTAAAGGAATCGTTCTTACTTGCGCATTGGCATCATTTAACGCAGGGAATATTGTGGTTTTACCTACTGCAGAATCTAATAATAACCGAGTGGATGCGTTAAAATTACTCATCATTTCACCCAAGGATCTACTTTGATTCATGGTAAGATTTCTAATTTCTAAAACGCCAAGCTTGTTGTCTGTAACTAAAGGAGCTACTGCCGGAATTTGTAAAATACTGTCTACGGGGAAACTGGCTATGGAATCTTCTCTAATTACGAATCGAATAAAACCGTCGGGGTCATATTGGATATACTCATCGGTATCTTTTAAAATATCACTCATTTTCATATTGATCGTTGCCAATGGCAGACCAAATTCTGGAGTAAAAGACATATCCTTAAACTTCTCTAAGTTGAGATCTTTTTTACATGCACTAAAGACGAGCATTACAATAAATATACTAAAGTATATCTTTCTTTTCATAAAATGATTTTTAGCTAAATAGTGAAAATAATTTACTTACAAAATGGAATCAAAGATAATGCTGAGAATATTACATTATCAATAATTGTCGTGAAAAAGCAGATTTTTGTTTTTATTTATTGGCTATCAATTTGTTAGATACAAATTTGGGTTCGCCCAAGATATTATTTTGTGTATCAAAATATTGGTAACCAATTATTTGATTTTCTCTGTATACACAAACCAAAACATGTGTTGTTTCATTCAAATTAAAATCCATTGGCCCGACTCTAAAATAGGTGTTTTTCTTGGTTTTTTGAACAATTCCAATGGATATATGTTTGATCTTCTGTTCAGTTAAATTGCTAATTGATAGTAAGTTTAATTCTTCCCCAGCGTTTAAATAGCCATCAATCACATCAACGCTTGCGCTTTTATTGGTATTGTCTATATCAATGTGTGCGTATACCTTGTACAGACTTGCCCAAAAACTGGCGATAGCTTGAATGTTTTCTTTAATTTGAAATACCTTGGTTTGAGTAGAGGGCATATTCATATTGTGTGGAGTATAATTTTATACAATGTTATGGTAATTAGTCTGTTTCCTAATTACCACTTACTAGGCAGTTTAATCCATTTAATAAGAAAAACTAGCCAATTTTATAGGTTGTACCTTCTTTACTATCTTTAATTTCAATTCCAATATTTTTGAGCTGGTCTCTGATAAAATCTGAAGTTTCAAAATCTTTTTTCCCTTTTGCTGCTGTTCTAATACCAATTATTACTTGCATTAATTCATCTGTTAAAACAGTGGAGTTAGCAGTTTCTGGTTTTAGTCCTAGCACATCAACCACAAATTTTTCCATAAAATTCTGTAATTCAATCAGGTCTGCTTGAGAAATTTGTTCTTTCCCATCATTTACCAAATTTATGTATCGGGTTGCATCAAATAAATGAGCAAGGGCAATAGGCGTATTGAAATCTTCGTTCATTGCCTTATAAACCTTCTCAATGATTTCTTGAACTGAGAAGCTTGAGGTTTGAGATGGATTAAGTTTAGCTAAAATTTGAAGACCATTCATTAGTCTTTCGAGTCCTTTTTCTGCAGCCTGAAGGGCATCATTTCTGAAATCTAAAGTACTTCTATAATGTGCTTGAAGCATAAAAAACCTTACCGTCATTGCACTGTATCCTTTATCTAGCAGTGGATGGTTTCCAGCAAACAATTCGGCAGGTAAAAAAGAATTACCTAAACTCTTGCTCATTTTTTGTCCGTTTACGGTAAGCATATTGGTATGGATCCAATATTGGGCAGGTTGCGTGTGGTGGCAGGCTAAATTTTGTGCAATTTCATTGGTATGATGAGTTGGAATCAAATCCATACCACCTCCATGAATATCAAACTCACTACCTAAATATTTGGAGCTCATTGCAGAACATTCTAAATGCCATCCTGGAAAACCTTCTCCCCAAGGACTTTGCCATCTCATAAGATGTTCTGGTTTTGCTTTAATCCATAGGGCAAAGTCTAATCGACCACGTTTTTCATTTTGGCCGTCTAATTCACGGGTATTATTGAGTAATTCCTCTAAGTTTCTATTTGAAAGGATGGTGTAATTGTGTTCGGCCGAAAATTTTTCTACATCAAAATAAATACTTCCATTAGCCTCGTAGGCATATCCATTGGCCATAATTTTTTTGGTCATTTCAATTTGTTCAATAATATGACCGGTGGCGGTTGGTTCAATACTTGGCGGTAAGGTGTTAAATTGTTGCAGCACTTCATGGAAATCAAGGGTGTAGCGCTGAACAATTTCCATAGGTTCGATCTGCTCTAGTTTAGCTTTTTTTGCAAATTTATCATCACCTTCATCTCTATCTCCTTCTAAATGACCGGCATCTGTGATATTTCTAACATAGCGAACTTTGTACCCAAGGTGAAGTAAATACCTGTAAATAATATCAAAAGAAACATAGGTTCGGGCATTTCCTAAATGGGCGTTGCTATATACTGTTGGTCCGCATACATACATGCCAACATAATCTTTGTGGAGGGGTTTAAAAAGGCTAATTTCTCTGCTTAGGGTATTATATATCTTCAGGTCGTTTTGCATAGTTATATATTTGCATACAAACATACATTTTTATTCGAATAAGCTCACATAAACCTCGCTCCAATTCTCCCAATTTTCGGCGCTATCGAAGTTAGAATTATGCCATATTGAAATAAATTCACCTCCTGTTTGTTTGGTTATTTCCTTGAGTAATTTAATTTTTTGTTTGGCTTGATCTGGGTTCAATTTTAATGCCTGTTTAAGTGTTACATCCATTACACAAGGTGAGTGAACCCAAACAGGAATAGTCTGATGATTTATCACATCAAAGAATTTGAAAGCTTGCGCGGTAGATGCCCTAAATCCTGTGTGTTTGGCATAGGCCATAGAATAATCATGTATAATACCCATCTTATGCATTTTTTGGTACGACAGGGGTAGTTTTATTTTTAAAAAATGATGTCGGTTTAGCGTGGCATCTTTCCCAAATATTGATTTAAAATAGTGGTGTTCTTGTTTATATAACTTTGAAATTAAAGATCCTTTATAAGACGGATGGATGCCACATGCGTTTGTTTGAGCGAGGGTTTTGGCCAAATGGATAAATACATCACTTTTCGGTGATATGTTCTTATCATAAGATCCATAATCTGCTAAAAGCAAGAAAAATAGCGTTTCAATTTTCTTTTCATTGGCCGCTTTTAGCATAAAATCATAGGTATCGTATGGGTCGTGTTGAGGTGGATTAAATACCGCAAAGTCTATTTTTTTTCTGAGGATTGAACCCAAAAATTTACGCCACTTTGCACATCTGCTTAAGCCTTTGTATTTATAGGCAAAATCTATGTCTATCGTGTTTATTTGTTTAAATTTGGCTTGGTTCAGAGTAAGATTCGGATAGCATTTTTGAATATTTTTAGTCAGGTTTTGAACCCAACAATCTACCAGTGGGATTTCTAAAAAATGGTGTTTAAACGCTAAGCTATTTTCTGCTTTGAAACGATTATGCTCGTCTGTTGCTAGGCCTAAATACTCTTCGTATCGACTTAACAAATAAAAAGATGCTGCCAATACATCGAACGGCAAATACACCGTTGTGGTTTTAAAGTCTGGTATATTTTGGTAGGTAAAGCCATAAAAATATTTGATCCAATTTGGATGATCAATTACTTCAAGTTTTTGGGCTACAATGCTTTCATCGAAGAGTAACGAACCTGCTGGAATATTCACACAGCCTTCAATGATGTGTGTGCCGTAATATATTTTGGGTGTTTTGGAGGCGATAAAATAATCTGGATTATCGGTAATGGTGTAAGTGAGCCCATATCGATGCAATAAAATTTCATCCAAAATATATTTTAGCCTTTCGGTGGCCTGAGCAGCAAATACCAACATAGAAACAAATGTATGAACTAAGCTTTTGAATAGCGAATAACTTCAATAATATTTTTTGGATGTAATGCATTCCAAAAAAGCAGCAATCCTTCCTTTGGTTTATAGGCTAAAACCATAAAAATAAGCGCAATATAAGAGCCAATTACCAGCGAATAGGCAGCTCCGGAAATACCAAGTTTTGGAATCAATAAAAATTCAAAACTTAATATTAAACAGGCGTTTAGTATTTGCATCCATACTACATATTTTTGTTGCTGAATAGCCAGCATCCACATTCCCCAGGCGGTGCCCCAAAAAACGGGCAAGCTTACCCAAATATGAATTTTGAAAATATGTGGTGCACCCGGAAATTTAGCGCCATATAAAAATGAAATTACCCAATCTCCAAACAATGTACCACCCACTATAATGCAAATGGCTCCCCAAATCATGAGGCTATACAGCTGAGTTAGTCGTTGAAGTTGCAGTGGTTTATTTGCTCTATTATTAACAATTCCGGGGAAAACTGCGGCACAGATAGCAACTGGGAAAATATAAGCAGCTTGACTGATTCTAACTCCCGCACCATATTGCCCTACCTGACCCATATCTCTTAAAAAGCGCGCAATTAAAATGGCGTCCACATTTTGGTAGAAAAGTTGAATAAAGGAAGACAATATCAAAGGAACAGCGAGTATTAGAAGGTATTTTGCTTCAGAAAAATTGAATTGCCAGAGGCTTATCTTTTGTCCTTCTCTTTTGTAAAACACAAACTGGTTCAGGGCACTTAAGCCGGCTTCTAAAGCGGCCATGGTTGCAAACCATTCGAGGGGAGCTTTTATATAGATTAAGTAAAGTTTCACTAAGGCTGATACAAATAAAGTGATTACTTGGTTCATAGCCGTTAACTTGCCTTTTACCCTGCTTTGGAAGTAAAAATCTATTACTGAAAGCGACTGAAAAACGATGGATATGCTGAGTAAAAAAACGATATATGTGGTTGATATTGGGTCTCTCATTAGGGAGTAGAAGCAAGAGCCAACTACAACTACAATAGACCCAGCCAATCTCAAGCCAAAAGCCGTTCCCAATATTTTATTGGTTTTTTCTGGCCTAGTTATTAATTCCCTAACTACTAAACTATCTAATCCAAGGGTGCTAAAAATGGTAAGAATAGCTATAATTCCGAGTCCGTATGTTAGGATTCCAAATTGCGAATCTCCCAAATAGCGAACCACTAATATGCCTACTAAAATGCCTGAAATAATACGTGCCGATTTCTCGAGGAGCATCCAAAATGAATTGCTGACGTAATTATTTTTTGATTTTTCTTCCATATATTATTTATTGAACTCACTCATGGTTAGGGGGAGTCCGCGCAGTGCAAAGCTTTCAATTGCCTGAACGCATATTGAACAAAGTGTAGCAATTTCTTTAGCTTCCTCACTGGTCCATTTACCTAAAACAAAATCTACTTGCTTGCCTTTTGGATAGTTATTTCCTAATCCAAATCGCAATCTTGGGTAATTTTGTGTGAGCAATAATTCTTGGATACTTTTTAGTCCATTATGTCCGGCATCGCTACCATTACCGCGAATTCTAATTTTGCCAAAAGGAATGGCCAGATCATCTACAATAATGAAAACATTTTCAACGGGAATTTTATGTGCTTGCATCCAATACCTAACGGCTTTTCCACTCAAATTCATATAGGTATTTGGTTTAATAGCAATAATTTGTCTACCACGAAGTGATATTTCTGCTATATCTGCGTATCGATCAGCTGTAAATGCCGATTTATATTTTTCAACGAGTGCATCTACTACATCAAAGCCAATATTATGCCGCGTATGTGCATATTCGTCTCCAATATTACCTAAGCCTACAATCAAATATTTCATGTTAGGCAAAAGTAAGATAAATTGTTAACAGTGTATCAGATTTAGGAGCAGTTTTGAAGTAGACGCAATAAAAAAGCCCAACTGAAACAGCTGGGCTTTTTGTATAAATGGTTTTGAACCAATTATTTTTTCTTCTTTCCGGTTTCTTTTTCGTTTGCCTTAGCAGCTTCCATTACCGCACGGGTTGTGTTAACACTAACAACTGGGTTATTTGGAGAATCTAACAAGGTAATATTTTCAATACTTGCTAAGTCACCAACCTTAATTGACTTACCAATTTCTAAGTGATCAATATTGATTTCGATAAAGTCTGGTAATAACATTGGTAAAGCTTTCACTCTTAATTTCTTGGCTTTAACAACTAATTTACCACCCGCACGAACACCTACAGAATTACCTACTAATTTTACAGGCACCCCAATTTCTACTGGTTTATTATCTTCAATTTCCAAGAAATCGGCATGTAAAATTGAATCGTTTACTGGGTGAAAGCTGATATCTTTTAGGATACATTTATAGGTAGTACCATCAATATCTAATTTTACTTTATAGGTGTTTGGTGTGTATACCAATAATTTAAAATCTGGTTCAAAAATTGAGAAATGAATGTGGTTTTTACCACCATACATTACACAAGGAACTTTTCCTTCAGTTCTGAGTGCTTTGGTAGATACTTTGCCTACTTCTGTTCTGGCGTATCCAAATAATGCTACTGATTTCATGTTATTATTTATTAATTGTTTTTATTTTTAAAAATAGCGGCGCAAACCTAAGCATGTAGGTTTGAACCAATAAAGTTTAGGCGTTTAAATCAAACAAGCTGCTAATAGAGCCATGTTCGGTGATGTTACGAATGGCATCTGCAAATAGTTGGGCAGCAGACAAAACTTTTATTTTAGAATCGGTTCGAACCAAAGGGATGGTATTACATACAACCAATTCATCAAGTACACTTTGCTCAATATTTTCGTATGCTTTTCCGCTTAATACGGGGTGAGTACACATTGCTCTTACGCTTAATGCACCTTTATCTTTTAATAATTGTGCAGCTTTAGCGAGGGTGTTACCGGTATCAATGATGTCATCTACCATGAGTACATCTTTTCCTGCCACATCACCAATAAGGGTCATAGATGCAATTTCATTCGCTCTGCGGCGCTCTTTGTCTACAATGACCATATCGCAGCCTAAAGCTTTGGCATAGGTTCTAGCTCTTGCGCTTGAGCCCATATCTGGTGAGGCAATAATAATGTTGCTTCCCATATTTAAGCTGCGCATGTAAGGTAAAAAGATAACGGCTGGATCTAAGTGATCAACTGGAACTTCAAAAAAACCTTGAATTTGTGGCGCATGTAAATCCATGGTGATTACTCTGCTTGCTCCTGCTACAGTTAGCATGTCTGCCACTACTTTTGATCCTATAGAAACACGTGGTTTGTCTTTTCTATCTTGTCGAGCCATACCAAAATATGGAATTACGGCGGTGATATAATGGGCTGAAGCTCTTTTGGCTGCATCAATCATGAGCAATAGCTCCATTAAATTATCTGTGTTGGCAAAAGTACTTTGAATTAAAAATACATCACAGCCACGAACCGACTCATTAAAGCTCGGTTGGAATTCTCCATCACTGAAATAAGAGATTGTGCAATCTCCCAATGAAGTTCCGTATGCTTTTGCTATTTCTTCTGCCAAGTACTTAGATCGTGTACCTGAGAAAATCTTTACTTCGTTTTTAACCGCCATAAGATTATTTTATGTTGCTCACCCTGAGGTGATTGTTAGTAAATGTTCTTTCTAAAGAAAGGTTTAGTTGACCGACTAGGGCTCGAACCTAGACTCCTCTGAACCAAAATCAGATGTGTTGCCAGTTACACCATCGGTCAATTCTGGGAGCGCAAAAGTAACATATTTATATAAAAAGTAAAGCGAATCGATTATTTTTTTTCAAAATTCTGATTTTCACCTAAAAATATGCATACTGAAATGATTTATGCGCCAGTAATTGTGCAAAAAAAGGCAATTTTACTCAAAAATCTTCACTGACCTTTGCATGCGATGGATGTTTTTTGTGTAGGCTTAGTTTTTAATAGAAATCAATTTAGGTACCAAAGTTACGCGAGGCAATATGTGGAGGCACTGTTGCGATTGCAGAAACAGGTGGCTATTTTTTCGCCTAATTGGATTGAACTCAATCAATATTTTCAAATTCATTTTCGTGAACAAAGCAAAAGAATTCACTGTTTTGCCTTACCCGACTTGGATAAACCTGATCAAGAAATTAGCAAGTTGTCATTTATTTCTAGGCATGTGAAATTAAGGCGCATCCTTAAAAATGCCGAAAGAAGAATGAATACGCAAATCGATTTTTTATTCTTTGCACCAGTAGAAGATTGGATTATCCCTTCATTTCCTAAAAATTGGTTCAATCGATTACTACCGTATGCCTGGAGCGGTTTGGTTATTCATATGGATGTGTATGGAGCATTGGGTAATTTACCCGAAAAGCCTTTATTACCGCTGAATGTGGATCCAAAGTTTACAGACCCTGATTATTTGTTAAGTGCATCTAACTGCATGGCTGTTTGTACTTTGGATAGATTTAGGAGTGAACAATTGAAGTCGAGGGTGTATAAAAAAACCATAGTGATGCCCGATGTGAGTGATTACGATTTGCCCAAAAAAACACCTGTTTTGGTTGACCAAATTAAAAAAATGGCTCAAGGCAGGATGATAATTGGAACCGTTTTGTTAGATAATGAAAGGTTGGAGCACTTTATTTCATTGGTTAATGAAGCCGCGCAGGAGCATTATTTTTTTGTTTGTGCAGGTGAGCTCAGTAGCAATCAATTATCTCCTAAGCTCCGCAGTGCTTTGCATAAATTAATGCATTCGGGAAGGAATAATAGTTATTTTATTTTACACGATTTAGAAGACTTGGAGCAAATAAATGCCTTGGTTCAGGCATTTGATGTTTGTTATGTATGCGCGGGAAATGATAATTTACCTCATGGAATTTTGAGTAAAGCTGCCTTTTTTAAAAAACCTATCATTGGATTAAAATCTCAATTGAATGGTAAAATAATTGGCTCGTTTAAATTAGGAATAGCAGTGAATGATGAGATAAGCGAAAGTTTACAGGCCTTGCATACCTTACGTTTACAAATGCCCCTGCATCAAAATTTTAATACTGCACCACTTCAAAATTATGCCTTGCTTCAGAATCAATTACACGTAAAGGATGCTTGGGAAATGCTACTTTGGATTTGAGGTAAAGTGGTTTATTAATAACGCGTTTGTAGCCTTGGAGTATAATTCTTACTTTCGTGAATTATTTTGTAATACGCAGGTGAGTAAAAATTTAGGCTTAAGTTTAAAAGAAAAGATTTTTCTTTTGGTGGCAAGAATGCCAGGAAAATGGAGTAAATTCTGTCCTAGTTATTTGCGTGAGTATTCATATACAGTAAACAAAATAATCAGTTTAGGTGGAACAATAGACTATGAGCGTAGGGTTGTGTTGGTAAACTTCCAAGAAGCACAATTTAAGCTTCGATTGGGATCAACAGACTTTTTGGTTTTTGATCAGGTTATTTTGGAAGAAGAATATGCTCCAGTTATTAAACTTATCAAAGAAAATACGGCTCAATTAAATGAGTTTAACATCATTGATGCTGGAGCAAATGTGGGTTTTGCTAGTCTGTATTTTTCTAAATCGTTTCCAAGGTCAACCATTATTTCTATTGAACCAGATAGAAGTAATTTTAATGCCCTTCAAGGTAACATTGAAAAAAATGAACTTACGCAATGTGTATTTCCATTAAACGGAGGTATTTGGGGTAAGACATGTAAATTAAATTTGGCCAATTCATTTAGGGATGGAAGAGAATGGTCGCTTAATTTAGAAGAGACAAAAGCGAATGAACAGGGTATGATAGATGCATTTTCTCTGGAAGACCTAATGAAAAAATATACCTTCGCTACCATTGACTTTCTGAAAATTGATATAGAAGGCGGAGAGAAAAATCTTTTTGATCATTGGTCGATAGATCATTCTGTGCTTAAGAGGGTTAAATTTTTAGCGATAGAAATCCATGATGAAATGGCGGATAGAACACATATTTCAAGTGTTTTAAAACAATCTGGATTTACATTAACTGAAATCAACGAAACTACGTTTGGTGTTAATATGGATTTTGTATGAGGGAAAAGAACTTAGAGCGACTCGTTAGTTATAAAATGAAGCCATATGCTACCAATTATTTGGAGCATAAATTTATCATAGATGGCTTAAATGATGCTATATATAAATATGCAAAGGGTAAATTGATTGATATTGGTTGTGGCAATAAGCCATATGCTGAAATGCTTTTGCCTCACATTACAGAATATATTGGTTGCGACATTATTCAATCGAGCAACAATTGTGTAGATGTATTGTGTGAAGCTACCAAAATACCTTTGCCAAACGATAGTTTTGATACAGCTTTCTCTACCCAAACCATTGAGCATGTGGGCGATTTTCAAGATATGGTAAATGAGGCCTTTCGCTTGCTTAAACCAGGCGGGCACTTCATTGTTTCTGGTCCTATGTATTGGCCATTACATGAAGAGCCATACGACTTTCACCGCTTTACCAAACATGGATTTGCACATACCTTACAAAAAGCAGGTTTTGAAGTAGTAGAGATTATTCCTAATGGTGGTAAATGGGCCTTATTGGGTCAGGTTTTAATTCAAACTTTACCGGTTTGGCTCACCTTTCCAAAGGTACTAAAATTGGCACACAACAAATTGTTTGTCTGGCTCGACCAGAAATATTTTGATCCTATAAATACCATGAATTACGTGGCCATTGGAAGAAAAAAATAATGCAAAAGTTAGTATCCATCATCATACCATGTTACAATCATGGCGCTTTTATTCGGGAAGCACTTGAGAGTATTTCATACCCTAACAGAGAAGAAATAGAAATAATCATTGTAAACGATGGTTCTACCGATGCACATACTATTTCGGTTTTAAAGCAATTGAGTGAAGAGGGATTTTATGTTATCAATCAAGTAAACCAAGGACTGGGTAAAACACGCAATAATGGCATTAAACAGGCAAGTGGCAAATATATTTTGCCTTTGGATGCAGATAATAAAATACTACCTGTATACCTTGAAAAAGGAATTGAAATATTAGAGGCAAACAGTCGGATTTCTGTTGTTTATGGCGACCCAATTTTGTTTGGAGATAAACAGGGATTGGCTCCAGTTTCAGATTATAATTTGCAAAGGTTAATGACAGGTAATTACATTGATGCCTGTGCTTTGTACCGCAAATCTGCCTGGGAACAAGTAGGCGGATACGACGAAAATATGCCCTACATGGGAGTAGAGGATTGGGAGTTCTGGCTGAACCTATCTTTTCATGGGCACAAGTTTTATCACCTGGCTGAACCGAGTTATTATTACAGAGTAGCCAATCAATCGATGATAAAAAAAGATACGGGTCCTAATTTTAACGAGTTAAGATTTTATATAGAAAAGAAACATGCAAGCTATTTGGATTTTGATGCATCAGCCAATGCCCTGGCAGAAAAGTTTAAAGCCAATCCTTTTGTTTTATTGTACAAGCTAATGTTGCGAACCTATTTCCCTGTCAAGTACCAATCTTTGGTTCAGCAAAGAAAAATAAGGAGAATTTGATGCATACGCCCGTTTTATTGATTATTTTTAACAGATTTGATACCACGCAGCAGGTAATTACTAAACTGCGCGAGGGTTTGGTATCTAAATTATATATTTATTGCGACGGAGCTAGAAAGGAGAAGTTGGGTGAAGCTGATCTATTAAAGCGCGTTCAAGAGCAGGTTTTAAGCGCTATTGATTGGCCTTGCGAAGTAATTACTAATTTTAAAGTTGTCAATGAAGGTCCGCGTTTGGCCATTGGCCATGCTATTTCTTGGTTATTTGAAACTGAAGAGCAAGGAATTATTTTAGAGCATGATTGTGTGCCTCACCTGAGCTTTTTTAATTATTGTGAAACCCTTCTTAAGCACTACGAAGAGGATGAACGCGTGATGCATATATCGGGTGATAATTTTCAATTTGGCAGGTGGCGAGGAGATGGGAGTTATTATTTTTCTAGGTTTAATCATATTTGGGGGTTTGCAACATGGAAGCGTGCATGGAAGCACTATGATTTGACTATGTCTCATTACCCAGCGTTTAAAGAAAAGCATAGAATAAAAGAAGTATTTGCTTCTAAAAGGGCGCAGAGAATTTGGATAGATATTTTGGATCGAACCTATTCTGGTGATTTACAAACTTGGGATTATCAGTGGACCTTTGCCATTTGGAATGTAAATGGTTTGGCTATTTTGCCCAATGTTAATTTAATTTCGAATGTGGGCTTCGATTCATTAGCTTTAAACACTACCAATGCCAAGCATAGATTAGCAAATATGCCCACCCATGAAATGGGGAATATTAGCCATCCTGGTTTGATGAAAGTGGATGAAGAAGCAGATAATTATGCTGTAAATGATGTTTTTAATCCGACTATGTTTAGATTTGCCTTACAAAAATTTGGAATCATATAATTTTGAAATCGTTTATAAAAAATATTACAGGTCTAAATAAGACAGGCGCTTATTTAAGGGAAGAGATTGAGAAAATGAAAGTACTCATGGCTCAGCCCATGGTTCATCAGAATAGACATGCGAAAGTATCTGGCTTACAATGGAAGCAGATTGAGTTCTCCGCTTTTTCTCAATGGGGAGATGATGGTATTATTCAGTATTTAATACATCATATTCCTGGTTTAATTCCACGTTTTATAGAGTTTGGTGTAAGTAATTATTTGGAGGCAAATACACGCTTTTTATTGTTAAATGATAATTGGCGTGGATTAATTTTTGATGGGTCTGATGCCAATATTCAGTTTATTAAAAATGATACCTTAAGTTGGCGATACGACTTAAACAGTGAGCGTTTATTTGTTACCAAAGCAAACATTAATGAGGCGATAGCGAAGCAAGGCTTTGATGGGGAAATAGGTATTTTACATATTGATATAGATGGCAATGATTATTGGATTTGGGATTGTTTACATGTTGTTAATCCACAAATTGTAATCATGGAATACAATAGTGTTTTCGGGAATAAAGGAGCTATTAGTGTTCCATACAAAGATGATTTTTTTGTTACCCATGCCCACCATAGTAATTTATTTTTTGGCGCTTCTTTGAAGGCGATGGATTTCTTGGCAAATAAAAAGGGCTATCAATTTATAGGTACCAATACAGCGGGGAATAATGCTTATTTTTTGCGCACTGATTTAATCAATGAATTTGTTCCAGCTATTTCCGTTGATGAGGCATATGTGGCTTGCAATTTCAGACAAAATAGAAATGCTGCTGGTCTGGTTACTTTGCAAAGAGATGATAAAATGATACACACTTGTGGTCATTTAGAAGTAGTAGATGTGGCACTCAATCAAATTTTTCCATTAAGTAAGTATTTGTAATGATAGCCCAATATATTTTTGATAAATTAATTGGTTCGAGCCAACCAAAGTCACTATTAACAAAGGTTTTTAAACTACTAAGACAACAAATATTAAGTGGCAGTGATCCGGTAGTTTCTTATGTGTATAAAGGTAAAAACATGGCTATCCATTTAAGTCACGATTTTCCATATATACTCAAAGATTACCCGCAGTATAGTCAGAATTTAGGATGGGTAATACAAAAAATGCATCAAAAGTATGCAGATTTAAAAGTGATTGATGTGGGTGCTAATATTGGAGACTCTGCTGTTCTTATAAAAGATATTGCAGATATTCCAATTTTATGTGTGGAAGGAAATCCTAAGTTTTTGAACTTGCTCAAAACAAACACACAGGGATTATCCCAAGTTTCTATCGCAGATTGTTTTGTTGGAGAAGAGGCCACTATGGTTGAAGCTGTTAGTGGCTTAGGTTCAGCCCATTTAAAAGAATCGAACAGTGGCGGAATAGCCGTAAAAACAATGCAGCATGTTATTGCAGAAAACCACACATTTAGCCATGCCAAGTTATTAAAAATTGATACTGATGGGTTCGATAACAAGATAATTAGAGGAGCTAAAACGTATTTATTGGAATCTAAAGCTGCTGTTTTTTTTGAGTACGATCCTTTTTTTCTTGCCAAACAGGGCGAGTTAGGTGTTGATATTTTTGATTTTTTGGTATCATTGGGTTATGCCAAATTTTTGATTTTTGACAATATTGGAGATTTTTTAATTACCATAGATCATAGATCTAAGAGTCAATTTTTGGAATTACATGCCTATTTTAACAAAGGTGGTAAGCAGTATATGGATATTTTAGCATTGCATGCGTGTGATGAGGATATTTTAACCTGAATTTAATTAAAAACTATATTTTTTGTTAAAATTAAGTTTTTTACTTAAATGGTTTTGCATTTGCTAAGTACAATCGTAAATTTGGTGATTCGCCTTTTTGGTTAATCAGAAATTTTATGTACAGAAATTTACTAGTTTTCTTTATTACTTTATTTTCAATAATAAATGGTCTTTCTGCCCAGACCTTTAATTGGGGTATTAGAGGTGGAAGTAGCGGACAGGATATTATGCGCAGCATTTCAACAGATGCTAAAAATAATTTCTATGCGATAATAATGCCTGTTGGAACCATTTCGGTTGATAGCGCTGGTGTTTCAAAAACGATTCCAAGCTATGGAAACAGAGATGTATTGGTAATAAAGTACAATTGTGATAGTGTTTTCCAGTGGGTAATAAGAATAGGTGGAAATTTAGCCGACGGTGGCGCATTTGCGCTTGCACGAGTTGTTGTTGATACGAGCACCAATGTCTATATTCATACCTCAATCAATGGCTCATGCAACATTACTTCTGCCAATGGGTCTAATACAGTTATTACTAGTGCAGGTAATTTAGATGCCTTACTGATAAAAGCGAATGCTGCGGGTTTGGTTCAGTGGACAACTCGAGTGGCCGGTACAGGCTGGGATGAAAGCGGCGGGATGTGTTTAGATAGGGAGCAAAACGTTTATATTGCAGGGTTCTTCTCTGCTGCGGCCAATATTACCCAAGTGGGTGGGCCTGCTAATTTATTGATTTCAGCTGGTAGTCAGGATATTTATATTGCCAAGTATAATCCTGCAGGGACCTTATTATATTCGAATAGAGCGGGAGGGGCCACTCAAGATTATGCCAACAAAATTAGTGTAGATAGCACAGGAGCATTATATGTTGCTGGTGGTTTTGGTTGTTGTTCTAATTCAACCATTAATTTCGGAAATAATTTAAATAATGCCGGCAATTGGGGCGGTTTTTTAGCGAAGGCATCTCCTACAGGGGTATGGCAATGGGGTGTAGGTATGGGTGCTGCTGGTTCTGAGTCTTTTTCCGATGTTAAATTAGATGATGTAAACGACAGGGTATATGTGATAGGGCATTTTGCTGGAACTTCGAATATTAGTAGTCGCCCTCCAGGTGCTGGAGTTAATGTTACATCGAATGGCGCTCATGATATTATGTTGGCTGCTTATAACCTAAATGGAAGTCTGCAATGGACCAGAACGGTTGGCGGTGTTGGCGAAGATTATGGATTTGGTATGGAACTAGATGCCAATAGAAACGTTATCATTGTTGGATCAAGTTCAAGTACTGCAAATTTTGGCGGAACATCTTTAGCGCTAACAGGAACAACGCATGCTTATTATGCACGTTATTCTCCGGCCAATGTATTGCAAGATGTACAAAAAGTTGGAACAGGAAGTTTATACAGCGCATCTGATATTCATATTAGCTCAAGCGGTTTAGCCTATGTGAGTGGTTCATTTCAAGGTTCATGGAGCATAGGCTCAAGAACCTTTAATTCTGTTGGGTCAGACGACGCCTTCATTGCACGCATTCAGTTGCCCGATATAACCACAATTGCAGCCAGTAAAACCGTATTAAACTGTTTAACAGACAGCATAAATTTAACCATTTTAAACAAGAGTTTAGGCGATTTTAAATGGTATAGAAATGATACCTTATTTACTGAAACAAGTGGGAATACCATTAAGATTTATGAGCCCGGCACGTATAAAGTAGTATCTATGAGTCCGTGTTCACCAGCTAGCACCTCTGATCCAATATTTATTACGCGTTCGCCTTTTTATACAGCGCCAAGGGTTACAGATATTACCATATGCAGAGGTGATAGTGGAAGGCTTTTGGCGCAAGGTGGAAACACCTTTCGTTGGTCGCCAGCTTTTGGCTTAAGTGATAGTACCAGTGCAAACCCAATTGTGAGTATATTAAGTAATGCCAGCTATACTTTAACAACCGTGATTGGCCAATGTACTTCACTAGATACGGTTTCAGTTATTGTTGATGCGAATTGTTGTTTAACCTGTGCTACACCTGTTGCCTTGAACCAAGGCGTAATAGCTTGTTATCCATTTGATGGTAATGCGAGAGATTTTAGTGGTTTTGGGAATGATGGGCAGGTTTTTAACGCTACTCTGGCCCAAGATCGATTTGCACGCGCAAATAGGGCGTATCAATTCAATGGATTTAATGCTTTCATACAGGTGCCAAATTCACCCTCATTACAATCGCCTGGAAGTAAAATTACGTTTACCTTTTGGGCTGCAGTATTTGGTTGGAATTTTGCAGGTGGTGTGCAGTTTACGCCCATTGTAAGTAAATCTGATGCAGTTGCAGCAGGCCAATATCGTGCCTTGCTCAGAAACAATGGAGTGGCAGCAATGGCCAATGGAAATTCATTTAACAATGCCATAGGGAATCCAAATACGGCTATAAATGTTTGGAACTTTTTTGCTATTTCTGTTAGCAATGATACGGTGTATTATTACAGGAATGGAAATTTATTGGGCTTTGCCACCGGTCCTACTGCCTATGTAGTTAATAATACTACTCCTTTAAGGATTGGAAGAAACGATTTTAACAGTACCTCATTTTTTAATGGTAGGTTAGACGAATTGCGTATTTATAATAGAACACTAAATCCAGAAGAGATTCTTAAATTATTTAATCTAAGCGCTATTCCAGCATTACCGGCAATATCTGCTGGCTTAGATAGAAATATATGTAAAGGCGATACGGTTCAAATTACCACTACGGGTGCAAATGGAACTTGGTTGTGGAGTCCTGCCAATAGATTAAGTAGTGATACTGCCAGAAGTCCGAGAAGCTTTCCAGATTCTACTCAGGAATATGTTGTTCGTGTTGATTTCTTCGGATGTAAAAATTACGATACAGTTAATGTTGTTATCAATGATTTTAAACCAAGTATTGGTTCAGACAGAAGCATCTGTTTAGGCGATTCGGTAACCTTGATTGTGAATGAAGGAAATACTTTTTCATGGTTGCCAGATTATAATATCAATGGTATAACAAATGATACCGCTATTGTTTTTCCTACCCAAGATACAAGTTATATTGTTACGGCAAGTTTGGGCGTTTGTGTTAGAACAGATACGGTTCAGATTACCGTAAAGAAACCAACGCTAAATGTTGGGCCAGATATAGATATTTGTGATGGAGATACTGCAAAATTCAATACAATCAGTAATGGTTCGGTACGTTGGAGTCCGTTTAAATGGCTCAGTGATTCTGTAGGAACAAATGTATATGCTTTGCCAGACTCTAACATCACTTATTTTGTTCAAGCAACTTATTTGGGTTGTGTAGCAAGAGATACCGTTACTGTTTCGGTGTCATCTATTCCCATTGATGCGGGAACTAACCGATTAATTTGTTTGGGGGATACCATTCAACTTAACGCAACAGGTGCGAGTAACTTTATATGGTTACCTAAAACAAATATTAGTGATACCAGCATAGCCAACCCTTTTGTATATCCAAAGGTGCCTACTTATTATTATGTCATATCTTTTAATTCGCTTTGTTCAAGGTATGATAGTGTTCTTGTAGATGTAAAACAAGCACAAGCGAATGCTGGTCCGAATAAAGCCATTTGTTTGGGTGATAGTGTAGCGTTGAATGGATCTGCATTGGGTTCACATATTTGGTCGCCAACCACAGGATTAAAAGATACAAGTTTAACTACTTATGCAAAGCCAACTGTAACCACACAATATATTTTACGTGCAGATAATTCTATTTGTTCTGCATACGATACTGTTGTTGTAAGTGTTACCAATTTTTCAATTAATGCAGGTACAAATAAATTGATTTGTTTGGGCGATAGTGTTCAATTGCAAGCAACGGGTGGAACAAAATATAATTGGCTACCTGCGTATAATATAAGCGATACTGGAATTGCTAATCCATGGGTTAAACCAGCAGGGCCTACTAATTATTTTGTGTTATCAAATAATGGAATATGTTGGCGCTATGATACCGTTTTTGTGGATGTTACTTCTTTTAGCGGATCTGCAGGTAAAGATACTAGTATGTGTATTGGATTATTTGTTCAGTTACAAGCAAGTGGTGGTGCTTCATACGAATGGTTAAATAATTCAAATGTGAGTGATAAATATGTTGCCAATCCGATAGTTACCCCATCTAATACACAAAACTATTTCGTGAAAATATTTGATGGAACCAAATGTTATGTATATGATACGGTTCAAGTTGAGGTAAATGATTTTCCAAAGGTTAATGCTGGCGCCGATCAGCGCCATTGTCCAGATGAATTTGTTATTTTAAATGGAACTGTTAGTGGTCAGACGAGATTTGAGTGGATACCGGCTACCTATTTAAGTGATAAGTTTTCGTTGCAACCATCTGCATCAGTAGATATAAATACTACTTATACCTTGGGTGCATGGAATAAAAATTGTTATTCAGAAGATAGAGTTAGGGTGGAGGTTAACCCGAAAGTGGTAGCTAATTTCTTAACCGACCAAAACAATGGATTGGCGCCATTTCCTGTGCAATTTACGAACACCAGTTCTAATGGATACTTTTTTGTATGGGATTTTGGAGAATTAAGCAGTGGCTCAATTGAGAAAGATCCAAGTTATGTATATAAAGAAGATGGCAGATATACAGTAGTCATGATAGCCAGTGATAGTTTGGGCTGTTCTGATACTGTTTCTTCGCTGATTACAGTAAATAGTTTGGATGTCTTATTTACACCTAATGCATTTACGCCTAATGGGGATGGTTTGAATGATGTATTTTCACCAACTTACAATCCGAACAGATTTGAGTTCTTAGAGATGAAAATATTTAATCGTTGGGGTGTAGTTATTTATGAAACGAGGATGCCTGGAGGAGAGTGGTGGAATGGAAAAATAAATGGAAATCCAGAACCTCCTGGCATATTTACTTATTCTATTTCTGCGAGAGATAAAAAGGGTAGGTCGTACGAATTAAATGGAACGGTTACCTTATTAAGATAATAGGTTCAATTCGTATTCTTTAGTTCATTCTATACTTGGCTTCAGCGTATTTTGATTTTAAAAAGTTCAGGGTATGGCACAATCAAGTAGCCATGAAAGTAGGAACAGATGCAGTTGTTTTGGGCTGTTTGGCTCCTTTGCTCCCGCAAACAAAAGCTATTTTAGATATTGGAACTGGTTCAGGAGTGATTTCCCTGCTATTGGCGCAGCGCTGCGTAGATGCATGCATAACAGCGCTAGAAATAGATGAATTGGCAGCACAACAAGCACAATTCAACTTTGAAAATTCTATGTATGCCGCACGATTAAATTGCGTGCCAACATCTTTGCAAAAATTTGGAAACCATACGAAAGAGAAGTTTGATTTAATTGTAAGTAATCCACCTTTTTTTGAGCAAGGTAAGAATATAACTATTGCGAATAATGCCAGAAGTATGGCTAGGCAAGATGTTTCACTTTCTTTCTCAGATTTGGCAAAATATAGCGCATTGCTTTTGAACCAAAGTGGAAGTTTTTGTTTAATTCTGCCCATTCAAGAGGCGCATGTTTTTGCAACTGAAGCTGTTCATCATGGGTTACATGTTACCCATGAAATAGCAATAATACCAAGGGTAGGGAAGCCAGCCAATAGATTGGTGCAAGTGTATCAATTCGATAAAGGCAACTTGGTTCAAACCGAATTGACTTTAAAAGATGAAAATGCTAATCCGAGTGAGGCCTATATTCAGTTGAGTAAGGACTTTTATTTGCGAATAGATCAATAAATTTATTTCGACAGTTTTTCTTTAAAAGCAATATCGAAGTGTTTAAGTTCTTTTAAAATAGGTTCATAAAACTCTTTAGTAATGGGTATTTGTACCCCTTTGGCTTTAATTTTATTATTCAAAATTAGTTTGCAGGCGATGGCCATTGGGAGTCCAACCGTTTTTGCCATAGCGGTGTACTTCTGACTTTCACCAGTAACTACCAGGTGAGATTGCAAGTTAAATGTACGTTTATTTTGCGTATAAGAAATCTTATGTAGCATAACAATTTGGTCTAATTCATTTGGCTGTAGTTTCCATTTTTCTTGTAATAGTTTTTGCAATGCTTGAGCCGGTGTTGCCTGAGGAATACCTATTTTATTCGGTTGTAGTAGTCCGAGCCAAGCTATTTTTTTAAAAACTGAACTTGATTTTTTTATGCCTAAGAAATTGGCTAAGGCCGTTTCTGTATCTGTATCTTTTTGATTTAAATATGCAGCTACCAGGTCTCTATAGCTTAAGTTTTCTGATTTTGGGAGGGTGTATGAATCGTCTGTTAAGCCAAGTTTTACCAGGCAATTCCATGCCTCACAGAATCCTTTTCTCCGCAATGTACCCCTTAAAACTGTTTGTGCCGAACCAATGCCATAGGGTTCAATATAGCTGAGTGAATCGCGATTGGCATACGCATCAAACTTTTCCTTATTGCTTATTTTTACCTGATTAATTTGCTTAAAAATTCGGTTTGGAGGAATGAATTTAAGGGAGCCATCGTGTTTATAGCAAGCAGTAGCTTGACCTGCTAGTACTACATTCTTCGGATTCCAAGTAAATTTATATTGCCACGGATTATCATCAAATTTTGGGGCAACTAATCCCCCGCAATACGATTCAAAAGTTTGAATGATTCCACCTGCGTCTTGGATTTCATGAATCATTTTCATGGCAGATAAATGGTCTATTCCGGGGTCTAATCCAATTTCATTTAAAAACAAAACATTTGCATGAGTGGCTGCCTCGTGCATGGCTTTCATTTCATCGCTGAGGTAAGAAGCGGTGACCAAGTTTTTTTTAAATTGAAGGCAGTCTTTTGCTGCTAACACATGCAAGCTTGGAGGTAAAAGAGATACAACTATACTTGCTTTTGCTATCCAGGCTTTGCGATCTTTTTCATTGGTTATATCTAGACTAATGGCCGAACCAAATTTGCTTTTACCTATTTTATCTTTGGCTAATGCAAGATTGGCATCAGCTACAATAACTTCCCATTTTTCTTTTGAAGCATGTTGTAATAAATATTTTATTAGGTATGCCGAAGACAAACCTGCACCTAGCACTAAAATTTTTTTCATTGTTTCATCTTATTAAAAATCGCTTCCTGTTTTTCGTATTTTTAGTCTGCTATTGGGACTTAAATTAGCTGTGTTCGACAATTCATTCCATAGTATAATATCTTCCTCACTTACCTTATATTTTTCTGCAATAGATTTGATGGTTTCACCACGCATTACCTGATGCGTAACTTCTGTAATGATGTCTTCTTGTATTAAATTTTTTTGGTTTGTATCATCCAAAATCAAGGTGTCGTTTTTAACCGCATGTGCGAGTGCCGTTTGCATAATTCTGTTCTTTGGCAGGGCGATATAATAAACCTTTCCAGGCGCAACATTAATAAAAGGTTTTCTAATCCACGGGTTCAATAATTTGAGTAATTTATAATTACACCCGTTACTGGCGCTCCAGGCAGCCAAGCTACTGATGCTTAAGTTGGTTTTTACATATACTGCAGGAATAGGTTTATATAAGTCTGTTTGGGCAATATGAAATCCAAATTGGTTTGGGTTCTCACAAATATTTTTAATGGCAATAATTCTAAACAAGTATCTTGCTGTTTCAACATTGAGGTATAGATCGTAATAATTAGAAACAGATTGCGCCTTAATTTGCCTTTTTACCCCTTCTATACCCATATTATAACTTGCAGCAACTAGACTCCAATCTTTTAATTGCGCGTAGGCTTCTTTGAAATAGGCACAAGCTGCATAACTGGCTTTTTCAAGGTGATAGCGTTCATCTATTTCCTCATTAATTTCGAGGGCATATCTCTTGCCAGTTTTTTCCATGAATTGCCAAAATCCTGCAGCACCAGCCGGCGAAACCACATTTTGTAAACCACTTTCTGCAAGCGCAATGTATTTGAAATCGGATGGTATTCCATTCGCTTTTAAGATAGGTTCAATAATTGGGAAAAATCGTTGCGCCCGTTTAATCATGAGTATGGTTTGAGATTGCCAATACACATTGGTTAAAATTTCTTTATCGTATCTTTCGGCCACATCAAAATCTGAAAGGGGAATTTGTGTTCCTGCAAATTCAAGAACCTTTGGCGTGGCGAGGGAAAATACGCGATAGTATTGCTTAAATTCTTCTGCGTTTTTTTCTGATTGAATGTGGCTATTTCCTTGGAAGAAAATAAAGGCTAATGTACCTATTAGCGCAGCGGTTAACCAACTAAGAATTAATTTTAGAGGCATCATTTTTTTAGATAATGTTCATTAGGTTCAAGAAGTTTTTGAAAAGGTTAAAATATCATCTATGATCTCTCTGTGGTTACTTAAGCGCGGTACTTTATGTTGCCCACCTAATTTGCCTGATTTTTTTAACCAATTTTGGAATGTTCCCTTAGGTAGTATTTGAATCAAAGGAGCTTTCATGGCCATATCTTTATATCGTTTGGCCTCATAATCTGAATTATTTTTTTTCAGGTTATCATCTAATGATTGGATGAAGGTTTTTATATTATTTGGTTCCTTTTCAAACTCAATTAACCACTCATGTCCCCCTTTGTTATCTGCACTAAAATAGATTGGAGCAGCAGTATAATCAATGATGAGGGCTCCTGTATCTTGACAAGCTTGGTGTATGGCAGCATCTGCATTTTCAATTACTAATTCTTCTCCAAACGCATTGATAAAATGTTTGGTTCTGCCAGTAATTTTAAATCGATAAGGTTTAAGCGAGGTAAATTTTATGGTATCTCCAATGATATATCGCCACAATCCGGCATTGGTACTCATTATTAAGGCATAGGATTCATTTAATTTAATTTGGTCTAAGCTTAATGTATTTGGAAAATCTTTACCATATTCACTCATCGGCATGAATTCAAAATAAACGCCATAATCTAGCATCAGAAGCATGTCGTCGCAGTTTAACCTGTCTTGAATTCCAAAAAATCCTTCACTTGCATTGTAGGTTTCTAGGTAGTTAACCTGGCTACTTTTAATCAGTTGTTTAAATCTTTCTCTGTAGGGAGTAAAACTAACGCCACCATGCAAGTATAATTCTAAATTTGGCCAAATATCTGTTAGGTTATTTTTGCCGCTCATTTCAAATAGCCGTTCAATTAAAACGATTGTCCATGTAGGTACACCAGAGATATTGGTTACATCTTCTTGGATGGTTGCATGAGCCATTTTTTCAATTTTCTCATCCCAATTATCCATGATGGCAATACTTAGATCTGGCGTACGTAAATATTGAGTCCACAGTGGCATATTTTGCATCATCACTGCGCTTAGGTCGCCATAGAATGTTTCGTTATTGGCATGATTAATTTGGTGGCTTCCCCCCATTACCAAACCCTTTCCACTGAAGATATTGGATTCTGGTTTCTGAAGCAAGTAGGTCATAAGTACATCCTTACCCCCTTGGTAATGGCATTCCTCCAGGCTTTCGTAGGTTACAGGTATAAATTTACTTTTTGCACTTGTAGTTCCAGATGATTTAGCGAACCATTTAACCTCGCTGGGCCACAAAATATTTTGTTCGCCCCTCATCATCCGTTCAATATAATGTTTAAAATCGTCGTAATTGGTTACCGGTACACGTTGTTTAAACGTTTCTAGGTTGTGAATACTTTTAAAGTCGTAATGCCTTCCAAACTCTGTAATTTGAGCCGTTCGAAGCAGTTTCATTAATTGGTCGTGTTGAACCTGGTGAGGGTTATTTACTATTTCCTCAAAAGCAGGAAGTCTTCTTTTAAGGTACCAACTCACCAATGAATTTACGATAGGCATAAATAAAATATTTCAGAGCCGAAATTGCAAATAAAAACAGAATTAAACAAGGATTGCGCTACCTTATTTTTTGTTTTTGGTAAGGTAGTGGCTCATGCGCCAATCGGCAAAATCTATAAGCAGTTTAAACGCTTCGGTATACTTGCTCATGGTAAGTGCTTCATAGGTATCCTCTACATCATGATAGTGGTGGTACTTTCCTCTTAAATAAAAGAAAAAAGAAGGAACTCCAGCCTCAGTAAAATAATGATGATCACTATTTGCTGATTTACCTCTTGGAGCAATATTTGGTAGGTATTGGCCTGCCAAATTACACAACTGTAGTTGTTCAAATAAGAATGGGAATTCTGTTGCATTCACTGCTGTGAGCCCTTCGTCGCCAGTCGACATTAAATCCATATTTAAGAGTAGGCTAATTTTTTCGAGCGGAATAAGTGGATTTTCAACAAAATAATAAGAACCAACTAAACCAATTTCTTCACCTGCAAATGCAATAAAGGCTACCGAGTATGGAGGTGGGTTTTTTGCATAATATTTTGCCATATCGAGCATCATAGCAACGCCACTTGCATTGTCGTTTGCTCCGGGGAAAATGGCATCATTTCCCATTTTACCTAAATGGTCGTAATGCGCTGTAAATACTATAAAAGAATCGGGCTGAACCGAGCCTTTAATATACCCCAATACATTTTGCGTGCCATGAACTTTATGTGAAGCATCCACCTGAATATCCATTTTTAAAACTAGGTTTGGGAATGTTCCTGTTTTGAAATAAATAATTGGATAGGGTGCAAATTCCATAGCTACGCTCCAAACTAAGCTCGTATTATTTTTATAAATTTGTCCCTTTGCATGGAGTGTATTTTTTAAAAATTGCGCTGCGCGCTCGGGGTATTTAAATGTTTTTCCCTTTAGGTCATCTAGCACCAAAAAATAATTCTTTAAGTTTAGCGCTTTGATTTTATTGAATTCATTGGTGTTATCAACCATTGCAGAATCAATCACTAAAATCTTGTAGCTGCCTTTAATACTTGGGCATCCGGGGTTTAAGATGTAGTCGTTTCCTGCAAAAACAAGTTGATCATCTAAACGAATACTTACTTCATTTGGATAGTAAATTACAGGAAAACCAAGATTTTGAAAATATTTATCACCAAGTGGAATAAGCTTATTTTTTACAAATTCTTGGCGAATAAAATTTGCGGCTATTTTATCGCCATTTTGCACATACCCTCTGCCAAAGAATTCTTCGCTGCATAATGTTTTGATACATGCCCTGGCATATGCTACATCTTGAGCAATTAGTTGTTTAGCATGAAACCAAAGAATAAGGCTAAGAATTCCGATGCTGATGCGATTCATGGTACTTGATATGTGTTAGAAATGCGTATTAAGCAGGATTGTTTTTTATTTTTTGAATGATTGAGATACATAAATACAAGGAGATACTTAATGCAATTCCAACGTATGTAAATGCTGCAATCAGAACAAAACAAAGTGCTATAAATACAAATCTAATTTCATTTCCTTTCCATTTAAAATGCTTAAATTTAAGCGCAAATAATGGAAGTTCAGCTACTAGTAAATATGAAAAAAGGATTGGGTAAAGGCACAAGAAGCTAAACGAGGTAAAGATATTTTCTGCCCAAATCGGACCATTATCCATAACAAAAGGTATGGCACAAATAAAGAGCGCGTTGGCAGGTGTGGGTAGGCCAATAAATGAATCACTTTGTCGCGGATCTATATTAAACTTTGCCAATCTTATAGCAGAAAAAATCATGAGTAAAAAAGGAAGATAACTGATGACAATAAGAAGTGGGACAAACTGAAAAAAGTTATTGTTAAATTGAAGATGCGCTTGCGAGTGCATATAAAAAATAAAACCAGGAGCTACACCAAAGCTAACCACGTCTGCCAATGAATCTAACTGTTTACCCATTTCACCGCTTACATTAAGCAGTCGGGCAGCAAAACCATCAAAAAAGTCGAGTATTGCAGCTATCACAATATAGCTTGCCGCTAATGTGGGATTTCCGTCGAATGTAGCAACAATGGATAAGCAGCCAAAAAATAAATTGGCTGAGGTAATAGCGTTAGGTATATGTTTAATCACGAGTTTTAATTTTTATGCAAAGTAAATCGCTTAAATCAATTTATGAAATTGGGAATTTGCTTTATTCTGTTTATTTTGGCCTAGTTTTATAGTATACGCCATTCATGAAGTTAAAAACATTTTTATTTTATATTCTAATTGCCAATCCTTGTCTGCTTTTTGCGCAGCGAGAATCTGTTTATATGCAGAATAAAATGGCCGCTCCAATGCGTGAGTTCACCTATTACCAATCAAGTGAGTTCGAATTAAAAAATGGCTCTGTAAATGTATCACTTCAATCTGCTAACGGATATTTGTTTCAAATAAATGGCATTTCACCCAAGAATTTTTCGTGTAATAAAAGACTGAACCAAAATCAATTTAAAATTGTCTTGATAGATAATCGAATGAATAAAACCTATGTATCCAATTCCCGTTCAAATGGAAAAATACTTGTTTCATGCAGATCTAGAGGGGTTTATGAACTTGTATATGAAGGAGACATTTTTTTAAACAATCAAAAACTGAGTGTTCAAGCAAATTTGCTTGGAAAAGTGAGGAAATTAAATGATTTGAAAACCAATTAATATGAAAAAAAATATAGTTTACTTTTTTCTTTTGTTTTGCCTTTCTGGGAACCTGTGGGCTCAACAAGTAAAAAATCCAAGTATGGCAAAAAGTGCTGCCGATTTGGAACAGATTTTCCAAGAAAATTATTCGCTCACTCAAATTGCGATTAACCGCAAAGCGGCAGAGCTTAATATTCCAATAAGAGAAGTTTTGAAAAATGGTACCGAACGTGAATTTGTAGGCGTTTCGCCATCAGGTATTCCCATTTATGTGCATACCACAAACAACTTAGATGCTGCCCGAACAATTTCTACCAACAGGGTATGGCCTGGTGGTTCAGCAGGATTAAGTTTAAGCGGAAGTGGTTTAACAAACAGGTTAGGTGTTTGGGATGGAGGCCGCGTGCTTACCACTCATCAAGAGTTTGGAGGTAGAGCCGTTCAAACCGATGGTGCCACCTCTTTAAGTGATCATGCCACGCATGTTGCAGGTACAATGGTTGCTGGAGGTATTGTTGCGAATGCAAAAGGTATGAGTTTTCAAGCGCCAATAAAAAGCTATGATTGGGGTAACGACAATAGTGAAATGAGTAGTGCGGCAAATGGTGGTATGCTTATTTCAAATCATTCTTATTCTCAAATTTCTGGATGGCAATACAATGATAATTTCAATCCACCTCGTTGGGAATTTTGGGGTGATCCTTCTGTAAGCACGGTTGAAGATTATAAATATGGATTCTATGACTATATCAGCGAAAGTTGGGATCAAATCTGTTTTACTTATCCAAATTATTTACCCTTTGTAGCAGCAGGAAATGATAGAAATGAACCAAGTACCATTCCTTCTACATTTTACATAAGGGATATTAATGGTCAATGGGTTCTAGGGAATTCATCGAATCCTCCGAGCAAAGTTGGCCCCTATAATTCGATAAGCGGTGGGCCTTCAAATGCCAAAAATGTATTAACCGTAGGTGCAGTAAATAGATTAACTACAGGCTATGTTAATCCAACTGGTGTAGTAATGAGTAGTTTTAGTGGTTGGGGACCCACAGATGATGGTAGAATAAAACCAGATGTTGTGGCCAATGGCGTATCTGTTAATAGTTGTATTTCAACTTCAAATACCGCATATGCAAGTTTAAATGGAACCTCTATGGCCACACCAAATGCGAGTGGTTCTGCTTTGTTAATTCAACAACACCATAACAATTTAAGAGGCTCATTTATGCGCTCCTCTACCTTAAAAGGATTAATTATTCATACTGCCGATGAAGCGGGCACAAGTGCTGGTCCAGATTACACTTTTGGTTGGGGATTAATGAATACGGCTAAGGCAGTGGATGTGGTAACAGATAATTTAAAAAACGCTATATTTCAAAATACCCTAACCAGTCAGAACTCATATACCTACACCTTTTTTAGCGATGGTACTACACCAATTAGAGCAACTATTTGTTGGACAGACAGACCAGGTACTTCCCCAAGTCCCTCTCTAAATCCAATAACAAAAATGCTAGTAAACGATTTAGATATTCGCATAAAAAGAAATTCGGATAACCAAACCTTTCTGCCCTATGTGCTTAATAGAGCTACACCTACCGCACCTGCTACCACAGGAGATAATAGTATAGATAATGTAGAGCAAATTCATATTGCCGCGCCTACTGCAGGTACTTATACCATAACCATAACAGGTAAAGGTTTGTTGGTTGGCGGCTCACAACAATACGCTTTAATTGTAAGTGGAATTACACCTCAGTTAAATGCAAATTTTTCAGTTGTTAATCCAATCGTTTGCAGAGGTTCAAGTGTTACATTTACTAATCTTTCATCTACCTCCGCAACCAGCAGAATGTGGTATTTCCCAGGCGGAAATCCTGCAACGAGTACCGCTTTAAATCCAAGTGTTTCCTATCAAACACCGGGAGTATATCCAGTTGCCTTACGCATTAGTTCAGCAAGCGGTTTTGATTCAATTTACAAAACAGATTTTATTACAGTGGGTGGCTTAAGCCTGCCATTTACTGAAACTTTTGAGCCTTCATCAACATCTAGAGGATGGTGGACAATTACCAATAATCAAAACGACACCGCGTGGAGATTTTGGCAGGTAGCAGGCAATTCACCTGGCAACACAGCCATGGGTATTAATAATTATGATTGGCCAAAATTTGGGTATACAGATGCCATTAACTCGCCGCCATTAGATTTTAGAGGATATCAAAATATTCAATTAAAATTTGATCATGCTTATACTAGGTTTGATAGCACAACTTCTGATTCATTGATTCTATCTATTAGCACCAATTGTGGAAATTCTTATGTAAGGTTAGCTGCATTTGGAGAGAATGGAACGGGCAATTTTGCCACTGCTCCCAATACTAAATTTTTCTCAGGCACTAAATTTATACCTTCTAAGCCAGAGGATTGGTGTGGTAATGGACCAGGAACCGATTGTTTCGTTATTAATTTAACACCCTATGCAGGTAATCATAATGTAAGGTTGCGTTTTGAGCAAAAATCTAATGCAGGTAACAATATGTTTCTAGATAATATTCAAATTAGCGGCACCCCATTGGCACCGGTAGCAAATTTATATTGTTTAACCAGAACAGTATGCGTAGGGGATGAGGTTCAATTGTTAGACTCTAGTAGAAATAATCCAACAAGTTGGGTATGGGATATACCTGATGCAGATACCAGTAAATATCAAGTTCGCAATCCGCAGGTCATGTTTCTGAGTCCGGGATTAAAAACGATAACATTAAAAGTAAGTAATGAAACCGGAACAGATTCTATTTCAAGAATAGCTTATATTAATGTTCTTCCTTCTCCGCAAATGCCAGTAGTTTCTTCTAGCAAAGGAACAGTTTTGTGTGATGGAGACAGCACGGTAATCAGCACAGATGCTACAAATAATTTTAATTGGTTTAGAGATAATTTGTTGTATCCTATTTCACAGAATACTTTTACATTTAAGGAAGAGGCATTATTTTTTGTAAGGGTTCAAGGTAGTAATGGCTGTAGAATTAAATCCAACGAATTGAAAATAACAACAGGTGTTACACCTGCCAAGCCAACCATAAGTAAGGATTTAACAGCTAATGCCTTTTGTGAAGGTGGTTCTTTTAACCTAACCTCTAGTGCAGCTTCTGGTAACCAATGGTATGTGAATGATACCCTTATTTTGGGTCAAACTGGTAAGGTATTGAACAGGAATGAGGCTGGAGCTTATAAAGTAATGCTGAGTGATAAGGGATGTGCAATTGCATCTGATGTAATGTCTATTATCAAATTACCACGACCAGTTAGTTCGGCTATCACAGGTACTACTTGGGCCGTAAAAAACGATACCGCTCGTTTTTCAGTGGTTGGCGGTATGGTAGGATCAACCTTTAATTGGACTCTTACTGGCGGTATGATTCAGAGTGGATCAGGATCTAATGAGGTATTAATTAAATTTAATAATGTGGCTAGTTCAACAATTAATATGCAAGAAAATGCCACTAATGGATGTAAAGGTGAATTAAAAACCATTCAAGTAAATTTGGTTAATACCTCTTTGCAACCCCGAATTGATTTGCATGTGGCGGCTTATCCAAATCCGGTTAAAGACTATCTAATTTTGCAAGCTAATATGCCACTGGCTGGTTCTAGTTACCGCATTGTAGATGTGTTAGGCAAGGAAGTAAAAACAGGCAAAATACCAGAAAATGAAACTCAGATTTTGTTAAGTGAATTGCCAACAGGTATTTTTGTAATACAAGTTCAGGTGAATGATAAACAAGCGTTTTTTACTTTTGTAAAAGAATAGTTGTAATAAACCACAAAAAAATCCGCTACATTCATCGAGTGTAGCGGATTTTTTTATATTAATTCAGAAATCGGTTAAGGGGTTGTACACGTTTTAAAAATAAGAATCCAGAAAAAGAATTGGTTTAGTGGTTTCTATCTATTATAAAATTTACTAGTTCCTTAACATTCTCTTTGTAAGGGTTGTCTGGCAGTTTATCAATAATTTCGATGGCCTCTGACACATATTTTTTCATTGCGGTTTTGGTATAAGATATGCCCTGATGTGCATTCACATAATCTATTACCTCTGCCACTTTTTTCTTGTCGTTGTGGTGGTTTTTTATGGTATTAATAATCCTACTTTTAACCTTTGGTTCGGCCTGATTTAAGGTATAAATAATAGGTAGGGTGAGTTTTTTTTCTTTTAAGTCTATTCCTCTAGGTTTACCAATATCTTCATCTCCATAATCTAGTAAATCATCTTTCATTTGGAAGGCAATGCCAATTTTTTCACCAAATAAGCGCATTTGTTCGATTTGTTCAGTATTTGCGCCGGCAGAGGCAGCGCCAATAGCGCAGCACGATGCAATAAGTGAGGCAGTTTTTTTACGTATAATATCATAATAAACTGCTTCCGATAAGTTTAGGTTTCTTGTTTTTTCTATTTGAAGCAATTCTCCTTCGCTCATTTCTTTCACGGCAAAGCTCACAATTTCCAATAGTTGAAAGTCTTTATTTTGAACCGAAAGTAATAAGCCTCTGCTTAACAAATAATCACCAACGAGTACAGCAATTTTATTTTTCCAGAGGGCATTTATGGAAAAAAATCCTCTTCGTTCATCGCTATCATCTACCACATCATCGTGAACCAAAGTAGCGGTATGCAAGAGCTCAACTAAACTTGCCGCTCTATAGGTTGCATCTGTAATTCCGTTGAACAGTTTGGCACTAAAAAAAACAAAAATGGGTCTAATCTGCTTTCCTTTTCGCTTGATGATATAATTCATTATAGTATCAAGCAATGGAACACTACTTTTCATGGATGCCCTAAATTTGGTTTCAAACAAATTTAGCTCCTGTTGTATCGGTAGTTTTATCTGATTAAGTTTACTCACTTGGTTGCAAAGAAAGTAAATTATTCATGTTTTTTTAGCTAATTTGCACACCATGGCCAAAACTCATGCTACTTTCTTTTGCAAAAATTGTGGGGCATCTGCCGCCAAATGGATTGGTAAATGTCCGGCCTGCGGCGAATGGAATTCTTACGTAGAAGAAATTGTTCACAAAGAAAAATTAGACTATAAAAGCACTTGGAAAGCGGAAGGAATTGTTGGAAGTAAAAAACCTATAGAAATTTCTGAGGTGACTATTGGAACAGAGCAAAGAATACCACTTGTAGATCAAGAGTTATCTCGGGTGTTGGGCGGTGGATTGGTTCCGGGAAGTGTGGTGCTAATAGGAGGTGAGCCTGGCATAGGTAAATCTACTTTGCTATTACAAATGGCTTTACAATTTTCTGCATTTAAGGTTCTTTATATTAGTGGAGAAGAAAGTGAGAGCCAAATTAAAATGCGTGCTGAGCGAATTCCTTTTCAAAATAATCATTGCTATTTATATACTGAAACATCTACACAAAAGATAGGAAAAGCATTAAAGGAATTGCAGCCAGATTTGGTAGTTGTAGATTCAATTCAAACCTTGCAATCAGACCTAATGGATAGCACACCAGGTAGCATTTCTCAGGTTAAAGAAACTGCGGGCGATATGATTAGGTTTGCGAAAGAAACCAATACCCCCATTTTTTTAATTGGTCATATTACGAAAGATGGCACATTGGCTGGACCAAAGCTGTTAGAACACATGGTTGATACGGTGCTACAATTTGAAGGGGACAGGCACCATGTGTATCGCATTTTAAGGAGTACTAAAAATAGATTTGGTTCAACCAATGAAATAGGAATATACGAGATGCAACAAGGAGGTTTACGCGAGGTAAGCAATCCTTCCGAAATATTAATTTCACAAAGAGAAGAGGCCTTAAGTGGTGTTTGTATTGCAGCCACTCTCGAGGGTATGCGTCCGCTATTAATAGAAACCCAGGCCTTAGTTAGTGCTGCTGTTTATGGAACACCACAGCGTAACTCCAATGGCTATGATGCCAAAAGATTAAATATGATTTTGGCCATATTAGAAAAGAAATGTGGACTGCGAATGGGTACTCAAGATGTTTTTATCAATATTGCGGGAGGATTGCGGGTAGAAGATCCAGGCATAGATTTGAGTATTGTTGCTTCTATTGTTTCTAGCTTTGAAAGCATGCCTATTGATTCTAAGATTTGTTTTGTAGGTGAGCTCGGACTTAGCGGAGAAATAAGGGCTGTTAGCAGGATTGAACAGCGGATATCTGAAGCAGAAAAACTTGGTTTCAAAACCATTTATATTTCCAAGTTTAATAAACTACCTAAAACAAATTTTGCCATTAAAATTGTGGAAGTATCTAAAATAGACGAATTATTGCAATTTTTATTTGGCTAAAAATTATTTCAGAACGTCTGTTTTTTTGAGTTCAATCAAGAACCATTTATCAAGTGGTTCTTTAGCCCAAATCGTATTAATTCCGGCCTCTTCTGCACCTCTAATATTACCTTTATTATCATCTATAAAGATTGTTTCTGACCCAACAATATTGGCATCTTGCAATACAAATTGATAACAATTTTTATTTGGCTTTCTATATCCAATTTCGTGCGATAAGTATATTTTTTCAAATAATCCTTCAAAAATATTTTGCCCATGTTCTTGGTATATAGCCTCCATATGAATGGTGTTTGTATTGCTCAATAAATATAATTTATATTTATTTTTAAGTGATTTAAGTATGCTGAGTCTATGTTCTGGGAGATCCAGCAACATGGCATTCCATGCCAAAACAATTTGTTCTTTGCTAGCATTTCCTTTCAAAAAGCTGTGTAAACTATGAATAAAATAATTCGCATCAATTTTTCCCGTTTCAAAATCTGTGAAGAGAGAATGGGACATGTTAATCTCGTCTAGGTCTATACCCAATCTTTTAAATGCACGTAGGGTTTTGTCTTGATCTAGGTTTAAAATTACTGCACCTAAATCAAAAATAATATTTTTAATTGCCATCAAGGAAAACTAACAAAAACGAATAAACAAAAGTTTTAAGATTTATTTAAACTGTGAACAGCTTGACATAATTCAGCAACCAAGTCGGGGTTTTTTTCAATGGCATTGCCTACCACAATAATATCTGCACCAGCAAGGCAAGTTTCTATGGCTTGTTCTTTGGTTCTAATGCCGCCACCAATGAAAAGTGGACCATTAATTTGTGATTTGACCTCCCTAATCATGCCAGACGTTATTGGATTTAATGCACCACTTCCAGCATCCATGTATATTACTTTTAGTCCCAACATTTCACCAGCTAGCGCGGTGCAAGCCGCTATATTGTTTTTGTCGGCTGGCAATGGAGTGGTATTACTCATGTACATCACACTGGTTATATTTCCGCCATCAACAATCATGTAGCCTGTAGGTATTACCTCAATACCAGATTTTTTTAATAGTGGAGCAGCCAATACATGTTTACCAATAAGTAAATCTGGATTTCTTCCACTGATCATACTCAAGAATAAAATTGCATCTGCAGCAGCGTGTGTTTGCATGATATTTCCGGGAAATAACACAAGTGGAATAGTGCTATTTAATTTAATGAGTTCTATGCATCTATCCCAAAAACCATTCGTAATTAAACTTCCTCCTACCAATAGAATATCTACATTCGCTTGGTTACAGCGATGCAATAAGGTAAGCAGATCCGACTCTGATGATAAACTATCGGGGTCTATCAATACAGCAAGCTGTTTAATTCCTTGTTGGGCTTTTTGATGTAGATTTGTGTAAAATTGACTTTTCAATTTATTTCCTTCAAATGAGTGTTCGGAACAAATAAAAGCCTTTTTATTTAAAAAACCCTCCTTAATAAGATTGAAATATACAATTCAATTACTTTTATTTATATTTTCAAGTAATTTTTTTTGCAGCGCGCCAATTTGAGGCAATGTGTATGTAATATAAGACAAAGTGTTGATTGTTAAATAATTGTTGTGTCTCTCAAGCCCGCTGTTAACAAGGCGTCTTGTGTGCATAACTAATGTTATGAACAGCTCAAACCATAGTTTTTTCTAAACGAAAAAGAAATCAACAGCACTTCATGTTGAAATCGATATTTGATTTACATTTTTGGAAAGTTGACTTTTGACTGAAAAACCCCCTAAAACTTTTGGGCGGGTTTTTATCTTTAAGTAGAATTATAAATTATAGACATTCAAACCATACTGAGCAACATGAGCCGCAACAAAAAAAATCAAGAACAAAAAGGCCTCCGGGTAGAGCGCCATTTTACTAAAGAAGGAGTAAGCGCGTACGATATGTTTACGTACGATTATCGCACTTCTGTTATCAAGAACACTAACGGTAGTGTGGTGTTTGAAATGAAAGATGTAGAAGTTCCAAATTTTTGGAGTCAGGTTGCTACAGACGTATTGGCTCAAAAGTATTTTAGAAAAGCAGGTGTGCCACAACCTGATGGCACTTCGGGAAGAGAGACCAGTATAAAGCAGGTTGCTCACCGTATGGCGCATTGCTGGATGAAATGGGGAGAAGATTACGGTTATTTCGATAGTAAAGAAGATGCCCAAGTGTTCTATGATGAAATGGCTTACATGATTGTTGGTCAGTACGCTGCTCCAAATTCACCACAGTGGTTTAATTCAGGCCTACATAGCTCATATGGTATCACGGGTAAACCTCAAGGCCACTATTTTGTAAATCCAAAAACAGGTAAACTAGAGAAGTCTACCTCGGCGTATGAGCGTCCGCAACCTCACGCTTGTTTCATCCTCTCGGTTGATGATGATTTGGTGAATGAAGGTGGTATTATGGATTTGTGGGTTCGTGAAGCGCGCATTTTTAAGTATGGTTCAGGTGTGGGAACAAATTTCTCTAGGATCAGAGGTGCTGCCGAAAAATTATCTGGTGGTGGATCTTCTTCTGGTTTGATGAGTTTCTTAAAGATTGGTGATAGAGCAGCAGGTGCTATCAAATCGGGTGGAACTACACGTCGTGCAGCAAAAATGGTTTGTCTAGATTTGGATCACCCAGAAATAGTTGAATTTATTAATTGGAAAAAAGACGAAGAGAAAAAGGTGGCAGCTTTAATTGCTGCAGGTTACCCTAGTGATTACGAAGGCGAGGCATATGCTACTGTTTCTGGTCAGAATAGCAATAACTCAGTGCGCATTCCACATGCTTTTTTCCAAGCATTAGAAAATGGCGGCAATTGGGATTTAAAAGCCCGCACAGATGGACGCACAATGAAATCCATTCCAGCAAATGATATTTGGGATATGATTGCAGATGCGGCATGGGCTTGTGCAGATCCTGGAGTGCAATATGATACCACTATCAACGAATGGCATACTTGTCCGGCTGGAGGTAGAATTAATGCCTCAAATCCATGTAGTGAATACATGTTCCTTGATAATACTGCGTGTAACTTAGCTAGTTTAAATTTAATTCGTTTCTTCAATGAAGATACGCTTGAGTTTGATGTTAAAGCTTTTGAACATGCTTGTAGGTTATGGACCATGGTATTAGAAATTTCGGTGCTTATGGCTCAATTCCCTTCACAGGAAGTTGCTCAGTTAAGTTACGAATACCGCACTTTAGGTTTGGGTTATGCCAATTTGGGTAGTATGTTGATGATTTCTGGTATCCCATATGATTCACCAAAGGCTTTCGCTATTGGTGGTGCAATCACTGCGATATTGAATGGTGTCGCCTATCAAACTTCGGCAGAAATGGCCAAATATTTAGGCGCTTTCCCTCGTTACGAAGACAATAAAGAAAATATGTTGCGTGTAATGCGTAACCACCGTTATGCAGCGTATAATGCTACAGATGCTTATGAAGGCTTATCTATTAAACCTGCTGGTATTGATCCTAAATATTGTCCAGATTACCTATTAAAAGCAGCTTGCAATGCATGGGATGCGGCAGTGCAAATGGGTGAGGAGCATGGATATAGAAATGCTCAAGCTACAGTAATTGCGCCAACAGGAACCATTGGTTTGGTAATGGATTGCGATACAACGGGTATTGAACCAGATTTCGCTTTGGTGAAATTCAAAAAATTATCGGGTGGTGGATATTTCAAAATTATCAATACTGGAGTGCCTGCAGCCCTCAAAAACTTAGGGTATTCGCAAGCGGAAATTGATGCTATTATTCAATATGCTACGGGTTCTGCCACTTTAAAAGGTGCACCCCATATTAATCCAGAATCATTAAAGTTCCGTGGCTTTACAGATGAAGAAATTGAAAAGTTAGACAAAGCAGCTTCAGGCGCATTTGAAATTGGTTTCGCCTTTAATCAGTGGACCCTTGGCGAGGAATGTTTACAGCGTTTAGGATTTAAAGCTGAGGAGTACAATAATTTTAGCTTTAATTTATTAAGAAAGTTAGGATTTACCCGTCAAGAAATTGAGGAAGCCAACGACTTTATCTGCGGTACGATGACAGTTGAGGGTGCACCTTTCTTAAAAGACGAGCACTTACCTGTATTTGATTGCGCGAATAAATGTGGAAATAAAGGTACACGTTATATTGCTGCAACAGGCCACATTCGCATGATGGCTGCTGCACAGCCTTTCTTAAGTGGTGCTATCTCTAAAACCATTAACCTTCCAAACGAGGCTACCGTTGAAGATATTAAAGAATGTTATCACCTAAGTTGGAGTTTAGGCTTAAAAGCGAATGCCCTCTACCGCGATGGTTGTAAGTTAAGTCAGCCACTAAGCAATAAATCTGATGTAAAAGAGGAAGAAGAGGATATTCAAGTTGCAGTGGAGCAAATATTGGGTGAAGATGCACACAAACCAGTAGGTGAGTTGAGTCCGGAACAAGTATTAGAAGCAGCAACTGCCATTCTAAATCGTACCCATGATACTGCATTTAAACACAAATTAGCAGGCGTAGTTGCCCGCAAAACCTTACCTGGGAAGCGCGGTGGATTTACGCAAAAAGCTACGGTAGGTGGACAAACAATTTTTGTTCGCACAGGAGAATATGAAGATGGCACATTGGGAGAAATCTTTGTTGATTTGCACAAAGAAGGAGCTACTTTACGTTCGTTGATGAACTGTTTCTCTATTGCGGTTTCATTGGGCTTGCAATATGGAGTTCCATTAGAGGAGTATGTAGATAAATTTACCTTCACGCGTTTTGAACCTGCGGGAATGGTAGCTGGTCATCCAAACATTAAGAGTGCAACTTCTATCATTGATTACATGTTTAGGATGTTAGGTTTTGAATATTTGGGAAGAGAAGATTTTGTGCAAGTTGAACCAAGTGATATGCAAAGAAATGCGTTAGCTATCAATCAGCACAAAGCAGCTAACTCAGCCATGTCTCCGGTAACACCAACACCTGCTGTATCAGGAACACCCATTGTAAACAATCCTATTGGGTTTCACAGACCAGCAGAAACTAAATTAGAAGTTGAACCTAAAATTGTAGGCGTTGCAGCGCCAGAAGCAGCGCCAATGGATCAGGTAAATGAAATGAACAAGCGCATGGGCGATAGTCCGGCTTGCCCTACCTGCGGCCATATCACTATTCGCAGTGGAGCTTGTTATAAGTGTTTAAACTGCGGAACCCAAACAGGTTGTAGTTAGTCGTTAGGCTTTCCCCTTTTGGGTAATCAAAATATAAAACCAAAAAAACCTGCTTCGGCAGGTTTTTTTGGTTTTGGTTTGAACCAAAATTTCCACATGAATACTCTCATTAGTTTTTTATTTATATTGTGCCCTCAAATTACTGAAATATGAATTCATCGCCTTTTAAGAAAGCCTTGCCGCACCTACTTGCTTTTGTGCTTATTATGTTGGTTATCTTCGCTTATTTTACTCCCTTGTTCAATGGTAAAGTATTGAAACAATACGATGTTTTGCAATGGAAAGCTACTTTTCAAGAAATTGCCCAATTTGAAAAAGCGAGTGGTGAGCGTACTTTTTGGACAAATAGCATTTTTGCTGGAATGCCAAGTTACTTAATTGGAGCTACCTACCATGGAAATTATACAGGTAATATTTTATATTATATTTCAGATATTTTTAAGCACCCAGCAGATACCATTTTTTTATTGTTTGCCTGTTTTTATGTGTTACTCATAGCTTTTGAAGTATCACCTTGGCTGGCTATGATCGGGTCATTGGCCTTTGCCCTTTCCTCTTTTAATTTCATAAATATAGATGCTGGACATGTTACCAAAGGGAATGCTATTGCATTTATACCGCTTGTTTTGGCAGGTATACAAATTACCTTACATAAAAATAAATGGTTAGGTGCAGTAATTACGGGGATTGCCGTTTCATTCGAATTATCTGCTGGACACGTACAAATAACCTATTACCTAATTTTTATCATCTTGGCTTGGATGATTGTAGAATTGGTTCAAGCCGTTAAAAATAAAACATTGCCAAAATTTATTGTTGCAGGAGCTTTATTAGCTGTTTCTGCAGCCGTTGGAATTGGAACCAATATCACAGGATTATTAGCCACTGAAGAATATGGTAAATACAGTATTCGTGGACAATCTGAATTAACCAAAACCCAAAGTGGCGAAAGCAATGCAGCCAATAGCTCTTCAGGATTAGATAAGGATTATGCCTTGGCATGGAGCAACGGGGTGGTTGAACCTTTTACCATTTTGGTTCCGAACTTTTATGGTGGGGCTAGTAATGGCGATTTGGGAACAAGCAGTAATACCTTTAAAGAATTACAACGCCAACAAGTTCCAAATGCCAAAGAGGTGGTAAAACAAATGCCTATTTATTGGGGTGATCAGCCATTTACCGCTGGTCCGATTTACTATGGAGCAATCATTGTTTTCTTATTTGTATTGGGAATGTTTTTGGTAAAAAACCAGGCCAAATGGTGGATTTTTACTGCGGCAATGCTCTCTATTTTCTTGTCTATGGGCAAAAACTTTATGCCACTTACCGATTTGTTTTTCAATTATTTCCCGCTTTATAATAAGTTTAGATCAGTAACTTTTGTGCTGTGTGTGGCTCAAACGATGTTTCCATTTTTGGCTATGTTGGCAGTAAAAGAAGTAATGGATAAAAAATTAAAACAAGCCGATTGGATGAGGTCGCTTAAATTTAGCTTAGGTATAGTTGGTGGAATATGTTTGTTGTTTGCCTTAATTCCTGGATTCTTTTTCGACTTTTCTACTGAGAATGATGCCCGTATGAAGTTGCCAGAATGGCTATTAAGTGCATTAACTGCAGATAGAGAGAGTTTGTTGCGCGCAGATGCATTTAGGTCTTTGGTGTTAATTTTATTGGCTGCAGCGGTGCTTTGGTTTTATCAAAAAGGGAAATTGAAGTCAGAATTAATGATGGCCATTCTTGGTATTCTGGTAGTAGTAGATTTATGGGGCGTAGATAAACGCTATTTAAATGATAAAGATTTTGAAAAGAAAAAAGGTGAGGCAGCTGTGCAGAAAACACCAGTAGACGAGCAAATTTTAGCCGATCCAGATCCACATTACCGTGTATATAATAACACTACAGACTTTGATAAAGATGCATTAACTGCCTATTACCATAAGTCTTTAGGTGGTTACCATGGAGCCAAAATGCGCAGATACCAAGAGTTAATTGAATGGCAATTGGTTAAGATGAATATGGAGTGTTACAATATGTTAAATGCTAAATATTTTATTTTACAAGATTCTACAGGAAATAAATTTGCCCAACAAAATGTAAATGCCAATGGAAATGCTTGGTTTGTTTCAGAAATAAATTGGGTAGCCAATGCAGATGAAGAAATCGTGGCCTTGAGTAAATTTAATAGTAAGCAAACTGCAATAATAGACAAACGTTTTGAAGGAGAATTTAAGGGATTTGTGCCAAATCGCGATAGCAGTGCGCGTATTTCATTAACTAAATATCAACCTAATAAATTAGACTATACGAGCCAAAGTAGCACAGATCAATTGGCTGTTTTTTCAGAGATTTATTATGAAAAAGGTTGGAATGCTTATATAGATGGTAAATTGGTTCCACATGTAAGGGTGAACTATGTGTTGCGTGCTTTGCAGGTTCCTGCTGGAAGTCATACCATTGAATTTAAGTTTGAACCCACTGTTATTGGAACAGGCGAAAAGATTGCCTATGCTTCTTCATGGTTACTGTATGGTGGTTTACTATTGGTATTGGGTTTAAGCTTTTACAGAAAGAAAAAGGAGCAGGAAGCTTAGTATTTTGTTTCTTAGCATTTCAGTATTCTAACTAACTTTGTGAGGTGAATTTCTTACATCAATATTGGCAAGAAATAACTGTGGCTGCTATTTTCATAGCAGCCACAGGGTATGTCTTTACTTTTTTTAAAAAGAGTAGCAAAGGCGAGCATGCTTGTGGCAGCGGCGATTGCAAGTGTGAGCCTCGCAAATAAATATTGGTTCAGACCAAATTATTTATTTTTGTTAATGAGTTTGTAAAGCTCGTCTAATTTCGGACTCAAAATAATCTCTGTTCGGCGGTTTTTGGCTCTACCTTCAGCCGTTTCATTGCTTGCTTTAGGCATGTATTCGCCTCTTCCAGCTGCGGTTAAATTTTTGGCATCTACTTGGTGTACTTCATCTAACATACGCACAATATTGGTTGCACGGGCAACACTTAAATCCCAGTTGTCTTTAAATTGAGCCGTTTTAATAGGAATATTATCTGTGTGACCTTCGATCATAACACCTACATCTTTATTTTTATTCAGCACCTCTGCCAATTTTTTTAAGGCATCTAAACCCTTTTCTTCCACTTCTGCGCTACCACTTTTGAAAAGTAGTTTGTCGCTCATAGACACATATACTTTTCCATTTTTCATTTCAACAGAAATCTCATCGCTTTTAAAGCTCAATAAAGCCTTTTTAATCACATTATTTAAGGCATTTGTTATAGAATCTTGCTCTTTGATTAGGGCTTCTAATACAGCTAATTTCCTTTCTCTTTCGAGTAATTGCTCTCCCTTTTCTTTAAGCGCTAAATTCAGCTGTTCTGTTTTATTTAAACTAGAGCGTATTAGATCGGTATATTTTTGATTCATATCCGCATAATCTTGGTCTAGTTTTTTATGCTTTTCCTCTAGGTTATTAAATTTATTTGTGAGTTCATTAAAACGTGAATCTAAATCACGGTATTGAATGCCTCTTTCGGTAGTATCTTTATGATAGGCAATGGTTAATAAATGTAAAGAATCTCGCTGATTGGTTGCGGTTGTCATGCGTTTTGATAATAGCACGTTATGCACTTTCTCTGTAATTTTTTTTGGATCCTTTATTTTACCTTTTGGTTCAAGATTTTGTGCTATGGCCATGCTGCCAAAAAGCAAAAATGAAATGGCTAATAGTTTTTTCATGCTGTAATGGGTTTCTGCGAAGTTGCTTAACTCTAAGTGATTCGTCAACTTTTTAAGCCTAATGTTATGCGCATGCCCATGCCTATTGTTCAGTTATGCAAACAAAAAAGGCCCTATCTGCTATAGATAGGGCCTTTTTTGTTTTGGTCTGAACCAATTGTATTATCCTTTATTTTTCTTATCGAAATCAATAACAATTGGTGTTGCAATTGCGATAGATGAATATGTACCAAATACGATACCAACTAACAGCGCAAAAGTAAATCCTTTAATAACTTCTCCACCGAATAAAAATAATACCAAAGCAACCATAAATACAGTTAAAGAGGTAATTACTGTTCTGCTTAAGGTTTTATTTAGAGAGTTGTTAATGATCATTTGTTTATTATTTTCTAGGTGATTCGTGCCTAAATACTCACGAATTCTATCAAAAACAACTACCGTATCATTAATTGAAAAACCGATAATGGTTAATACAGCTGCAATAAAGGCTTGGTCTACTTCCATGGTAAATGGTAAGATGCCATCGAAAATAGAATAAAATCCTAGCATCATTAACACGTCGTGTGCAAGAGCGATAGTTGCTCCTAAAGCATACTGCCACTTTTTAAAACGTATTAACACATATAAACCTATACCGATTAAAGCGATTATTGCAGACCAGAATGAGGCAACTTTAATATCATTTGCGATAGTTGGTCCAACTTTTGAAGAACTTAATACATCAGCTTTAATACCCATTCCTGCAAAACCTTCATTTACTTTTGTTAACACTTCCTCTGCAATACCTTCTGATTGCGATTCGATTTTGTAAGTGGTTGTAATTTTGTATTTGTTATCTGCACCAAATGTTTTTACTTCCGGAGCATTCCCAAGCGATTTTGCCAAGCCTTCTCTTAATTCCGTTGAACTAACTGGTTTGTCTAATTGAACTACGTATGTCCATCCTCCTTGAAAGTCTACACCTAAAGTAAATCCTTTAGTAAACATAGATGCTAGTCCCAAAGTGATAAGTAAACCAGAGAAGATATAGAATTTTTTACGGCTTCCAACAAAATCAAAATTTACTTTTGAGAAGGCGTTAGCGCTTAAACCTGTTACATAATTAATTACTTTTCCTTTATCTAATTGCCATTCTGTAATTACGCGTGTAAGAAGCACCGCTGTAAACATAGAAGAGATAATACCGATGATTAGAGTAATTGCAAATCCTTGAACTGGTCCAGTTCCGAAAGCGTATAAAACGAAACCTGCTAATAGCGTAGTTAAGTTAGAGTCAACAATAGAAGAAGCTGCGTGAGAATATCCATCTGTAACAGCATTTTTTAAACTTCTTGCATTTCTTAATTCCTCTTTTACGCGCTCGTTAATAAGCACGTTTGCATCTACCGCCATACCAATGGTTAATACAATACCAGCAATACCAGGTAAAGTTAAGGCTGCACCTAAACTAGCTAGTACACCAATGATAAAGAATACGTTTAATAATACAGCAAAATCTGCGATGTATCCTGAGTTTCCATAATATAAAACCATGAAAGCAAGGATAATGATGGTAGCAATAATCATACTCCATAAACCTTTGCTAATGGCTTCAGCACCCATACTTGGTCCTACAACTGCTTCTTCAACAATTCTGGTTGGAGCCGGTAATTTACCACTTTTCAAGATATTGGCTAAGTCGCCTGCTTCTTCATTAGAATAGCTACCTGTGATTGAAGACCTACCATTAGGGATTTCTCCTTGAACATTTGGTGAAGAATACACTACGTCATCAAGCACAATGGCTATAGAGTGACCAATATTATTACGGGTTAAATTTTTCCATATTTTAGCACCTTCTGCGTTCATAGACATAGAAATTTCTACTGAACCAGTTTGTGAAATGTCTCTCTTTGCATCTGTCACTTTATCTCCAGTTAATGAAGCTGATCCATCTCTAGAGGTTTTTAAAGCGTGTAAAATTACGCCTTGTTGATTTTCTCCAATTCCTTTGTATTCCCATGCAAATTTGATATTACCTGGTAAAGCCATCTTTACTTCAGGCCTGTTTAGCATGGCATTAATTTTAGCAGTATCTTTCACTAGCGCTGTTCCACAAGCAGAACCCTTTGGTACCAACATACCTTTGTCGTCTGCGTATGGCTGTAATAATGCGAATAATGGATTTTCTTTCGCAAACTCTTCATATGATTTTTCTGCACTCTTGGTTGTATCTGCTTTGGCTTCTGTTTTTGCACCAGAACCTAATCCAGCAAGGGCACTCGAAGCAGAGTCAGTGTTGTTTGATGAAGAGTCTGAGGCAGGTAATTGTAAAGCAGCGGCTTTTTTCAATACCTCGTTGGCGCTCGAAATGCTTTTGAAAGCTTCTGGGTTATCAAAGGTTTCATAAAATTCTAACTTGGCAGAACCTTGTAATAATTTTCTAACACGCGCTGGATTGTCTACACCTGGTAATTCAACCAAAATTCTTCCGCTGCCCTCTAGTTTTTGAATATTTGGTTGGGTTACACCAAATTTATCGATACGTGCACGTAGAATTTGGAAAGACCTATCAATGGCTTGATTAGCCTCTTCACGCAAGTAACTTACTACCTCTTCATTGGTTGAAGTTAATTTGATGCGATCGCGGTTACTTGGATTTACGAAAATGGCTGAAAGTTTTGCCTCAGGCGCCACCTCAGCGTATGTTTCGGCAAATAAAGTAACAAAATCTTTCTGACTATTTTGCATTTTTTCAGAAGCCTTCACTATGGCTTCATTAAATTTAGGATCTGGGTTGTTATTTGCCAAACCTCTAACCAACTCGGCCAAAGACACCTCAAGGGTTACATTCATACCTCCCTGTAAATCGAGACCAAGATTCAATTCTCTTTCTTTACATTGTAGGTAGGTGAACTTTTTTAGCCCTAGAAAATTGTACACGGTTAACCGTGAAATTGAATCTAGGTAATTGCGCTCTAGTTGAACGTCTCCATTGGCTTGCTCTTTGGCATCCTTTTCAATCATGTAAGTTTTCCATGTGAATGATAACTGGAAAATACTTACCAGTATCAAGGCGATGGCAAAAAACTTAACTGCTCCTTTGCTTTTCATTGTATATTTCTGATTCTAAAAATTAATAGTCTACTAAATTCATTTAAAACAAGCTACAACCATTCAATATGGAAGTATTTGTTTCAAAGGCTCGCAAATATAAGGGGTGAAACTTCGAAATGCAAAAACAATAAAATCTCTGAAATTCAAGGGTTTGATATTTTTTTGCCCATTTTTTTTGAATTTTGCCCTCAAGTTTAGACAAACTGTGGGTAAGTGAATCTGCGTTTTTGGAGCCTAAATGATAGTTTCGTTAACTCAATACGAAAGCAATTTTATGGAAAACCAAGGATTAAGTTTATTTGATTTGATTATAAAGGGTGGAATCATCATGGTTCCAATTGCCGTTTTATCAATTCTTTCTATTTATTTTATGATTGAAAGGGCAGTATACATTACCAAAGCATTTCAATTAGAGAATAATTTTATGAATAACATAAAAGATCATTTGGGAAAAGGAGATATAAAGGCTGCTCAAGCCTATTGCCAGCGGATTAATTCGCCCATTAGTAGGGTTATTGAAAAAGGGATCACACGTATTGGTAAGCCAATAAAAGATATTGAGAGTGCAATGGAAAGTGTGGCCAGTTTAGAATTAGACAAAGTTGAAAAGAATTTAAGCTTTTTGGGATTAACTGCAGGTGTTGCTCCTATGCTAGGTTTTATTGGAACCATTTCTGGGATCATCAAAATATTTTATGATATCGCTCAAAGTAACAATATCTCTATTGATGTAATTGCGGGTGGTTTGTACGTGAAGATGATTACTTCTGGTGCTGGTTTAATTGTGGGTGTTTTAGCTTATACAGGTTACCATATTTTGAATAGCAGAATTGATAGGTTCAATCATAAGATGCAGGCTACTGCTGTAGATTTTATTGATATTTTAGAAAGTTAGGAAGCAATATATATGAACTTTAGAAGAAAAAAACGTTTTGAGGCAGAGGTAGCTACATCTGCATTAAACGATATTATGTTCTTTTTGCTCTTATTTTTCCTAATCATTTCAACCCTTGCTAACCCTAGTGTAATTAAAGTTTTATTGCCAAAATCTACACCAACTCAAGGTGTGGTAAAAGAACAGGTGAATCTTACAATTACCAAAGATAAAGCCTATTATTTAAATGATAAACCAATTTCTGCAGATGAACTAGAGACTGCTTTATTACAGCTTTCGCAACAAAAGCCAGATATGAGTGTGGTACTTAGAATGGATGCTTTTTTAACCATACAAGATTTGGTTGATGTATTGGCAACAGGTACTAAGCTCAAAATAAGAATTGTAATGGCTACCCAAACGGGTAAATAATTATTTAGGTAATTTACGCGCTAAATGGTCTGCAACTACCTGTAAACTGTTTTCGAAATGTATGTTATTATTAATGATTAAATCTGCCTGAGCCATAAATGGCAATAAATATTTTTGATACGATGGCAATACATGATGTTTCCATTGGTACAAGGCAAATTCTTCAGTAATATTTCGTTCAGCTACATCTCGTTTTATTCTGCGTTCTAAAGCAATTTCCTCTGCAGCGTTTACAAATATTTTTAAATCGAACTGTTCAAAAATGCGCGCATAGTAAAAAATGAATAATCCCTCACAAACAATAATGGGTGCAGGATCAAATTGAAGCAATTGTCCCTTTTGTTCTACATGTTGAAATCTATATTCGTGCCTAAAAATGGTTTCGCCGCGGTGTATTTTCTCTAAATCGCTTGCAAAAGCATCTAAATCTACACACTCGGGTAGGTCGAAATTAATATGACCATTTTCATCTCTGCTATGCTCATAAGCTAATTTATAATAATTGTCTTGTGAAATAATGCACAATTCTTTTTCAGAAAATTTTTCTTTCAAAGCATTTAAAAATGAAGTCTTACCGCTGGCGCTTCCGCCAGAAATTCCAATTAAATAAGGCTTATGTAGCATGGCCGTAAAATTAGTTTTTTTTATTTGGCTGAACCTAGACCTTCGCCTAATTCAAAAATATTGTGCTCATTATTAGGCAGTTGAAATTTAAAGAAAACTTTTTATACGTTTAAAGTTTCCCGTGTATTCATTCTGCTTACCTTTGCAGCGCAAAAATAAGCTTGATGAGCGAAGAAGTTAAAAATAAGATTATACAAACTGCCGAAACATTGTTCTTGAAGCTTGGTTTTAAGAGCGTTACAATGGATGATATTTCTAATGAGTTAGGAATGTCAAAAAAAACCATTTATCAATTTTTTGCAGATAAAAGTAACTTAGTTAAGGAAACAGTTTCGCGTCACATTCAAATGGAAAAGCATGCCTGTAGTGGCATGTTAACGCAACAAGATAATCCCATTGATTTTATGTTGGCCCTTACCGAAAATTTTGGGGATTTGAAGAAACAAATAAATCCAGGTGTGCTTTTCGATTTAAAAAAATATTTTAAAGAGAGTTGGGATGTTTTAAACGAGTTTAGAGTAAATTTTATTTTTGAACAAATCATACAGAACCTCCGCAAAGGAAAGGAATTGGGCTATTACCATCAGAATTTGAACGAGGTACTCATAGCCAGATTTTATATCCACTTGGTTGATTTTATGATTAACCCTGAAAATTATGCAGGACATAATCTTGATTTTAGAAAAGTGCATACAGAAATGATCCTATATCACCTGCGTGCTATTTGCACGGATAAAGGCATTAAATATTTAGAAGGAAGTCTCATATATCAAAATATAGTATAAATAAGTTCATATGAAAATTAAAACAGGTGTTTGGCTCTTAGTTGGCATTCTGCTTGCGTTAAAAGCAGAAGCTCAATCTCCAACTATCCATCAATTTGCATTGAAAGATGCAATTGATTATGCAAAAAAGTACAATTATGTGCTTAAAAACAGCAAGCTCGATTTGCTTGCTAGTCAGAAAAAGGTAAATGAAATTGTGGCAATGGGCTTGCCTCAGGTAAATGCCAGTGCAAATGTTATTAATAACACACAAATCCCCGTTCAGGTAATTCCAAATTTTTTGAAAGAAGCCTTGGGAAGCGGTCCCGATTTAATTTCGGTGGCATTTGGTAGAAATTTTACTAGTGGTGTATCTGTTACTGCCAATCAGTTATTGTTTGATGGAACCTTCTTTCTAGGTGTAAAAGCATCCAAGGAATTTGTGAATCTTTCTCAACTAAATGTGAACAGAACAGAAATTGAAACGGAGGTAAATATTTCTAAGGCTTACTTCTTAGTTTTATTGTTAGAATCAAACGAGAAAATGATGCGCGCCAATTTAGCTAGTTTACAAAAAACAGCTTCAGATGTAGCACAATTTTATAAAAATGGATTTTCTGAGAAGGTAGATTTGGATCGCTTAACGCTTCAACTATCTAATCTTTCTCTACAAAATGAAAAAATCCAAGATCAAAAAAGAATTGCCATGATGGTACTCAAGCTCCAATTGGGATTGCCTATGAGCGACAGTCTGGTGCTTACTGATGAATTGGAAGCATTGTTTTCAAAACCTCAATCGCTTGCCATTGAAGACAAAGTAGATTTTGGAAATAGGGTAGAATATAAAATGTTACAACAGCAGTTGAGATTAAACCAAATGGACAAACGTAGATATTTAGTTGGCTATATGCCTTCAATTTTCTTGTTTGCTAGTCACCAACAAAATGCCTTTGGCGATGATTTCAGTGGCTTGTTTGAGACATTTTACCCAGGAACAGCAGTAGGCTTGAGCGTGAGTTTACCGCTGTTTGATGGATTTCGAAAGCACGCACAAGCGCAACAAGCCAGCATTAGTATTACAAAAACAGAGAATGATATCAAGAACTTTGAGAATGTAATTAATCAACAAGTTTACCAAGCTAAATCTTCTTATATAAGAAGTAAACAGCAACTCGACATTCAAAGAGACAATCTAAAATTAGCTGAAGATATTTATAGCAAAATGGAGTTAAAATATAAAAATGGGGTAGGTTCAAGCCTAGAACTAACCAGCTCCCAAGCCGATCTAGAAAATGCCAGAACCAATATGCTGTCTACCGTATATGAATTTTTTGTAGCAGAATTGGAACTCAAAAAAGCTTTAGGAATTATTAACAACAAATAAAATTAACTGACTTATACCATGAAAAAAATAATGAATAATATATCCCTTTTATTGGGTATTGGAATCTTGCTAACTGCCTGTGGTGGGAATAATTCGCTAGATGCAAAAAAGGCCTCTTTAGAGCAATTAAAAGCACAGCAAGCAGAAATTGCAGATCAAATTAAAACCTTAGAGGAAGAAATTTTAACTTTCGGTAAAGGTGAATTAGAAACAAACACCAAAATGAAGTTTGTGTCTGTAACACCAATTGCAACCACTACTTTCAATCATTTTATTGATGTGCAAGGCAGGGTAGACGGAGATCAAAATACAACTATCTCTTCGCGTGCAATGGGACCAGTAGTGAAGGTATTGGTAAAATCTGGATCGTCAGTTAAAAAAGGACAAGTATTGGCAGAATTGGATGGAGAAATAGTTGCTCGTCAGATAGCTGATTTAAAAGTAAACTTAAGTTTTGTTACAGATGTCTTTAACAAACAAAAGGCATTATGGGAAAAGCAAGTTGGGTCTGAGGTACAATATTTAAGTGCTAAAAACAATAAAGAATCTTTAGAACAAAAATTGGCCACTTTATATGAAAATCTAGATATGTATAAAATTAAGTCGCCCATCAATGGAAATGTAGATGAGGTTTTCCTTAAAATTGGTCAAAATATTGCACCTGGTATGCCTTGTTTTAGGGTGGTAAATATGGGCGATTTGAAAGCAAAAGCGGATGTTTCTGAAACCTATGCCAAACAAATTAATGAGGGTAATAAGGTTAATTTATATTTTCCAGATTTAAATAACTTAGAAGTATCATCAAACATTTCATTTGCATCTAAAGTGATTAGCCAAATGAATCGCACCTTTACCATCGAATCGCCATTGCCAGCCGGTAAAGATTATATACCAAATATGATTTGTATCTTTAAGGTATTAGATTATCAAGCAAAAAATGCCATAGTAATACCTGTAAATACCTTGCAAAAAACAGAAAATAGCACTTTTGTGGCTGTAGCTGTTGTACAAAATGGAAAAAAAGTTGCTGTAAAAAGAGAGGTGGTTACTGGAAAATTCTATCAAGATAAAGTTGAAATTTTATCTGGTTTGCAGGTTGGTGATTTGCTTATTACAAGTGGTTATCAGGATTTGAACGACAATGAGCTTTTAAATTTTTAACAGGTTTAATACCTTTAAACTACACACAATATGCTTGATAAAATAAAGGAATTTAAGCCATCTAGCTGGTCTATTGATAATAAAACCAGTATTTATGTTATGACCATTATTATAACCTTAGCTGGTTTAATGAGTTATAACGGATTGCCAAAGGAACAATTTCCTGAGGTTGTGTTTCCACAAATTTTAGTAAATACCATTTATGCAGGAACAGCTCCACAAGACATGGAGAATTTGGTTACTAAACACATTGAAAAACAGGTAAAATCTATAAATGGTGTTAAACAAGTAAACAGTACATCTATTCAAGATTTTTCTATGATTAATATAGAATTTAATACGGATGTAGATGTGCCTGTAGCCAAACAACGGGTGAAAGATGCTGTTGATAAAGCGCGAAAAGACTTGCCTACGGATTTAACGCGTGAGCCAGAAGTTATTGATATTGATGTTTCGCAAATACCCATTATGAACGTGCATATTTCTGGCGATTATCCATTGGATAAATTGAAGGACTATGCTGAAGCAATGAAAGATCGAATTGAGGGTTTCCCAGAAATTACTCGTTGCGATATTGTTGGCGCATTGGATCGTGAAATTCAAATTGATGTAGACATGTATAAAATGCAAGCTGCAGATATTACTATGCGTGATATTGAAACTGCGGTGAAGTATGAAAATATGACTATATCTGGTGGCTTAATCAAAATGGATGGACTTAAGCGTTCAGTGAACGTAGTTGGGCAGTATACAGATTCTAAGAAAATTGGCGATATCATTATTCGCTCGGGTAGCGGGGCAACAATTTATTTAAAAGATATTGCCACCATTGTAGATGGATTTAAAGAAAAAGAAAGTTATGCCAGATTAGATCATGAAAATGTTGTTACGTTAAATGTCATTAAAAAAAGTGGTCAGAATCTAATTGATGCTTCTGATAAGATTAAGAAATTAAGGGAAGAAATGGTAGCGGATGTGTTGCCAAAAGGATTAAAGGTAACTATTACCGGAGATCAATCAGATAAAACAAAAGTTACCTTAGACGATTTAATTAATACCATTATTATTGGGTTCATATTAGTTACCGTAATATTAATGTTCTTTATGGGTACCACCAATGCCATTTTTGTTGCATTGTCGGTTCCACTATCAATGTTTGTGGCATTTTTAATTATGCCAACAATCGGATTTACGCTGAACATGATTGTTCTCTTTTCATTTTTATTGGCTTTAGGAATTGTGGTAGATGATGCAATTGTTGTAATTGAAAACACGCATCGTATTTTTGATAATGGTAAAGTGCCTATTGTGAAAGCAGCTAAAATGGCTGCAGGAGAGGTGTTTTTGCCGGTATTGTCGGGCACGTTAACAACTTTAGCTCCTTTTATTCCATTGGCATTTTGGCAAGGTGTAATTGGTAAATTTATGTTCTTTTTGCCCATAACATTAATTGTAACCTTGCTTGCCTCTTTATTAGTAGCATATATCATTAACCCGGTATTTGCGGTAGACTTTATGAAGCCGCATGTGCCAGGCAAAGACCATAAAAAAATAACAAAAGGGTTTAAAATTACCTCTATCGTTTTTGCCGTTATTGCTATTCTTTTATATGTTGGTCAAAACTGGGGTTTAGCTAATTTAACCGTAACATTTTACGCGTTATACTGTTTGAACCGATTTGTACTACAAGATATCATTCAAACTTTTCAGGAGAAAACATGGCCAAACTTTCAAGAAAATTATAAAAAGGTATTGGTTTGGGTTTTGCAAGGTTCACGTCCAGTTTGGATGCTCGTTGCAACGGTAGCCTTATTGTTTTTCTCCATCTTTTTAACAAGTGTGCGTAAGCCAAATGTGGTATTTTTCCCGCAAAGTGATCCTAATTTTATTTATACCTATATCGCTTTGCCTATTGGTACAGATCAGGTGTACACTGATTCAATTACGCATATCATTGAGGATAGAATTTATGAGGTGGTTGGAGATTCTAATCCAATAGTAGAATCTATCATTTCTAATGTGGCAATTGGTGCAAACAATCCTCAGAGTTTCGACTTTAGTACTAGTCCGCATTTGGGTAAAGTTACGGTTGCATTTGTGCCATTTGGTAAACGCAATGGAGCTTCTACGGTAGCCTATTTAGATAAAATAAGAGAGGTAGTAAAGGGTATACCTGGTGCAGAAATTACAGTAGAACAAGAACAAGGTGGTCCCCCAACTGGCAAGCCAGTAAATATTGAAATTACCGGAGATAATTTCAATGAATTGATAGCCGTTTCTAAAAGTTTAAAACGCTATCTCGACTCCTTAGCCATACCAGGCATAGAAGAGCTAAAGTCAGACTTACAATCAAACAAACCAGAGATTGTAGTTGAAATAGACAGAGAAAGGGCCAATAGAGAAGGGATATCTACTGCCATTATCGGGAAAGAATTACGTGATGCCATTTTTGGTGCCGAAGTTTCCAAGTTTAAAGATGCGAAAGATGATTATCCAATTCAATTGCGTTATGCTTTCGATCAAAGGAATAATATTAATGCCTTAATGAATTTGAAAATCACTTACAGAGATATGAACATGGGAGGAATGATTCGTCAAATTCCATTGGCCTCAGTAGCAAAAATTAGTTATGGAAATACTTTTGGCGGGATAAAGCGAAAAAATCAACGTAGAATGGTAACTGTTTCATCTAATGTTTTGAGCGGTTACAATGCCAATGAGATTGTTGCTAAAATACAAAAGGCAGTAGGCAGGTTTCAGCTTCCTCCAAGTGTGTTAATTACCATGACTGGTGAGCAAGAGAAACAAGCAGAAACAGGCGCGTTTTTGGGGAATGCCATGTTAATTTCATTCGGATTAATTTTCTTCATTTTAGTAACGCAGTTTAATTCTATCTCAAAGCCAATCATTATTTTTAGTGAAATTTTCTTCAGTATTATTGGTGTATTACTCGGACTAAATATTTTTAATATGGATGTTTCGGTGGTAATGACAGGAGTTGGTGTAATTGCATTGGCTGGTATTGT
>JAJTEN010000064.1 GCA_021298155.1 Sphingobacteriales bacterium | reverse complement strand
TTAACCAATTTGTTTTAGTACCCACCCAAGCTACTCACGCACAGGTGCAAGACAAACTATTGACTATTGAAAATGCCTACTTACAGCTTATAGACTACCAAAACCAAAAAGTAGCGAGTCCAGAATTAAACAGTTATGCCAAAACCGATGCCTTTTTTATTACCCAAAAAGAGGGAGAGAAAGTGTTTGCCTTGCTAGTAGAATTAAAAAATTCACTGCAAAGCAACGATAAAAAAAAGCGGTTTAACGAATTGTTTGCGGCCGATTTGGCCAATGGATTAGAAAGCAACACAGCCAGTACTTGGGTTAATTATAAATTTAAACATACGCCAGCGCATTTGTGTGTGGCGCAACTCAGCGAATTGCGGGTGCGTATTGGCTTATTAAGCAATGAGGCCCAAGCGCAGCAAAGCACATTGGCCGAACCTAAACTGAGTTTACTCACGCGGTATTCGTCTATGCGGGTGGGCGATGAAGCCGTTTTTCAGGTAAAGGGCGATTCTTTGCAATCTGTATTGATGCGCAGAGATGAGCGCGAAAACCGCGATTATACCCTGCAAGCCAATGGTTTTGTATTTAAACCTCGCTTAGCAGGCACCTATCTCATACATGTAATGGGTAAGGTAAAAAGCGAAAGCATTAGCGTAGAGGTATTACCGGCAAGCTTTCCGGCTAAAAAAGCCCTTCCTTTTCGCATTTGTTACAAGGGGGTAAATTATACGCAATCTTTGCCCTTGCAGCAGGGTAATATGCAGCTTTTCTGTTCTGCAGATCCCTATGCAACGCTTAAACAAGGAAGCATTCAATTCTCTCCAGAGGCAGAGGGTTGGTGCAGTCTATTGGTTAAAAATAAGGAAGGGGTTTTGTTTCACGACTCCGTTTTTGTGAAACCGCTTCCCGAGCCGCTTTTCTTGGTATCTCAAATGCCCAACCTCAACTGTAGCAAGCAGCGCTTAAGGCAGTTAGGCCAAGTTACACTGATGGCTTATCATCCGTCTTTTAAGGAGGGTGAAGCCTATGGCATAGAATCTTTTAAAGTGCGCGCCATTGGGCAAGAAACCAAAATAGAAAACATTCAAGGCAATAGCTATACGCCCACTCGAGCAGATATAGCGCAATTGCAGTATTTGGTCTTTTATGATATCCACTACAAAATAGGTTCAGAAACAAAAATGCGTGCCGAACCTATCTTAATTGAAATTAACTAATATGAAAACTAAAAGGTTTATACGCTTGTTCTTTGGGGCCTTGTTCATATGCCTATTGCCATATTTTAGCGTGGCGCAAAGCACAGATACCTTGCGCATTCGTGGCGCACAAAAGGTAGCCAAGGGTATGGAGTTAAAAATTAATGCGGGTACGCAGGTTATTTTTGAACCGGGTGCTAGCCTTTGGGTAGAGGGTGGACTCACCATTGCGGGTGATGCCAAATCGCCTGTGGTATTTTCTTCTGCGCAGGCAGATGATCCGGGTTTGGGGATTATTATTAATGGCAACGACCCAAGCTCACAAATTAGTGTATCGCATGCTACTTTTACACAATTGGCGCGTGCCTTTAGTTTTGAACCTTTTTGGAATAGAAAAGCCGTAAGCCTAGATCATATTGTAGTTTCCCATTCGGTATACAATGAAGCAGTTATTTTTGTGGCTACGCCTTTATTGGTATTAAACAAACAATCGGTTTCTTTTGCATTAAGCCATGCGCATTTCCTGCAAAACAAAGGGGGAATCATCATAGATAATGTGGGTAGCAGTGGCATTGTCTATAGCTTAGACCATCTGGTATTTCAAAACAATACGGTTCAGGGTAACGACAATAGTTTGGGTATTCTGCACTTGCATATTGCAAGTCCCTACCAAGCCAAAAACCTCCGTTTGGGCGAATTGGTTTTTATTGAAAATAGGGCCAATAATCAGCTGCTTGGTTTGTCATTGGGCGGAAGTCAGGAAAGCGTTGCAGCCAAAGGTATTTACAGTCTTAATGGTGCCCGCAGCATATACGATAGCCAACAAGATGCCCGTTTACCCAAATTAGATGCGCCGCTGCTAGATGCCTATACCTACAACCAAAAGCTATGTTTCATTGAGGCTACGCAACACCAGCAAGGGCAAATTGTACTTAAAGGTAAAAAATTATGCGCCGTAAAACAGGTATTGGATAGCAATTTAATGCCTATTCAGGCGAGTATCAGCAATGCTGGCGATTCAATTAGCATTGCCTACACTTCTGGTACAGCCGCCTTTGTGGTATTAGAAAATGGATTAAAAGCGGCCTTACCTGCGCTACCCATACCAGATTCTACACAAGCGCCCATTAAGCCGCCTGTGCTTATTCCAGATACTTTAATTAACCCGGGTGTGCCTTTTAGTAAATCGTATGAAATTGGACTCATGGCGGGTCTTGCTTTCTATGTGGGCGATATTAAACACCGTTTTGGGATACCGGGGGTATATGATTGGAGTAAGGCTATTTTTGTGCAATACAACAAATCGCCCAAAGTAAGCTATCGTTTTGGCTTTAGCCGAACCAATATTGGTATGCACAACCCAACGGCGGCCCTGGCAGTATGGAGAAGTGCCGATACCTATGGCTTAAAAGATGGAAAGTACTTTCTCATTCCTTCTTTTCACAATAACTTTAAAACAGAAATGTATAACCTAGATGCCGATTTTCTCTATTATCTTACAGATAGAAACAACCAAAATACAGTAGCTAAAAAGGGTAAAAAAGGATTGTGGATTCCTGCGCTGGGCACTGGAGTAAGTTTGTGTTATTTTGAACCTTATAGAATGGTGGTATATAGCAGAGAAAAAGAAGATGCAGTATTTATGAAACTTAGGCCTTTGGGCTTAGAAGGACAAAATTTCTTATCCAACAAAAAGGATTATATGCCTATTACCATGCATGTAAATCTTTCCTTCCAATTGGCTTACGCCTATAAAAACTGGCGCTTGCGTTATGAAATTAAAGCAGTAATGAGCTTCTCCGATTATTTAGATGATTACGGACAAGGATTTTCATACGGAAATAACTACGACAAATGGAAAGAAAGTTTAGGCGCTATTGAGTTACCAATTGATAAAAAAACCGGCAGACAAATCACTATCGAGGAAGCTTTTCCCGTATATAATTCAGACTTAAAACGTACCACCAATCTCTTACCCGATATGTTCTTCCCGCAGCATATTGGGGTGAGTTACGTGTTGGGGAGGGTGAAGTAATTACTGCTGTCTGGTGCAATTCAACTTCATACAATAAGATTCTTCGCGGACAGCAATAACACTTCACTCTTAATTCCCCAACTACTCCCTCACAACCTTCACCGCGAAGCTGCCGGCTTCAGATTTCACCACTGCCACATAAACGCCTGGCATCCAATTGCTGCCATCAAGCGTAGCAGTAAGGCCTTCCACTGTTTCGGTCTGAACCAATTTGCCATCCAACGCATACACGGAAACCTGAGCATCCTTCAGACCATCTCCACTTAACGTAAAAATATCCTTAGATGGATTAGGATAAACAAGCAATCCGCCCGCTTCCATTTTAACACCCAATAGGCCCGTTACTGCAATCCCATTCACAAAACCATTCGCAATGGCGTCATTCAAATTAGTATGGCTACCATTGTCTATTCTGCCGCTCGGATCAATCAACAATCCCACTACATGTAACTTCTCAACCTTCCAAGTTGGATCAAGCCCAACCGTAAAATTATGCGTAAAACTATCACCCGCATTTACCGTTGCAGCATACGCATTATTCAAGCCATTAAAATTAGGATAAATTATTCTACCCACATGATCATATACCATCATAGAACCAGGAACCGGATTAGGCAATTTTTCAAAACCACCCATCTCTCCGCGAGACCCACCCGCGTATGCATTCACCTGATCCCAACCTGCGCCAGTACCCCTTACACTATCCTCCACCAACACAAAAGCAAGCTTATAATTTCCACTCACAGGCACATTAAATTTAGTGGTTAAACTCACCTTCAATTCACGCGAAGCTGCATTATAAATAGCCCCACTCTTTATGCCACCCTTGGGCGCAACTTGCAAACGCGCAACAATATCCGTCTCCATAGCAGATGGGTCAATATCAGCACCCCTATCTACCGTAGCACTGGGGTAACCACTAATAATAGTACCCAAACCATTATCATAATTGTCATTCATCATAGGGTCGTTATTATGCACTGCAATACCAATAAATAACTTGCCATATTTCTCATCCATTTTGCGCAAGAACACAGCGCCACGCGGACACCAAGTGCACCAGGTTCCGGTTGCCTCTTCCACCACCACGTACTTGCCAGGAGCAGTAGTCATAGGGTTTATCAACAATTCTTTTGAATCATCGGCAGCATTATCATCAGCCACACCATTCACTGTTTTCAAGGTAGCCTTCAATACATTACTACCCCCAACAATAGCAACAGAACCATCCATCAACACCTTAGTGCTTGCATTTTTGGCTAGGTTCAAACCGCTTACATTTTTAGTTAAAGTAGTCCCATTATAAGTCACCTCAAGGCTAAGCGCCGTAACTGCAGTATTGCCCAAATTCTTCACCTCAATCTCGGGAACCGCTGTCTGACCAAGCAACTTGCCAGCCACCTTATCAATAAAAGTTAGCGCCGCATTTAAATTTGTAGGCGTATAAGCCGTATAAGAATAGCTCACATCATCAATATAATAAGAGCTATTTTGTGTAGGATAAATATTCATAGCAGCAATTTGCCTGTAGCTATTTTGGAACTTACCCATGCTCACATCGTTAATTAAAAAGTCCCAAGTATTGCTGCTCAAATCAATGGTAAACGTAATTTTATTCCAGGCATTAGGCGTATAAGAACCCGTTAACAAAGTGCCTGCTGTGGTGTTTACCAAGTTAAATTTACCCAAAGAATCAAAGTTTACATCCACGCTCCAACCCTGACCAGCAACAGATTTTTCCTGCAAGTTGAAGTACGCTTTCTTGCCAGCATCCACAAAAATCTGCAAGCTTAAGTTAAAAATTCCCGAACTTAACTCGCCCCCAAAAGGCAATAGAATGTCGCTCGGACCACCACTGGCAGCAGAAGAATTAAAGTACAAAGAGTTGCTACCACTCTTGGCCTTGGCACTGCTCACCCGCACATCCTCCGTGGTTCCCGGCTTATTGGTCCAAGTTTTCCAAGCCGTATTGGTCTGAGCCAAATACGCGTTAGCTGTGTAGCTATCAAAATTGTCGCTAAAGTTCTGGGCCATGGCCGAACCAAACATCGCGAGAGAACAAATTAAAGTGTAGATTTTTTTCATGATTAATTATGAGTTATGAGTTATGAATTATGAGTGAGGATGAAAGCCTTGGCTAAAGAGATAAAGTTAGTAGTTATTA
>JAJTEN010000063.1 GCA_021298155.1 Sphingobacteriales bacterium | reverse complement strand
GTAAGTTCAACACTTGTAGTAGGAATGCGTTGCAATTGCGCATTTACAATTTCGATATTTCTTTCTTCTAAAGCTTTTTGCATGGCTCCAAATTCAGTAAATGGAACGGTTATAATTAAATGACCTTCGCCATCTTCTTCCATTTCCTCCATTCCAAAATCTATCATCTCCAATTCAAACTCTTCTAAGTTAATACCCTCTAGGTTTACACTAAAAATTCCTTTTCTTTCGAAAATAAAATCTAAACTACCCGAATTTAACATAGTTCCACCAGTTTTATTCATGTGGCTTCTTAAGTTGGCTATAGTTCTGGTTGGATTGTCGGTAGCAGTTTCTATGATTACCGCTACTCCATGTGGCCCTTTGCCTTCGTATGCAATTTCTTCAAAATCTTTATCTAATTTGCTTGTAGCACGTGCAATGGCTGCGTCGATATTTGCCTTTGGCATATTCAAAGATTTTGCGTTGGCAATGACTACACGTAAACGTGAGTTGCTATTTGGATCACCAATACCACCACCAGCTTTTATGGCAATAGCAATTTCCTTTCCAATTTTAGTAAACGATTGGCTCATCTTGGCATAGCGAGCAAACATTTTATGCTTTCGCTTCTCAAATACTCTACCCATAATATAATTTATATTTTTTGATAATTAGTGCAAATATAAGCGGCTTTTACCGAGTTTAATTACCACTTTTACATGCAATATTGATTTTATTTTGCGAAATTGCCAACATGTTAACAAATCAAAGGCATATAGACCAAATGGGAAATCTCATTTCCATTCCCAATGAACCCCTGCGAATTGTTTCTATAGTACCTTCGCAAACAGAGTTATTATACGATTTGGGCTTACAAGATGAGGTACTCGGCCAAACACTTTTTTGTATTCATCCCAAAGAAATGCATAGTCTAAAACCTAGAATTGGCGGAACCAAAAAGCTAGATATACAGAAAATTAGAGCGCTAAAACCCAATTTAATTATTGGAAATAAAGAAGAAAATTCTCAAGATCAAATTGAAATATTAATGCAAGAGTTTCCTGTTTGGATGAGTGATATCCAAAATTTGGATCAAGCTTTAGAAATGATCGTAAAATTGGGCCATGTAGTGAATAAAACCGAAAAGGCTCAAGAAATTACCGCTCAATTACAATCAGATTTTAATGGTTTGGTTCGAACCGAAACCCCTAAAAAATGTTTATACCTCATTTGGCGAAAACCCTGGATGGCCGCTGGTGATAATACGTTTATTAATGATTTATTGCAAAGAATGGGACTTCAAAATGCAGCTACTGGTTTTTCTGGCCGATATCCAACAATAAGTATGGAAGAAATAAAAAGGGCTGAACCAGATTGTATTTTTTTGTCGTCTGAGCCATACCCTTTTAAAGAAAAACATATCCAAGAATTAAGCGAAATTTGTCCACATGCCCAAATAGAATTAGTGGATGGGGAATTGTTTAGCTGGTATGGGAGTCGGTTATTGCACAGTGTAAAATACCTAAAAACCTTGCAAAAACGTATTTTTTAACACAAATCAATTTTTGAGAACAGACTCGGTTTTTTTGTGGATAGCAATTGTTTCTATTTAAATATTTTTGGAAGCTAGTGGAATGGATAACATGGAAGAGAATAATTTAGACAATAACTCGGAGCAAGAAAATCCGGAGGCATCCAAAGAATACCATGTAAAGGCTGTGAGTGGCCTCTACGAAAATTGGTTTTTAGATTATGCGTCGTACGTTATCTTGGAACGTGCAGTGCCTGCTGTGGATGATGGTTTAAAGCCTGTACAACGCCGTATTCTTCATTCAATGAAGGAAATGGATGATGGTAGGTTTAATAAGGTGGCCAATGTAATTGGTCAAACTATGCAATATCATCCTCATGGAGATGCAGCCATTGGTGATGCCATGGTTAATTTGGGTCAGAAAGATTTGCTAATTGAAACCCAAGGAAACTGGGGTGATTTTAGGACCGGAGATTCTGCTGCTGCCCCACGTTACATAGAAGCTCGACTATCCAAATTTGCCCTTGAAGTAGCCTTTAACAAGCAAACCACCAAATGGCAAAATTCCTATGATGGTCGCAAAAAAGAGCCTATTGTGCTACCCATGAAGTTTCCGCTTTTGTTGGCTCAAGGGGTGGAGGGAATTGCAGTTGGTCTTGCTACTAAGGTTATGCCACATAACTTTTGTGAACTTTTGCAAGCCAGTGCAGATTATCTAAAGGGTAAAAAGTTTGAATTGTATCCTGATTTTCCAACAGGAGGATTAGTAGATGTTGCCAATTACAATCAAGGTAAAAAAGGTGGAAAAATAAGGGTAAGGGCGCGCATTGAAGAACTAGACAAGAAAACCCTTTTCATAAAAGATGTTCCATACGGTGTTACCACCAATCAGCTTATTGATAGTATTATTAAGGCCAATGATTCTGGTAAAATAAAAATTAAAAAAGTAATTGATAATACAGCTAAAGAGGTTGAAGTTGAAATTCAATTGGCACCTGGTGTTTCACCAGATAAAACCATTGATGCCCTGTATGCCTTTACAGATTGTGAAGTAAGTATCTCACCCAATGCATGTGTTATTGTAGATGATAAACCTGTATTTATTGGGGTAGAAGAATTATTAAAACTATCTACCGAGAAAACTAAAGATTTACTGCGCCAAGAACTTGAAATTAAAAGAGCTGAGTTGGAGGAGCAATGGCATTATTCAAGTATTGAAAAAATATTCATTGAAAATAGAATATACCGCGATATAGAAGAATGCGAAAGCTTTGAAGAGGTGATTGATACCATTTGGAAAGGTATGAATAAGTTTAAAAAACTATTCCGTCGTGAGCTTACCGAAAATGATATCTTGCGTTTAACCGAAATTAAAATTAAACGTATCTCTAAGTACGATTCGTTTAAGGCCGATGAAATTATGAAAGGCCTTGAGGCGTTATTGAACCAAGTTAATTTTGATCTTGAAAATTTAAGAGCCTATGCCATTAAATATTTTGAAAACTTGCTGAAAAAATATGGTAAAGGCAGAGAGCGTAAAACAGAAATTCGCACGTTCGATACCATTGATTCTAAAACGGTGGCAATTGCCAATCAAAAGCTCTATGTGAACAAAGCCGAAGGCTTTGTGGGTATTGGTTTAAAGAAAGATGAATATGTGTGTGATTGTAGCGATTTAGATGATATCATAGTATTTAAAAAAGATGGTAAAATGATTATTTCCAAAGTGCAGGAAAAATCATTTATGGGGAAAGATATTATTCATGTGGATGTGTTTAGAAAAAATGATGAACGTCGTATCTATAATTTAATTTATCTCGATGGGAAATCAAAAATTAGTTATGCTAAGCGTTTCCCTGTTACTGGAATTACCCGCGATAAAGAATACGATCTTACCCAAGGTACCAGCGGTTCTCGCATTTTATACTTTACCGCAAATCCAGCTGGTGAGGCAGAGGTAGTAAGTATTACATTGAGTCCACTTAGTCATGCCCGTAAGCTCAGCTTCGATTTCGACTTTAGCGAATTAGCCATTAAAGGCAGGGGCGTGCAAGGAAATATTGTAAGCAAATACCTGGTAAAAGGAATCAAATTAAAATCAAAAGGGGTCTCTACTTTAGGCGGAATTAACCTTTGGTATGATGCAGCCATTGGGAGAATAAATACCCAAGAACATGGAAATTTCTTGGGCAACTTTACGGGTAACGACCTCCTAATTGCTTTCTACAAAGATGGTAATTATGAGCTTACCAACACCGAGCTCAGCAACCACTATGAATATGAGCAACTCTTGCATATTTCTAAATTTAAACCCGAACGCCCCATTTCAGTAGTATATTTTGATGCCAAGGCTAAGGTGTATTACATCAAACGCTTTTTAATTGAAACCCAAACCCTCAATAAAAAGTTTATGTGTATCCCCGAAGAAAAAGGTAACTTTATTTTGTTGGCAAGCGACTTTAAAAATCCAGTAGTAATTCTTAGCACAGGTAAAGGTAAAAACCTAAGTGAGGAGCAAATATACTTAGCAGAATTTATTGATGTAAAAGGATGGAAGAGTATTGGAAATAAATTTGCCACCAATGAATTAACTAAGCTTGAATTATTGCCACCTGATCCAACAGATGAAATGGATGAGTTGGTTCAAGACGAACCCGAAACATTGGTTAATGAAGACTTATTTACTCAGGAGCAAGAGCGAATTAAAAAATTATTGGAAGATGATCCAGAAGAAAGCGATAGTAAAAAAGTTCGTCCACCAAAAGCAGATCCAGAACAGCCAAAGTTATTTTAAGGGCTAACCCGTTTTTTATTACCCAAACAACAAACTACCTTTGTAGGGCAAAACAGACTATCGCCAGGTGTTTACATCGGGAGGAAAGTCCGGGCAACTTAAGCAGCATACTTCCTAACGGGAAGGTCTTTGGTTTAGGCCAAGGAACAGACAGTGCCACAGAAAACAAACTACCTTTTTTGTTTCGGCAAAAGAGGAAAAGGTGAAAAGGCGGGGTAAGAGCCCACCGGGTGTTTAGTGATAAACATTGCATGGTAAACCTTATGCGTTGCAAGGCCAAATAGGTAAGAAATAAAAGGGTGTTCGCTTAGCACCAACAGTGTAAACTGTTTTTCTTGCGGGTAGGCTGCTACACCCAATAAGTGATTATTGGGGCAGATAAATGATAGTCGCTCCGCACTATGCGGAGTACAGAACCCGGCTTATCGTTTTGCGCAAAAAAATCAGGAGCTTTGCTCCTGATTTTTTTGCTTTTAGCGCTTGTGTTTAACTCTTTTGCCATTAAAATTTAACTGCCTTTACTATTTTTATATCACTTCCCTTTGTTGCTAAACCTTATCTTTGCTAAATGAAGATGTTCGAATTAACCAATCAAAATCAAATTTCAGAAATAGATGCACTTTCAGCCTCCAAGCCTGTTATAATCTTTAAGCACAGCACACGTTGCAGCATAAGTTCTACAGCATTAAATAGGTTCGAAAAATTATATGCCAACGAAGATACCAACGAATTACCAGCCTATTACCTCGATCTAATAAAACACCGCGATATCTCAAATTTATTAGCACAACACTATAACGTAGAACATCAATCGCCTCAAACCCTATTGATTCAAAACGGAAAATGCACCCACCACGCCAGCCATTTTGAAATAGATTTAGATGAGATAAGAGATAGGCTAGCTAACTAGTCAGATTGTCTTTTTTATTGCACATCCATCCACTTTTTGTGTATTAAGTTTAGGAAATATGCCATAGAATTTTTCCACTTTTGGTTCGTTATATAACTATGCCAAAAGGATTAAAAATATTTCTTATTGTCTTGCTCGTTATTTTTTCAATAGGGGCAAGTGTTTTTATTTATGT
>JAJTEN010000062.1 GCA_021298155.1 Sphingobacteriales bacterium | reverse complement strand
TGCTAAGAAAAAATAGCCCATGGGTTCAGGTAAGCCCATTTGAAATACCGCGTCTAATTTACCAAGTGAAAATGCAAATGGAATGATACCCGTTATCTGATAGGCGGGCATACCAGCAAACATGCCATTTGTCCAATAAGGAAGAGATCCTGTAGCTTCTTTACTTTTAAGTGCATCTTGTGCCATTCCTTTCCACTGAACCACATCCGATTGTTGTAATACTTTACCTTGTAAAATGGGTTTACAATAAAGAACGGCAACAATAAAAAATATACCAATAGCTATTAAATGCGGAATTATTGATTTTAGGTTCAACTGCTTCATGTATAAGATTTTTCAGGTGCTACAAACCTAACAAAATTTTACTTTAAAATGCCCTTTCATGCCTTCAATGTAAACAACTTACACGTATTTTTAGGGTATTATTCAAATCATGAAAAAATATCATTTTTATTCAAAAATTACATTTATTTGTAATATATTATTTTGTATCTGTTTGTATGTAAGAGGAGTTAAAATGGGAGCTGCATCCAATGATATGATTATGCCATTTAATTCAGCTATTATTATTTTGGGCTGGTTCGTTGCACCCGTGCTCACCTTTATCGAAAACATTTACTTGTTTTGGTTGTTTATACGAAAACTAGATTCGGGTCTACCATCTTGGAGAATAGTAGCCACAGTACTCTTTTTAACTGCTCAAATATTTGTTCATTTTATAATGCCTTCATGATTCATTCAATTCTAAAAGACAAACCCACCAAACTATTTGTAAGTATTGCTGCTTTTTTTGTAGCCAATGCGCATATTACGGCCCAAAAGCAGTTAAACGAATTAGCTACACAGCCGTGGTGTTAATCATTTACGCCTTTATTATGTTTTATGGTGCTATACAAGTTGCGCCCGCCGATTTTTGGATAGGCTCGAAACAATCAGAAGGTATTGATAATATGCAAACCGCTTTTGGCGGCATATTTGGACAGGGTATGTGGATTATTTTGGGTAGCATTACGGCCTTTTTAGTAAGCCAGCTTATTGATGTTACCGTATTCCATAAAATCAAAAAACTAACAGGAGAGAAGTGGGTATGGCTAAGGGCAACAGGTTCTACAGTTGTATCTCAACTAGTAGATAGTTTTATCGTTTTGTTTATTGCATTTAAAATAGGGAATGGTTGGACTTGGCAATTGGTACTTGCCATTTGTCTAGTAAATTATGCATATAAATTTACCATGGCCATTGTGTTAACCCCGCTTATATATATTATCGAAAAACAAATTGATAATTACTTAGGGCATGAAACTGCACAAAAAATGAAACGTGCTGCCATGGGAATCGAAAACGAATAGAGTTACAAAGTTCTTAAAAGACTAGCAATAACAATTTTATCGATAGGAAGGCTCATGGCATCTTCAGATAAGCCATTGATTGGAATCCATCTGGTATGTTCTGCCTGGCCATTTTTATCCGCAATTTGATCTGGTTTAAAATCAAAAGCAGTAGCCCTGGTTTTTAATGGTTCTAAACTTATTGGTTGTACATAATAGTAAATAGACAAGATTTGATCTCCGGCTCTAAATGCAGAAGGCTGGTAAAAGTCTGTGGTATAAATATGATCGCCAACGGTAACATCAAGTCCAGTTTCTTCTTGAAATTCTCTTACCAAACAATCACGGGTACCTTCTCCAAATTCGAGGCCACCCCCAGGTAGCTTGGTAAAATAATTACCTCTAATAAATTCGTCACTTACCAAAAGCCCATGAATAGGATCGATTAAAACGCCATATACGCGAACTGTAATGTGGGACATGTTAAAACCATTTCTTTTTCATAAAATACCAACTAATAATACCAGCAATGCCTAAAGAGAGTCCAATGGGAATATAAAAAGAGTAGGGGTTATGAGCACCCGGAATATGATCTACATTCATTCCATAAATACTAGCTACCATTACTGGAAGTGATAAAATAATGGTAATGGATGTTAGACGCTTCATTACATTATTTAGATTATTGCTGATAATACTTGCAAAAGCATCTAGGGTACTGGTTAATATATTGGTGTAAATATTTGCCATTTCAAGTGCCTGGCTAGTATCTACAATAAGGTCATTTAAAAATTCTCTTTCCTCTTCATTTAAACCTAAAAAATTAGTACGCTCTAATTTCATCATGAGCATTTCATTGCTGCGAAGTGCCGTAACAAAATAAACCAAGCTTTTTTGGATACGCATTAGATTTAGTAAATCGACGTTGCTATTACTTTGATATAGACTAGACTCATACTGATTGCGTCTGATATTGATTTCCTTCAAAAATTCCATAAAGTTCTGAACGACTTTTTCAAAAACTTTTAGAATCATCATGTTTTTTTTGTCAGGATGTCTTTTTTGAAAAGAATTTAAAAACTTATTGATAGCGCCATTATCAAATGAGTTAACAGTAATAATTTGCGTGTGCGTTAAAATGATACAAATTGGGATGGTAATATAAAAAGCATCGCTATCGTTAAATGAATTGTTTTCTGTGGGGGTTTTAATAACCACAAATTTTACATTGTTTTCAATTTCATAGCGGGGTCTTTCATCGATATCCAAAGAGTCTCTTAAAAATTCGATAGGAATATCTAACGAATCACTTAACTCAATAAATTCCTCTTCTTTGAAAGGAGGGACTAGGTTAACCCAAACACCTGCATCTGGTTTATCAATTTCAACCGTTTGCCCTTCTATGTTTTTAAAATATTGAATCATGATAACTCCGTTAAAAATTAAATTGTTATTTGCCCCTCAAACACAAGAGATGCAGGACCGCAAAGCCAAACATTGTTATAGTTTTGTGTATCTACTTTATTAAATTTGATTAGAAGACTACCACCAAGCGTCCTAATTTTTGTTTCTTGATGACCTAATGTGTCAGCACTCATTGCAATAGCTGCTGCTGTTACGCCTGTTCCACAACTAAAGGTTTCATTTTCCACGCCACGCTCGTAGGTTCTCACAAAAAGTTCGTCCTCATTCCATTCTACAAAATTGACATTGATGCCTACATTATTATAGGTTTCGTTATAACGTATTTTTTTACCTTCTGTAAAAACATCATAATTTGAAAGGGCTGATACGGGCCTAATATAGTGTGGTGATCCTGTATTTAAGACAGTTGCTTCTTGTACAATTGATACTTCGTGTACATCTATCATTTTTAAATGTATCCATCCATTTTCGTCAATTACTGCTTGATGCTCTCCATCTGAAGCTATAAAATTGTATGTATTTGCTTGTATGCCTTTGTCAAAAGCAAATTTGGTTAAACACCTACCGCCATTGCCACACATCGTACCTAAGGCTCCATCTGCATTATAATAAACCATTTCAAAATCATAAGTTTCATGCTTGTTTAAAAGCATTAGACCATCTGATCCAATACCAAAATGCCGATCACACAATAAGGCAACTTGTTCTTTTGATAATTGAATAGTTCCTTCTCTGTTATCTAGTATAACAAAATCGTTTCCAGTACCTTGGTATTTGTAAAATTGTAACAACATAGTTATAGTGTTGAAATAATTTCTAAAGATTGTTTGATCAAATTTTCTACAGCTGCATTGCCATCTTTGCTAAAAGTTTGCGAAACTCTATTGGCCACAATCGCACTTAGACTTAAACATTGATGACCCTGTAATTTCCCCAATCCATATATAGCACTTGTTTCCATTTCAAAATTGGTGATTTTATGAGGGCCGAAATTAAAAGTTGTTAATTGTTCAATCAGCTCCGTATGCATGAGTGGTAATCGTAGCACCCTGCCTTGTGGCCCATAAAATCCGGGACAAGTTACTGTTATTCCCTGATGATAGCCTGTTACGAAATGTTTAAGTAATTTAACACTTGCACCAGTTATATAAGGACCAGAAAATGATTTGTTAAGGGTAATCTGATCTTCAAATGCTGTTAATATTTGAGCTTCTTCACCATTGTTTTCGTGTTTGTAAAAATGGAGTAAGTTGTCAATACCAAGTCCGTGCGTACTAGCCACAAAACTATCTACTGGAATATTTGCTTGCAACGAGCCTGATGTGCCTAGTCTAATAATTTGGAGGGTAGTTAATGTATTTTTAATGGTTCTGGTATCAAAGTCAATATTTACGAGCGCATCTAATTCATTTAATACAATATCAATGTTATCTGGGCCAATACCAGTAGAAACCACAGAAATCCTTTTGTTGCCTATAAAGCCTGTATGGGTTATAAACTCTCTGTGTTGGCTTTTGTGTTCTATACTGTCAAAATACTTACTAACTTCAGAAACCCTGTCTGGATCTCCAACAGTTAACACGGTGGTGCCTAATTCTTCGGGGCGTAGGTCTAAATGATAAACGGCACCTCTATTATTGATGATTAGTTCACTTTCGGCAATTCTTTGCATTTGGGCTAATTTTCAACAAATTTCGGGTATTCAGATTTAGAATTTTGATTTTCCTTTCTTTGCTTTATTTTCGCAGTCCAATTATTGGTCCTGTGGCCGAGTGGCTAGGCAGAGCTCTGCAAAAGCTTCCACAGCGGTTCGAATCCGCTCGGGACCTCAAAACCCTTTAAAATAGCTCCTTTTGGAGCTATTTTTTCTTTAATTTTACCGAATAAAGCCATGAAATACACGCAAACTATTGGAATTATTGCCTCTTTGATTGTGCTAATTTGTTCTTTTTTGCCATGGAGTATTGTGGTTTCGGAGCAAATTACCATCTCAGGATTTGCAACAGAGGGCACAAGATTTGGTAAACCAGGGATGTTTTTGAACTTTTTTACCATTATTGCTATCGTTTTGTTTTTAATTCCTGCCATTTGGGCAAAACGCACCAATATTTTTATTGGCGCTATTGTTTTCACTTGGAGTCTTAGGAATTATATTTTAGTTTCAACTTGTTTAATGGGAGAATGTCCAGTAAAACAACCCGCACTGTATACACTAGTGATTGCAAGTGGCGTTGTTATGTTAATGACTTTGCTTCCTAAATTAAATACTCCAAAAAAGTAAACATTGTCTAAGAGTTCCGTAGCTATCGTTATTTTAAATTATAATGGGAAAAAGCATTTAGAAACTTTTTTGCCATCTGTTTTAAATACGACCTATGAACATGCAAAAGTGATTATCGCAGACAATGGTTCAACAGACGATTCAATTACATTTTTAGCCGCAAATTATCCGTCAATTACCCTCTTACAAAGAGATACCAATGAAGGTTTTGCAGGTGGGTACAATTGGGCTTTATCGCTGGTTGATGCCGATTATTTCGTACTCTTAAATTCTGATGTTGAGGTAACGCCTAATTGGCTAGAACCTATGGTATCACTACTTGATAACAATAATAATATTGCTGCTTGCCAGCCTAAAATTCTTTCTTACACCGACAAGAATAATTTTGAGTATGCGGGTGCCGCTGGGGGATGGATTGATACACTTGGCTATCCTTTTTCTAGAGGAAGAATTTTTGATGTCTGTGAAAAAGACAATGGGCAATACGATACGTGTGAACCCATTTTTTGGGCAACAGGTGCTTCTTTATTTATAAGGGCCAACTATTTTAAAAAAATAGGGGGGCTAGATGAAAGTTTTTTTGCCCATCAAGAAGAAATTGATCTTTGTTGGAGACTTCAAAGAGCTGGATACGCTATCATGAGTTGTTCTAATGCTATTGTATATCATGTGGGAGGGGGGACACTTCCAAGAGGTGGAAGAAAAGTGTTTTTGAATTTTAGAAATAATCTTTTAATGCTTGGTAAAAACCTGCCAATCAACGAACTTCTTTGGAAAATTCCGGCAAGATTTTGCTTGGATGCAATATCTGCTTGGAAAGGGGTGCTTCAAGGCGATTTTTCTTTCTTTTATGCGATAGTAAAAGCCCATATGTCAGTGATGTCTATATGGACAAGACAGCTTCTGAATGGGGGCAAAAAAAGCATTGCGATACCTAAAAAGTCAATGAAAGTATTACCTGGTGTGTTTAATGGTTCTATTATTTGGCGGTATTTTATTAAAAAACAAACCAAATTTTCTGAAATTATTTCTCGAAACACGATGTAAATAATCAATGTTACCTTATTTTTGCAACTCCAAAACAATACTATGTCTGAGCAAACAAATAATATCCCGGAAAAAGATTTAGCCAGCAATTGGGTATCTTCTTCAAGATTCTTATTTTATTTACATGTTTTTTGTATCCTA
>JAJTEN010000036.1 GCA_021298155.1 Sphingobacteriales bacterium | reverse complement strand
GTTGCTTGAACTTAGGATTGGTTCCATATTTTGTCATTTCAATTGCAAAATATGGCAAATAAACCAATCATTATGAACAAAATTAAACAAATTATCCGCCTTCACACCGAGGGTTGTGGAAGCAAAAGAATCAGCCTTTTATCAGGAATTTCTAAGAATTCTGTAAAGAGGTATCTTAAGAAATTTAAAACACTCAATCTCATTTATGAGGATATTGAAAAGCTTGAAGAATCAGCACTTCAAGAGCTTTTTTATGAACCCAATAGTCAGCAATTTATTCCTGATACTGAACGGTATTTGGAGCTAAATCAAGAGCTGCCAGACATAGTTAAGCACCTAAGAAAAAAAGGGATGACACTTGCAAAGATGTATCATAAATATATTGAAAAACATCCCAACGGATATGGACACTCCCAGTTTTATCGCTACATCCAGGAGTATAGAAAGCGAAGCGGAATGACCATGCACATTGATTACAAAGCAGGCGAAAAGGTCTTTATTGATTTCTGTGGTGATAAGCTAAAAATCACTGATGCTGAAACAGGAGAGGAAAAGCAGGTTGAGGTTTTTGTAGGTATTTTAGGATGCAGCCAATACACCTATGTTGAAGCTACACTATCTCAGACAATCAATGATTTTATCAATTGTTGTAAGAACATGTTCGAGTTTTATAGTGGTGTTCCAAGGGCTGTTGTGCCCGACAATCTGAAAGCAGCAGTTACTAAAAGTAGTAGGTACGAACCTATCATTAATGCGACCTTTGGAAGCTTTGCAGAGCACTACAATACTAGTATTCTTCCAGCCAGATCCTACAGACCAAAAGATAAGGCTCTTGTGGAGAATGCCGTAAGACTCGTTTATCAGCGAATTTATACAGAGTTGGATGGAAAGATATTCCTAAGTCTAAAAGACCTCAATACTGCTATCCTAATAGCCTTGGACAAGCATAATCGTGCACCACTTAAACAGGCTGAGTCAAGATTTGAACTTTTTATCAGAGATGAAAAGCATGAGCTACTTGCTCTACCTCAATTGACTTATGAGGTATACCAAATCAAGGAATACAGGGTGATGAAGAATTGTTATGTAACACTACATGAAGACAAACACTATTACTCTGTTCCCTATGAGTTCATAGGAAAAAGGGTTCGGATTGTCTACAACTCTCTTTCAGTTAAAATCTACCATCAGTACAAACTCATTGCAACTCATGAAAGAAACTACAAGAAAAATCGCTATACCACAGACCAGGAGCATTTAGCTAGTAAACATAAATACATGAGTGACTGGAACACTGATTATTTTATAGAAAAAGCAAAAGCCATCTCCGATGAAGTTGCAAAGTTTATGGAACTTTTGATTGAAAGCAAACCTCACCCTGAAATGGCTTATAAAGCTTGCAACGGCGTGTTAAACCTTGCAAGAAGGGTTGAAAAAGAAAGAATCAACAATGCCTGCAAAAAAGCCATGAAGTACGGATTAATCCATTATTACTTTTTAGAAGATGTACTTAAGAAAGGTCTTGAAAATGATGATGATCTAGGAGACGAAATAGATGGCAATAACAGTACCCAAAATAAACCCACACCACCTCATGACAACCTGAGAGGTAAAAAATATTATGAATAAACCTTCGATAAAACAATAAAAAAATGAACCAAGAAACATTAGAAAAAATCTTCTTCAATGAACAATCTTACCACAGATGAGTTGCTTGCGCAACTCATCGAAAGTGAATGGGACGACCGGCAAAACAGAGCTGTATCTAGAGGTCTGCGCAACGCAAAGTTCAGATACAAGGCTGCTATTGAAATGATTGACTATTCAATCGACAGAGGTATTGACCAGAACTTTATTAACCGGTTGGCAGAATGTGATTTTATTAAACAACACCAAAACCTGATTGTTACTGGAAGCACTGGAACCGGAAAAAGCTTCCTGGCCTCAGCCATTGGAAATCAAGCTTGTTTGCTTGGCTTTAAGGTTTTGTATGCAAATACGAGTCGATTAATAAACCAACTTAAGCTTGCAAAGGCAGATGGTACCTCTCTTCAAGAACTTGCTAAAATTGAAAAACAAGATCTTTTAATCCTTGATGATTTTGGAATACAACCTTTTGATAGTACAAGTAGGATGATTCTTATGGATATAATTGAAGACCTACACGCTGTTCATTCTACCATCCAGGTTCCAATATCTGCCTGGTATGAAATAATCGGAGATGAAACTATGGCTGATGCCATTTTAGATAGGATCGTTCACGATGCACATAAATTAGAATTAAAAGGTGATTCACTTAGAAAAAAAAGAAAGGTTGTTTAACTTCTAATTTTGCATTTAATTTACACTAGAATTCAATCCGACTTTTAAGCACTTTTTATTACATGAAAATGGGGGGTCAATTTAAATGGAAAACAGGGGGTCAACTTCAATACTATTTTGCAAAAAATAAATCTTCTTAAATAAATTAATATGAAATATACAATTTTAAATCTAGTATTCATGTTACTAATTGCGATTAACTGTTTCGCCCAACCCGATTTAACACAAAAAAATAGATTTAAAGGCTCGGCTAGAGTTTCTGCCTCTGCTGCTGCTGTAAACGGCTTTGGCTATATCATAGGCGGTTTTGATAGCACAGGCTCTAAGAATGATGTTTGGTGCTATAAGCCTGCAACTGATGAATGGGAACAAAAACAAAATTTCCCAGGTGGGGCAAGATATGGAGCTGTATGTGTTAGCAAAGGCAACAAATTATTTTATGGAACTGGTTTAAAATCTGGGAATGTTTTTTCCAAGGATTTTTGGGAATACAATACCGATAGTGATTCATGGACTCAAAAAGCAGACTTTCCTGGTGCTGGCAGAGCCTATGCAGTAGCATTTACTATTCAGAACAAAATTTATTTAGGAACTGGCACTAACGGCACTGGCAGATATAATGACTTTTGGGAATACAATCCAGATAGCAATACCTGGAGGCAAAAATTAGCTTTCGCTGGACTGAGAAGATCAAATGCAGTTGGTTTTGCTATTGACAATTATGGCTATGTAGGAACTGGCACAAATGGAAATCAAGAGTATTCAGACTTTTTCAGGTTCAACCCCGATAGCAATACTTGGACTCAAATTGCCAGTATAGGTGCAGGAGGCAGAACAGGTGCCACTTGTTTTAATATAGGGAATACTGCTTTTATTGGATTAGGTGTGGGTGATGTTATTGGAAAAGAATTATTGTATTATAATCAAAACAAAAATACTTGGCATAGTTTACCCGCTTTTCAAAATCTATCTAGCATTGGTTCAGTTTCTTTTGGCATTGGAAATAAAGCCTATGTAGGTATTGGTTCAGACACCTTATTTGCAGCACTGCTGAGCACCTTTTATGAATACAATCCAAGTGTGGTGGGTGTAGAGTCGCATGAATTAGCCAAATCGATTAAGATATGTCCAAACCCCAATAATGGCAGCTTTCAAATTGATTCGGAAACTGAAAATTTAAGCGACTATAACATTGAGGTGTTAAATCATTTGGGGCAAATTGTATATGAATTAGGAACACAAAAAGACCTCCTCCATCATTCTTTGGATATACAGATGGATTCACCTAATGCAGGAATTTATTTTGTGAGAATATCTAATGCTAACTCCTTTAATATGATAAAGTTTATCGTGTGGTAGGTTTTTCAACTTATACATATTAGAAACCTCAAATAGCCCATAAAAAGTGCTTTTAACTGTTAAAATAAAAATCAAAGCCTCTCCCTTCTTATACTTTTTAGCGAACTAAAAGGAGAATTCTCCCAAACTATTTTTCTTTGCTCATATTTGTGGTTGCATTCAAATTTCTTGTTGCCCAAGTGTTGCCCGATTGATGTAATAAATTGATTTATAATCGGCTTTAGTTTCTGTATAGGGAAGTAAGTTACCTTGGCTATTAATCGAACTCAATATCCGCAAGCAAGCATTAACATTTCTACTCCTCTACTACCCTAAAACCATTATGAATATTTCTTCCGCTGGGCATGTAGTTGCTTCGGTTACTGGTTCGGCAATACATATTTTCATCTTCCCAACTACCTCCTCTTACTACTTTAAAACTACCTGTTAATGGTCCCTTTGGATTTATTTTCGTCTGATCAGTATAGGGGCCATACCAATCACTACACCACTCCCATGCGTTGCCGCTCATATCATGTAAGCCCAACTCATTGGGATATTTCCTGGCAACTGGATAGGGTTTTAAATCATTGTTCCAAGCAATTAAAGTTATTTCTGAGCTTCCACAATATAAAGCGCCGTTTCTAAATCTGCCACCACTGGCTGCATACTCCCATTCGGCTTCTGTTGGTAGGCGAATTTTTTTACCTAATTTTTGTCCCAACCAAACACAGTAAGCCTGTGCGTCGTACCAGGTTACATTAACCATTGGATGCTTATCTATCCAATTCCAAGGCGGAGCAGGAGGCATAGAGCGTTTAGTGTCTTTGCAAAATTCTTGATACTGAGCTACCGTGGTTTCAGTTTTGGCCATTTTAAAGGTACTTATCCATACTTTATGTTGCGGCAATTCATCAGATTCACCCACTTTAAAAGCATTTCCCATAGTAAAAGTATCACCTTCTACCCTTATCATCTCAGGATATTGTTGTGCTTGAGCCAACTTTATCAATCCCAACAAAAGGCAAAAAACCGTAAGTTTAGACACTATTACACATTTACTTGAGCCATTAGACATACACAAAATGAGTTAATCTGCACAAAAGTATTGCACTTAATAAGTACAAACAACTTCATTACATAAAAGGTAAAAAATAAGCCTGAGTATAACCTTTAGGATGAAAAAACAGACTAATTGTAAAAAAAATAGGCTAAGCAAAACCAAATCAAAGTGCGTTCGGTTATACATTACAAAACAAGCATTTGGTTCAGACCGAACCTACATTTAATTAAACGTGATAGTTATGAAAAAAATGAGCAGATTCATTGTTATTTTATCTATTTTGTTTCCCGGAATAGTTGGCGCACAATCTTGCGAACCCAAGTTTGATTATTACAAACGTGGGAAGGATGTTATTTTTTACGTGAATAACATGCCAATCAATTTCCCTTATTATATCTGGAATTTTGGGGATGGATCGGCACCCAAATTTGAAAGAGAAGATTTTACCTCTAAATCTTTTACCAACACGGGAACCTATTATGTTTGCTTGCGCGATAGCTTTTGTACTACTAGTCCAAACCAATTTTGCGATAGTGTTCAAATTAGCAGCTCAACGCCCGTTTATGCAGATTTTTCATATACGCTTGAGGGTAATGGAAAAATAACCTTGTACAATAACGCGAGTTCTAGTTCGGCTATTATGGCCTATTATTGGGACCTAGGGGATGGAACTGCCTTAGATGGTGAAAATGATTCTTTGGTTTATCAGTATAAATCGAGCGGCACTTATTCTGTTTGCATGTATGCTTTCGACCAACAAAAAAATTACAATTACCAATGTTCAACTGTTACCGTTTTTGTTCCTGCGCCATGTTATGCAGAATTTACAAAACCTATCGCCAATGGTTCACATTATTTTTTAAATCAAAGTGTATTTCCTGGGAGCACTGCCACTTGGCTCTGGAATTTTGGGGATAGTACCACCAGCACAGCAAAAAATCCAGTAAAAGACTATGCCAATGCGGGAACCTACGAAGTTAGCTTAACCTTAAACGGGCCATGTAATAGTAAGGTAACACAAACTTTCACTATATTAGATAAAAAGACCTGCGAGCTAAAAGTAAGTGCAACCAATATTAATCAGAAAGCTACCATTACTATTGAGGATACCGCAAATAGCCTGATGTTTTACGATGTTGATTTTGGTGATGGCCAGATTTTAAGTACCAATCAAAAAATCATAGAACACATTTATCCAGATACCGGGTTTTATACCATTACCGTTCAAAATTTCCATTCATTATGTGGTGAAATTTATGGTTTTGGAAACGTGTATATTAATAGTGCCATACCTATTTGTAATGCTTCATTTTCTGCCTTTCCGGGAGACACCAGCGGTAATAAAGCCTTTATTTTTAGCGACTCTAGAATTACTGCCAATGCCAACAATAAATCCTATATTAATATAAACTGGGGCGATGGAACAACTGAAATTGATAGTACCAATAAAATCTACTACCAACACGAATACGATACTGCAGGGATATATACCATTAGAATGATCGTATCGAACCAAGTAAATTGTGCCGACACCAGTTACAGAAGCATCGGTGTAGGTCCGGTTTACAAAGTAAGTGGTAGATTAAAACAAGGAAATAACCCAGCCATGTTTAGTCCTGTTAACGCATTTATGTACGAACCCCAATCTGGTAGATTAGCCTATGCATATGCTACTATGAGTAACGACAGTGGGTTCTATGAAATGTTTTTAAGAAAAGGATATTATCTCATTCAAACCGACTTCGCATTCGATCCTACAAGTCAGGATTTCTATTTGCCAACTTATTATGGAGACAAACTAAACTGGACAACCAGCGATATACTTACCATTGTATCTGATAGAAACAATATAGACATCAACTTAATTCCTTTTACGCCAAGTAATCAAAATGGAGGAAAAATTGCTGGAACCGCTGTGTATGGGAAAAATGTAAAAGATAATGGCACTACTATACCAGAAGGGAAAGCTGCAGAAAAAATGCTCATTTTCTTATTGGATCAAAACGAAAAGGCAATTGCCTTTACCCACACAGACGCCAATGGAAAATTTGAATTTAACAATATGGGCGCCGGTAATTTTAGGGTTTGGGCAGAAATGCCGGGTAAAACCACTATTGCCCCTTATGTGTATCTTGCCCACCAAACTGCAACGGCAGATAAGTTAAAAATAGTAATTGGTCAGAATAGCGTTACCGCTATTAATGAGCCTGAATCAGTTATTGCCATGGATCAGTTTGTTTTATACCCTAATCCTGCTACCGAAACCATTACCATTCAAAATAAAACAGGTGGACCAGAAATGGCAGACATCGCCATTTTTGATATGATGGGTAAACAAATGGATTTGGTAATTCACAAAGACAAACAAAATACCTCAATAGCTATTTCAAGTTTAAAAGCGGGCATGTATTATGTGCAAATTAAAGATGTAAATGGGCATGTATTGAGTAAAAAACTAGTGAAGCAAGAGAACTAAAGGATTTGTTAAGCTAAGCAGCTTATATTTGGGGTCAAATAAATTTACTGTTGACCCCAAATAAAACACATATTCTTTACCTAAGCAGCAGCTTGTTTCTGTTATTGGCTTTTGTACAACCTGCTATTGCTCAGCAAAAGTGGACACAAACCAAAAACATAGACCAAATTGAGGTATACGTGCGCGATTATCCGGGATTGGCAATTAAAGAACTAAAGACAGTTGCTACCTTTAATTGCAGTGTACAAACATTAGTAGCCCTTATTACCGATATTTCAGAACAAAAGAATTACCAGTTTGGGTGCAGGCGTTCAGACCTATTAAAACGCACTAATAGGTTCGAACAATTGTATTACCAAGAATTGTATGTGCCCTGGCCTTTTGAGAATAGAGATGGCGTATTTAAACAAAGCCTAGACAAATTATCGAATGAGCTCGAGGCATTTATTTATGCCAAAAGTGAAAGCAATTTTATCCCCAAAAACAAATCCTTTGTGAGGGTTCCGTTCATGAAAGCCAAGTGGCATATTACCCAAATAAATGCAAATACCTGCAAGGCAGAATATATTATTGCAGTTGATCCAGGAGGAGCTGTTCCCATTTGGCTCATCAATTTATTTATAGACAAAGCACCTTTAGAATCTGTGCGCGGCATGCGTAAATCGCTTTTAAAAGAGAAGTATCAAAAACCTATAAAAGGATTTTAGTCTGCCAGGCTATCCAAATATTTTTGTGCCGCAAGGATATGCTGTACGCGCTTTTCTGGAGCCATTTTATCAAAGGTTCTAACAAGCATGCCGAGGCGTGGATTTTGAAGGAAAAAGGCTCTTTGTTTATCCATAAATTGCCAGAACAATCCATCCCAAATAGTTTGCCATTCACCCTTTTTATAATCGCCCATTTTCATCAAGTAATTGCTTCCGCTTATATACGGTTTTGTAGCCATTAAGCCGCCATCGGCAAACTGACTCATTCCATATACATTGGGCACCATTACCCAATCATATGCGTCTATAAACATCTCCATAAACCACCTATATACCTCATCTGGATCGAACTCACATAACAACATAAAGTTACCCAATACCATTAAGCGTTCTATGTGGTGCGCATAACCATGGTTTAGTACTTTTTTTATGGAATTATCTATGGGTTCAATGCCCGTGGTACCCGTGTAAAAAGAAGCAGGGATTTTTCGGGTAAATCCCCAATAATTTTTGGTTCGCTCTATGGTTCCAACCTGCTCATAAACAGCTCTAATAAACTCCCTCCACCCAATTATTTGACGCACAAAACCTTCCAATGAATTAAGGGGCACCGCGTGCGCTTCTGCAAATTTTATAGTTGTGGCTATCACTTTATCTACAGACAATAAACCTGCATTTAAAAGCGGACTGATTAAACTATGATTTAAAACCAATTCTTTGGAAACAAGAGAGTCTTCGTAAGGACCAAATTCTGCAAATCTTTGCACCAAAAAATCTTGCAACCATTGCTTACTTTCTTCAAATGTACAAGGGTAAAATGTATTTAATTGCAGGTAACCTGGGTTTTTGGCAAAATGCGTGTTTACATAATTTATGGCTTCTTGGTAAAAGGCATTGGGCGCTAAAAAATGAGTTATTGGCGGCGTTTTATCTTTGGGATATTTTAAACGATTTTCTTCGTCAAAAGACCATTTGCCGCCCAAAGGCTTGCCCACGCCATCGAGCAAAATTTTACCTTTTTTGCGTTGCTGCATGTAAAAATCTGTTTGAAACATCCTTTTCTTGCCTGCAAAAAAAGCTTGGTTCTCCTCCTGCGTATTCATAAATAAAGGAGAATCATGCTGAACCAATGTAATATGGTGCTTTTGAGCAGCGCTATTTAAGCGTCTCGCTAAATAATTATCGGTAGGATCTATGAAACATAATTCTCCACACTGTTCTTGCGCTCTGGCCGCTACAAAATGCCTAATATCACTCTCTAAATGCTGGGCATCTATATAAATAACTTCCCTATTTTGGGCCAATAAATAGGCGGCATAAAACTGCATACTAGCCCTATGAAACGCCAACTTTTGTTTATGAAAAGCATATTGCTTAAAGAATAAATATTCTTCTATTACATATATCTTTTTGCAAGCATCAATGAGTTTACTATGCTCAAATAATTGATGCGGAAATATCAGTCCTATCATGCTTTCACTTTATTTCGGTTCGAACTACATTTTTTACTACAATATTTCACCTCATTCCATACCTTCTCCCATTTCTTGCGCCATGTAAATGGTCTACCACAAGTAACGCAAATCTTATTGGGCAAATGCGCTTTCTTCATGCTTTTTTTCCCTGCTTAAAACCCATATTAGAAGTATGTTTTGCCAATATACGTTTGCCTTCTGCACGCGCAGAATCCGACTTTTTTAAACCATACATTACTTCGCTAGCAGCCTTTCTGCTCTCCTCCATTTCTATGATGGGCTTTGGATAATCTTTACCAATTTCTACGCCATAAAAACGTTGATCCATTTGTGTCATTTTCCAAGGCTCATGAATAAGTGATGTTGGTAAGTTAGCCAGCACGGGCAGCCATTTTCTAATGAACAATCCTTCTTCATCATGGCAATAACTATTTTTAACAGGGTTATACATTCGGATGGTATTTACACCGGTTAAACCTGCTTGCATTTGTATTTGAGGGTAGTGAATGCCAGGCTCATAGTCTAAAAAATTACGCGCTAGGAAATGTAAATCGCGCCAATCTTGCCAAAGATTAAACACAAAAAACGAAACCAACATGGCCCGCATTCTAAAGTTAATATATCCGGTTTGAACCAAACATTTAATATTTGCATCTATAATTGGAATTCCTGTACATGCCTGCTCAAAAGCCTGAATATATTGAGGGTTTTTGGGCTTATTCATTGCTTCATAAGCTCTATTTACTGGCTCAAATTCCATGCGCATTTCGTCTTCAAACTTTTGCATAAAATGGCAATGCCAATGTAAACGCGACATAAAATTGGATAGTGCGCGTTTGTTTTTAGAAACCTGATACTGTTTAATTGTTTCCTGGTAAACCATGCGCATACTCAAATTACCATAAGCCAAATAAGGTGAAATTCTTCCACAGCCGGTTCTGCTCCAAAATGGTTTAGAAATATGTTTCGAATAGTTAAGGTGCCGCTCTCTTAAAAAGCTATTCAGGTAGCGCCAAGCCGTACTTTCACCTCCTTGTTGAAACATAGTGTGTCTCTCTGTAATTGATTTATCTAGGGCTGAACCAAAACGTGCAGTATACCATTCTACAGGTAATTGCACAAAATTACTTACAGCTAAATCTATGTTTATAATTGGAGATAACATGGTTTGTTCCCAACGTTTCTGCCAGTTTTGCCGAGATTTTAACTTCCTAATAACCCCATTTAAGCGAGATTCTTTCCAAATCGTTTGGTTCGAACCAAACCAATTAGCCAGGCGAATATCTCTGTTATAGGTAATTTGTGTGCCAATTTCCTGATGAGAAAAAACATATCTTATGCAATATTGCTCTTGCAATATCTCAAATACTGCTGGAGCTTCTTGGTGAAAATAATAGAGTTTGGCTTGATAAACATTCAATTGTTCTTGCATCGCTTGAATAGATTCATAAATAAATCGCCAATGCCTCACATCCGAATCATGATAACGCATTATACTTGGCTCAAAACAATACAAGAGCAAAATAGGAAGATTCATCTGTTGGGCCAATTTTAAAGGCTCATGATCAGTTAAGCGTAAGTCGCGTTTAAACCAAACAACAGTTATTTCTTCCTTACTCATACCCTATTTATAGTGTGTATAGAGTGATTTACTCATCTGCTTCCAGAAAGCAAAAAACGATGGGAAATAGTCGGCCACACCAGCTACCATCCAATCGCGATGCTCTTGAATTCCTGAAAATCCCATCTGCAGTGGATGTTCTTTATAAATTATTTTAGTGGGTTCAGCCAATACTTTTAGCTGGGCGAAACTACCAACAAACACTTGCACTCCCGGAATTTGATGTGCCAATTGAAACATAAAATCCATCGACAAATTAGCCATTGGATATTTATCAAAATGACTTGGTTCAAGCAATAAAATGCGGTTATAATTACCCGTTGCATGCCAAATTGGATCGAGGTTATATATAGTATAAACAAGGGTTGGGAGCTCTTTATTTATGAATATTTCACTCGGTTCAGGTAAAACTGTTTTGGCTTGAAAAGAAGTTAATGTACACAACTCTTTGGGAACAGGCATAGCCGCTAGCCTCTCATAACTTGTATTAAGAAAAGTATCTTGTTGCTGGCTATGCGTATACTTATTTATATTTTCTTGATTGGCATAATACAATTTACTGCTATTAGCGCCAGCTACCCATTGCCAACTGCAGGTATTACTGGCAAAATCGGCATCTAACAAATAGTAATACATCCATTTCGAAGGCATCTTCCAGTGTGATTGCGCCACATTACAACAAATAGACGCGATATACATTCGCAAATGATTGTGCAGGTATCCAGTTGTCTGTAAATTTTTTATAGCTGTATCAATAGCCTCAATTCCAGTATTGGCCTCAATAACAGCTTGTGGTATTAGATAATTAGTACATTTTCCTTGAGCTTGTTTAATCTCTTCATCCATGCTTTTATGCTGTGCCACACGTTGAAAATAATCTCGCCACGCCAACTCTTTGAGCAAGACATAGGGAGAAAGATAGGTAACTGCGCCATTCAAATAATTTCTACTTCTTGCATAATCTGCAGGTGAAATAGCATCTACCCTTTCCCAAATATCTTGTAGCTTCGGGCCAAACTTAGGCTGCATTACCGTTTACTAATTTTGTTCATGGTAATACTTCGCTGTAAAGTACATTTGAATCTACTAATTTCAGGATTTCTTTTGTGCAGGTGTTTCTGACTCACACCAGAATTTACCCGTTTGCGCCAGCGATTAAAGCTAGATCGTTTCAAGCTTTTGCGCATTAATGCAATTACATCCGATTCTTTTAAATTAAATTGCATATAAATAGCCTCAAATGGAGTTCTATCTTCCCAAGCCATTTCTATTACACGGTCTATTTCTTGATCTGTCATCCTTATGTGTTAATCAAATAAAATAACCATTTGTCGCATCAAAAGTTTTGACCCAAAGCAATCCCTACCTAATCTGATAATCAAATTTTTGAAACTGCTAATTTTTGCCCACATTTGCTGCTAGAAAACCAAACGCACATGTCAGATTTCAACTTAAATCCACTCGTCGATAAATATCTAATAGACGGCTGCATGCGTTGTAAATATGGAGCAACACCCCAGTGTAAAGTAATCCCTTTTAGAGAAGAGTTAGCCTTACTTAGAGAAATTGTATTGGCATGCGGACTAACTGAAGAACTAAAATGGGGCGCACCAGTTTATACCCACGCAGGTAAAAATGTGATAGCTGTAAATGCCTTAAAACATTCAGCAAATTTAGGTTTTTTTAAAGGTGTACTATTATCAGATTCGCACAAACTTTTACAGCAACAAGGCAATTTGCAGTCAGACCGCCTCATTAAATTTACCCATAAATCTGACATAGAAAAATTAATTCCAGTACTAAAATCATATATACTTGAAGCCGTTGAATTGGAGAAAAAAGGAGAAAAATTTGTTTTTGCCAAAAATCCTGAACCTATTCCTGATGAACTTTTAGAAGAATTTAATGCCGACCTAGCTTTCAAACAAGCTTTTGAATCTTTAAGTTTGGGTCGACAAAGAGGTTATATTATTCAATTTTCAAAAGCAAAGCAAAGTGCTACCCGAAAAGCACAAATAGCAAAATACAAGGATCAAATACTACAAGGCATTGGAATACATGATCATTATAAAGCCAAGCGTTAACATAAATAAGCACATTATACAAGCACAATGGAAAATATTTTACAAGAAATAAAAGACAAGTTAATTGCAAACGGACAAGATCCGGAAAATTATTTAAAAGGGTTAAAACACAATAGAGCCATAAATTATTGGGAATATGTGATGGTTGACACCCTACTTACGCTTCAAAATCCGCGAACAGATTTCAAAGATGAAACCATATTTATTGTGTACCATCAGATAACAGAATTGGTTTTAAAACTCATTCGCCATGAATTAGACCAATTGTGTTTGAGCGAAATGCAGCCAAGTTTATTTGTTGAAAAACTCAATCGTATGGTTAGGTATACCGACTTATTATGCAGTTCTTTCAGCATTATGAATCAAGGAATGAGTTATGAAGATTACAATCAATTCAGACTAAGCTTATCTCCTGCAAGCGGATTTCAGTCGGCACAATTTAGGTTCATAGAACTTATGTGTACCGATATTGATTTATTAATTCCAGCCTATTTAAGAAACCGCGTAACAACAGAAACCACAATAGAAGAGAAGTTTTCTATGTTATATTGGCAAGAAGCAGGTTTTAACAGAGAAACCAACAAGAAAAATAAAACACTAAGTGATTTTGAGCAGAAATATTTACCCTTATTTGTTCAATCTGCTCACACCATGAAGACACATAATTTGAACAATAGGTACAAATTAATTCTACCTAAATTAAATGAAACAGAACAAAAATCGTTCATTGAGGCACTTAGAAATTTTGATAGAAAGTATAATATTGAATGGCCAATGGTGCATTTAGAAACGGCCCGAACCTACCTAAAATCAAAAGGTGAAACTAAAACTGCTACTGGAGGCAGTCATTGGGAAAAATACTTACACCCCGCATTCCAGAAACGCATCTATTTTCCAGATTTATGGAGTGCAACAGAATTAGAAAATTGGGGTGTAGAAAAGTAAAAAACACCCGTTTGCATTTGGTAAAAGAGCCAATATTCACTGTTTGAATATTGGCTCTTTTAATTTTAAATTACTATAAAACAGGGCATTAAAAGCAAAAAACAAGATGATAAACTACTTAAAATTAGGTATTGCTATTCATATTTTTTCATTATATATTGCATCAGTATTTTTAATGATAATAATACAAACACAAAGCAAAAAAAATACAATTACTCACCAAAACTTAACTAAAAGCCTTCTTTACTCAAAGAGGGCTTTTTTTATGGTATTTGTAGTTTATCAAACCATTTTACCCGCTAAAAATTCAAGGTAAATTCAAAAAATAGCTTAACAATTTCCTTCAATCCAAATTTCAGCTTCTTTCAATACACTTTCCAAGCCGGCCAAGTTATTTCCACCCGCGGTAGCATAGAAAGCCTGACCTCCTCCCCCTCCTTGAATATGCTTAGCCCAAGTTTTCACCAGGCTACCGGCATTCCATTGCTTAGATTCAACCAATTCCTCTGAAAGAATTAAACTGATAAAAGGCTTTTGATTATTTTCCATAACAAGCAAACAAAACAACTGTGGCACTTCCTGTTTCAGTTGAAAAGACAAGTTCTTTAACTGATCGGTATTGCTCACATTTACTTTGGCAATTATTCTTGATACGCCAGCTTCTTTAACAAGTTCATTTAACAATTGATTTTTAATTTGTTGTGTGCGTTCATTCTCATAATTATCAAGCTTCTTTTGAAGGTCGCTTTTCTCATAGATTAGTGTTTCAATAGATTTAATTGGATCGTTCGATTTGAGTATCGCCTTTATTTCATTGATCATTTTTTCTTGATCCGCTATCATGTTCTCAGCGGCAAGCGAACTTATTGCTTCTATCCGTCGAACACCGGCTGCTACAGCACTTTCACTTTTTAATTTAAAGAGTCCAATTTCACCTGTAGCTTTCACATGGGTTCCACCGCATAACTCAACACTGTAGGCAGAATCAAAGGTAATTACACGCACCTTATCTCCATATTTTTCGCCAAATAATGCCATAGCACCCATCTCTTTGGCTTCTGAGATAGGAACTTCTCTGCGTTCAATTAAGCTAATATTTTCCCGAATTTTTTGATTAACAAGTTGCTCAACGCTTTTCAATTCAATATCCGACATTCCTTTAAAATGAGAAAAGTCGAATCGTAAATATTCACTATTCACCAAACTACCCTTTTGCTCTACATGCGTTCCCAAAATACTTCTTAATGCGGCATGCAACAGGTGCGTAGCAGAGTGGTTAGCCTCTGTTAATTTACGTTTTGGCGCATCAACCTTTGCTATAAATAGTGCACTGGGATTTTCTGGCAATTGAGCTACAATATGAATAATTAAGTTATTCTCTTTTTGTGTATCGATAATAGAGAGCTTTTCATTAGCGCTTTGGATGATGCCAACATCTCCTACTTGTCCGCCACTCTCTGCATAAAACGGTGTTTGGTTAAATACCAATTGAAACTGTTCTTTACCCTTAGCTTTTACTTTACGAAAACGGGTAATTTTAACCTCAGCTTCTAAGGTATCATATCCTACAAATTTTAACTGATCGTTCTCTTCTATTATAACCCAATCATCGGTTTCTAGAGAAGTAGCCTTTCTAGAACGCTCTTTTTGCAGTTGCAAATTTTTCTCAAACCCAGCTAAATCAACTGTAGATCCTCTTTCACGCGCAATTAACTGTGTTAAATCTATGGGGAAACCATAGGTATCAAAGAGCTCAAAGGCCTCTTCTCCATTAATGTCTCCGCTAATTTTTTCTATTCGCTTTATCCCATTTTCTAAAGTACGTAAAAAACCTATCTCCTCTTCTTTTACAACTTGCTCAATAAACTGTTTTTTGGCTTTAACCTCAGGGAAAATATCTATAAATGAATCGCCTACCAAACTTACCATTTTATATAACAATGGCTCTTTAGTATGTAAAAAAGAATAATAATACCTTACTGCTCTGCGTAAAATGCGCCTAATTACATAACCTGCCCCTGTATTGGAAGGCAACTGCCCATCTAAAATGGCAAAAGTTATGGTTCTGATATGATCTGCCAAAACCCGCATGGCAATATCAATCGGTTCAGATTTACCATATTCCATTCCTGTTTCAGCCGACAAAAATTGCAGGTAGGGAACAAAAACATCTGTATCATAATTTGATTGTTTAGCCTCAATAGCACGGCACAATCGCTCAAAACCCATTCCTGTATCAACATGCTGGGCAGGTAATTTTTCTAGACTACCATCAGCTTTGCGATTGAACTCCATAAACACATTGTTCCATATCTCAATCACCTGTGGATGGTCGTTATTAACCAATTTTGCACCAGAAACCACTGCTCTCTCTGCATCCGACCGCAGGTCTATGTGTATTTCAGTGCATGGTCCACACGGACCCGTATCGCCCATTTCCCAGAAGTTATCTTTTTTATTTCCATTCAAAATTCTTTCTGGGCTGATCCAAAGTTTCCAATTATCATATGCTTCATGATCAAAAGCTAAACCTTCCTTTGCATCACCTTCAAAAACCGTAACATACAAACGGTCTTTTGGTAGTTTATATACTTCGGTTAATAACTCCCATGCCCATTCAATGGCTTCCTTCTTAAAATAATCACCAAAGCTCCAGTTGCCCAGCATTTCAAACATGGTATGGTGGTAGGTATCTACACCTACTTCCTCCAAATCATTATGCTTCCCGCTAACTCTTAAACACTTTTGGGTGTCGGCCACACGCTTATACTTCGGCTCTTCATTTCCTAAAAACCAATCTTTAAATTGATTCATCCCAGCATTAGTAAACATTAAAGTTGGGTCGTTTTTTACCACAATGGGTGCCGAGGGAACAATTTGATGGCCCTTGCTTTCAAAAAAATCCAAGAATTGTTTGCGGATTTGGCTCGAATTTGACATTGATATTCAGTTTATTATATTTAATTTTTTCGCTTCTAATCAGAATCACTTATTTTCGGTCTCTTTTATTTACAAAGAAAACAAAGTAATTCATGATTCATATTGCAAAGAAGATGAATTTGAGTTACACAAAAAAGAGAAACATTGGCAAAAATAAAATACTTCTATAATCCACATAAACTCGACTTTGAAAAAGTGGGTACAAGCCTATGGTCTGTGGTCTTGCGGGTATTTGGTTTTTTATCTGCCTCTGCAGTGGCTGGAGGTATTATGGCTTTTGGTGTGTATAGTTTTCTAGATTCGCCAAAAGAACGTGCACTCAAGCAAGAAAATGAGCAGTATAAGATTCAAATAAAATATTTAAATAAAAAAATAAACGAATTAGGTGGTTTAATAACTGAGCTTCAAGAGCGTGATGCCAATATTTATAGGGCCATTTTTGAAGCTGAACCAATTGACATAAATTCAGTAAAACCTAATTTCTCGGATGCAGACAGATACAGAAGTTTGGAAGGATTTGATAACACAGCAGAACTCGTTTCACTAAACAAAAAAATAGATGTTCTAAGTCAGCAAGTTGCCAAACAGAGCAAATCTTTTGATGAATTGAGCGTATTAGCTAAAAATAAAACAGCATTTTTAGCCAGTATTCCTGCAATTCAACCTGTGAGCAATGAGGATTTAACGCGTATCGCATCAGGTTATGGTTATCGGATCCATCCTATTTTTAAAACGCATAAATTCCATGCAGGAATAGATTTTACTGCACCCAAAGGCACTCCCATATATGCTACTGGAAATGGGGTTATTAGTGTGGCAGAAAATGGCAGTGGCTATGGAAATCATGTGGTTATTAAGCATGGCTTTGGATATGCCTCTCTATATGCACACATGAGCAGAATTAAAGCACGAGTAGGTCAAAAAGTTACTAGAGGAGAACTCATTGGATATGTGGGTTCAACAGGTACCTCAACCGCTCCACATGTGCATTATGAAGTAATGAAAGGAAACAACAAAGTTAACCCTATTAACTACTTCTTTAAGGGAATCACGGAAGAAGAATTTCAAGCCATACGCACCATTGCTGCACGAGAAGGCCAATCATTCGATTAATTATTTAGCATGCAACTGTCAGACAATTCTGTAGAAAAAAAATATTTTACCATTGGTGAAGTGGCTGTTAAACTTGGCGTAAGTGTTTCCTTGATTAGATTTTATGAAAAAGAATTTTCTTTGCTGAACCCAAGAAAAACAAAAGGTGGAACTAGAAAATTTAACCAAGACGACTTACATTTACTAGAAAGAATAATACAATTGGTAAAGGTGGAAGGATTTACCATAGCCGGTGCCAAAGAAAAACTAAAAATTAAAAACACGAGCCTTGAACCGGCTGAGGAAATAAAACTTAAACTAAATAAACTTAAATCCTTTTTAATAGAAATTAAAACAAATTTATAAGCTATGACGATAGAAAAAAAACAGGTTTCAAAAACCTCTCAAATTAGAATAGATGTACATTTAGACCATGAAAATTTACCCATTAATATTGAATGGGATGCAGATGATGCCGATTTTGATGGTAAAGAAAGCGCCAAAGGTATGATGCTAAGTATTTTTGATGGTCTACAACAAAATGCTATGCGAATTGATTTGTGGACGCAGGATATGAATGTGGAAGAGATGAATTTATTTATGTTCCAAACCCTAGCTACCATGGCAGATACTTTTGAAAGAGCCACAGGGAATAAAGAGTTAAGTGACGAAATGAGAGACTTTGTGCACCACTTCGGACATAAAGCCAATGTATTTGGACCAGATCACCAACATTAATTCATTAGCTGATATCAAAACATGATACCTAAACCAACCCAAGATCAATGTCCAGCTTTCTATTGGAACTACATTAAATTAGTGCCAGAAAACAAAGATGTTTTAGGTGAGTTACAAGTTCAATCGATGGAAACGATTGACTTAGTAACCAGCTTAGATGATGAGACATTGGCAAGTAGTTACCAAGATGGAAAGTGGACCATTTTAGAAATTTTGGTTCATTTAATGGATTGTGAAAGAATTTTTGCCTACCGAGCATTGCGCATTGGCAGAAAAGATAAAACCCCGTTACCAGGTTTTAATGAGAATGAATTTGCCCAAAATAGCCAAGCAAACAAACGTAAAATATTGGGTATTGTAAAAGAATATTCGCTTTTACGGGCCAGTACTATTGAATTGTTTCAAAGCTTTACCACTGAGATGTGGGAACAAATTGGTGAGGCAAATGGCCAAGCCATCTCTGCCAATTGCATCCCTTATATTATTGCCGGTCATGAATTGCATCACCGCAATATGATTGAAGAAAAATATATTGGTAAATAACCCCATTCATACTCCCATAAAGCCGTTCATTTGGGTTTGAACCCAAACTTGCAGCATGGAAACGCCACTAGAAAATAGTATGATTAGAGGTCGCAAAGAGGCAATGATTGCCTTTTTGCGATCACATACAAATTACATACCCGAGGCTTTTGAGCTAGCCTTATCAAATAAACAACCCTATTGCTGGCGAGCTGCTTGGCTATTGCAATGTTGCTTGGTTCAAAACGACCCGCACTTTTTACCTTATTTAGAAAAGCTGCTTAATGCCATACCACACAAAAAAGATGGGCACCAAAGAGAATTACTTAAACTCTTGTTTTTAGTGGATTGGGACGATAAAATGGAAGGAGAATTGTACGAATATTGCATGCAAATTTGGCTGCAAATCCACAAATCATCGTCTGCTAGGGCGGTAGCTATGGAAGTTATGTTACGAATTAGTAATAAATACCCAGCATTAAAACAAGAGCTTGGCCTGCTTTTACAAGACACCTACTTAGCAACACTTTCGCCCGGAATAAAAAGCTCTTTGATAAAAAGGCTTAATAAAAAGAAAGCTTAGCGCAAAATATAATTGCTCTGGTGAACCTTTAATCCCTCTGCATAAATATCGATTTGATAGGTGCCCGACTCCAAAATTCGCGCATCGTTTTCATAAGATAAACACACATCTTTTTTAGCTCCGGTATAATCTATTTTTAAACTTGAAGAAGCATCAATAGTATTTCCATCCAAATCATTAAATGAGGCTTTGGTGTATGACATAAGAATTTTTCCATTGGGTGCAGTAATTACCAAATGAACTAATTTATCTCCCGTACCAGCAATTTTGTTATCCATTAGGGTAAAACAAGCTTCTAATTTATTGGTGCGTTTTGCTAAAACACTTTCCGTATACTTGCCATTTTTACGTTTCTTGTATGAATTAACCTTTACGTATTCTACTTTTAACTGAGCAGCTGTAGCTACTTTATCTGTTAACACATTCTTTTGTTGATTCAAATTTACTACTTGTGAATTTAAGGTAGCATTTTCTGCTTTTAATTTATCATTCTCGGCAATCAATACATCAATTTTTTCTAAGTATTCATCACGCATTTTATGAAGTTTAGCGATCTCAAGTTTTAACTTACTGCTCAATTTTTTACCTTCTTTTTCTGTTGCTAATAACTTTTTAATTGCTTGCTCTTGAATAGCTATTTCACTTTTCGCATCATTTAATAAGGTATCTAAATTCCCTGCAATTCCCCTGTATTTCTCCAATTCACCAATAGTTAATTCTAACTCTCTTTCCACATTATAACGCAAGGTACTCAAACTATCTACCTCATTCACATGTGAAACAACCATGTTTTTGTTGCTTTGCCATTGGTAAAAATTAGCGCCAATAGAACAAATCAGTAACAATAGTAAAAGCGTTAATGTACTATTACTTTTTTTATTTGAATCAGACATAAGATAAATTAATTTGATGCAATGTACTGAATTTAGTTTTAAAATACTAATTTTTGAAATGCACTTTTGTTAGTTAAGCAATTAATTGCTAATAAATTATACACTTAATTTAACTTGACAAACCGTTTTATTAATGAATAGTAAAAACATAAAATAGTATATATTTGAACAAAACTAAGCATAGCATTGAAATATTTTTTGATTGCTGGAGAGGCCAGCGGTGATTTATTGGGCGCAAGTTTAATGGAGGGTATTTTAGCCAAAGACCCCGCTGCAGAATTTGCCTTTTGGGGTGGAGATAAAATGGCGGAAGTGGCACCAGGAATGCTTCAGCACTTTAAAGATATTACAATAATGGGTTTTGTAGAAGTGCTATTAAATATTAGAACCATACAAGCCAACATGAAACGATGTGAGGCTCAATTTTCGACCTACAAACCAGATGTACTCATCTTAATTGATTACCCGGGCTTTAACATGCGTATGGCAAAAGCTGCACGCAAATACAATATCAAAACCTGCTACTTTATTGCGCCTAAAATTTGGGCTTGGAACGAAAAAAGAGGCAAACAATTAGAGGCCAATGTTGATTTATTACTGCTCATCTTCCCTTTTGAAACAGCTTATTTTAAAAAGTGGAAAGTAAACGCAAAATACATCGGCAACCCGTTGTACAACCAAATTAATCGATTTAAAAAATCTGATGACTTTAGAGCCAAAAACAATTTAAGTACTAAGCCAATTATTGCATTATTGCCGGGAAGCAGAAAGCAAGAAGTAAAACGCATGCTGCCAAACATGCTATTATTAGCAAAGGCCTACCCTCAATATCAATTTATTATCGCAGGCACTTCTCACTTAGGTGATTCTTACTATCAGAAAATCATACATAACCAAGAAGCAGCAATCATTTTTGATGATGTACGGAATATCTTAGCCTATAGTGAAGCGGCAATTGTTTGCAGCGGCACAGCCTCATTAGAAACTGCATTTATGAAGGTACCACATGTATGTGTATACGCCGCGCAACCAATAACCTATTGGATTGCATCAATGCTGGTAAAAGTAAAATGGGCATCTTTGGTTAATCTAAATCTGAACCGAGAAGCCATTAAAGAACTGATTCAAAACAATTACCAATTAACAAATTTAAAACATGAATTTGAAGCAATATTGCCTAATGGGGCAAAACGTGCTCAAATTATGCTAGACTATGCTGAGTTAGACAGCTTGTTCCTGCATCAAAATGCAGCCGCGAATGCGGCTTCAGCTATTCAAAAATTAATTGCTACTTAAAGTCTAATATAGATACTGTGCGATCACAAAAATCGTATTCAAGCAATTGATTACTGGCTATAATGATTGTTCTATGCGTTAATTGAGATTGAATTAAATTCCTGTACCATTCAATACCTTGATTGTCTAAATTAGAACAAGGTTCATCCAGCAATAACAAAGGCGTATCTGCATAAATTGCCAAAACCAGCTTTAATCGCTGTTTCATTCCAGATGAAAAAAACTTAATGGCTTTATGCTCCTGTAAACTCAGACCACTATCTATAATCATCTCCTGTAGGCTGATGTCATTTTTTTTAGGAATTAAACTAAAATGGAAGTGAAGCATTTCAAGCAAGGTGAAGTCTTCCAACAAATCTATGTATGGAGCAGCAATAGCTATTTTACCTACCAATTCATTTTCTGTTAAAATAGATTGGTTCAGGGAATAAACAATCTCACCTTTAGAGTAGGTTTGATAATTAAAAATAATTTGAAGCAAGGTAGATTTTCCTGACCCATTATTTCCAACCAATGCGATACTTTGATTGGGATGAATAGTTAGATTAATACCCTTAAAAACCCATTGGCGATTAAACTTTTTTCCGATATCGGTGAGGGTTAGTTGCAAAATATAGTTTACTTACTGTTGTTAAATCCTTTTAAAACACCCCTTTCAGAATTACGAATAAAATTTAAAATCTCATCTCTTTCTGCAGAAAATGGCATCTCTTTTTCTACCATTTCAATGGCTTTACCGAGGTTTCTGTTATGTATAAATAAAATTCGATAAATGTCTTGAATTTCATTTATTTTTTCATTTGAAAATCCATTTCTTCTTAATCCAACTGCATTTACACCTTCATAGGTTAAAGGATAGCGACCGGCCTTTACAAAAGGCGGTACATCTTTACTTACCATACTTCCCCCCTCAATCATCACATTTCTTCCCACAATTCCAAATTGATGAATGGCAGATAAACCGCCAATGCGGGCAAAGTCTTGAATAGTTACATGTCCTGCCGCCTGCACACCATTGGCTATAATAACTTGGTTTCCAACAATACAATCATGAGCCAAATGGGTATAAGCCATAATTAAACAGTTTGAACCAACCTCAGTTTTAAACTTATCTTTTGTACCCCTGTTGATGGTAACACATTCCCTTATGGTAGTGCCATCTCCAATAATAGCTAAGGTTTCTTCTCCATCAAACTTTAAATCTTGCGGAATAGCGGAGATAACTGCGCCTGGAAAAATTCTGCAATTTTTTCCGATGCGCGCACCTGGGTATATGGTTACATTACTTCCAATCCATGTACCTTCTCCAATCTCCACATCTTTGTGAATCATGGTAAAAGGATCTACAGTTACATGCTCGGCAATGCGCGCACTTGGGTCTACGGATGCTAATTGATGTATCATATTTATCCCTTTGCTACTTGTGCCATTAAATCCGACTCTGCAACCAATTTATCGCCAACAAACGCACTACCTTTCATGATGCAAATTCCACGGCGAATTGGTCCAATTAACTCTAACCTAAAGATGAGCGTATCTCCTGGAACTACTTTTTCTTTAAATTTAGCATTGTCAATTTTCATAAAATAAGTATTGTAATTTTCAGGATCTTCAACTTTGGATAAAATTAAAACTCCTCCACATTGGGCCATGGCTTCAATAATAAGAACGCCAGGCATAACTGGATTACCCGGAAAATGTCCCTGAAAAAAAGGCTCATTGAAGGTTACATTTTTAATTCCAATAATGTGGTTCTGCCCCATCTCCATGATTTTATCAACCATTAAAAACGGAAACCTATGTGGTAACATTTTTTCTATGGCCATGCTATTATACAAGGGAGGTTTATTGGGGTCGTACTTAGGCACTCTTACTGTGCTTCTCGTTTTTTTGATCAGTGCCTTAATTTTTTTTCCAAAGGCAACATTTGCGGCATGTCCCGGACGAGCAGCCATAATTTGTGCCTTTATTGGGGTACCTATTAAAGCCAAATCTCCAATCAAATCAAGTAGTTTATGACGAGCAGGTTCATTATGAAAGCGAAGATCAACGTTATTTAAAATACCTTCCTTTTTCACTTCAACTTTTGGCTTGTTGAACATTTTAGCCAAACTTTCCAACTCGCTATCTTCAATTACCCGATCAACTATTACAATGGCATTATTTAAGTCGCCTCCCCTAATTAAACCATTATTGTATAGCAACTCTAATTCATGCAAAAAACAAAATGTTCGACAACTTGCAATATCTGTTTCAAATTCTTTCAAACTAGTAATTGAAGCGTGTTGAGAGCCTAAAACAGGTGAATTATAATCTACCATTACCGTTAAGCGATAATCATCAAGTGGCATGGCAATCATCTCCACATTTCTATCAGATTCGGTATAATAAATATTTTGAGGAATAGTAAAATATTCGCGTTCAGCCTCTAATTCTAAAATACCAGCATGTTTCAATGCTTTCATAAAGAATTGTGAACTACCATCCATAATTGGCGTTTCACCTCCATTAATCTGAACAATGCAATTATCAATTTCTAATGCAGCTAGGGCAGCCATTACATGCTCAACAGTTGCAACTCGCGCGCCATTCTGCTCAAGCGTTGTACCTCTGGATGTATCTACCACATTATCCACATCAGCATCAATAAATGGCTGATCTGGTAAATCAACTCGCTGAAATTTAATACCATAATAATCCTGAGCAGGATTAAATGTCATGGTTACTATCTGTCCAGTATGTAGTCCAACTCCTTCAACACTAACAGATTTTTTAATCGTTGTTTGCTTCATAAATAATCCTGCAAAAAAACAAAAAGCGGGCAAATTGTCCCGCTTTTTTTATTATTTATTTAAATTTTATTCCTTTTTGAGCTGAGCCAACTCCTTTTCCAGTGCATCAATTCTACTTAAAAGCTCGGGCAATTTCCTCATAATAGCGCTGGTTCTCAGCGAGTCTCTCAATTCTAAAACTGGCGTACCAAACCACTTTTTATTTTCTTCTTTAATATTCGCGTTTACCCCTGATTGTCCACCAAATTGGTTACCGTTTGCAATTTGAAGGTGTCCGGAGATGGCAACTTGACCACCAACCACCATGTATTTACCCAATTTAGTTGAACCAGCAATACCAGATTGACCAGCCATAACGCTATGTTCACCCACCTCCACATTGTGTGCAATTTGAACTAAATTATCTAATTTTACGCCTTTTCTGAGTATGGTTGATCCCATGGTAGCGCGATCTACACTCACATTAGAACCTATTTCAACGTCGTCTTCAATAATAACATTACCTGTTTGAGGAATTTTCTTGTAAGATCTATCTGGTAATGGAGCAAATCCAAAACCGTCGCTACCAATTACAGAACTGGCATGTATGATACAATTGTCGCCAATTACACAATCATGATATATTTTTACACCTGAATATAGGATACAATTAGCACCAATTTTCACATTTGCCCCAACAAAAACATGCGGATATATTTTGCTTTGTTTGCCAATTTGAGCCCCCTTACTTATATAGGCAAATGATCCAACATAAACGTCTTCACTTACTTGTGCAGTTGGGTCAATAAAACTCATAGATTCAATACCCACTAAATGATTGCTTACATTACTAAATTTCTCTAACAGAAAAGTGAATGCTGCATAAGGATCATCTACTTTTATTAAACAGGTATTAATTTCTTTACTGGGCTTAAAATCTTTGCTAACCAATACAATGGAAGATTTTGTAACATAAATATGTTCTTCGTATTTGGGATTTGCTAAAAATGAAAGGGCACCTTCAAAACCTTCTTCAATTTTAGCAACGGTATTCACAACAATAGATTCCTCACCTTCTATTATCCCTCCCAATAATACTGCAAGATCTTTTGCGCTTATTTGCATATGATACTTATATAATAATCTAATTTAAGGCAATTATATTAAAAAAATCCTACATCAACTTTATGCGTGTTTGAATTTGAGGCCAGAAGAATTAATTGAATGGCTTCCTTTCGCATATTCTGTTGTATACGCCATCCCACAATTGAATCCTCATTTTGAGCGATGCAACACTTGCCTCTTCAGCCTCACGCCATTTCTCTGGGTCATTTCCACATAAATGAATGAGCATACGAATAGCTAATTCGCTATGATGACCGCCATCTACCTCAATATGTCTATCTAAATAATATTTAAAAATAGCCATTTTATCAGGAAACTGTTTATTGATGTCGTTTACCAACGAATAAAACATACCCGGTATTAAATCTTCCCTACCAAAAGTGAATATAGCGGCAAGTTTGTGCATTTTTAATTCTGCAATCGAATCAAAAGTGAATTTAACGAAATGCTCGGCCTCTAATGGCACATTTGATTGATTAAAAGCCAAATCAATATCCTTTGAAAATTCAAGCTTTTGAAGAAATTTTTCTATGCCATTGGTATCTGCTCCGCATTGCTTCATGGCATTTATATAGAGTTCAAAATGACTAATTCTGTTCCCTTCCATATCTACATCAGATTCTTCTCCAACAACAATTTCATTGATCAAATATCTGGTATCTGCAGAACCCACCGGAAACCAAGGTACACTTGTACAAGTTAAACCATTTTGTAAGGATTTTAAAATAGACATAAAATCCCATACAGCAAATACATGCGATTGCATGAAGAGTTGTACATCTTCCAAACGCAAAATCTCACTATATACTTTGTGATCTATAATCTGTGATTTCCAGGGAGCTATCGCGGTATTAATGCGGTCAATATATTCGTTATTCATGTCTTGTAATTGCTAAATTTAGTACCAAAAAATCATTTTACTAGCCAACCTTGACATACCATTAAATGCTAACTAAGCCAATTCTTTGGGGTAACACAAATAATATTTGGTTACAAACTTAGTTAAAGCCTCAATGTTATATTGGTCTGAAGCCAAGGTTATATCTTTCAAACTACCATCTTTAAACAAGATTTTGATATTAAAGTTTTCGATGCTGTATGCCCTATTTTTTACAAAATCTGTGAATACAAAATAATCAGCTTCAGGTAAAGAAATTCCATAAATCTGCGAAATCTGCATTTTTAATTCTTGTAATTGCATGGGTTGAAAAGGCTCATTATTCAGAACCACTTTGGGCAACAACCTATCTTTTAAAATGTTTGCTAATCTGCTCAATACTTTGTCTGAATGAGTGCTCCAAACTTTTATTGCACTCATTATATCATCATCATCTAATAGCGTATATTGTCTAACAGCCTCTTCATTTTGTAAAAACTCCTCACCGCTCATTCTGTGTTTTAAAAAATAGGCTAAAGCTGGAGCAGCAAATAAATCGTGGCCTGAACCAATGAGTTCAAATGCACGTTGCATGGTTTTAATGAGCACAGATTCTGCAGCAATGACAGTTTTGTGCAGATATACCTGCCAGTACATTAACCTTCTTGCTATTAGAAATTTTTCTATACTATAAATCCCTTTTTCATCTACAACCAATTCATCATTGGCTACATTTAACATTTTAATTATCCTATCTTGCCCAACAACCCCTTCTTGAACACCACTGTAAAAACTATCCCTGCGCAAATAATCTAGCCTATCCATGTCGAGCTGACTACTCACCAATTGATGCAAAAAACCTCTGTGATAGGTATTCGTAAAAATTTGGATGGCCAAATTGAGTCTACCGCCTAAATCTGTATTGATCAGATTCATTAAATGAAGCGATAATTTCTCATGCGGCAATTCTCGAATTAAAATATTTTCTAAAGTATGTGAAAACGGACCATGACCTATATCATGCAGCAATATGGCTGCACACACCGCTTCTTCTTCTTCAACTGAAATTACAATTCCTTTCTGACGCAATGTGGCAACAGCGTCTTGGGTTAAACTCATTGCCCCAATAACATGCTGAAATCTAGTATGCTGTGCTCCAGGATACACATAATTAGATAATCCCAACTGTTTGATCCGCCGTAAACGCTGGAAAAACGGATGCGCGATTATGTCGTAAACGAGGTTGCAAGGAATACTCACAAACCCATATACAGGATCATTAAAATTTTTAAGTTTGTTGCTGGTCACAATGTAATTGCCTTTTTTTACGTTATTTCGCAAAGATATGCATTGAAGGCATCATTTTTGATAACAATACCGAATATTTAAACAATTAAACAATGAGTGTGAACATACTTTGGACTGATGATGAGATTGATTTGTTAAAACCTCATATTTTGTTTTTAACCAACAAAGGCTACGTGGTAGACAAAGCAAATAATGGAATTGATGCCATTGAAAAAGTAAAAAATAACAAATACGATGTAATTTTTTTAGATGAAAACATGCCGGGAATTTCGGGTATTGAAACCTTATCTCAAATTAAGGTAATTCGTCCAGAAGTGCCCGTTATTATGATTACTAAGAGTGAAGAAGAGCATATCATGGAAGATGCAATTGGCAATCAAATTGCCGATTATTTGATAAAGCCCGTAAATAGTAATCAAATCTTACTTTCTTTAAAAAGAATTTTAGATGGCAAACAATTGGTTACAGAAAAAACGGCCAAAAATTATCAGCAAGAATTTAGACAACTAAGCATGGATTTGTCTGATGTAAGAGACTTTGAAGGCTGGTCTACCATGTATAGAAAACTAATTTATTGGGAGTTAGAATTAGCCAAAAGTGGAGAAACAGGCATGGATGAAATTTTGGCCATGCAAAAAAGAGATGCAAATAATGGCTGGAGTAAATTTGTAAAGGATAATTTTATTCAGTTCTTAAAGAAACCAGATGCCAAAACGCCTGTAATGAGTCATACTATCGTGAATAAAAAGCTCATTCCACTGTTAAAGGATGAGGTTCCTACTTTTTTAATAATGATAGATAATTTTAGGTTCGATCAGTGGAAAGTAGTTCAGAACAATTTAATTGAGTTATTTAACTTGGTTCAGGAAGAAACCTATATGACCATCCTTCCAACCACAACACATTATGCCCGAAATAGCTTTTTTGCAGGTATGCTTCCGCTAGAAATTGAAAAATTATACCCCAATTTATGGGTTAATGAGGAAGATGAAGAAGGGAAAAACATACATGAAGAGGATTTATTAGGAAGGCAATTACTCAGGGCTGGCTTCAAGGATAAGTTTTCATACACTAAAGTTACTCATTTAAACGCTGGGAAAGATTTAGTAGATTCAATTCCGAATTTATGGCATAATAAATTAAATGTTATCGTATATAATTTTGTTGATATGCTATCTCATGCACGAACCGAAATGAATGTAATGAAAGAGCTGGCAGAAAATGAGGCTGCCTACAGAAGCATCACTGCATCTTGGTTTGAGCATTCTCCGCTCTTTGAAGCCATCAAAAAAATTGCAAGCAAAAAAGCAAGAATTGTTATCACAACCGATCATGGTTCTATTCGGGTTAACAACCCTGTTAAAATTGTTGGTGATAGAAACACGAGCACTAATTTAAGATACAAACAGGGCAAAAGCTTACATTACAATGAGAAAGAACTATTCTCTATTAAAAATCCGTCGGACGCCTTTCTGCCAAAACAAAGCATGAGCACAAGCTACGTTTTTGCCATGGGTGAAGATTTTATGGCCTATCCAAATAATTATAATTACCATGTGAATATGTATAACAATTCATTCCAACATGGTGGTATCAGTTTAGAGGAAATGATTGTACCATTCGTGGTAATGGAAACTAAGTAGGATCCAAAAATTTTAAACCCTTTAAAGGAATATTTTCTGCCCTTTCCGAGTATTATAGTATATTCGGCGATGCAAAAAAATATGGGTAGACTTATCGTTGTTTGTTTAGTTTTTATGTTAGGGGGAACTTGGAGCCAATTCGCCATGGCTCAAAGCAATTACACCGCCTTGGTAAATCCCTTTGTAGGTACTGGTGGGCATGGACATACTTTTCCGGGTGCTGTGGTGCCTTTTGGCATGGTGCAGGTGAGTCCAGATACGCGCATAGACGGCAGTTGGGATGGCTGTAGTGGGTATCATTATTCAGACTCAATCATTTATGGGTTCAGTCATACCCATTTGAGCGGAACGGGGGTGAGCGACTTTGGAGATATATTATTAATGCCTACACAAATTAGTAATCCTACATTTAAAAATAGCGATTACCGTTCAAAATTCTCGCACAATAAAGAACAAGCAAAACCTGGTTTTTATCAGGTTAATTTACTTAGACACAATATTGATGTTGCACTCACAGCTACAACACGCGCCGCTTTTCACCAGTATACCTTCTCCAAAAATGGATCATACCAAGTTGTACTAGACCTATTACACAGAGATAAATTATTGGATGGTAAAATCAATATTATTAATTCCAAAACCATCAGCGGATACAGGAGAAGTGAGGCATGGGCTAAAGATCAATTTGTATATTTCTATATAGAATTCTCAAAAGAATTTAGTTCAATACAAAAAAATGCGGCTACGGATAAAAATGCCACTATGGCTTATTTTAATTTTAACCTAAAAAAAGGTGAAACAATTTATGTGAAAGTAGGAATTAGTTCGGTGGATGAATTTGGCGCTAAACAAAATTTACAAACAGAAATACCTCATTGGAATTTTAATAAAACCAAAACAGATGCCACTCATTTTTGGAATAAGGAACTTGCTAAAATTGCCGTGAAGGGCGGAACCAAAACCGAAAGAGAAATATTTTATACTTCCTTATACCATTGTTTTATCCACCCTTCTACCGCCAGTGATGTAGATGGCAGATACCGCGGAAGAGACCATAAAATTTATACCGATACCAGCTTTACCTATTATTCAGTTTTTAGTTTGTGGGACACCTTCAGGGCTTTACATCCTCTATTTAATTTGGTTCAAGCCGAAAGAAATGTTGACTTCATAAAAACGTTTTTAGCACAATATAAGCAGGTTGGCAGAATGCCCATGTGGGAGCTTGCCAGCAACGAAACCGATTGCATGATAGGCTATCATTCTGCAAGCATCATTGCAGATGCATTGGCCAAAGGAAACGATAACTTTGATAAAAAACTAGCCTTAGAAGCTACAATCGGCACTGCCAAAAATCACCAATATGGAGCAGATATATTTCACCAAAAAGGCTATTTAACAGTGGAAGATGAAAGTGAGAGCTTAAGTAAATCGCTAGAATATGCTTACAATAGTTGGTGTGTAGATCAAATAAAAAAACAGGTGGGTGCAATCCCAAAAAATGATCAGAGTTTTCCTATTTGGCAGCAGGTATTTAACCCAGAAACAGGCTTTATGCAACCGCGTAAAAATGGGGCATGGTACGAACCATTCGACCCCAGAGAAGTTAATAATAACTACACGGAAGCTAATGCTTGGCAATACACATTCTTTGTTCCGCAAGATATTTTAGGGTTAATTACAGCTATGGGAGGCAAAGCTGCCTTTGAACAAAAATTAGATTCTTTGTTTACCACAGATACCAAAACTACAGGTCGAACCCAAGCAGATATAACCGGACTTATAGGTCAATACGCGCATGGCAACGAACCTAGTCACCACATGGCCTATTTATACAATTATGTTGGCAAGCCAGAAAAAACAAAAATGCGGGTGAAGCAAATTTTAAATGAAATGTATCAAAATGCACCCGATGGCTTATCGGGCAATGAAGATTGCGGCCAAATGAGTGCGTGGTATGTAATGAGTTCACTGGGTTATTATCCTGTTACTCCAGGTTTAAATGAATACCAAATAGGTTATTCCCTCTTTGAAGATTTTACCCTTGCTGATAGCGCTAAAAACAATGCCATTAGAAAAAATGCCTTTATCGGTCTGAACCCAAAAACCGCCGCCGATTATAAGTCGGGCACCCTACTCCCAGCTCCTATTATTCTCGCAAAAAGTAAAACTTTTACCGACAGTATTTTGATTGAAATAAGGTCTAATTTTAAACAGGTAAATACCGAAATTTATTATTCAATTACCTATAAAGATTCAAACACAGCTGATAAATTTCAATTATACAAAGCACCTTTTTACCTAAAATCGAGTGCCGAAATAAAAGCCATTAGTGCTATCAATTGGCAGGGAGAAATGAGGAATTTGGAGAGTAGCGCCCAGTATTACAAACGTAACAATACCTGGGAAATTAGCTTACAGCAAAAGTACAATAGGCAATATACCGCTGGCGGAGCAGAGGGCTTAATTGATGGCATTTATGGCGATAAAGACTGGAGGAAAGGATCATGGCAAGGTTATCAAGGGTGCAATTTTGAAGCGATAATTGATTTAAAAAAGAGTACAGATATTACTTATGTTTATGCTAATTTCTTGCAAGACCAACGCTCATGGATCATGTTGCCCAAGAAAGTAGAATTCTGGGGCTCTGTAGATGGTAAAAATTACGAACAATTAGCAGATATTGGTCACCAAACTCCCGAAGAAACCCAAGAAAATATTATTTTAAAATTAGCACAAAAATTAGATAAAAATATCCAAGTAAGGTATATCAAAGTAAGTGCACAAAACTTTGGCAAATTGCCTGCATGGCATATCAGCGCTGGTGAGGAAGCCTTTATTTTTGTTGATGAAATTGGGGTGAGGTAGGTTTTGAGTGTTAAGTGTTAAGTGTTAAGTTTTGAGTGTTATATTAAAACTTGATCTTTTACCCTAATCCCTTTTTCGGTTTGTTGTAAGGTGCAAGCCATATTAAACGGATCGTGTTCAAAATACAAAATCCAATTATTTTCGAGGGCCATATTTAACACATCCGCTTTTTCTTTCATGGCATTTAGCGGGCGAACATCATAGCCCATAACATACGATATTGGCATATGGGCTTGTGTGGGAATTAAATCGGCCATGTACACTAATTTTGTTCCTTTATAGGGTATTACTGGAAGCATCATGTGTTGGGTGTGTCCGACAGAAAACAATAGGTCAATATCCTTATGAAATTGCTGGCCTGCCTGCAACAATTGCAGCTGACCACTTTCTTGAATGGGCAAAATATTCTCTTTTAAAAAACTTGCTTTTTCTCGTGGATTGGGGTTCAAGGCTTCATTCCAATGCTCTTCTGCTACCCAATACCTAGCGTTTGGAAAAGCGGTTTCAAGCTTCGTTCGATCTGCATTGTATTGAATACTGCCACCACAATGATCAAAATGCAAGTGGGTAAGCACCATATCGGTAATATCGTTTCTGCTAAAACCATACTTGGCCAAGGAAGCATCTAAAGAAAAATCGCCATACAAATAATAATACCCAAAGAATTTAGCATCCTGTTTCGACCCCATGCCATTATCAATTAGGATTAATCTGTTTCCATCTTGAACCAACAAACAACGCATCGCCATACTGATCATATTATTATCATCTGCTGGATTTAGCTTGTTCCATATACTTTTAGGCACAACCCCAAACATGGCGCCGCCATCTAACTTAAAATTACCTGTTTCTATTGTATATAATTCCATGAAACAAGAATAGTAAATTTTATAAACTGAAAAGAATTAATTTAACAAAAAAGCTTTTTATCTGTGCTTATTTCTTCTAAAATATTTGTTAATTCGTATGCTAATTAACACCAATGAAAAATTTAATACTCTTATTCTGCTTAAGCTTTCCAGCTTTTTTGTTCGCGCAAGATAAAATAGACCCAAATCAATCAAAAACAATGGATACTTCAGAGAACGATAAGGTACTTACATTTAAGGAAGTTAAGTATCCAAAAAACTTAAAAAAAGATAAGATTGAGGCAAGGGTTATCTCCAAGTTTATTATCAACAAAGAGGGCGGTATAGAAAACATTCAAATTGTAAATAAAGTTGAACCCGAATTTGCCGAGGAAGTTATTCGTGTATTAAGTTTAATGCCCAAATGGTCGCCGGGCACGCAAATGGGCAAACCTGTGAATGTTGTTTTTACCCTACCAATCTCATTTAAATTAAAATAAAAAAGTGCGCGTACATTTTATATCTATTGGCGGTGCGGTAATGCACAATATGGCCATTGCTTTACATAAAAAAGGTTATCAAGTAACAGGTACCGATGATGAAATCTATGAACCAGCCTTATCGCGATTAAAAAATTATGGATTGCTTCCAGCCTCTTTTGGTTGGCAACCCGAACTTATAACAACAGACATAGATGCCATCATCTTAGGTATGCATGCCCGTAAAGACAATCCAGAGATTGCCCGCGCGCAAGAATTGGGATTAAAAATATATTCTTTTCCAGAATATATGTACGAACAAACCAAGGACAAATTGAGAATTGTAGTGGGTGGGAGTCATGGTAAAACCAGCACCACTGCTATGATTTTGCATGTATTAAATTACCATAATCTTGAATTCGACTATTTAGTAGGCTCCCAATTAGCCGGCTTCGAAACCATGGTTGGGTTCAGCCATACTTCTAAAATTGCCGTTTTTGAAGGGGATGAATACCTTACTTCTGCGCTAGATTTGCGACCAAAATTTCATGTTTACCAAGCCAATATTGGCATTATTACTGGTATAGCATGGGATCATATAAATGTGTTTCCAACTTTTGAAAATTACCTCTGGCAATTCAAAAAATTTGTGCAAGACATTCCAGAAACTGGCGCAATCATCTATTGTGAATCAGATCCAGAGGTAAAAAAACTTTTGGATCAAACAGAAACGGCTTGTGCAAAAATTGCCTACCAAACACCTTCCTTTGAAGTTGTAAATGGTAAGTTTATGTTAAACAGTGCGCTAACTGGACTTCCACACAGCACTACCCTATCTTTCTTTGGATCGCACAACCTACAAAACATGATGGCCGCCATGCATGCTTGTTTAAAAGTTGGCCTGAACCAAAGTCAGTTTTTTGAGGCAATACAAAGCTTTACAGGTACGGCCAAACGATTAGAAACCATAAAAGAAACGGAAGATAGCTTGGTGTTTAGAGACTTTGCCCATGCACCATCTAAGCTTAAAGCAACCGTTAATGCCGTTCGCGAATTATACCCAAATCGTAAACTCATTGCCATTTACGAATTGCATACCTATAGCAGTTTAAATAAAGACTTTTTACCACACTATAAGAACACCTTAGTTCAGGCAGATGTGAGAGCAGTTTTATTTAGCAAACATGCCTTAGAAATCAAAAAAATGCCCATGCTTAGCAAAGAAGATGTTGCCAATGGTTTTGGAGAAAACGTACAGGTATTTACAGACAAAAACGAATTACGTGTCTTTATTAAATCACATTATACAGGCCAAGAAAACCTATTGCTCATGAGCAGCGGCACTTTTGACGGCATGGATTTAGAATTTTAAAATAATATTTTCTTTAGCCTTCTAAACTCTTTCTTAATATTTCAATTTTGGCAGCGGCATCCGCTTTTTTCTGACGCTCTTTTTCTACCAATTCAGGCTTTGCGTTCGCAACAAATCTCTCATTGCTTAACTTAGCATCCACAGATTTCATAAAGCCTTCAAGGTATTCAATTTCCTTTTCCATTTTCTCGCGCTCTGCCACCGCATCTACTTGTAAATTTAATACCACAAAGAGTTCATCGGTATCAACAGGTAACAAGGTACTTCCCTGTGGTTGTGCGTCTACAAAATGAATAGCACTTACATTGGCTAACTTCTTTAACAAGAAAGTAAATGGCGCATATAAGCTTTGATCTTTGGCTTTAATAAAGATTTCAAAGGCCTCTTTCGGACTTAATCCTTTGGCATTTCTCAAGTTTCTAATTTGCTGTATGCTTTCAAAAACACGCATTAAATTAGGTGCTTCTACCCCAATAGCCACCGGATATTGGGCCACACAAATAGATTCACCCGCTTTGCGTACTGCCATATTTTGCCAAATTTCTTCGGTTATAAATGGCATAAAAGGATGCAAAACCTTCATCAATTCTTCAAAAAATGACAAGGTGGTTTGGTAAGTACTTTCGTTCATTGGTTCGCCATAAACAGGCTTTACCATTTCTAAATACCAAGCACAAAAATCGTCCCAAATAAGTTTATAAATGCTCATTAAAGCTTCACTTAATCGGTATCCTTTGTACTTCTCTTCAATATCAAGCAAAGCATCGTGTAACCTAGCTGAAAACCAACGCCCACTGGTTTGGTTTGCCTCAATAATCTCTGGGCTAAACCCACTATCTGGCTTCACTTCCCAGCCTTTTACCAACCTAAACGCATTCCAGATTTTATTGGCAAAATTTCTTCCTTGCTCAACCTGACTGTCATCAAACAAGATATCATTTCCGGCAGGAGAACAAAGCAGCATGCCCATGCGAACCCCATCTGCGCCATACTTGGCAATAAGGTCTAGAGGATCTGGTGAATTACCTAGAGACTTACTCATTTTGCGGCGTTGCTTATCTCTCACAATACCGGTATAATATACATTACTAAACGGTTTTTCGCCGCGCCATTCGTAACCTGCCATGATCATTCTAAATACCCAAAAAAACATAATTTCTGGTGCAGTTACTAAATCATTGGTAGGGTAAAAATGTTTAATGTCTGCATTTTCAGGGTCTTCAAAACCATCAAACACAGAAATTGGCCATAACCAAGAACTAAACCAAGTGTCTAGAACGTCTTCGTCTTGTTTTAAGCTATTAGCAATTGGCTCTTGGCCTTTGGCTTTTAGCATTTCTATTGCTTCTGCTTCAGTTTTAGCAACTGCAACTAATTCTCCTTTCTCATTATACCAGGCTGGAATTTGTTGCCCCCACCAAAGCTGCCTGCTTATACACCAATCTTTGATATTATCAATCCAGTGTTTGTAGGTGTTTTTCATTTTAGCTGGGTGAAATTGAATTTCATCGCTCATTACCGCATCTAAAACTTGCGGGTTTCTGGCCATAAATTTCTTCATATCTACCCACCATTGCAAACTCAAACGAGGTTCTATTACAGCACCCGTTCGTTCACTGGTTCCTACTTGGTTCTTATGCTCCTCAATTTTTTCAATATGTCCGGCTTCCTCTAAATCAATGGCAATTTGCTTCCTAACTGCAAATCTATCTTTACCAATATACCTGGCATCCTGTGCATTTTCATTTAAAAACCCATCCTCACTTAATACATCAATTACCGCTAAACCATGCTTTTGCCCAATAAGATAATCATTTGGATCGTGCGCAGGCGTCACTTTTAAACAGCCTGTGCCAAAAGCTGGATCAATATACTCATCGGCTATAATTGGAATTTCCCTATGTATAAACGGAACTAGGCATTTTTGACCTAATAGGTGTTTGTAGCGTTCATCTGATGGATGAACGCAAATTGCCACATCAGCTAAAATTGTCTCTGGTCTGGTAGTAGCAATGGTAACATAATTACCGCTGCCATCTGCCATAAAATACCTAATATAATACAACTTAGATTGTACTTCTTTATGAATTACTTCTTCATCACTTAGGGCCGTTTTGCCCTGCGGATCCCAATTTACCATGCGCAAACCACGATATATTAAGCCCTTGTTGTACATATCAATAAACACATCTATTACGGCCTCGCTTAACTTAGGCTCCATGGTAAAACGTGTTCTATCCCAATCGCAGCTGGCACCTAATTTTTTGAGCTGTTCTAAGATAATTCCTCCATACTTTTCTTTCCAAGAATAGGCATGCTTTAAAAAATCTTCTCTACTTAAATCAGATTTTTTTATCCCTTGTTCACGCAATAATTGAACAACTTTGGCTTCGGTAGCAATAGAGGCATGGTCTGTTCCAGGCACCCAACAAGCATTTTTACCTTGCATGCGCGCCCTGCGCACCAAAACATCTTGAATGGTATTATTAAGCATATGGCCCATATGCAGCACACCAGTCACATTTGGTGGTGGAATTACTATGGTATATGGTTCTTTTTCTGGATTTGGTTCAGCATGAAAAAACTTTTGGCTCAACCAATAAGCATACCACTTCTCTTCAAAATCTTGTGGCGTATATGTTTTTGCTAATTCGTTCATTTTTTGGTAGTTAATCTCTTTTTTGGTCGATAGTCCTTAGACCATAGACCATAGTTTAAACAAAAACCCCGACCCAAATAAATGAGCCGGGGTCTTTTGCTTAAGTTATTAAATTTTTACCCTCTTCTTTCTTTAATCTTAGCATTTTTACCCTTAGCTTCACGTAAGTAAAACAAACGAGCTCTGCGGACTTTACCACGCATTACCAATTCGATTTTATCAATATTCAAGCTGTATAATGGGAAAATACGCTCAACACCTACTCCATTAGAAATTTTACGAACGGTAACGGTTTCACTCAAACCTGCATTTCTGCGTTGAATTACTACACCTTGGTATTGCTGAATGCGCTCTTTTGCGCCTTCACGAATTTTATAGTGTACGTTAATGGTATCTCCAGCGGCAAATGCCGGGAAAGTTTTTCCTTGAGTAAATTCTTGCTCTACAAATTTTATTGCGTCCATGTTGCTATTCTTTTCTAAAAATCGGACTGCGAAAATAGACTTTTTCAATTAAATACAAAAGAGAAGCTAAAAAAAAAGTCGATGGTACATAGTCCATAGTCCATAGTCATTGTATTACAGATGCTTATACAATAAAATTTAATTCAATTGGTCTATGGTCCATGGACTATGGACTATAAACACTACTCTCCTATATTCGGTCGCCTTTCCTTGGTTCGAACCAAACTTTGCTCATGACGCCATTCATCAATTTTAGCTTGGTGAC
>JAJTEN010000035.1 GCA_021298155.1 Sphingobacteriales bacterium | reverse complement strand
CTCAAAATAAAAAAAATACAGAAAATCTAGGTCAAGAAAAAGCTAGTAACGAAACGCTCGAAACGCCAAATTTGGTTGAACCAAAAGTAAAACCAACGGTAAAATCAGCAGAATCAACAGATGTTGAAGCACCGAAACTTGAAGTAACTGAACCAAAAGACCATCAAAGTGAGGCTCAGGTAGAAACGCCAAAAGAACCGTTAAAAGAAGAAGGTGGTTTGAAGGTAATGGGTAAAATCGACTTAGCTTCTTTGAAAAAGCCGAAATCTAAAGCTAAGAAATTAGACGAAAATAAATCTGATACACCTAAAGCTCCTGAACCTAAAGTAGAAGATGAAACACGCAATGTTCATACGATCACTAATCATCCATTTATTGAATCGCCTGTTATTTCATCCGTTACTGAAAACACGCCCGAATCTGGAGAAGAAACTGTGGTAAAAGATGCTGAAGAATCTGCACTAACAGAAGTAAAATACGAGAAACTTGAAGGTTTAAAGGTGATGGGTAAAATTGTTTTAAAACAAGACCCACCAGCCAAAAAGCTTAACCCAATTGCCAGCAGCGATGATCCAAACGGAAAAAGAAAACGCAAGCGCAAACAAGTTGGTGGCGAATCAAGCGGCAACAATCAACGTGTTGATCCAAACAAGCCTGTAGACCCTAACAAACCAAGAACACCGTACCAAGGCAATAATCCCAACAATAATCGCCAACCTTATCAGGGTAACAACGCCAATAAGGGTGGAACGCACGGTGGAAATAATCAAGGTGGAAACAATCGTTTTCAAAAAGGACCCGGACAAGGTGGAAACAATCGTTTCAACAAACCTGAGGAAAAAACTGAGATTAGCGATAAGGAAATCCAAGATAAGTTAAAAGCAACCTTAGCAAGGTTGAACCCGGGTAGTAAAAACCCTAATATTGGTGCAGTTAGATCCAAAATACGCAAGCAAAAACGCGACTTCAAAGCCAATGAGCGTGAAGAAGCAATGATGCAAGAGGAAATGGAAAAGAATAAGTTGAAGGTTACCGAATTTGTAACTGCCAATGAATTGGCGCAAATGATGAGCCTACAAGTTACTCAGATTATTAGTGCATGTATGACTTTAGGTATGATGGTTTCCATCAACCAAAGATTAGATGCTGAGACAATTGCAATTGTTGCAGAAGAATTTGGATTTGAAGTTGAGTTTGTTTCAGCAGAAATGGTTGAAGCTGTTGAAGAAGAAATTGATGATCCAGAAACCCTTGAACCGCGTGCTCCAATCGTTACTGTAATGGGTCACGTAGATCATGGTAAAACATCTTTACTCGATTATGTGCGTAGTGCAAACGTAGTAAAAGGTGAGGCTGGTGGAATTACGCAACATATTGGCGCATATGAAGTGAAATTAGAAAATGGTAAAAAGATTACCTTCTTAGATACTCCTGGTCACGAAGCCTTTACCGCTATGCGTGCCCGCGGCGCCAAATTAACAGATATTGTAATCATTGTGATTGCAGCAGATGATAACGTAATGCCACAAACCAAAGAGGCTATTAGTCATGCGCAAGCTGCTGGTGTTCCCATCATTTTTGCTTTAAATAAAATTGATAGAGATGCAGCAAATCCAGATAAAATTAGAGAACAACTTTCTGCCATGAATATTTTGGTTGAGGAATGGGGTGGCAAATTCCAATGTCAAGAAATTTCTGCTAAAAAGGGTATTGGTATCGAAGAATTGCTTGAGAAAGTGTTATTAGAGGCAGAAATGCTAGAGCTTAAAGCAAATCCAAATAAACGTGCCGTTGGTAATATCATTGAAGCTACTTTAGATAAAGGACGTGGAATTGTTACTACGGTAATGGTTCAGAGCGGTACTTTAAGAGTAGGAGACCCATTATTGGCAGGAACCAACAATGGTAAGGTTCGTGCTATGTTTGATGAGCGAGGTAAAAAAATGGCCTTGGCGGGTCCAAGTACTCCTGTGGTTATTTTAGGTTTTGATGGTGCACCTCAAGCTGGTGATCGTTTTATTGTTACCAAAAATGAACAAGAGGCCAAAGAAATTGCCAATAAACGTCAACAATTACAGCGCGAACAAGGTATTAGAACCAATAAACATATTACCTTAGATGAAATTGGCAGACGCTTAGCAATTGGCAACTTTAAAGAGTTAAATGTAATTGTTAAGGGTGATGTGGATGGATCGGTGGAAGCACTTGCCGATTCATTAATTAAGCTCTCTACACCAGAAGTTCAGTTGAGTGTAATATACAAAGCAGTAGGTCAGATCTCTGAAAGTGATGTAATGTTGGCTTCGGCATCTGATGCAATTATCGTTGGATTCCAGGTGAGACCTAGTCCACAAGCCAGGAAACTCGCAGAAACAGAATCGATAGATATTCGTTTATATTCTGTAATTTATAACGCCATTGAAGAGATTAAGTCGGCAATTGAAGGTATGTTAGCACCAACAATTGAAGAAAAAATCTTAGGTAATGCACAAATCCGTGAGGTATTTAAAATTACTAAGGTAGGTACGGTAGCTGGTTGTATGGTTACTGATGGAAAATTGGTTAGAAATGCTAAAATCCGTTTAATACGTGATGGTGTGGTGGTATTCTCTGGTGCCCTATCTTCATTAAAACGTTTTAAAGACGATGCGAAGGAAGTAGCCCAAGGTTTTGATTGTGGATTAACCATCCATAATTATAACGACCTAAGAGAAGGAGATTATGTAGAGGCATATGAAGAAATTGAGGTAAAACGTACTTTAAAGTAAAATAAAGGCAACCTTTTTATTCAAATTTTAGTCTATCCCTGTAATGAAAAAGATTACAGGGATATTTTTTTTAATAGGCATTATAGCAACATGCATATTTACTATCAATGCAAGCTCTAATATAGGTTTTAATGTAAGTGGCGCTCCTGGAGAGGGCACTTGCGCAGCATGCCACGCAGGCACAGTAAACCCCGATAATTTGGGATCCATAAATATTTGGATTAACGGAAATAATAGCAACGGAACCTTTAAACCAGATTCAATTTATTCTATTGAAGTAATTAGCGCACATCCAGGTGTGGTAAAATTTGGCTTTGCGCTCAATGCCCGCTTCCAAGGGAATGAGTTTGTGAATGCAGGAACATTTTTATACGATACAGACTCAAGTATTTTAGTTTCTGATTATGTTACCCATACCAAATTTAGTAACATAGGAAACACACTAAAAACCTGGAAATTTAAATGGAAAGCGCCAAGCAATCTGAGCAGCCATAAGATTACCTTTTATGCTGCTGGGGTAATGGCTAATAACGACTCTAACGCGCAAGGTGACAAAGTTTATGTTGATTCTATTTCGCTTATTGCTCAAACAAATAATGTAGCAGAAACAATAAAGAAAGAACATATACAACTTAGCAAAAGCGGATTGTATTGGAATGTTGCAGCCCTTCATCCAGTAAAAGAAATCAAATTGTATTCATTAAAAGGAGAAGAAATACCAAGTACCATCATTAAAACAGCAAATAATACCTATTCTATTGAAGTTAGCTCCAAAGAAATAGGTATTATTATGATAATGGTTCAAACAGATACGGGCATTTGGACCAGTAAATTGTTACAGCAATAGTATCTTATTCTTTGCTTTGTGCATCAACAACAGCAATCGTTACCATATTTACAATTTCGCGCACAGAACTACCCAATTGTAGAATATGTGCCGATTTCTTTAAACCTAGTAAAACTGGACCAATAGCTTCGGCAGCTCCTAATTCTTGCATCATTTTATAGGCAATATTACCCGATGACAAAGATGGGAAAATAAAAGTATTTACTTGTTCGCCTACCAATTCACTAAACGGAAAATTTTCACGTAATAACTTTTGATTTAATGCAATATTTGCTTGCACATCACCATCTACTACCATGGTTGGATGCGCTGCTTTGAGCATACTCCTCACTTTAGCAATTTTATTAGGCACATCCCCTTTGGCTGAACCAAAATTACTATAACTTAATAATGCAATTCTTGGGTTAATATTAAACTTCTTAACTGCTTGATGAGCCAAACAAGTAATATCAAACAACTCCTTTTCACTTGGATCTTGATTTACACTGCAATCTGCAAAAAACAAGGTACCACGTTTAGTAAGCATAATATACATACCTGCAACCACCTGTGCCCCCTCCTCTTTACCCAAAATTTGTAGAGACGGACGAATGGTTGTTGGATAATTTTTGGTTAAACCACTTATAAGCGCATCTGCCTCGCCCATTTCAACCATCATTGGCGCGTAATAATTTCTATCACGCATTATTTTTTTGGCCTCATGCAAACTCATACCCTTGCGCTGTCTTTTGCGATAAAAAACTTCTGCATACGCATTGCGTTTGTGTTCCTCTTCCATTGGATCGATAATACGAACATCCGTTAAATTGATCTGCTCCGAAGCGATTAATTGTTCAATTTTCTCGCGGTTACCCAATAAAATTGGAATAGCAATGCCTTCATCTTTAACGATACGAGCTGCACGTAATATTTTTAAATTATCGGCTTCTGCAAAAACCACTCGCTTAGGATTCTGCTTAGCCTTATCAGTAATTGCCCGTATAAAATTACTTTCTTTACCCAGGCGATTTAACAATTCATTGTGGTATTTTTCCCAATCCTTTATGGGATGTTTAGCCACACCACAATCCATAGCAGCTTTGGCAACAGCTGGAGATACTGCCGTAATTAACCTTGGATCAATAGGCTTTGGAATGATGTAATTTCTGCCAAAATTTACATTGGATTCGTTATATGCTAAATTAACAATTTCAGGAACTGGCTCCTTGGTTAGTTTAGCCAAAGCATAAACAGCCGCCAATTTCATTTCCTCAGTAATTTTTGTGGCCCTAACATCTAATGCACCTCTAAAAATATACGGAAACCCGAGCACATTATTCACCTGATTCGGATAATCACTTCTGCCCGTTGCTAAAATTATATCTGGTCTAGAAGCAGTAGCTAGCTCATAAGAAATTTCAGGATTAGGATTGGCAAGTGCAAAAACAATACAATCTTTATTCATGCTACGCAGCATATCTTGCGTAACAACATCTGCTTTAGATAAACCAACAAAAACATCTGCGCGCTCCATAGCCTCTGCAAGAGTATTTAAATTTCTTTCTGTGGCAAATGGTTTTTTAATTGGGTCTAAATTTGGATTGTCTGTTCGAATTACTCCTTTGCTGTCGCACATCACCAAATTTTCTTTTTTAACACCCAAGGCCAACATGATGCGAGCACAAGAAATTGCGCTAGCTCCAGCCCCATTATACACAACTTTAATATCACCTATCTTTTTATCTACCAGCTCTAGTGCATTTAAAAGTGCGGCACCTGTAATGATTGCAGTTCCATGCTGATCATCATGCATAATTGGAATATCTAACTCCTCCTTCAACCTACTTTCAATTTCAAAACACTCCGGTGATTTGATATCTTCTAAATTAATACCACCAAAAGTAACGGCTATATTTTTTACTGTTTGAATAAATGCTTCAGTATCCTTTGTATCAATTTCAATATCGAATACATCAATATCTGCAAAAATTTTAAATAGAACCCCTTTACCTTCCATTACAGGTTTAGAGGCTTCCGGACCAATATCACCTAAACCTAAAACAGCTGTACCATTACTGATAACTGCCACCAAATTACCTTTAGCTGTATATTTATAAACATCTTCTTTATTTTCTGCAATCGCAATACATGGCTCTGCTACACCCGGAGAATAAGCCAAACTTAAATCGCGTTTGGTATTGGTTGGCTTGGTAGGTATAACTGCAATTTTACCTGGTCTACCTTTACTATGGTATTTTAAAGCATCTTCTTTCAATGAACTCATTTATACTAATTTTTAAAAGTTTGGTTTTATGCTCATTTCAGCATAATAATCTAAAATAAAATTCACCGCATCATCGGCGGTATCAACTAATTTAAATAAAAACATGTCGTCTTCACTAATGTTCTTTTCTTTTTCAAGCATTACCGTTTTAATCCAATCTATTAATCCACCCCAAAATTCTGTTCCAACTAATACAACTGGAAATTGGGCAACTTTATGCGTTTGAATTAAGGTTAAAGACTCAAACAATTCATCTAAGGTTCCAAAACCTCCGGGCATGGCAATAAAACCTTGCGCATATTTTACAAACATCACTTTTCTTACAAAAAAGTAATCAAAATTGATGTTTTTATCTCGATCTACATATCGATTAAAGAATTGTTCGAATGGCAGCTCAATTCCTAATCCCACTGATTTACCACCTGCCTCAAAAGCCCCTTTATTCCCAGCCTCCATAATACCTGGTCCACCGCCAGTAATTACACCAAATCCGGCATGAACCAATTTACGCGCAATTTCTTCTGAAAGTTTATAATAAGGGTGATCAGGCTTGGTTCGGGCCGAACCAAAAATAGAAACGCAAGGGCCAATTTTGCTCATTTTTTCGAAACCCTCTACAAATTCGGCCATTATTTTAAAAGTTGCCCAGCTATCACTAACTTTTATTTCCGGCCAGTCTTTTCGCTGAAAAGCTTTTTTTATTCTTTCATCATCAATAGTATCCGTCATTCTTATTACTATTTATTTAAACGTAAAAACCATTTAGCGGAATTAATTTACGCTAAAATTTCTTTTAACATAGCTGAAATTATTTTACCATCAGCTTTACCTGCCAAAGCTTTCATGGCTAGCGGCATTACTTTTCCAAAATCTGCTGCAGAATTGGCTCCAGCAGCTGTTACTACTTCTTGCAATGCAGCTTTAACTTCTATCTCACTCATTTGTTTAGGCAAATACTTTTCAATTACAGCCAATTCATCACGCTCAACTTGCGCCAAATCTTCGCGCTTATTTTGCACATAGATATCTAAAGATTCTTTCCGTTGTTTGGCTAATTTCTGGAATATTTTGAGCGCTACCTCATCGCTCACTGCGCCATTAGCACCCGGTTCACTTGCGGCAAGTAGCAGTGCAGATTTTAAACTTCTCAAGGCCCTAAGGGTTACTTCTTCCTTCGCTTTCATCGCCGAAATTACATCTGCATTAATTTGTTCCTGTAGTGTCATTTTAAAATAGTTATTTGCTATACATTTTATTTCTTTTTCACGATATGTTTGGCCCCTTTTCCAAGAAAGAACGTGAAGGTATCACTTCTTAAACCAAGTCGCAAAGTTTCAAGTGGAATCACATCATTAGACGCAATATTTCCCAAATTTACATTGGCTCCTACGAGCTTAATAAAATACGTTTGTTGTGCTTTTTGAGGGGCTTCCCAGATGATCTTCTCTTCTGGTATTTTGGTTAATATTTCCTGAACCAAACCTTCCCTAACCTCTCCACTGCTGCGATACACGCCAACATTACCCGCTTCTCTTGCCTCAGCAATTACCTTCCAAGCACCAGCCTTTAATTCTGCTTGCATCAATTCTATCCATTGATAAGGAGGAATAATTTTCTCAACATCTTTGCTGCCCACTTCACTTAATACAGTTACATGCTTGCTTAGTTTTCGAATATAATCTAGTTTTAAATCATGCGGCAATTCAATAGATCCATCTGAAATTTCTGCATGCTGCATACCCAATTTATCTAGCACCTTGATGTAATCTTCAAATTGATTTCTTACGATATAGGCTTCAAACAAGGTACCACCAAAATAAACAATGATACCATGGTCTTGATAGAATTTAATTTTTTCTTGTAATCTTGGCGTAACATAAGAGGTTCCAAAACCTAATTTAACAATATCTATATATTCACCACTCACATCTATCATATCTTCAGCCTCTCTTAAGCTAAGTCCTTTATCCATTACCATGGTTAGTCCGGTATTTCTTGGTTTAGCTGGGCGGTCTGGTATTTGTTTTAATTTAAAATTTTTCATTTTCAGAACGTATTATCATCACATTAATAGGTTTTAATGCATTGGCAAAGTTATTATTTAGCCAATCAAAATAGAAGTAAAAATATTGCCTACAAAAAATCGCCTCTATGGGCATCAATAGTAGCCATCACAATGGGTACGGTTCTGAGTTCAGGAGCGATTTCAAAGAGTAAAAAATTATCTTGAAAATGAAGATTTAATGCCATTTCTAAATGTGTTAAGGCTTCTTTTTCTTTTGCTGCAGCATATAAAAATACCACAAGTCTGTAATGGTATTGGTGACAATTAGGATCTAACAACAAAGCCTTTTTAACCAAATCAATTGCCTCTTGCAGTCGGTCTAACTTATACAGCATAAAACTATAATCCATATAAACCTCCATCATACCTGGATCTATTTCAAGCAAACGCACGTACAAAGCCTCTGCTTCCTTGAAGTCGCCCAGTTCAAATTCACACTCGGCCAGAACCAATAAAAACTCAGCATTCTCAGGTTCAAGTAAAACAGCACGCTTAAAGTGGGCAATGGCTTCAAGATAAGAACCCTCTTTTTGATAAGTAATACCTATTCCAAACCAAGCTTCAGCCAAATTCGGACTATTTTTTGCCGCTTTTGTATAATTTTCTCGGGCTAAGTCTAAATGACCCGTTCTTTCATAACAACCTGCTAAATTACAGAAGCTAATACTATCTCCGCCTTCTATTTTAATTACTTCTAAATATTCTGCAATGGCATCTTCAAAACGATCCAACTCAACCAGCGCATTTGCACGATTAAACCGGGCAATAGAGTAATCCTCATCAATAGCCAAACAATAATCAAATGCATCAATTGCCTCAACATGTTTATTCATTTTGCCATAAATAATCCCTAAATTGTACCAAGCACCCACATTATATGGATCAATATCTATTAAAATGCTCAGGCAAGCAATGGCATCTGGATATTGCAATAGCATATCGTAGCAATGCGCTAATTCAAAATAGGCCTGCTCCAAAGCAGGCTCTTCGTCAATAATTATTTTAAAATATTTAGCAGCCTCAGAAAACAAATCACAATCATCGTATACATAAGCAATTTCAAAAAGCATATCTAAACGCTCATCTGTATGCATCAGTGCGCGTTCAAAATAATATTCAGATTCCTCTAATTTACCTAAGTTCAGTGATACTTCACCTTTTAATAAAAATAAATCTGGATTAAAAGGTTCATACAATTCGGCTTTATCTAATTCTGCTTGAGCCAAATTATAATCTTCCTGCAACACATAAATTTCGGCTAATTTCACTATAAAATTCACATGAGAATGATATAGCTCTTGCCCAAAAGCCACTGCTTGCATGGCGCGTTTGTATTTGCCATGTTGAATATAATAATCTATAATCCCTTCTATTGCATCTACATCAAAATAATCCTGGGTTTTATTCCGAATCATTTTTTCATATCGTTGCACATTGCTGCTTATATCCTCACCTAAAAAATCATTACCTTCCATACGCAGTTTAATTTAGCTCAAATTTAATTTCTTCCGGTCATCAATAAAACAAAAAAAGCTCAATTATTTTTTAAATCTTTGAACATTCTTACATTAACCTATTCACCATATGAAAATAAAGTTAACTTTCATCCTGATAACCTTGGTTTTAACACAACTCGCTGCACAAATTTTGCCAAAAACCAAAAATCAGGCAAAGTGGCAGCAAAAAGTAGATTATCAAATTGCTGTAACCTTAAATACACAATCTCATACGCTTAACGCATTTGAAACCATTTTTTATACGAATAATAGTCCGAACCCCTTAACAGAAATATACATTCACCTGTGGCCCAATGCCTATAAAAATAGAAATACAGCCTATGCAAAACAAGAATTAGAAAAAGGAGATACGAAGTTTTACTTTTCTGAAGAAGAAGAGAGGGGCTATATCGATTCGTTAAATTTTACGAGTAAAGGAAAAAAATTAGCCTGGCAACTTCAACAAAACATAGATATTGCCCTGGTAAAATTAGAAGAACCTTTAAATCCGGGAGAGCGCATAGAGATTAGTACGCCTTTTTTTGTTAAGCTTCCCAAAGTTTTTTCAAGATTGGGACATGAAGATAGTATTTATTGTATTACTCAGTGGTATCCGAAACCAGCAGTGTATGATGTAAACGGATGGAACCCAATGCCATATTTAAATCAAGGTGAATTTTATAGTGAGTTTGGTAAATTTGATGTGAGCATTACAGTACCTAAAAACTTTTTAGTGGCAGCCACAGGTTTGGTTCAAACCGAAGAAGAAAAAGCATGGTGGTTGGCCAGGTCTAAAAACCCAAGGGCAGAACATCCAGCCATAGGAAAAACCAAAACAGTTCGATTTGTTCAAGATTCGGTGCATGATTTTGCTTGGTTTGGAAGCACCTTATTTACTTGTGAAAATAGCAGTGTAACCCTAAAGAATGGAAAAGTGGTTGAAACTTGGCTTTTTGGAAAACCAACTAAACAAAATAAAGCACCAAAAGGCATTGAATATATAAATGAAGGTGTTACATTTTATTCTGAAAAAGTTGGAAATTACCCGTATTCAATTGCACAAGTTGTTATTACTCCTTTGGTAGCAGGGGCCGGAATGGAGTATCCAACTATAACAAACTGTGGAAGTAATGATAAAACCACCATTGTGCATGAATTGGGCCATAATTGGTTTTATGGCATTATAGCTAGCAATGAGCGCGAACACCCATGGATGGATGAGAGTTTAAACACGTATTATGAAAACAGAAATAAAAAAGAAACTGAGGCCGATTCAAATAAGACAAGCGGTTTTTTGGCTCGATTATCAAATATAGATCAATCTAGATTTTTGTTTAAATACAGTTCACGAAAAAATAGTGACCAAGCCGGAAACTTGCCGTCTGAATTGTATACAGACAATAACTATGGGGCAATTATTTATGCCAAAAATCCTATCGCATTTCACTATTTAGCCAGCTATTTGGGACTAGAGAAATTTGATGCCATGATGCAAGCCTATTATCTAAAATGGCAATTTAAGCACCCATTACCACAAGATTTTATTGACCATGCGCAAACATTTACCGGAGAGAATTTAGAATGGTTTTTTAAGGATGTATTGGGTTCAACCCAAAAACTAGATTATAAACTAGTACAAGCTAATGGAACAAGTATACGCATTAAGAATAAGGGCGACCTAGCAACTCCCCTGGCCATTTCACAAGTGATTAACGACACGCAGGTAACAACCAAATGGGTAAAGGGATTTTATGGAAGCAAAACATTCCAGCTCAATGAACTGCAATTCCTAACAAGCACTCAGGCTAAAACAGTTGTTTATACGATAGATACAGAAAAACAAGGAATAGACTTATACAATCAAAACAATGCAAAATCTGTAAAAGGCAAATGCTTAAATTGTGGTAAGCTAAAACTACAAGCACTGATGAATATTGAAAAAGAGGAATACAATCAGATATATTGGTCGCCCGTGTATGCCTTTAATTACAGCAATAGGTCAATGTTAGGTATGGCTTTTTACAATAGTTTATTACCACAGAAAAAAAATGAGTTTGTGCTGATGCCAGTGTATAGCTTTGAAACAAAAGACCTAAATGGATATGCCCAATATTGGCATAATTTTTACAGCTTAGGCAAAGTAAAAAGCGTGCAAGTTGGTTTTAAATCGGCTAGGTTTGCAAACAATGGATCTATTTTTAACTCGAGCGACCCAATCATTCAAAATAATATTTTACAATTCGGAGATTTTTATGGCAATACAAGTTACGAAAAGGTAGCACCTTTTATTCGAATAAATCTGAAAGCAAGTAAAGCTAGAACGCTAATAGAACAAGCTTTTGAGCTCAGATATGTGATGATTAACGAGCAGGCCGCTGATAGAGGATTTGCTTATAAATTTTTACGCGATTATTATGGGATTGCCACTGCATCCTATGCATACAAAAATCCAAATGTATTATTCCCTGCTCAAGCCAAAATTAATTTTCAGAAGGGCATACAGTATGTAAATATGAATAAATTAAGTGCCGAGTTTGTACAACAATTTAAGATTAGTAAACATAAGTCTTTGGCCTCGGTTCGTTTATTTGCAGGAGCCTTTTTGTTTGCGCAGAGTGAAGGATCATCTAATAAAACAAGATTATTTAACGAACGTACATTCTTTCAGGCTGGCGGTAGAGCTGGCATTCATGATTATTTATATGATGAATCTATGATTGGCCGATCACTATTTGCTGGCGATCAAAATGTATCTGGCATTGGAAATGCATTTGCAAACCAGGTTTTATTGAGTGAATCAGGCTTTAAAAATTTTGCCAATATTGGTTCAACCAATACTTTTTTAACTGCAATTAATCTTATTGTGCCTGCACCTATTCCGCTGCCTATTGGCATATATACAGATATTATTTATTGGCAATTACCTGGCGGAACCAAGTTGATTAGCGGGGTAGCAGGTGTTACACGTTTAAATTATGATGCAAGCATGGTATTCACTTATAATGGAGGTATTTATTTTGATATAATTAGAGATGTAGCCACCATGTATGTTCCTTTGTTTTATAGCAATGATGTAAGAGGGTATTGGGATAACAACAATTTTAATAGCTTTTTGAGTAGGGTAAGTTTTTCTATCAATCTCAATAAACTGAGTCCGATAGACATGATTAGAAACTTAAAATTATAAGGCCATTAGGATAGCATTTTTTCGTAATTTTGAACCGAATTAAAATTTAACAAAAAAATTTATGCAACATACTGCTAATTTCTCTACCAACTTTTTAAAGGAATTAGGCCTAGAGCCCATCAACCCTGGCACTTCTACGGGGCAGAATCATTTTGCCGCAACCGAGGCTCAAACAAAAGATATTTATTCGCCTGTAGACGGAAATTTCATTGGTAAAATTTCATTTACTACGCAACAAGAATACAACCAAGTAATTGAAACTGCGCAAGAAGCATTTAAAGTATGGAGAAAGGTTCCTGCTCCAAAGCGGGGTGAGATCATCAGACAGTATGGAAATGTATTGCGCAAACACAAAGATAATTTGGGGCAATTGGTGAGCTACGAAATGGGTAAGAGTTTGCAAGAAGGATTAGGAGAAGTGCAAGAAATGATTGACATATGCGATTTTGCAGTGGGCTTGAGCAGACAATTACATGGTTTAACCATGCATAGTGAAAGACCAAACCACAGAATGTACGAGCAATATCATCCCATTGGAATTGTTGGAATTATTTCAGCATTTAATTTCCCAGTGGCTGTATGGAGTTGGAATAGTGCACTTGCTGCAGTATGCGGAAATGTTTGTGTATGGAAACCATCAGAAAAAACACCACTTTCAGCCCTTGCATGTCAACATTTAATGGCACAAATTTTAAAAGAAAATAATTTACCAGAAGGTATTTTTAGTTTAGTAAATGGAGATATAGAATTAGGTCAATGGATTAGCCATGATGAGCGCATTCCGCTTGTTTCGGCTACGGGTTCTACCCGCATGGGAAGGGCAGTTGGAAGTGCCTTGGCACAAAGATTTGGGAAAGCTCTTCTTGAATTGGGCGGAAATAATGCCATAATCTTAACTGAAAATGCCAATCTAGATTTAGCCATGATTGGGGTTGTTTTTGGAGCAGTTGGTACAGCTGGCCAAAGATGTACCACAACCAGACGCCTAATTATTCATGAGAGTTTATATGAACAAGTGAAAGAAAAATTAGTAAAAGCCTACCAACAACTTTCAATTGGAAACCCACTTACTGGAAACTTAGTGGGGCCTTTAATTGACAAAGATGCGGTGAATGCCTATTTACAAGCAATCAAAAATGTACAATCTGAAGGTGGAAGGGTATTAATTGGAAACGAGGTATTAGAAGGAGTTGGCTACGAAAGCGGTTGTTACGTTAAGCCAACCATTTGCGAAGCAGAAAATCAGTATGCTTCGGTTCAAACCGAAACTTTTGCACCCATTTTATATTTACTTAAATACAAGGATTTAGATGACGCTATTGCCATGCAAAATGGCGTAAAACAAGGCTTAAGTTCTAGTATTTTTACCAATAATTTATTAGAAGCAGAACAATTTTTAAGTGCTTGGGGAAGCGATTGTGGAATCGCAAATGTAAATATTGGTACAAGTGGGGCGGAAATTGGTGGTGCATTTGGCGGCGAAAAAGAAACAGGTGGTGGAAGAGAAAGTGGTTCTGATGCCTGGAAAGTATATATGCGCAGGCAAACCAATACCATTAATTATGGCAAAGAATTACCTTTGGCACAGGGCATAAAATTTGATTTATAACAATTATTCGTTTTTGGTACAAGGTTTGAGTATGTAAAAACATGATCAAAAGTAAAAATATTCTTTATGCATTACTCATCTTTGGGGGAATAGCAGGTAGTGTTTTGGCAATTGAAAATACATCATTTGAATTACCCAAAACCAACAAAGTATACGAGTTAAAAAAAGTAACTAATTTAGCTTTTACCTATGGAGAAAAACTCAATTATCGAATTCACTATGGTCCTTTTAATGCGGGCCATTGCGAATTCCTTGTAGGAAATAGCCCGGTTGAAGTAAATAACAGAAAATCATTTCATATTAAAGTGGTTGGTAAGTCGGCCGGACTCGTAGATGCGATGTTTAATGTGCGCGATGAATATGAAAGCTATATAGATGAAGAAGCCATTATTCCGTGGAAACAAATCAAGAAAGTAAAAGAGGGAAATTATACAGATAGCGACTTTATTCTTTTTGATCAAAGAAATGGTTTTGCTACCAGTAGAAGAGGGAAAATTAGCATAGAAGAACAAACACAAGATGTTGTTTCTGCCATCTATTTTGCCAGAACTACAGATATGTCGAATGCTAAAATTGGCGATATCTTCCCTGTTAAGTTTTACATGGATGGTGAAAATTATTTACTTCGCTTTAGGTATGTTGGGAAAGAGAAATTAAAAACTGATATCGGAACGTTTAATACCTTGGTGATTAAACCCCAACTCATAAAAGGCAGAGTTTTTAAAGACGATGAAGCGTTAACCCTTTGGGTAACTGATGATGAAAACAAAATCCCATTATTAGTAGAAAGCAGCATATTTGTGGGTTCTATTAAGGCGCAAATAACCAAAATGGAAAACATTAGGAATCCGGTGCGTGCTAGAGTTAAATAAAATTAAACTACACAAATGAACAAGTAATTTTAAGAATATGTCTGATTGGTTCAGTAATAAAGAAAAGGTATTAACTATAGCGCTTATCATATTTTATATAATAGGAGCCGTTGGCATCAGCATACAGGTGGATTTTGCTCGATTAACTCCCTTTAATTTGATAATAACGGGATTTATACTGTTTTACCTTCACCCCAATAAAGATATATTATTTTTTCTAAACCTATTTTTTGTATTTGTGGCTGCTTGGTTTTTAGAAATGATAGGAACAAACACGGGTATTATTTTTGGCAGCTACAAATATGGAGATTCGCTGGGTTTAAAGCTGAACCAAACGCCCATTATAATTGGTTTAAATTGGATCATTGTTGCCTATAGTAGTATTGTGTGCGTTGATGCTATAGCCAAAAAACTAAACTTTAAAATCCACGAAATAGTTGGAGCAATAATAGCCGCAATTTTCATGGTAATTCTAGATGTATTGATAGAACCAGTTGCTCCCAAACTCAATTTTTGGGCTTTTGAAAACCTCCAAGTACCTGTTCAAAATTACACAGCTTGGTTCTTTTTTGGTTTTGCTTTTTGCTATTGGATGTTGAAAGGCGGACTTTTAAAACCGAATCCAATGGCAACTAAGGTATTAGCCATTCAAGCCTTATTTTTTTTGTATTTGAATCTATCTCTCTAAAAAATCAAACTTTTAAATTGGTATCTTGTTAACTTATATATGCTAATAAATATTCTGATAATTGCTGCAACTTTCCTATTTATGGAGTTTATGGCTTGGTTCACACATAAATATGTAATGCATGGTTTTTTATGGTATTTGCACAAAGACCATCACCAGGTAGAGCCAGGCTTTTTTGAAAAAAACGATGCCTTTTTTCTCATTTTTGCCATACCAAGTGCTTATTGTTATGTAACTGGGTTAATGTTTAACGACTTCCGATTATACATAGGAATAGGGATTTCAGTATATGGATTTGCGTATTTTGTAATACATGAAATAATTATTCACCAGCGCTTCAAATTATTTACACGCTTGAACAATAGATATGTGCGCGCAATACGCCGTGCGCATAAAATACACCACAAGCATTTGGGAAAATACCAAGGTGAAAATTTTGGAATGCTCATCGTTCCGTTAAAATATTGGAAAGACCCTAATACCAGCAAATGAGTTTATATGCCTGGCTTATGTTGGCCTCAATTGTAGGGCCATTCTTCCTAAGCTTCGATAAAAAAGTAGCCTTTTATCGTTGGTGGCCTGCATTATTTGTTGGTATCGGGGTGAACCTAATCCTATTCATTATTTGGGATTCTTGGTTTACCAGAACGGGGGTTTGGAGCTTTAATCCAACTTATGTTTGGGATTTCAGGGTTTTAGATTTACCCCTAGAAGAATGGTCGTTTTTTATTGTAGTGCCTTATGCCAGTATTTTTATTTATGCCTGTTTAAAAGCGTATGTAAAAGATGTATGGTGGCAAAATAAAGTTAGGTTATTAAATTATACTTTCATTTTTTGGTGTATATTGGTTATGATTTTTTTTCATGATAAAACCTATACGCTTGTTAATTTCTCCCTAGCATTAATTATACTTCTTATTCAACAATTTTGGATTAAAGGAACCTACATGGGCTATTTTTGGATGGCTTACTTTGTACATTTAATTCCTTTCTTTATTGTAAACGGGATATTAACCGGTGGCGCTACCCCAGAGCCAGTGGTAGTATACAACCCCAATGAAATTATTGGTGTTAGATTATATACTATTCCAATAGAAGATAGTGTTTATGCCCTAACTTGCTTGCTATTGCCTATTACCATTCTTGAAGTCATTCAACAAAAAAGAAGCAATAACGCCTCAGATGCGTCAATTTCTTGAACAGTAAATAAGAATCATTTTTTATTTCATGTTCAAATCTTATTTTAGCACCGAAATATAAAATAAACCAAAATGAACTTTCCAGAAAACTTATTATACACAAAAGACCACGAGTGGGTGCGTGTAGAAGGTGATGTTGCTTACATCGGAATTACAGATTTTGCTCAACATGAGTTAGGCGATATTGTTTACGTAGACATCCCAAGCAAAGGTACCAGCGTAGCTCAACATGAGGTATTTGGTACGGTTGAAGCGGTTAAAACCGTAAGTGATTTATTCATGCCACTAAGTGGTGAAGTTCTTGAAGTAAATAGTGTATTGGATGGATCGCCAGAATTAGTAAATTCTGATGCCTACGGTCAAGGTTGGATGATTAAATGTAGCATTGCCAATCCTGATGAAGTGACTGGTTTAATGTCGGCAGCCGCCTACAAAGAATTGGTTCATTAATTCATAAAATGATTGAGTAACATAAATTCCAATTAGATAAAATAAAAAAGGGTCGTAAATATTTTTACGGCCCTTTTTTATTAATTTCGCAGCCACATGAGCGATGAATTATTCAAAAAAGTAGTAAGCCATTCTAAGGAATATGGCTTTGTTTTCCCAAGTAGCGAAATATACGATAATCTCGGTGCCGTCTATGATTACGGTCAGAATGGTGTTGAGTTAAAAAATAATTTACGCCAATATTGGTGGAAATCAATGGTGCAAATGCACGAGAACATTGTAGGCTTAGATGCAGCCATTTTCATGCATCCCAAAACATGGAAAGCAAGCGGTCACATAGATGGGTTTTCTGACCCAATGATTGATAACAAAGATTCTAAAAAGCGTTACAGGGCTGATAATTTATTGGAAGATAAAATCTCTCGTTACCAAAAAGACGGGAAATCAATAAAAGCAGAGGAATTACAATTGGCATTGGATCAAGCTTTATTAGACAATAATTTGGTTCAGCTAAAAACCTTAATTGAGCAACACGAAATAGCTTGCCCAATTAGCGGCACCAGAAATTGGACAGATGTGCGCCAATTTAACTTAATGTTTGCCACAGAAATGGGTGCAATGGCAGAAGATGCAGATAAAGTTTACTTGCGTCCAGAAACCGCTCAAGGCATTTTTGTGAATTTCTTGAATGTACAAAAATCTGGAAGAATGAAAATCCCATTTGGAATTGCCCAAACTGGAAAAGCATTCAGAAATGAAATTATTGCGCGCCAATTTATTATGCGTATGCGTGAATTTGAACAGATGGAAATGCAATTTTTCATCAGGCCTGGAACGCAAAAAGAATGGTACGAATACTGGAAAACCATACGAATGAATTGGCACCAAAAACTTGGATTTGGATCAAACAAGTATAGGTTTCACGACCATGTTAAATTAGCCCATTATGCTGATGCAGCGGTAGATATTGAATTTGATTTCCCTTTTGGGTTTAAGGAAATGGAAGGCATACACTCACGCACAGATTTTGATTTACGCAATCACCAAGAGCTATCGGGCAAAAAAATGCAATATTTTGATGCCGATTTAGATGAAAATGGAAAAGCATATGGCAATTATATACCATACGTAATTGAAACTTCGATTGGTTTAGATCGATTGTTTTTGGCCACACTTTGTGCAGCATATAAAGAAGAAGAAATTATCACTCCAGCCACAGAAGCCGCTCCAGAAAAGAAAGACTCAAGGGTTGTGCTGAACCTACCTCCTATCTTGGCCCCATACAAGGTTGCCATTTTACCGCTCATGAAAAAAGATGGCTTACCAGAGCTTGCAAGAGAGATATTAAAAGATTTAAAAACAGATTATAACTGTTTCTATGAAGAAAAAGATGCCATTGGAAAAAGATATAGAAGGCAAGACGCCATAGGCACCCCTTTTTGTATCACCATAGATCATGCATCTTTAACAGACCAAACAGTTACCATTCGTTACCGAGATACAATGGCGCAAGAGAGAATTGCAATTGCTCAAATAAGGGAAATTTTGGCCAAAGAAATTAATTGGAGCAGCTTGTTGAATTAAAAATTTTAGGCAAAGTCTACCTAAACAGAATGTCTTTAATATTTAATTGAAGATTTACATGACCGTTAAAATGGTTCTCTTCAATTGTAAAACAAATATCAAAGCTTATACCTTGTGATACTTTATCGTAATACTCGCCTAAACCAAAACCTATTGCTTTAAAAATTCTACCACCCTCCTCTTGGGTTAAACTTAATTTCAAGTGGTTATTTCCCACAATGGTTGCATCACCTACATCCCATACATTCTTACTCATAAAAACTGGGTTGAGATTACCCGGACCAAAAGGTGAGAATTGTTTAAGTACTGAAAAGAATTTTGGCGTAATCGTACGTAATGGAATTTCCATATCATACTCTATTTCAGGCGTCAAACTACGTTCAACAATATTGTTTGATACCACTGTCTCAAACTTTTCGATAAACTTATTTAAATTTTCAAGCTTTAGGGTTAATCCTGCCGCATGGGTATGTCCACCATATTGATCCAATAATTCACTACAAGCTTCAATGGCGCTATATAGATCAAATCCTTCCACAGATCTGGCGCTGCCTGTGGCCATACCATTAGATTCGGTTAACACAATAGTTGGCCTATAATATTTTTCTATCAACCTACTGGCTACTATGCCAATTACTCCTTTATGCCATTCATTATGGAAAAGTACGGTCGACTTTTTCTCCAAAAACCCGGGATCTTTCTCAATCAATTCAAAAGCATGCTCTGTAATGCTTTGATCAAAATTACGTCGCTCAACATTATGTTGATTTACTTGGTAAGCAATTTTTTTCGCATCCTCCATCGAATCAACGGTCATAAGTCGCACAGAATCCTTTGCATCAGCAATTCTTCCCGCTGCGTTAATCCTGGGCCCAATAAAGAACACAATATCATTCACCCCAAACTCAGGTTTGTCTGGGTAAGCTTCTAAAAGCGCTTTTAACCCATTATTGGGCTGATACTTGAGTTTCTTTAATCCAAAATGCGCTATGATTCTATTTTCATCAAGAATTGGAACCAAATCACTTGCCACACTCACCGCACCCAAATCTAAATATTTTTCAACTTCAGAACTTGGTATATTATTTTGTATTGCGTAAGCTTGAATTAATTTATAACCAATTCCAGCTCCAGAAAGCTCCTTAAATGGATAGGAACAATCTGATTGTTTTGGATTTAAAACTGCAACAGCAGCTGGAATTTCATCGCCTGGTAGGTGATGATCACAAATGATAAAATCAACTCCTTTTCCAAGTGCATAGGCAATTTTATCTACAGACTTTATACCACAGTCTAGCGCAATAATGAGCGAAAAATCATTGTTTGAAGCCCAATCAATACTCATAAAGCTAATACCATAGCCTTCTGTATATCGGTCTGGAATATAAAAATCAATATTAGGATACCGGTCTTTAAAAAAACTATACACGGTAGCCACAGCAGTGGTACCATCTACATCATAATCACCATAAATAAGAATTTTTTGTCCTTTCTCCATGGCACTGTGAATTCTTGCCACGGCTAAGTCCATCCCCTTCATTAAAAAAGGATCATGCAAGTAACTTAATTGCGGTCTAAAGAACCTTTTAGCATCCTCATAGGTACTTATACCACGCTGCACTAAAATGCTAGTAAGCACTCTGTTTAAGTTAATAGCCTTAGACAGTGTTTCTACTAATTCTTTATCAGGTTCTATTTTAGCGGTCCAGCGTTTTGACATATTGAAGAGTCGCAAGTTACACAAAATTTTATTCTCACTAAGCAATATCTTACATGAGACATAGCTTAATCCTAATTATCTGATTGTTCAAATCAAATTACCTAATTTTTTTGGTTCATATCGATTAAAACCTATTTCCATTATTTATACTTTCATTCAAATTATGCAGTTGAAAGCTTACTTTTGCCCCCATATGGCATTTATTCTTTGCATAGAAACAGCTACCAATGTATGTTCCGTTGCCATTGCGCATCAGGGTGATTGTATCATTACATACAATCATTCCATGCCTAACGTTCATGCTGCAGAACTGCATAGTATGGTAGAAAAAATTTTACAAGAAACTGGATTAACCTTATCAAAATTATCTGCCATAGCCATTAGCAAAGGTCCAGGCAGTTATACTGGTCTGCGTGTTGGTGTATCTGCAGCAAAAGGATATGCCTATGCACTTGGCATACCGCTCATTGCCATAAATACATTAAGTAGTTTAACTGCTATCGCCAAAAAACAAATTTCTGATCCAAAAGCACTCTTTATTCCCATGATAGATGCACGAAGAATGGAAGTGTATTGTGCAGTGCTTAATTCAAATCTTCAATTTTTACAGGAAACACAAGCCTTAATTATTGAGCATACGAGTTTCAGCTCTATACTTCCAAATGCAAACGTCTATTTTTTTGGCAATGGTGCAGAAAAATGTAAATCAATTTTAAACCAAACAAATTTTCAATTTCTTGAAGATATCTCTTGTTGCGCTGCTGGCTTAAGCCAATTGGCTCATGAAGCATACATAAAAAAAGAATTTGTAAACTTGGCCTATTTCGAACCCAACTACCTAAAAGATTTTATTGGTACCCAAGCAAAAAATAAATTGTATAACTAGTATTCCTACTTTCATGGCAAAACAGCAACCTAAAACACCTGCCCTAACCTTATCTGAATTTAAAAACATAATAACGCAAAATAATCCTACTGTAATAGATACACGTTTGCCCGATTATTTTGAACTGGGCCATATTCCAAAATCAATTAATTATGGTTTCAGGGGGCAATACGCTAGTCTTGCTAAAGTATTATTTAATTTAGACAACGAAATCTTACTCATTTGCAAAGATGGAGAAGAAAATGAATCAATTAATTTCATGCGTTCCATTGGGTTTACATCTATTGGAGGGTATCTATCAGGTGGCATTGAAACCTGGATGGATGCCAATGAAAAATATGATATGGTTATTTCTATCTCTGCAGAAGAGCTGGCCTTAGATAGTAAACACAACCCAAAAGCTTGTGTTATTGATGTTAGGGAAGAAAACGAATTTAATGAAGGACATGTATTTATTGCAAAAAATTATCCCATTTCAAGCATTATAAAACAACATCCAAACATTGAAAAAAATACAGAGCTATTGGTTTATTGCGACAAGGGATTTAGAAGTATGATTGCCTCCTCATTACTAAAAGTCTTAGGCTTCACAAATATAAAAAATGTATGGGGTGGATTTGAACAAATTATACATGAAAAAGTAGAAATAAGAAAAGGTAAATAAGCAGATACACTATAAAAAAAGGCCCACCTACTTTGCAGTAAGTGGGCCTTTTTTTACCTTTTTATTCTTAACGTAACAAAGTTACCGAACCGCTATATGTATACTTTTTACCGTTAAAACTGGTTGCGTTTACTTGGTATATATAAGCATCTTGCTGGCAATCTTGTCCTTTGTTAAA
>JAJTEN010000061.1 GCA_021298155.1 Sphingobacteriales bacterium | reverse complement strand
CAGGTTTGTTTGGATCAACACGTTGATTGTTGCCGCTTGATTCGCCTCCAACTTGTTTGCGCTTGCGTTTTCTTTTTCCGTTTGGATCATCGCTGCTGGCAATTGGATTAAGCTTTTTGGCTGGTGGGTCTTGTTTTAAAACAATTTTACCCATCACTTTCAAACCCTCGAGTTTTTCGTATTTTACTTCTGATAATGTTGATTCTTCAGAATCTTTAATTTCAGATTCTATCGCAGGTTCGGTTGTACTATCAATATTTGGTGTTTCAACTGAACTTTCAATAACAGACGGATGCGAAATTGATTCATTGCTTGAGTCATCATTGGCTTTTTGTTCAGGAACCTTAGGTAGGTCAGATTCCTTTTCGTCTAATTTCTTTGTTTTAGATTTCGGCTTTTTCAAAGAAGCTAGGTCGATTTTACCCATTACCTTCAAACCACCTTCTTCTTTTAACGGTTCTTTTGGCGTTTCTATCTGAGCCTCACTTTGATGGTCTTTTGGTTCAGTTACTTCAAGTTTCGGTGCTTCAACATCTGTTGATTTTGCTGATTTTACCGTTGGTTTTACTTTTGGTTCAACCAAATTTGGCGTTTCGAGCGTTTCGTTACTAGCTTTTTCTTGACCTAGATTTTCTGTATTTTTCTTATTTTGAGTATTTACTAAACCCGACTTAATTAAAATTCCCTCTTCCTCCTCTTCCTCTTCTGTTTGGATTGTTTTGGCTTTAGGTAACTCATGAATGGTATTTTGAGGTTTTATTCTATCCCTACCTAATTTGTTTGCTTCGTCTTTAACTTTCTTTTCCGAAGAATACTCAGATAACAGAATACTATATTGATCTTCTGTTAGTTTAGTGGTAGGTTTAGCCTCTACAGCATGACCTTTTTTTGCCAAAAAGTCTACCAGTGTGGTCATTCCCACATTGAGTTCCTTCACTACGGCGTTTAATCTTTTTGTTCCTATTGTTTCGCTCATTATGCGCTATTTCTTCCTAAAATTATTGCAAATATCGTTTTTATTCATGGATATTCAACATGAAGGCTTTATTATCCCATAGAGGCAAAAGATTAATTATTCAAATTCTGCTTCTAGAATTCTCCTAATTTCTTGAACAGTTTCTTCTTCCAATTCTGTTCTGCGAACTAATTCTTCATTCGCTACTGCCAAAACACTTTTTGCAGTGTCTAAACCAATTCCTTTGAGTTCATCAATAATCCAGCTATCAATTTCATCGCTAAATTCATCTAGGTCTATATCTTCCTCCTCGGTTTCAGCCTCGCGGTATACATCAATTTCGTAACCCGCTAATTTGCCTGCTAATTTAATATTATGACCTCCTTTACCTATAGCTAAGGATACTTGGTCTGGCTTTAAGAATACCGATACACGTTTTTTGTTTTCATCTATTTTAATGGATGAAACTTTGGCCGGACTCAAGGCTCTTTGTACCAATAAACTTGGGTTGCCTGTATAATTAATTACATCAATATTTTCATTTCTTAATTCACGTACAATACCATGAATACGCGAGCCTTTCATACCCACACACGCGCCAACAGGATCAATTCTATCATCATAACTTTCCACAGCCACTTTGGCTCTCTCTCCTGGTTCACGTACTACATTTTTGATGCTAATTAAGCCATCAATGATTTCAGGTACTTCTTGTTCAAATAATCTTTCTAAGAATACACCTGCTGTTCTGCTTAGAATAATTCTTGGGTTACCATTATGCATCTCTACTTTCAAAACAACAGCACGAATGGCATCACCTTTTTTGTAGAAATCTGCAGGTATCATTTCAGTTTTAGGAAGAATTAACTCATTTCCTTCGTCATCTAAAACCATGATTTCTTTTTTCCAAATTTGGTAAACCTCTCCCGTGATGATTTCACCTACGCGGTCTTTGTATTTTTTGTAGAACTCGTCTTTTTCTAATTCTAATACTTTCGATAAAAGTGTTTGACGTGCAGAAAGTACTGCTCTTCTACCAAAAATTTGCAAACCAACTTCTTGGGTCACATCTTCTCCAATTTCAAAATCAGGTTCAATTTTTATGGCATCAGAATAAGCAATCTGCGTATTCTCGTCTTCAACCTCACCATCATGTACAATTGTCCTATTGTGCCAAATTTCTAAGTCGCCCGACTTATCATTGATGATCACATCAAAGTTTTCATCATTATTGTAGCGTTTACGAAGCATTCCTCTAAACACATCTTCCAACACGCGCTGCATGGTGGCGCGGTCTATGTTTTTGAACTCTTTAAACTCACTAAACGAGTCTATTAATCCTACACTGTGCATATACTCTAAATTTTAAATTTTAATTAAATGATACTAAAACCAAAGTTTTTTCAATTTCATCTATTGAAATCTCTTTCATAATGGGTTCTTTGGCTTTATATGCTTTTTTCTTGTCTTTTAAATGAAGCTTAATTATGTTATTTTCAAAACTCTCAAATTTACCAATTAGCTCTGTTTTTGCTTTCAAGGTAATTTGAAGCTCTCTTCCAATATGTTTTGCATATTGTCTGGCTAGTAAAAGGGGTTTATCTATTCCTGGCGATGAAACCTCAAGTTTGTAAGGCGTATCTCCAAAATCTAATTCATCTAATTTATTTGATAGGTGTTTATTTAAACTTCTGCATTGTTCAATTGTTAATGCTTCATCACTATCTATCATTACCAAAAGCTTACCGCCATTGGGTTTAAACTCAATATCAACAATAAAAACAGAGGGTTCTAATACCTCTGCACTCCACTCTTTTACTTGTTCAATTATTTGCATGGTTAAAAAAAGAGGGGACTTTTGGTCCCCTCTTGCATTCATTATAACGCCACAAATATAGCTATTTATAAATGAGTTGCAAACAAATTTTAACTTTTTATCAAGTAAACCTACTTGGTGTGGTGTAAAATAAAGCCATACATATCTGCTGCATCCTCAATTAATTTTGTGGTTGGCTTACCTGCCCCATGTCCGGCTTTGGTATCTATTCTAATTAAAATCGGACTTTCCTTGGCAAATTTCGTAGCTTGTAGGGTAGCAGCAAATTTAAATGAGTGCGCCGGAACAACTCTGTCGTCGTGATCGGCAGTCATAATTAATGTTGCCGGATATTTAAGGTCCTTTTTTACATTGTGTAGTGGTGAGTATTTCAATAAATATTCAAATTGTTCCTTGTTTTCACTACTACCGTATTCCACTGCCCAACCCCAACCTATGGTAAATTTATGGTAGCGCAGCATATCTAATACGCCCACAGCAGGAATGGCAACTGCAAATAAATCTGCCCTTTGGGTCATACATGCCCCTACTAATAATCCGCCATTAGATCCACCATGAATGGCCAAATGTTTATTGCTTGTATATTTTTCTTGGATCAAAAATTCAGCTGCAGCTATAAAATCATCAAATACATTTTGTTTTTTATTTAGCATACCAGCTTTATGCCACTCTTCTCCATATTCGCCACCTCCGCGCAAATTGGCAATGGCATATACACCTCCTTGTTCCATAAATGCCAACCTCGAAATGCTAAATGAGGGTGTAAGACTAATATTAAATCCGCCATAACCATACAATAAGGTTGGGTTGGTTCCATCTAATTGTATGCCTTTTTTATGCATAATAAATAAGGGAACTTTACTGCCATCTTTGCTGGTATAAAACACTTGTTTGGTTTCAAAATTTTCTGTGCTAAAAGGGTATTTGAGTGTTTTAAGCCAATCTGTTTGTGTTCCATTCGTTAAGTTATAAAGCCTAATTTTACCTGGCTCTGTAAATGAAACAAAATTATAGCTTACTATATTTTCTCCTTTTTTAGTGCCTCCAATACCTATAGTTCCAATTCCTGGCAAATCTATGTTTCTGATTAAGTTTCCCTGTATATCAAAATGTTTTAATCTAGTGCTGGCATCAACCAAAAATGAGGCAATTAAATGAGACTGGTTGGCTATAACCACGCTTTCGAGTAGGTGCTCGCTTTCTGGAATGATGCTTGTCCAATTTTGAATGGCTGGTTTTTTAGGGTCGATCGCTACTAATTTATATTTGGGTGCCTGTAAATCGGTTCGAACCAAAATTTTATCGCCATCGTTGCCAACCACATCAAAATTATTTTCGAAGCCTTTACATAATAAGGTTAATGCTGCTTGATTAAATGTAGAGGACTTCAAGTCTTTAACCCAAACTTCGTTTCCAGAAGTGCCCTCAGAAATATTGATAAACAAAAAGCGCTCATCTTCTGTGATTCCGGCATTAAAATATCTGAGCGGGTGTTCTTTATCTTCATAAATTAGTTCGTCTTTGTTTTGATCTGAGCCAAGGGCATGATAATATATTTTCATATACTCATTTTGGTTGCTAAAGTCTTTGCCTTTTGCGGGCGCATCATATCTGCTATAAAAAAAGCCATTTCCAAGCCAAGTAGCTCCACTAAATTTAACCCAATTAATGTTGTCAGTTGTTTTGGTTTTTGTGGCTACATTCATTACAAAAATTTCGTTCCAATCGCTGCCAGATTTGGCAATTCCTACTGCGGCAAATTTGTGGTCTTTACTAAAGCTCAGACTAGCTAAAGAGATGGTTCCATCTTCAGAAAATTTGTTTGGGTCAATAAACACCTCTGCATCTTGGTAGGCATTTAAATCTTTGGTTCTATACAGTACACTTTGATTTTGTAAACCATCATTTTTATAAAAATAATAATAATCTCCTTCCTTGGTGGGCGCACTGTATTTGGCAAAATTCCATATTTCTGTCAATCGTTTTTTCAAAGCCTCTCTATTGTCTATTTGTGCTAAATAATTGGCAGTTGCATCATTTTGGTTTTTCACCCATTGCATTACTTCTGGGGCAGTGTCGTTTTCTAACCAACGGTATGGATCTGAAATTTGTTTCCCAAAATAGGTGTCTTGTGTGCTGTCTTGTTTGCTCTCAGGTAAGCTTTGAAGATGTATCTCTTTTTTATTCATGTTGCTTTGGCAGGCACCAATAGTAAGGAAGCCTACGATAAGTTTACTTAGTTTCATTTTTATTTTTTTTCGAAATTAGGGCAATTTTTAAAATCAGCTGAGCAATTGTTCTTAACAGGCTGTTTAAAAATTAAAAGCGTACACCATATTATTAAATAATTCTTAATGTATGGATTTTTAGTCCAGATTATTTTAATTGCCGATTGAAAATATTAAACAATGAAAAAAATTACAATTAAATTAGTCGTATTGGCTATGGCATTATTTGCCAACTTTGCAGGTAATGCACAGGTAGAGTTTAATCATTCTGTTGGTGGTGGGCTTTATGCTTCTGCAAACTCAGGTGGTGGTTATGCGTTGGTGTATTCTCCTAGGTTAAACCTAACAGAATTATCAGATGAATTAAGCATCTCGGTGGGTTCACACTTGGGCGCGGGTTTAGAGTTTTCTTCTAATTCAAGAACTGGTAGTTCAGGTAGTTTTATTTTAGATATTCCAGTAGTGGCAGAATTGAACTTTGGACATGCTTGTAGCTCTAATTCTTCTGCAGGTTTTGGAGGCTTTGTGGGCGCGGGATTTGGTTTTAACAAGATGAGTTATGATAATGGTGTAATGTCTAGCGATAGAAATGCAACGGGTGTGGTTTTAAACGGTGGATTCAGAACCAATTTAATTAGAGAGCAATCTGTTACCTTGAGGGTTT
>JAJTEN010000034.1 GCA_021298155.1 Sphingobacteriales bacterium | reverse complement strand
CCAAACATTAAAGTGTTTGTTGATAGTCCGCTTTCTGTTAAAGCCACCAATATTATGCGCAAGCACCAAGAATGTTACCGGGCCGAATTTGTTGAATATGTAAGTAAAGATAGCGACCCATTTGGATTTAAAAACCTTACTTATATCAGCGATGTAGAAAAGTCTATCGCCCTTAATTCATTAAACGAACCATGTATTATAATCTCTGCTAGCGGAATGGCTGAGGCAGGGAGAATCAAGCACCATATCATGAATAACATAGAAAACCCCAAAAACACCATACTACTAGTAGGTTACGCAACACCCGAAAGTTTGGCAGGTAAACTAAAAAATGGAGATACAAGGGTGAGCATTTTTGGTGATGAATTTAATGTAAATGCAGAAGTAAAACACCTTGGATATTATAGCGCTCATGGAGATTACAGTGAAATGATCAAGTGGTTAGCTTGTCAAAATAAAAAGAAAATAAAAGAGGTATTTTTGGTTCATGGCGAACTAAAAACGCAACTGGCCTTTAAAGAAAAACTTGAACAAGTCGGTTATCATAACATCTCTATTCCGCATACCGGAGAAGGCGTAGTGTTAACTATGCCTTAGTTTTCTTTTTCCAAAAATCCAATAAAAGATAAATAAGCAATATGAGTGTTGTGGTAGACAAAATAATACTCATACTGTTTTTCTTTTTCAACTGCTTTTGTAAATTCAATTGCGACTCCTCATGCAGTAATTTTAATTGCGTTAGGTCTTTTTGCCAAACTACTAAATCTGCTGCAGCTGAGTCGGCCTGAGCCAATCGCATAAGCTCTCTTTGTTCATCTTTGCCTGCTTCTGGATCTGGTTGTGTTGGCACAATAAACTGCCCATTTCTAATTTCTTTGGTTCTTGAGCATTGATGTACTTCCCAAAAATTACCTGCATTCCAAGCATGTGCATATACTAAATAATAGTGATTGCTATCAAACTTAAACCCACAAGACTCCCCTGCCGTACTTTTCAAAGAAATGGTATACTTTTCCTTCAAATTTTCATTTTTCAATCCTTTGTAAAAACGAATTATTTCAAAGTTTTCAAACACGATTTGATTCCCGGTGTAATCAAATACTTCGAGACTTTTTTTTGTACCCGTATGTTTACCGTAAAATACGATATTAGAAAGCTTATAACTATCTTGAATAGTTTTCCAACTACAATCGCAAGCCCAAACAAATGGCGAAATTAAAGTGAACAAAAGCGTTATGCGGAAATACATCATTTTTAACATTAGCCTGCAAACATACAAAAAAGTTACTGGGGTTATGCTAGTAAATTACGGCTTAAACCAACGAACCTTGTAGAAGCGCCTTATTTTACCTAATCTTGAAGAATAAAAAAGAATCGATTGAAAGCATTAATAAATATGGTGGCTAAAACCCAATTTGGATTGGAAGAAGTATTAGCAACTGAACTCAGAAACATAGGTGCCACAGATGTAGAAGTGCATAATAGAGCTGTTAGTTTTACAGGCGATTTACGCATAATGTACAAAGCTAATCTTTGGCTCAGAACAGCCCTAAAAGTATTGTTACCCATAGAGAAATTTAGAGCCAAAAACGAAACACAATTATATGATGGCATCAAAAAAATTAAATGGGACGACTATTTAGATAAAGAGGGCAGATTTGTGATTAGAACCAGTTTAAAAAGTGATTTCTTTAACCATTCTCAGTATGTTTCACTCAAATCTAAAGATGCCATTGCCGATCAATTTAGAGACAAATATGGCATTAGACCCAGCGTAGATTTAACGCACCCAGATTTAAGTATAGATATTCATATTAATAAAGATGAGGTTACCGTTTCGCTAGATTCTTCTGCAGAATCTTTGCATCGCCGCGGTTATAGAACCGATAGCACCTTGGCACCAATTAATGAAGTTACCGCAGCCGGAATGATTTTACTTACAGGTTGGAATGGCGAAGGCAATTATGTTGATCCTATGTGTGGTAGTGGCACTTTATTAATTGAAGCTGCTATGATAGCCAAAAACATGCCTCCCAATTTAAACCGCGCTCAATTTGGATTTGAACGCTGGAAAAATTATGACCCTGCTTTGTTTGCGCAAGTAAGGGAAGAAGCAGTTGCGGCTATAAGAGAATCAAAAGCTTCTATTTTTGGTTCAGATAAAACGTTTAAAGCCATAGAGATTAGCAGAGAAAACATTACCCGTGCTGGCTTAGATGAAGATATTAAAGTAAGCAACAAAAGATTTGAAGAAGTAAAGGGTCCTGAAGGTGGCGGTATCATGATTATAAATCCCCCTTATGGTGAACGTTTACCTATAGAAGAAATTGGGGCCTTTTATAAAATGATGGGCGACCAAATGAAGAAGGAATTTAACGGCTACGATGTTTGGGTTATTTCATCCAACATTCCAGCTTTAAAAATGACCGGCTTAGCTCCTTCTAAAAAAATCATGTTATACAACGGCGCGCTGGAGTGTAGGTTCCACAAATTTGAGATATATAAGGGTTCGCGTAGGGAGAAAGTAAATACAGATTGATATCCTATTTGCGGATGTTTTTTTTCAGAAATTTTAAGGGTACCCAAAGGTATACAATAATAGCCCAGTTGAGATAATTATTGTATAAAAACCAATTGATTTTTATCGTCTAATATAAGATTTATGCTGCTATCTTTTTTAATTCTGCCGCTTAGAATCTCTTTCGATAATTCATTTAATATCTTGCGTTGTAGAACTCGTTTCAATGGCCTAGCACCATACTGAGGATCGTATCCTAATTGGGCCAACCAATCTAGTGCCTCTTCGCTAGCAGTAAAGGTAATTCCTTGCGCATTTAGTTTGGCCACAATGTCTACCATTTGAATATCTACAATGCTTCGCACATCTTCGCGGGTAAGCGGTGTAAACATAATTACATCATCTATTCGGTTCAAAAACTCTGGTCGGATACTGCGTTTTAAAAGCTCCATTACATTCACCTTAGCTTCTGCCATCAATTCATCTTTGTTGGAATCGTTGTATGATTCAAATTTTTCTTGAATGAGGTGCGAACCTATGTTGGATGTCATGATAACTATGGTATTCTTAAAATTGGCCGTACGCCCTTTATTGTCGGTTAGCCTGCCATCATCCAATACCTGCAACAATATATTGAAAACATCTGGATGCGCTTTCTCAATTTCATCTAATAACACCACACTGTAGGGTCTGCGGCGAATGGCTTCCGTAAGCTGTCCACTTTCCTCGTAACCCACATACCCTGGAGGCGCACCAATTAAACGTGAAACCGTATGTTTTTCCTGGTACTCGCTCATATCAATGCGCACCAAAGCATTTTCCTGATTAAACAAATATTCTGCTAGGGCTTTCGCCAGTTCTGTTTTACCCACACCGGTAGTACCTAAAAATATAAAAGAACCGATGGGTCTTTTAGGGTCAGACAAGCCAGCCCTATTTCTTCTAATGGCATCACTAATGGCAATAATGGCCTCCTCCTGACCCACCACGCGTTTATGTAGTTCGGCTTCTAGGTTGAGCAATTTTTCGCGCTCACTTTGCAACATACGTGTAATGGGTACGCCTGTCCACCTGCTTACAACCCCAGCAATATCTTCACTATCTACCTCCTCTTTAACCATGGCATTATCGCCTTGTTGCGCTTGCAATTTCTCTTTGAGTTCAAGCACTTTTGCTTCGGCATCTTTAATTCTACCGTATCTTATTTCGGCTACCTTTCCAAAATCGCCAGCACGCTCTGCCTGTTCTGCCTCTACCTTTAGGTTTTCAATTTCTTGCTTAGCCGTTTGAATAGCTTCTACAATAATTTTTTCACTTTGCCATTCTGCTTTTAAAGCATTTCTTTCCGTTTGCAAATTAGCTATAATTTCGCCTAGCTCTATTACTTTATCTGCATCACCCTCGCGCTTAATAGCTTCCTTTTCAATTTCTAATTGCATTATTTTTCTATCGAGTTGATCCAATTCTTCGGGAACAGAATCGATTTCGAGACGCAATTTAGACGCCGCTTCATCCATTAAATCTATTGCCTTATCTGGCAAAAATCTATCTGCAATATAACGCTGCGAAAGCTCTACAGCCGCAATAATGGCCTCATCTTTAATACGCACTTTGTGATGTACCTCGTACTTTTCTTTTAAGCCACGTAAAATAGAAATAGCCGATTCCGTATCTGGCTCCTCCACATACACCTTTTGGAACCTGCGCTCTAAGGCCTTATCTTTTTCAATATACCGTTGGTATTCGGCTAAAGTAGTTGCTCCAATAGCGCGCAATTCGCCACGGGCCAGAGCGGGTTTTAAAATATTAGCTGCATCCATAGCACCTTCTCCGCCTCCGCCAGCACCCACTAGCGTATGAATTTCATCTATAAAAAGTATCAGTTCACCATCACTTTGAATAACCTCTTTTACCACCGATTTTAAGCGCTCTTCAAACTCGCCTTTGTATTTAGCTCCTGCTATTAAGGCGCCCATATCTAAAGAAAATACGCGTTTGCTTTTCAAGTTTTCTGGCACATCTCCGCTTACAATCCTATGCGCTAAACCTTCTGCAATAGCGGTTTTACCCACACCAGGCTCTCCAATTAATATCGGATTGTTTTTGGTTCTACGCGTTAAAATTTGTAGCACACGTCTTATTTCTTCATCCCTACCAATTACAGGATCTAACTTACCCAAACGAGCTAAATCGTTTAAGTTTTTGGCATATTTGTTTAAAGAGTTATACTGGTTTTCGGCATGCTGAGAATCTACCTTACTACCTCCACGCAACTCCTTTATAGCAGCTTTCAAGTTTTTCTCAACTACCCCCGCATCTTTTAACATATTGCCAGTAGCATCGTTGGTCTGAACCAAAGCCAATAATAAATGTTCCACCGCTACAAACTCATCGCCAAACTCTTTCATTAAAGTTTGCGATTTAATGAGGACTTGATTTGCATGGGAAGAAAGGTATAAAGAGTTGTTACCACTTACTTTGGCAAACGATTTTAAATTTGCTTCTAAAGCTTGGTTCAGCCTAGTAATATTGGCATCTACTTTCTTTAAAAGAAAAGCGATCGTTTGTTCATCTGTACTTAACAAACCTTGCAATACATGGGCTGTTTCTATAGCCGAATGCGATTTCTCTGCGGCCAATTGCTGAGCCTGCTGAATTGCCTCCTGGGCCTTGATGGTGAAATTATTTAGGTTCATGTTTTTTAGTGTTGAGTTTTAAGTATTGAGTTTTAAGTGTTAAGTGTTAAGTAATTCATTAATTTCTTAATTCTTAATTCTCTTCCTTCGCCTCAATTGTTTCACCAAAGCTAAAAACAAGCAAGAAAGTCATTTCACCTCAGGTGTAAACGGAAATTATGGCTGAAAACCTTGATAAATATTGCATTTTTTGGACATTTAACTGACAATATTTACATTTTGATTTATATTCGCCTCGTTAAGAAATTAAACATGAATACCACGGCCGAACGCGTAAATCTTATTAATGAACCACAAACCATTGCCATGGCAAAAAAAGCCAGAGAATTAATGGCGCAAGGAATAGATGTTATTAGTTTAAGTTTGGGAGAACCCGATTTTGAAACGCCCCAACATATAAAAGATGCAGCAATAGCTGCTATCCAAAACAACTTTAGCTATTATACTCCCGTTGCGGGTATTCCAGATTTGCGCGAGGCTATTTCGCAAAAACTAAAATCAGAAAACAACTTAGCGTATGAAGCCAACCAAATAGTAGTTTCTACTGGAGCCAAACATGCACTCATGAATGTTATTATGGCTTTAGTAAACGAAGGCGATGAAGTAATTATTCCTACACCCTACTGGGTTAGCTACTCTGAGATGGTTAAATTAATGGGCGGAAAACCAGTTTTTATTGATGCTCCCTTATCGCAAGATTATAAAATTACAGCCGATCAATTAGCAGCTGCTATTACAAACAAAACAAAGGCATTTATATTTTCCTCACCCTGCAATCCAACAGGCTCGGTGTACAGTTTAGAAGAGTTACAATCTATGAGCGAGGTATTTAAAAAACATCCTCAGATAATGGTTATTTCTGATGAAATTTATGAGTACATAAACTTCGAAGGAAAACACCATAGCATCGGAGCGCTCGATGGCATGTTGGATCAAACCGTAACCATCAATGGCTTATCTAAAGGCTTTGCCATGACAGGCTGGAGATTGGGTTATTTAGCGGCTCCTTTTGAGATAGCTCAAGCTTGCGAAAAAATTCAGGCTCAATATACAAGCGCCACTAGCAGCATTACCCAAAAAGCGGCTGTAGCAGCGCTAACAGGCAGCAGAGAGGCTTGCCTAAAAATGACCCAAGCTTTTAAAAGACGGAAGGAATTATTACAAAAAGGTTTAGAAGAAATTAATGGAATGGTATGCAATAGGCCCACTGGAGCCTTCTATTTCTTTCCAGACATTTCCTATTTTTTTGGTAAAAGCTTTGGCAATAAAACCATAGAAACGGCTACAGATTTATGCCTATATTTGTTAAATGAGGCCCACGTATCTTTGGTCACCGGAGAAGCTTTTGGAAACCCTAATTGTTTGCGTATAAGCTATGCTGCCTCCGATGAAAAATTGGTTCAGGCTATTGTAAGGATTAAAGCAGCATTGGAAAAATTAACGTAAGTAATCTGCTAAATAATTCATTTGTAATTCAACAAATAAAATCGACTTTTGGTAAGTAAAATGAGCATTTAAAATGAAAGATATCATAAATAGATTTGAGGGTTTGCGTGTGCTAGTTATAGGCGATGTAATGATAGACGCTTATCTGATTGGAAATGTTGAACGAATTTCTCCAGAAGCACCTGTTCCAGTGGTGGCAGTAAATCAAAAAGACTATCGTTTAGGTGGCGCAGCTAATGTGGCTTTAAACCTTGTGGCTTTAGGCGCGAAACCGATTTTATGCTCTGTAGTTGGGTCAGACTTAGAAGGAAATGATTTGCTACAATTACTTGAAAAAGCAAATATTTCATGCTCGGGTATCATTCAATCGAATGAGCGAAAAACCACTACCAAAACTCGAGTAATGGCGCAAAACCACCAAATGATTCGGATTGATAATGAACAAACAGATACGCTCAGTGATTACGACACCTATGTGTTGGTTCAGCGCATAGTAAATGATTTATTACCAGCCGCCGATGTGGTACTTTTTGAAGATTATGACAAGGGTGTTATTTCGCAATCTTTAATTGAACAAATTATAGCAAAAGCCCATCATTTGGGCAAAAAAGTGGTGGTTGATCCTAAGCGCAGAAACTTCTTACATTATAAACAGGTAGATTTATTTAAACCCAATTTAAAAGAGCTTAAAGAAGGCTTTCAAATTACGGCCGATCCAAGCGATAAACCAGCCTTTGAAACTGCCATTAAAGAACTCTTACAACAATTAAACATACAAAATATTTTGCTTACCATGAGCGAACGTGGTGTGATGATAAGTGATGGAAAAACCTTTGAATATTTTCCCGCACACCTCAGAAAAATTGCCGATGTAAGCGGTGCTGGCGACAGTGTAATTTCGGTGGCATCTTTATGTGTGGCGCTTGGCGTAAGCAATAAAGAAACCGCTTTATTAAGTAATTTAGCAGGCGGCCTAGTTTGCGAAGAAGTAGGCGTAGTGCCTATTGATGTAAAAAAATTAGAAGAAGAAGCTGCTAAATTATAACAGCTTCTTTGTTTTTACTTTCCATTTAATACGGGCAACACTACTTTACTAGGCCTGCTCGCATCGTGGTAAATCTTTATATCGCAGCTCTTAAAATCGCTATCGGTACAATGATACGTATCTACAAATTGCTGTGGATTTCTATCCACTAAAGGAAACCAAGTACTTTGAATTTGAATCATGAATCGGTGACCCTTTTTAAACGTATGCGCCACATCTGGCAAATCAAATTTTACCTGAGTTACTTTATTTGGCTCAAATGCTTCAGGCGTTTCAAAACTATTTCTGAACCTACCGCGCATCACCTCTCCACGCACCAACATTTGATAGCCATCCATTAAATACCCCTTGCCATTTCCTTGTCCGTATACAGCAGTATCGTAAGAAAACCCGTCTGGAAAAACATCGATAATTTTCACAATAAAATCGGCATCTGTACTTGATAAAGCTACTTGCAAATCGGCTGTAACTGTGCCCGCCAAAGTCATATCTTCTGTAAGCACATCACTCGAATACACCAACACATCCGGCCTACGAGCCGCAAATCGTTGGTCGTCTGTCATGTATTCTCTGGTTCTCCCCGTTGGCACCTCTGCCACATAGGGCACAGGCTTGTTTGGATCACTCGTATACTGACTATACGAGTTCACCACATCTTGTTTTGCGGCACTGATACCTCCATTTTGAGTGAAGAAAAAATCTTTCTTTAGCATTTCTTTTGGCGGCCAAGCTGCGAATTGTTTCCAATTATTTTCCCCCGTAAAAAACACCGTTGCCTCCGCAATATGTTGGACTGAACCAACACCATTTAAGTGATATTGAAAGAATGGAATTTCAATCTTTTCTTGGTAGTACATAGATGTGTTTGAACCAAAACGAACATTCCCCAAATAAGAGCCATCACTGCGCGACCAACCGCCATGAAACCAAGGTCCCATTACAATTTTATTATCGGCTTTAGGATTTTGTTTCTCGATAGCCTCATACAAACGCCAGGCACCAAAACAATCTTCGGCATCAAACAAACCACCTACCACCAACATAGCGGGTTTAATGTTATAACAAGCTCTGCGGGCATCACGGGCTTTCCACCATTCATCGTAATTGGGGTGCTGAACCAAATCTTTCCAGAACTTTATGCTATCGCCCATTAACTTAGTAAAGTTTTGAATGGCACCTGTTTCCAAATAAAATTTATAACTATCTTGGGTAGTAAATTTGATAGGAGAACGCGCACCCACTGTGGTGGGCTTTGGCCTTGGCAAGCCAAAGCCGCTGTAAAAACTAAACGCATCTTGCAACATAAATGCACCATTGTGGTGAAAATCGTCGCCCATAAACCAATCGGTAACGGGTGCTTGTGGACTCACCGCCTTAACTGCTGGGTGACCACTTAAGGCCGCCATGGTAGCATAAAACCCAGGATATGAAATTCCAAATACACCCACTTTTTCATTATTGGCTTTTACATTTTTAACCAGCCATTCTACTGCATCGTATGTATCGCTGGCCTCATCTATATCTTGTTTAGATTTTTTGTTAGCAATAAACGGACGTACATCAACAAACTCGCCTTCGCTCATCCATTTACCACGCACATCTTGAATAACAATGATGTAATTCTCTTTCACATACTCCTTCCAATAGGTTCCATATAAACGAAAAGAAAACTTATCTTTCCCATAAGGTGCACTAGCATACGGCGTTCGGTTCAGCAAGATAGGATGCTTTACAGACTCATCTTTGGGCGCATAAATGGTGGTGTGTAATTTAACCCCATCGCGCATAGGAATATAGATTTCAGTTTTGGTATACTTCTGTTTGAGCCAAGCCTCATCTATATTTTGGGCCTGGGCAAGCAAAGGCAATAACAGAAAATACAGGAAGTAGGATTTAATTTTAATCATGCGGCAAAATAGAAAAAAAAATAATAATACAATAGTCAAAACCCTTGTATTCTTGAACAATCTAGGCAATATGAAGTATACCTATTTTGAACAAAATTTTGTACCATTTTTGTTTTTTGACATGATTAAGGGCAATAATTTTTGTAATGTATTTGATAGTTATTGAGCATCAACCTAATTTGGCCGATTAGGAGGCGTTTAAAAATCAACTATCAAAAAAAACCAAAATGGAAAAAGTTATCATAGCAAAACTGCATAAGTCATTTGAAGCATCATCCTACGAAGAAGACGGAATTGAATATTGGTTAGCAAGAGAATTACAATCTTTATTAGGTTATGCAGATTGGCGTAATTTCTTGAATACAGTTGATAAGGCAAGAGATAGCTGTAGGACCACTGGTGAAGCGGTTTCTAACCATTTTGTTGACGTCACCAAAATGGTGTCTATTGGCTCGGGTGCAGAACGAAAAAAAGAAGACATAATGCTAACCCGATACGCCTGTTATTTAATAGCTCAGAATGGAGATCCAAAAAAAGAACAAATTGCATTTGCCCAAAGTTATTTTGCTTTACAAACCAGAAAGCAAGAGCTTTTAGAAGAACGAATCAAATTAATGGAGCGATTACAAGCTCGAGAAAAACTAGCTGCAACTGAAACAGAATTATCTAAAAACATATTCGAACGTGGGGTTGATAATAAAGGGTTTGCTAATATTCGAAGCAAAGGGGATTGGGCATTATTTGGAGGGCATAACACAAGTGCTATGAAGCGTAAACTCGGGATTGCAGAGAATAAACCACTCGCTGATTTTCTTCCCACTATTACTATTACCTCAAAACAATTAGCTACAGAGATTACAAATTTTAATGTTCTAAAAAACGATCTAAAGGGCGAATCAACAATTTCTCAAGAGCATATGAAAAACAATGTTGATATAAGAGATTTACTTGGAAAGAACGGCATTAAACCAGAGGCATTGCCAGCCGAAGAAGACATTAAAAAATTGGAAAGAAGAGTCAAATCTGCTGATAGTAAAATAAAGAAGAAAAAATTGAAAGGCAAATAAGTCTCACATTAACTTTCCCAAAAACAGGCTATCAATTGGGGATATTTTCTCTTTGCTAAAGACAAACCAAAAAGGAGCTGTATATTCAATAAACCCAATCCAATTTAGACCATATTGGTAACATCACCAATATGGTCTAAATTGGATTGGGTTTAGAACGAAATTAATAGGAGATTTTAAGAGGCAAATAGCCCTTTATAAAATGGGCGGCAATACATTTACCGCAAACTACTCCCGCAACTCCACACTTGTTTTGAGGTAACTGCCAACTACACCTAAACCACCTTTCACGTTGTTATACATGGGTGAGGGCTCGCTAAAAGGGTCTTCGCCCGCGTAGTTTACACGGCGGCGGTGGTATTCGTAATAAGGCAAATCGGAGGTAACTAGGTTTAGGGCGTATCTAGATTGATTGGGCTCTGGATTATATGCGTTAACCTCGAAGCTACTGGCCATTGTTTTTCCATCTTGCTGCCTATCCAAGAAAAACCCATTATACAACTCTTCTGCATCCTCTGCAGGAAATTCTGGTTTTGGGTAGAGCGTAATTCGGTAGTAGTTATCTTGCCCCGGAATATCTGTCCATTTGCAGGTAATTCTGCGTTTTTGTTCCCACTCAAAAGGTGATGGAACTTTGGTTTGAACATACTCACTAAAACTAGCCGCTTGCTGAGGCACACGCGTGGTTCCCCATACCGAATCATTATTTAATACCGCATAAACTGTATAGGATTTACCAGGCTCAATGGCTATAGCAGATAAGGGTGTTACGTAAAATCCTACCTGCCAAACAAAATCAAAATCTACCCTTTCGCCAGTTTCGCTTATAAGGTAAACGCGCGCATCTGTAATGGTTCTTGGCTCCTGGTAATTTCCAATTACAGGAGAAGATATGCTAACAAAAGCAGTTTGCTGCGCATTTTCATTTGATAAAAAAGCGAATAAAACCAATTTAGGTTTGGTGCTTGGCAGTGCCACATCTGCCTCCTTTTCACAAGAGAGAAAAGCCAAAGAAATAAATAGGAATAATATTCTTTTCATGACTTAAAATTTAACATTATATGAAATAGAAGGAATAATAGGAAACAAAGTAATTTGCATTAATTTAGGTGTGGTACTGCCCACAGGCGTATCTATGTAATAGAAAAATGGATTATACCTATTATACAAATTATACACACTAATCTCTATGGTGCTATGGTAATGTTTCATTTGTTTTTGAAACTGCAAACCCAAATCTAAACGGTGGTAAGCGGCCATTCTAAAAGCATTTCTATCTGTATACTCAGAAACAGCTCCATCCCAAAAAGTAAAACCTCCCATAGAAGTTCTATGCCTTGGAGCCAAATAATTGGAGATAGGTAAAGTAATGGCATTGCCCGTTCCATACACCCATGTGGTAGAAAGTTTTATCCCGCGTTTGCCATTTTTCTCCTTGCGTAATTCATACATCCCAACAACACTAATATCATGTCGCCTATCGTACCTTGCAAAAAACGCTTTGCCAAAATTCACCTCATCAAAACGCATTTTTGTCCACGATAAGGTATAGCCAATCCAACCTGTAAAACTACCCTCCTTCTTTTGCAAAAAGAACTCAGCTCCATAACTTTTAGCCCTACCAAAAGTTAAATTATTTTCCCAAGAGGTAGCATTTCCAGAACTTGCTTGCGAAGGATCGTAATCAAAAAAACTGGCTCCTTCTTTATAAGTAATAATGTTTCCTGATTCTTTATAATATCCTTCTAGGCTAATACTAAAACCCTTGTTAAGAAAATCTTTTACAATACCTGCTGCCAATTGCCAAGAATTTTGCGGCTTCACATAATCTGTAGAAGGCACCCACAAATCGGTTGGCAAACCAATTCCGGTATTAGAAAGCAAATGAATGTATTGGTTCATCATGGCATAAGAAGCTTTTATAGCCACGTCATTTTTAATTTTATAGGCCGTGTTGATCCGAGGCTCTAAATTCACGTAATTTTTATTGCGCACATTAAAATGCGTTATGCGTAATCCCGGGTTTAGCCTTATTCGTGGCCCCAACTTTATATCGTCTTCGGCATACAATGCATTTTCCCAGGCATGAATAGATTGCTTGTTTTTTTCATTTAAACCTAATTGTGAATCAGAAAAAACAAAAGCAGATGGCGTAAAATTATGACTAATTATTTGTGTGCCAAATTTAATGGTATGGTCGGTATTCGGACGATAATCAAAGTCGTACTTTAGCGAATAATCTCTTATTCCAGAGCTATATTCTAGATTAAATTTACTACCCTGATAGGTGGCGTTTTGGCTCAGACCGAATTGATAATTGCTAACAATAAAAGAGGCATTAGAAAACAACTTAGGACTAATAATTTTGTTCCAGCGGAGGGTTCCTGTGGCATTGCCCCAAGCTAAGGCACCACCCGATTCAGTGCCATCATATTTAGAGCTGAAAAAAAACTTATCTCTTCCAAAATAACCACTTAAAAAAATCCTATTTTTATCATCAATCTCGTAATTAGCCTTTAAGTTTAGATCGTAAAAAAAATAACCGCCCTTATTTGTTTCGCTCTGAAAAGGCATAGTAAGTGCATCGAAATAAGTTCTTCTACCCGAAATTAAAAACGATGATTTTCCTTTAATAATTGGCCCCTCCAAGGTTAAGCGCGAAGATAAAATTCCAATTCCTGCCTCCCCTTTTAGTTTTTCTTTGTTACCTTCTTTCATGCGCATATCTATAACCGAAGATAATCGTCCGCCATACCTTGCAGGAAACCCACCTTTGGTTAACTCTACACTGTTTAAGGCATCGCCATTAAACAAACTAAAAAAGCCAAACAAATGAAAGGCATTGTAAACAGTAGCATCGTCTAATATGATTAAGTTTTGATCTGGACCACCACCGCGCACATAAATTCCCGAATTGCCCTCGCTGCCCTTTTGCACACCCGGCAATAATTGAATCACTTTAAGCACATCTTTCTCGCCCAATAAAGCTGGAATATCTTTAATTTGTGAAACCGGAATTTCAATCACACTCATTTGGGTTTGTTCTGCAAAGCGCGTAGTTTGTTTACTGGCACTTACCACAAGTTCTTTGAGGTTTACATCCGACTCCAATTCCAGTTTCATTTGAATATTTTTATCCAAATTAATTTGAAAGGCTTTTGGCTTGAACCCAACATAAGACACCAGCATTTCATAATTACCAGCGCCGAGTGTTAAAGAAAAAAATCCGTACGCATTGGTTACGGTACCCAATCCCAAGGTAGGAATAGCAACACTCGCTCCAATTAAAGCCTCTCCACTCCCCTTTTCGTATACATATCCACTAATGGTATATTTCTGTGCGGCTATGAGTTGGTTCAGCCCGAAAGAAAAAAACAACACAAAAAGTAGCGATAATTTTGTTTTCATTGCCCCTTAATACGAATATTTTTACAAATTGTTGTAGGCTATTAAAACTTATTCTTCCACATCATACTTTCAACAGGTTTCACCCCGCGCTTATTGTATTTAGCCGATTTTTTGGCATTGTACATCACCTCAATTTCACCTTCTACCACAAAATAAATAAGTTGTCCAATAGGCATACCAGCATAAATACGAACAGGTTGAGCGCAAGAAATTTCGAGTGTCCACGTATTGCAAAAGCCTACATCACCTTTTCCAGCGGTGGCATGAATATCAATTCCTAAGCGACCGGTACTGCTTTTACCTTCTAGGAACGGAACATGTTTGTGTGTTTCAGTGTACTCGGCTGTAACGCCTAAATAAAGTGTATTGGGCTGCAGCACAAATCCTTCTGCTGGAATCTCAAACGTATCAATTTTATTGTGCTCACGGGCATCCAATACCCTATCTTTATAAGTAGCTAAATGTCGACCCAAATGAACATCATAACTATTGGTTCCTAAACATTCTTTTTTAAAAGGCTCAATAAGAATAGTGCCCAATTCCATTTCTTCCAATATGCGCTTGTCTGATAAAATCATGTCTCAAAATTTAAACAAATTAACAATAAAAAATTAAATAAGGCGTCAATAAAATCGCATTTATTGATGTAATTCCCACAACATCAAACTTCTGTCGTCGCTAATGCTCACAAATTTATTGGGAGATACCCAGGCAATTTTATTGATCGCATTTACATGTGCATGATGCCGTTGCTTGTCCATTACACGTAACAGAGAATAGTTGCCTAAATCCCAAATTTTAATTGTTTTATCCATACTAGAACTCAACAAATATTTTCCTGCAGGCTGAACCGAAAGGCTATGCACATGCAAATTATGAGCAGCAATTTTATGCTTACAGGTTACGCCATTACTTAGATCCCAAACTTGCATCATTGCATCTCTTCCGCCGCTAATTAAGCTGCTCCCATCTAATGTAAACACCAGAGAAAACACAGTGCTTTCATGGGCATCTTTTATTTCTTCATACATCTCTAAATTTTCACTGAGCAAATAGATAGAGGCATCACTTGAACCAGCAGCCATATTCTGTTTGATGGGATTGAGCGCCAAACACCGAATACTTTTATCCGATAGTTTTACTACTTTTTCAATTCGTAATTCATTCACAGAATATTTAACCACGCAACCATCTCCTCCTGCAGAGTAAACTGTATTTCCCAATTGCTTAATATCAAACAAGGCCAATGAGTGGGCGGCAAACAATTTAATTTCTTGCTTTTCATTCAAATCAAGCACATGCACATTCCCTTTAGCAGTGCCAATCCACAATCTGTTTTGCCCCAATTCGATGTGCAAACAATGAACTGCTTCGGCCAACTTAGCAAGAAGCTTACCTTCTCCAAAAATTTTTATATCCCACCTAATTACTAATCCATCTGCACCAGAAGTATATATTAATCCTGCTGTTTCATCAACAGCTAATGCATATACACTCCCTGTATGTCCGCTATAAACCGCAAGCTGCTTTGCTTGCACGCGCATATTTCTCTCCATAAGGCTTCAAAAATGCAATAAAAAAACCTAAATTCGCAGCATATGCCATTGCATTCTCATATCAATTGCCAAGGAAATCTTCAATTAGCACTATGGACCATCGACGAAACCAGTGAAGCATTGCACACTAAACTTCATTCAGGTTTTCAAGAGGCAGGTATGGAGAAACGCATTACTCAAGCCAATGCCCTTCATTATTTGGCAAGCCGATGTATCATTACAGAAATTTTCCCCGGGCAAACCATTGCCCTCACTAAAAATGAGTACAATCAACCCCAGCTGCTGTTAAATCAAAAACCCATGCATATTTCTATTACACACGCAGCAAATATGGCAGGTATTTTGGTGAGCCACACCCATCTTCCAGGAATAGATTTGGAAAAAATAGACCAAAGAATTGCCAGAGTAAAACACAAATTTATGAATAAATCCGAATTTGATTTTGCGGGCGATGAGAAACAAATAGAACTACAAACCCTTATCTGGAGCGCAAAAGAAGCATTATACAAAGTCTATGGCAAAAAAGAACTCGATTTTAAAGACCATTTACAAATCTACCCGTTTAATATTAATCAAAATCCCACTCATACATTTTTTGGAACTATCAAAAAAGATGATTTCTATCAAAAACATCTTATTCATTTTCAAATTTTAAATAATATTGTACTCACCTATACCTCCACATATGATGCAGAAAATTGAACATATTGGTATTGCAGTAAAAGATGCAGAAAAATCGATTCAACTATTTAATGCATTGCTGAACCAAGAACCCTACAAAAAAGAAATAGTAGAAAGCGAATCGGTTCAAACCATATTTTACCAAAACGGACCCAATAAAATTGAGTTGTTACAAGGACTTTCAGAAGAAAGCGCCATCTCCAAATTTATTGCCAAAAAGGGAGAAGGCATACACCATATAGCCTTCGCTGTGGAAGATATTGTGGCCGAGTTAAAACGACTTAAGGAAGCTGGATTTCAGTTGATACATGAGGTTCCCAAAGATGGCGCAGACAATAAATTAATTGCCTTTCTGCATCCCAAAGATACCAATGGCGTACTCATAGAATTATGTCAGGAAAAGCCAAATATTTAATACATTAATTCGTCTAGCAGACTCTGAAATTCGTTTTTAGTTTTTTGATCCTTACCATTTTTTAAACAACTTAATCCTTTGTTTAAACAATTAATGGCTTCCATTTCTTTGTTCTGCGCCTGATATATTAGTGCTAGTTGATAATAGGCAGGCACATAATTGGAATCTATTTGCAAACAATTTAACAAAAAATGCTCCGCCAAATCATTTTGATTCAAGCCTTTATACTCCATCCCTAAGGCATATTGCACAAAGGTATCTGAGGAATTTTCTTGAGACATTTCCAACAATTTTTGCAATCGCGTGTTGTTCATTTCAGATTCTTAATAATTCAGTTATTTTTGCACCTCAAAATAAAGCTATTTTTGAGTAAGCCACTCAAAAAAATAAAAAATAATAACAATAGAATATGAAAATTTTGGTTTGTATTAGTCAGGTTCCAGATACCACAACGAAGGTAACTTTTACCGATAACAACACTAAATTTAACACCCAAGGTGTACAATTTATTATTAACCCATACGACGAGTTAGCTTTAACGCGTGCGCTTGAAATTACAGAAAAACAAGGTGGAACAGTAAGTGTTATTAGCGTTGGCTTAGCAGATACTGAACCAAGTATTCGCAAGGCTTTAGCCATTGGAGCACATGATGCCATTCGTATCAATGCAGAACCAATTGACGGCTTTTTTGTTGCAGAACAAATTGCAAATTATGCCAAAAATGAAAACTTTGATTTAATTTTTACGGGCAGAGAAAGCATAGATTATAATGGCGGAATGGTGGCTGGATTATTGGGTGAAATGCTCAATATGCCAAGTGTAAACGTAATTACTGCAATAGAAATAGAAAATGGTATAGCCCATTTAGAGAGAGATATTGATGGTGGAAGAGAAAAATTAACCGCAACCTTACCTTGTGTAGTAAGTGCACAAAAAGAACTTACTGAACCTCGTATTCCAAACATGCGTGGTATAATGGCGGCTCGAACCAAACCTTTACAAGTAGTTGAACCAAATAGCGCTCAAGCCAATACTCAAACCACCTCATATGAATTGCCTGCTCCTAAAGGTGCTTGTAAATTAATAGATGTGGCAGACGCGGGTAAATTAATTGAATTGTTGCACCAAGAAGCTAAAGTAATTTAAGCTTTTAACCATAAAAAAATTAGTATATGAATATTCTCGTATTTGCAGAAAATCAAGATGGTATTTTTAAAAAATCATCTTTTGAAGCGGTATCTTATGCGTCGCAAATTGCAGCCAGCAACGGCGGTCAGGTTACAGCGGTATCAATAGGTAATGTTTCCAGCGAAAAATTAGCAGAATTAGGCACCTATGGTGCAGATTCAGTTTTCACCTACACCGATGCTATTTTCAATCAATTTACCGGCGAAGCATACAGTAAAGCCTTGGCACATGCCGCAAAGAATAAAAGTGCAGATTTAATCATCATATCCAATACTTACAGCGGTAAAATGGTTGCACCGCGTGTTGCAGCAAAATTAAATGCCGGTATGGTTAGTGGTGTTATTTCGATGCCAGAAACTACGAATGGTTTTAAAGTTAAAAGAATGGTTTTTTCTGGAAAGTCTTTTGCTGAAGTAGCTATAAATACTACAGTTAAAGTATTAAGTATTACACCCAATTCTTTTACCATTTCAGAAAACCCAAAAACAGCAGCGATTGAATCAATGGATGCGGGACTCTCTGCAAACGATGTAAAAACTCAAACCGTTGAAGTAGCGCGTGCTTCGGGAAAAATCCCCTTAACAGAAGCTGAATTGGTAATTAGTGGCGGAAGAGGCATGAAAGGTCCAGAAAATTGGCATTTAATAGAAACCTTGGCAGATACATTAGGCGCCGCTACAGCATGCTCTAAGCCAGTAAGTGACATTCATTGGCGTCCACACTCAGAACATGTTGGCCAAACAGGTATTACAATAAAACCAAACTTATATATTGCCATTGGCATATCAGGTGCTATCCAGCATTTAGCGGGAGTTAGCTCAAGTAAAGTGATTGTAGCAATTAATAAAGATCCTGAAGCGCCTTTCTTTAAGGCCGCTGACTATGGAATTGTTGGTGATGCATTTGAGATATTACCTAAAATTATTGAAGCAGCAAAAGCATTTAAAAGCGCATAAGCATTGAAAAAGCGAATCTCCTGAGATTCGCTTTTTTTTTGACTACACACAAAGCACTAATTTACAATTTCCTTTTTTAATTGCTCCTTATTCCTTTATTTCGTTACCTGCAAAAAAAAGTGTTGAATGAGTAGGGTTAAACTAAGTATTCTGGGATTAAGTACAGGGCAAACAAGTGGTTCATATACGCTAATTTTAGGTGAAGAAAATAGCAATAGAAAACTACCTATTGTTATTGGCAGTTTTGAAGCACAAGCCATTGCTGTTGAGATAGAAAAAATAGTGCCGTTTAGGCCTATGACGCATGATTTATTCTTAAATTTCTGCAACTCATTTGATATCACCATTCATGAAGTAGTAATCTATAGCCTTAATGAAGGGGTATTTCATGCCAAATTAATTTGCGAACATTTAGGTGAAATAAAAGAAATTGATGCCAGAACTTCAGATTCAATTGCCCTTGCTGTGCGTTTTAAATGCCCTATTTACACCTACGAGGATATTATGGACCTGGCAGGCATTGTTTTCGATGACGATTCAAGTGCAAACCATACAGACCAATTCGATGAGGCAGAGCCTAAAGCGCAAACTGCTCCTAATGAAGAAAAAATTGGTTACACACGCATGACACTGGAACAACTCAATCAGTTACTAGACAATGCGCTTATATTAGAAGATTACGCGAGTGCAGCGCGCATCAGAGATGAAATTCAACGTAGAAAAAAATAAGAATGGAAAAATACACCGGTATCATTGGCATCTTGCTCATATTCACTATAGCTTTTCTTTTATCAAATAATCGCAAAGCAATCAATTACCGGCTTGTTTTTAGCGGACTAGGTATTCAAGTTCTGCTGGCCCTATTTATTTTAAAAACTAGTATTGGTTCAAACCTCTTTGCTTTTGTGGGTAAAAAAATTGAGGGACTCCTAACCTTAGCCGACAAAGGAGGTGAATTTGTTTTTGGTGGCCTTATTAAACCAGATTTATTGAAACCCATTTTTGGCGATCAATACAGTTTTTTATTTATGTTTAAAATTATGCCCACCATCATTTTTGTGGCAGTTTTGGTGAGCATGGCCTATCATATTGGTATTATGCAAATCATTGTTTCATTTTTTGCAAAGATTGTACATTCCCTCATGCGCGTAAGTGGCAGCGAGGCCTTGTCTAATGTAGCCAGCGCATTTGTAGGTCAGGTTGAAGCCCAAATCATGATAAAACCATATATTTCTACCATGACCATGAGTGAGCTTTTAGCCAGCATGAGTGGAAGTATGGCAACTATCGCAGGTGGGGTAATGGCCGTTTACATTTCTATGGGAATACCTGCACCATATCTTTTAGCTGCAAGCATAATGGCTGCTCCAGGGGCATTGGTTATTTCAAAAATTGTTTGGCCTGAAACAGAAGAATCTCCTACCAAAGGGGCTATTAAATTAGAAGTTAAAAAAACGCATGCCAATCTATTAGATGCCATTTCACATGGCGCATCAGATGGATTAAAAATTGCACTTAATGTAATTGCTATGCTCATCGGTTTTATTGCACTCATTGCGCTTGCCGATGCTTTACTTATCAAATTATGTGAGCTACCAGACTTCATTTTTAGCCTATTAGGCTTTAGCACCCCAAGCAACTTCCCCATGTTAAGTCTCGACAAAATTTTTGGTTCTTTCTTTTCGATTTTTGCGTGGACCATGGGAGTGCCATCTCAAGATGTTCAAGTAGTTGGTTCGCTTATGGGAACAAAAATGGTAATCAATGAATTTGTTGCCTATTCAAAACTTGCTCCGATGCTGGCTTCAGGTGTTTTATCTGCTAAATCTGTTGTAATTGTGAGTTTCGCGCTGTGTGGCTTTGCAAATTTTAGCTCTATTGCCATACAGGTTGGCGGCATCGGAGAACTGGCTCCTTCTAGGAGGTCAGATTTGGCTAAACTCGGATTTAAAGCACTAATAGTTGGCACGCTTGCTTCATACCTAAGTGCCACACTAGCTGGATTAATGATGTAAAAAATCTTTCGGAAATGCCGCTAATGGCATATATTTTTCGCTCTCCACATTGGCATATAAATGATGCTGTAATCCATTTGTGATATACAAGTAAGGCACTTTAAAAACCATATTATAGGTTGCAATCTGAAACAAGGTTTCACCACTCAATTTCACAGATGGTGCTTTACATTCTATCAACATACTTGGTTTACCTAAAGTATTGTACAGCAATACATCAAATCGTTTGGCAAGTTGATTGTACTTAAGCAATCGCTCTACTGCAATTAAACTGGCAGGTAGTTTCTCGGTTTGAACCAAATATGCGATAACATGCTGCCTCACCCACTCTTCAGGCGTTAGGATAATCCATTTTCTTCGAATCGAATCGAATATAAATTCCCGCTCATCCATTTTCTTAATAGGAAAAGTATATTCGGGAAAGTTTAATGGAAACATGTTTATTTAATTACAGCAAAACTACCGCTTTGGATATCGCCACTTTGTGTATCTTTAACCGTAAATAGATACACACCTGTAGTTAACTGTGTTTTAAAATCAGTGAGTACATCCCAAGCATGCTCTCCACCGCTCATGGTTGTTTTTTCGGGATTACCAAAATTATTACTCCATCCTATTCCCTCTCCTTTATACACCTCGCTATCATGCCTCAAATTGGCAACCAAATCGCCACTACTGGTGTAAATCATCACCTCACAGCGTGCAGGTAAATTGTAAAAGTATAGTTTTTTTGTTCTAGGTGTATTCCCATCCCATGCGGCAGATGTTTTGTAGGGATTTGGATATACGCCCACTTTTTTAGCTAATTCTGAATCAAAATTATTCGGTTTGGTTCCTGGGAAAACCCGCATTTCATTTTCTGTGAAAGACGATTCTAAACTAGGAATCCCAAGCAGTTTATCTCCTTTATCAAATGCCGTTACCACTGTCAAGTATTGCCACCCGTTAGATAAATTATTCATTTCATACTTATACTGATATTGTGTAGTATCCCCCTCAAAAACTTTGGGTTCAGACAAGGTAACAAAATCAAATCCATTATTAAACCCAATTCCATTTCCAAGCGAATCCCATTGGGCAATTAAATTAGCTTCCGCCAATAGGTTCAAACCTAAATCATCACCCGGATTACTGCGGTAAATGCGATAGCCTTCAAAATCTCTAATACGGGTAATTGGATCAACCGAATACTCAGCCCTTTTGTTCCAGTATATTTCTATTTTACCCTCGCTGGCAATAACTTTGGTTAAGGGAGATGCAGGGGGTTCTGGTAAAATATATCTATCTAATTTACCATTGCCATTTAAGTCTAATGCAAGTTGGTATTTCCCATCTTCATTTACATCTTCTCCCAGGTAGGTAGCTCGAGTTCTTTTTAAATTATCAATGAGCTCTTTCCTAGATTCTCTGCTCGAGTGAATATTGGTAGAACTAGGCGGCAAATAAGATAGCGGTTCTTTTTGCTTAGCAGCAACAAATGCAATGGCATAACTAAACGATTCTCCTGGCTCAATGCTCACTATGGGGCCAGCAGACAATAATTGCAACCAATTGGCAGGTATTCCATTAATTGGACCATCGCCGCCATAAAGTAAACTTGAATCAATACCTTTACTTAATTTTAAATAACGTTCTTGGTCACTTCCTGGCGTATTCCATGGCTCTGCAATTGAATTAAAATTCCAAAAATTATAATTCATTTTAGGAGCCGGTAAGCCTGCCTGCAAAAAAGTATCTGGCTTATTTGGATTAAAAAACATACCCCGCCAATCTATTCCCAAAAATTGGATGGCACCATACGAACGGGTAAAATCAATATCATCTCCAAAACTCTGATACGCAAACAAGGACATATATTTTGGGTCGACCCCATTTCTGCCTTTATTAAAAAACGCTGTTCCCGCATCACGGGTAACATTCACATTACGTACAACTAAATCACTAAATGCACCCAGATATACAGAATCCCAGCGATTTTTAGAGCCATTCTTAATGGTATAATTACAAATTACAAAAAAGTCGGCGAAAGGAAAATTCCAAGCATAGGTTTCTAATTCAATTACGGCACCTAATGGATTTTGGTGCCCATTAATTGGAATAGAAGTCCCCGGTATAACCACAAAACTATCAGTTTGAGTCATAATAAAATCTTGGTGAGAAACAGCAGAGGAAGAATAATTACTGCTATTGGGTAATTTAGACCGTTCCTTGATGGTACTCAATTGCGTAAATTCAAATCCATTTCCTCCTGTGCTGTAGCCAGAGCTAGCATCCACTGAGCTTGTGCTCACGCGAACCTGCCCATCTACTATCGCACCAATCCATATACCAGCCTCAAACAAATGCTCTATTCCACTACCACGCGGAAAAGCCATGGATGGCGGACCCTGGGTATTGCTTCGAACCGTTGGTCGGCCAAATGTACCAAAATTATTGATGCTTAAACCCATTCTTCCAGTAGTGGTAAACCTACTTTGAGAGGGCACCTGAGCCTGAAC
>JAJTEN010000033.1 GCA_021298155.1 Sphingobacteriales bacterium | reverse complement strand
CACAAAATGTGGTATTGCTAGATACATTAGATTCAAGATTACGCTATGTACCGGGTTCTTCATCCATAGTAATTGGTTCAAATACAATTACACCTGTTGTAAATGGGCAAATTTTATCGTGGAATTTAGGAAATATTCCAGCAAATGGCGCTACATATGCATTTAATTTTAGAGCGGTTATTACACCGGGCACTAGCCCTGGAAGTATTTTAAATAGAATGCATATGAGCGGAGATGCACCTGCCATTTTCCCAAGAGGAATAAGTGGCAGCGTTTCTGCAACTGTAATTTCTGCAGTAGCACTCATCGCTTACAAAGGACAAAAAGCTTGTGATTCAGATTATGTATATTTTCCATTGAATTCTAATGCTAAAGAAGGTGGATTATTAACCTATAAAATATCAGTAAGAAATGAAGGTAATGTTGCGGCAAGAGACCTAACTTTGATTGATGTATTCCCATTTATTGGAGATTCTCGAGGTTCAGAATGGTTTGCTAATTTGGTTGCACCTGTTACATTAAATGATATAAATTCAACGGTATTTTATAACACGGTTTTCAATCCTTGTTATTCAGATTTTTCTCCTGCTGTCAATCCTACTGGTTGCTCGGCACCAGTTTGGACCACAACTCCTCCTTCAGATATTAGCAGTGTTACTGCAATTAAAATTGTGAGGTCATCTAATTTACCCGCATTAGATAGTATCGTATTTACATGGCCAATGCGTGTTCCTGTTGGCACGCCTTCCAACAAAGTAATGAATAATACTGTTTATTATCAGGTGAGTAGAGCAGATGTTTTAGGCTCTAGTGGGAGATTATTACCAGCTTCTCCTAATCAAATAGGTATGTTTACCAATTGTTCATCATCGCTGGGATCTATTGGTAATTTAGTTTGGATTGATTCAAATAAAAATGGTTTACAAGACGAACCAGTTAATTATGGTTTAAATGGGGTAAAGGTATATTTATATAGCGCTGGATTAGACAGTATGATTGGGGGTGGAGATGATGTGTTGTTGGACTCAACTGTATCCGGAAATAATTTTTCTGGAGAACCTGGTTATTATAAATTTATCGAGCTGAGATCTGGAAAGTATTATGTAAAGTTTGAGCCTAATTATTTACAGTATACCTTCACAAAAATAATTAATCAGGCTCCACAGTTGAATGGAAATAATGATGCCAATGCAAATGGAATTTCTGGTTTAATAACTATTAATGAATTAGGAACTGGCACTGATAAAGACAATGTGAGTATTGATGCAGGATACTTCAATGGTGGTTCTATTGGTAATTATGTATGGAGAGATTTAAACGGTAATGGCCTGCAAGATGAGCCAGCTAGTGAGGGGATGAATGATGAGAAAATTTATCTTTTTCAAAATATTGGATCTAATTTTACGCTAATAGATTCTACTGTTACCACAAATGATGCATCGGGGAATCCAGGTTATTATAATTTTTTGATTGATTCAAGCGGTGAGTATAGGATTTTATTTCCACAAAGAGGACTTACAAGCCAAAGCGTAGCGGCCGGAACAGATGGAAATAGTGATGCAAATGTCACTACAGGTTTAAGTCCTACCATTGTATTAAATTTATTGGGAACTGGGGTCAATATTCACAACTCTACCATTGATGCTGGATATAGTTGCACACCCACAAGTAGCACAGACACTGTCTATATTTGTGCAGGTTCTTCTTATTTATTTAATGGTAATACCTATAACACTGCTGGAGTATATAGTGCAGTGTTAATGAATGCTGCTGGTTGTGATAGCACAGTAAGTTTAATTCTTAATTTGGTGCCAATTCCACAGGCTACATTTAATTTAAATGATGCCAATCAATGCTTGAATAACAATATGTATACTGTGCATATTCAAAATCCACAAAGTGCTGTAAAGTACATTGCACTTTATGGAGATGGAGAAAGCGATACAAGTTTTTTGAGCAGTTTTTCACATAGCTATACTCAAGAAGGGAATTTTACCATTACGGTATTTAGCATTGATACATTTGCTGCTTGTCAGTCGTCTGCGAACGCTTTAATTACAATATTGCCAAAACCTTTACCAAGATTATGGCAAAACGATACAGCGAGATGTATTGGTGGAAATCTATTTGCATTTCAAAATTATTCAAGTATATCAGTTGGTTCAATTGGAAGTGTAACATGGTATTTTGGCGATGGTTCTGATACAACTGTAATTGGAAATTCTCCTGTGATGTATCGATATAATGCTGCAGGTAGATACAACGTGGTTGCTGAAATAGGATCATCAAATAATTGTGTAGCATACGATACCTTGCAGGTTCATGTTCAAGCAGGACCAGTTGCTTCCTTTGAACTTAATCAAACTGGATGCAGTGGTAATATTTCAGTACATAATTTGTCTAGTAATGCGAATAGCTACGAGTGGACTTTTGCATCAACAAATAGCAGCTTTGTGTTTACTTGTAGTTATACAACACAAACCTTTGATTTAGATTTAAATCCGGGTGATTATACAGTTTCATTGGTAGCAAAAGGAACAGGGGATTGCGCAGATACCATGAGCGTTTTATTTACTGTATTGCCAAAGCCAAATGCTGTATTTTCATTTACTGCAAACCAATGTGCCACTTCAGTTCAGTTTAATAATTATTCTTTTGGTGCAAGTGAATATGTATGGAATTTTGGGGATCAAAATGCAGGTTTGTTAAATACGAGTGTGCTTAAAAATCCGGATCATATTTATTCAAATGCAGGAACATACAAGGTGCAATTAATTGTGCGTAATGAAAGTGGTTGTACAGATACCATGGAGCGATTTGTTCAAATTAACCCTTCATTAGGCGTAAATCCTGTTGCTAGTTTTAGCTATATATTGGTTGTAGACTCTTGTTCACAAAAAGTTAGGTTTACAAGCACATCTTCACATTCAACTTCATTGATTTGGTTATTTCATGATGGCACTATGGCATCTGGCAACCAGGTTAGCAAGAGTTTTTTAGATGCAGGAGACTATGTGGTAAAATTAGTTGCTATTAGTTCTAGTAATTGCGTTGATACTGCCACACAAACAATTAGCATTGGACAAAGTAGAAATGGTATTTCAGCTTCTTTTCTTTCAGATATTCCGGTTCAATGTTTACATGGAAACACCTTTAATTTTTCTAATACCTCCAACTTTAAAGGTAATGGCTGGATTAACCGATATAGATGGACATTTGGTGATGGTAGTACAGATACCACTAATTCATTTGTTTACAATAAAAAGTATACAAATTCTGGAGTATATGCTGTTCAATTGATTGCCATGGGGTCAAACGGTTGCTATGATACTGCCTACCAAGTGATAGAAATCAAGGAATCACCTACGGCCAATTTTTCTACCGGAAGTACCTGTGGAACTGCAATTCATTTTACAAACACATCTAGTAACAGTATAGGCAACTATTGGAATATGGGAGATGGGGGAGCATTGTTTTATGATTCTATTGAATTTACATATACCTACACTGCTGTAAATTGGTATTTGGTTACCATGATAAATGTTGCAGAGAATGGTTGCACAGATACTTTAAGAAGGGGAATTAGTGTAAATAATAATTTAGAGCCTGTTCCGTCATTTAATTACAGTGTAGATGCTTGTTCTCAAGCTATTCAGTTTAATAATACCTCTCTAAATGGTGGATCTTATGTATGGAATTTTGGAGATAACTCTAAATTAGATTCCTCAACGGCTCCCATTCATGGTTTTGCAATGGCAGGAGTTTATTCGGTTAGTTTAACCGCATATCAGGGTGTTGGTTGTTCTCAAACCATTTCACAGAATATTACAGCACCTCAATGGCTAGGTGTTTATCCACCAAGTGCAACATTTAACTATCAGGTAATTCCATGCTCTAATACCATTATCGCAATTGGTAATTCCCAAAATGTGAGTTTGCAAAAGTGGTTGTGGGATGGTGAATTAATTGGATGGGGAGATAGCATAGTTGTAGATAGTCCAAGCATCGGTGGACATAGTTTGGCGTTTGTAGTTTCTAATGGGGCTTGTTATGATACGCTAAGCCAATATTTTCATATTCAAGGAGCACCTATTGCAGATTTTAACCTAAATAATAATACTTGCTCTAACACTATTTTAGTCAATAACTTGTCTAAAAACGCTAATACATTTCATTGGAATTTTGGCGATTTAAATACTTTATCAGATACCGCCAAAGGAGTTACTGCAGCATATACCTATCCTTTAAATGGTTTATATCAAGTAAGTTTAATAGCTCGAGATTTGTATGGTTGTGCAGATACTACCATTCAACAAGTTACTGTGAGTAGAGCTTTTAATGCGAGTGTTGCTAATTTTAGTTTTGACAATTCGCTGTGTGAATGTAAATGCCAAAATATAGTTAAATTCAATAACTTAACACGAGGTAGTAATAATACTTATTTATGGACATTTGGAGATGGTACAAGTTCCATTAGAACGAATCCAAGCAAAGGTTTTCCTGAAGCTGGTACCTATCAAATAACATTAGTTTCTATTGATTCTGTTGGATGTATGTCTAGCCAAACTAAACCAATTCAGATACATGCTGGATTAAGTGGACCTAGTGCCTCATTTAATACAGATTACCAGGTTCAATGTTTAGATAATAATAATTTTAATTTCTACAATACCTCCAAATACATGGGTCAGGGATGGATAAATAAATACTATTGGTATTTTGGAGATGGAACCATGGATTCCAATAATACATTTATATTTAATAAGAAATATACAAATGCTGGAAATTATATAGTAACCTTAGTTGCAGTAGGCGCTGAAGGATGCAGGGATACCATGAGTATGTTCATTCAAGTTAGGTCATTACCATGCTCAGGCGTTCTAAAGTATGTAAACTTGCAAGACGGCTCAAATTGGAATGTAGATCCAAAATTAGGTGGTGGTGAAATTTCAAATTCAATACCAATTGTTGAAGAATCTATGCAATATAGCCTGTTTCCAAATCCAAATATGGGTAATTTTTGGATCCAGTTTAAGGAGCTCATGCGCGAGCCAATCACAATTACTGTTTTAGATGTGCTAGGTAAACAAGTTTACCATAAGATACACAGCGAAGTAGGAATGAATTTATTCCCATTAGAAATCGACAACCTTAGTGAGGGAACCTATATGCTTTTTATCACAAGTGAGAGTCGCCAATACAAAGAACAAAAATTTATTGTAATACATTAAAAAACGAAAAATATTATGAAAGCTATGTTAACATCATCAAATGTGAGTAATCCAGCGTTAGATTTATCATTGGTAGTTAAACATCAATTCAATTTGGTTCGAACCAAACTTACAGGATCTGTAAAATTTGGAAAATCTTCAAAGAAGAAAAATGAAACAATGGTATTTGGAAATGTAAGCCCTGAGAAAGGCGCTATTGAAATTCCAAAAACTGGAAATGAGCTATTAGACCAATACTGCCGAAAACATTGGCAAAAATGAAGACCAATTAGGGGTATTTTTATAGAAATAAAAGAAGGATTGTTTGTATATAAGAGCGTCTGGGTTTTGTTACTCAGGCGCTTTTTTTGTCAAAAAAATCACCGATTAAAATTATGTTATGATGTACCGAGATAATCTTTACCTTCGCAAATCAATTCGGGCTCATTAATTGTTACAGATTTTATGTTAAAGTGGTGGAAAATTTCGGGCATTATTTTAGTGTTGTATGCCCTAGTTGGAGGTTTACTATTGCCTGTGCCTCAGCTTCCTATATTAATGCAGAGTATACGAAACTTGTATTACCATGTGCCTATGTGGTTTGGTATGCAAACACTCTTAATTGCTTCTGCTATTTATGCAGCAAAAGGATTGATTTACAAAGATTTATTGCATGATATTCGTTCGGAGGCTTATGCGAAAATTGCCCTTTTATTTGGGACAATGGGCTTGGTTACTGGCATGATTTGGGCTAAAAATACATGGGGAGCTTATTGGACAAATGACCCAAAACTAAATAGTGCCGCCATTGGCATGTTAATGTATGCTGCTTATTTTGTTTTGCGCGGATCTATTGATGATGCGGAGAAAAAAGCACGAATTTCGGCAGTATACAATTTGTTTGCCCTTCCTGTTTTCATTGTATTAATTTTTGTTTTACCAAGGCTAACGGCCTCCCTTCATCCGGGAAATGGGGGCAACCCAGGATTTAATTCATATGATTTAGACAGCAGGTTACGATTGGTATTTTATCCGGCGGTTTTGGGCTGGATTTTTATCGGATTTTGGATAGCAGAACTTCAGATTAGAATAAATAAATTGACTTTCTTAAAAGAAAATGAAGACTAAGATTATGACACATTTTATCATCAATCAAATTCAAAGTAGTACGCTGGCTGATGCTGGTAGTACAGATAAGTTTCATGTGGTAATAGCCGTAATTGCAATGCTATTTTTAGGTATAGTTGCCTATCTTATTTCATTAGATTTGAAAATTAGAAAGCAAGAAAAAAAATAGCATGAAAAAATCGAGTATTATTGGACTTCTTGTTATTGCCCTTGCTATTGGAGCCATTGTGAGTATGTACGGCGATGCCAGTACCTATGAAGGATTTGAAATGGCGAGCAAAAATCCGGGGAAAGAATACCATGTGGTAGGGGTGCTCAACCGAGAAAAGGAAAAATATTACAATCCTCAGAAGGATCCCAACTATTTTAGTTTTTACTTAAAAGACGAATCGGGAAATGAGAGTAAGGTGGTTTATTATAATCCAGAACCAGCTGATTTTGACAGGTCGGAAAAGATTGTGATTGTGGGTAGTATGGAAGGTGATCATTTTTTAGCGAATAAAATATTACTGAAATGCCCAAGTAAATATACCGATGGGGAAGTAAAAACAGCAGATGCTTCCAAATAGGTTTTGGCCAATTATTAATTTAGTTTTTACTAATTTTTATCATAAATGAGTACAGTAACGTTTATCGGAGAGCATTTATTCTGGGGTAATTTGGGACATACAGCAGTTGTAGTTTCATTTATATCTTCTATTCTGGCTAGTTTGAGTTATCTTTTTGCAGAGCGCAATCCGCTCGATAAAAGTTGGGAAAAAATTGCCAAATACGCTTTCCATTTGCACAGTTTGGCGGTTTTAACCATCATTGGTGCGCTATTCAAAATTATTTATAGTCACTATTTTGAATATCATTACGCATGGCAACATTCTAGTCGCGATTTGCCCGTACATTTTATGATTTCTTGCTTTTGGGAAGGACAGGAAGGCAGCTTTTTATTATGGATTTTTTGGCAAATGGTTATTGGCCAGATCTTATTGCGCACTTCAAAATCTTGGTTGAACCCAGTTATGGCAGTGGTAATGTTATCTCAAATTGCTTTAACCTCTATGTTATTGGGTGTTAAAATCCTTTCCTATAAATTGGGCAGTAGTCCGTTTGAATTGCTCAGAAATGTAATGGGAGATGCGCCCATTTTTAAGCAAGCAGATTATTTGAGTAAAGTAAAAGATGGTAACGGTTTGAACCCATTATTACAAAACTATTGGATGGTAATACATCCCCCAACCTTATTTTTTGGATTTGCCACAACCATTGTACCTTTTGCCTATGCCATTGCTGCGCTATGGCGCAAAGATTTTAAAGAATGGTTGAAGCCAGCCTTACCTTGGGCATTAATTAGTGTAATGGTCTTGGGTGCTGGAATCATTATGGGTGGATTTTGGGCATATGAAAGTCTAAGTTTTGGTGGTTATTGGGCTTGGGATCCGGTCGAAAATGCTTCATTGGTTCCTTGGCTTATATTAATTGCTGGCGTTCATGTAATGATTTTGCATAAGGCTACAGGTAACTCATATATAGTTGCAGTAGTACTTATTTTAGCTACTTTCTTATTGGTGCTTTATGCAACATTTTTAACACGCTCTGGTATATTAGGGAATTCATCTGTGCATTCATTTACAGATTTGGGAATGAGCGGGCAATTACTTGTTTTTTTATTGGCCTTTGTATTATTATCTATTGCTATGGTGGTTTGGCGTTGGAAATTACTGCCACGCTCTGCCAAAGATGAAGAAATATATACGAGAGAGTTTTGGATGTTTATTGGTAGTTTAATATTGGTTATTTCTTCTTTTCAGGTAACCCTTACTACTTCGATACCAGTATTTAATAAAATATTTGGAGCCAATATGGCACCTCCCGCAGATGTTATTGGCCATTACAACAAATGGCAAATGCCAATGGCAATATTAATTGGCGTATTAACGGCAGTTGCCAATTTGCTTAAATACAAGAAAAATAAAGAAGAAGGCCTCAAGAAAATTGGTTTATATGCAGCTATTTCATTGGTATTAACGATTGTCTTATTTTATGCATTTAGTCTGAAGAAATATGTATACCTGGGATTGTTGTTTGCTGGCGTGTTTGGCGTTGTGGGTAATTTCGCTATTATGTTACCCTTTTTAAGAGGTAAAATTAAATTAGCTGGCGCCAGTGTGGCACACATTGGTTTTGGTTTATTATTAATTGGTGTATTGGTTTCATCTGCCAATAAACAAGTAATTTCAATTAACCAAACAGGAGAGGCCTTGAACCCAGAATTTAATACTAAAGAAAACGTAGAAAACATCTTTTTGGAGCGCGGAAAGCCAAACCGAATGGGTGATTATATCATTACATATGTGCGCGATTCGCAACATTGGGTAAATACTTATTACCAGGTAAACTATAAGAAGATTAATGATGCAGGTGAGGTAGATTACGAATTTAATTTATATCCTAACGGACAAATAAATCCTAAATTTGGGTTGGTTGCCAATCCAGATACCAAACATTATGTTAGTCACGATGTGTTTACCTATGTGAGCTCTGTGCCTTCACAAAAATCAAGTGCCAAGTTTATCAATGAAAAAACACATGAAGTAAAACCAGGTGATACCATTTACACCAATAATGCCTACGCCATCTTGCAAGGTATCAATACTAACGCTGATGTTTCTAATGTTGATCTTAAAAACTTTCAGGTGCTTTTGGGTGCTGAGTTAAAAGTGTATACCTTAGATAAAGTATATGATGCAATGCCAATGTATGGTGTTCAAAATAATTCGGCAACCAGTTATGAGGCCTTGGTAGAGGAGGCTAAATTGAAGTTTAATTTTAAGGGTGTAAATCCAGAGAATAAAACAATTACCATTACAACCGCAGAAAAAGATACCAGTGGTGAATTTGTGATTATGAAAGCCATTATTTTCCCTTGGATTAATTTGGTTTGGGTAGGAACCATAGTAATGATTGTAGGTTTTATGTTAAGTATTATTAGACGCATCTCCGATTTAAAAGCAGCGTAATGGAACATTCAAAATTATATAAGCAATTTCATCAAATCGCCATTCTAGAGGGCGTTTCATTTATTTTACTCATGTTTATCGCTATGCCTGTCAAATACTTACTAGGCAATCCATTATTAGTAAAATATATTGGGTGGGCGCATGGCCTATTATTTGTGTTGTATATGATTTGGCTGGTTCGAGCCAACATTGAGTACAATTGGAGTTTCAAAAAATCTGCCATTGCAGTTATAGCTGCATTACTTCCTTTTGGTCCGTTTTTATTAAAAAAGTATATCTAGTAAAAAGTCTGTTGGCTTGCAGCCAACAGACTTTTTACTACTACAGATTTCCTCTTGTTTCTTGCTCGCGCTCGATGGCTTCAAACAATGCCTTGAAATTTCCTTTGCCAAAAGATTTTGCACCTTTACGTTGAATGATTTCATAAAACATGGTTGGCCTATCTTCAACTGGTTTGGTAAACAATTGCAATAAATATCCTTCATCATCGCGGTCTACCAAAATGCCCAATTCCTTCAAAGGTTCTAGGTCTTCCTCAATAGGGCCAACACGATCTAATAAATCATCGTAATAGCTGTTTGGTACCTTTAAAAATTCAACCCCTCTGCTCATTAAAGCTTTTACGGTGCTAACAATATCGGCGGTGGCAATAGCAATATGTTGCGTTCCTTCACCTTCATAAAATTCTAAATATTCTTCTACCTGTGATTTTCTTTTACCTTCGGCAGGTTCGTTTATGGGGAATTTAACGAAGCCATTTCCATTGCTCATTACCTTACTCATGAGCGCTGAATATTCGGTAGAAATATCTTTATCATCAAATGACAAAATATTTTTGAAGCCCATTACCTCTTCATAAAATTTTACCCAAGGATTCATTTGGTTCCAACCTACATTACCAACGCAATGATCTACGTATAACAAACCTGTTGGTTCAGGATTATATGAACTTTCCCATTTTTTAAATCCGGGCATAAACACACCTTGGTAGTTTTTACGTTCAATAAAAACATGTACCACTTCTCCGTAGGTATGTATACCACTCATGCGCACTTCTCCATGCTCATCCGTAATGCTTATTGGCTCCATATAAGGCTTGCCGCCTCTTTTGGTGGTTTCTTCAAAAGCGCTATATGCATCATCAACCATTAAGGCTAGGGTTTTTACCCCATCACCATGTTTCTTATGGTGCGCTGCTATGGGCGAATCAGAATGCAATGGAGTGGTTAACATCAAACGCATTTTATTCTGAACCAACACATAACTTGCTCTATCTCTAACCCCAGTCTCGGGTCCGGCATAGGCCAAACTTTGAAAACCAAAGGCTGTTTTGTAGAAATGGGCTGCCTGTTTGGCGTTTCCTACATATAATTCTACATAATCTGTTCCGTGTAAGGGAAGGAAATCGTTGTTCATAATTTCGTGTTAAAATTTGCTTCAAATATAAATGAGAAAAAACAATCTACTTGCACACAATTTGGATTACTCTACCCAAGATTTGTAATAGTGTGGGTCTTCGCAGTTTAAAGCGGCTTGGGTTATTTCCAATGGGTAAAATGGATCTATCATTACAGCCAATTCTTTGGTTTCTTTTTTACCAATAGATTTTTCTACTGTGCCAGGGTGTGGACCATGTGGAATGCCTTTTGGATGCAAACTAATCATTCCGCGTTCTACATGTTTTCTGCTCATAAAATCGCCATCTACATAGTATAAAACCTCATCGCTATCTACATTGCTATGGTTATATGGAGCAGGAATAGAATCTGGATGGTAATCATACAACCTTGGCACAAATGAACAAATTACAAAATTATGCCCTTCAAAGGTTTGGTGAATCGGCGGTGGCATATGAATTCTTCCTGTAATTGGCTCGTAATTATGTATGCTGAACCCATATGGATACTGGTAACCATCCCAGCCTATGGCATCGAAAGGGTGACTCGCATAGTGGTAGGGATAAAGTAAATCTTGCTTTTTAATCATTACTTTAAAATCTCCCATTTGGTCTATGGTTTCTAGGTTTTCTGGAAGTTTAATATCACGTTCACAATAAGGTGAGTGTTCTAAAAACTGACCAAATTGATTCATATATCTTTTGGGTGGTTTAATTGGAGAAAAGCTTTCGGTAATAAATAAGCGATTGTTTTCTGAGTTAAAATGCATTTGATATATTACACCTCTTGGGATAACCAAATAATCGCCATATTCAAAAGGAATATTTCCATATATGGTTTTCAACGTACCACTCCCTTCATGGATAAATATTACTTCATCTGCATCGGCATTTTTGTAAAAATAATGAGTCATACTCTTTTTAGGAGCGGCCACAGATATATATAAATCACGATTAAAGAGCATTACCACGCGCGAATCTAAAAAATCATCTTTTGGTTCGGCCTTAAACGTTAAAAAGCTTCTGTTTTGCATGTTTTTGGGCAATGCAGCTTTTGGGGTAACATCTATGGGTTGCTCAATTTCTTTTACCAAAGTTGGCGGATGTGTATGATATACTAAAGAGTATAAACTGCTGAAACCCTCTGTAGACACTAGTTCTTCCGAAAACAAATTGCCGTCTGGCTTTCTAAATTGTGTATGTCTTTTTTGGGGAATTTGCCCCATGCGATGGTAAAATGGCATTCTAAATATTGAATTAGTAATGATGAATTAGTAATTTACTTCCAACTTTTTTAAAGATTTGTTTGACTACTCATCAAATGCTTTCTTTGTGTAAAATTGGAACTTCCAAAAATATAAAAATGCGCGCAAAACTTTCTCTAAAAATTCTGACTTTTGTCATTCTTTTTATACACATTATGGCTTGTTCTGAACCTAAAGTAGGTTCAGACAAAAAAGTTATTTCGGATAGCTTATCCAATATTTCTGCAGTTAAAGAAATTAGTAAATCTATTGAGGATAATCCAGAAGACCCCGAATTGTATTATCAAAGGGCGCAAATTTATGTAGCCGAGAAATATTTAAATAGGGCAGAAGATGATTATAGAGAGGCTTACCGATTAGATAGCAGCAATGCATTATATGCTTTTAGTTTAGCCAGAACGCTATATGCCATGAATGCAACCAAAGAATCTGCTACTTGGTACGAGAAAGCCATTGCGTTAAAACCTGATTATGGGGAGGCAATGATGAAATTGGCCGATTTATATTTTCTGGTAAAGGAGCATCAGAAATCTATTCAATTACTAAATAACTTAAGAAAGTTAAACCCTGAAGAGGCAACTATTTATCACATGATGGGCTTAAATTTTAAAGAATTAGGTGATACAAGCAGGGCTATTTATCATTTTCAAACAGCTATTGAAAATGATCCTACAGATTACGAATCAACTTTATATATTGCCAATTTATATGCTGGCAAAAAGAAATCTATTGCCTTTGAATATTTTGCTGCAGCCCTCAAATTGAAACCAAAAGGGGTAGACGCCTATTTTGGGAGAGCGGTTTTTAACCAACAAATAAAAAATTATAAATCTGCACTCATTGATTACCGCCGCGTAATCGATTTAGATCCCCAAAACTACTTAGCCTATTATAATGTTGGATACATTAATTATGAAAACGGATTTATGGACGAAGCGCTTAGAAATTGGAACATATGTACGCAAATGAACCCAATGTATGCCAATGCTTTTTATATGAAAGGACTTGTATTTGAGGAGCGCAAAAACAAACAAGAGGCACGTATTCAATACAAAGTTGCCCTTGATCTAGATCCAGAGAATAAATTATTTAAGGCAGGTTTAAATCGGGTTAGTTAACTTATTATTGCGCGTTTTGATTTAGATTTTTAACCAATTGCAGCACTTTATTTAGTTGATCTTGTCTGCTCAAGTATGAATTGTCTATTTCAATGGCGTCTGCTGCTTTTAGGAGCGGACTATCAGCGCGGGTGGTGTCCATTAAATCACGTTTCTGTAAATTGGCAAGTACCTCTTCTAAGGTAGTATGTTGACCTTTCTCTTGCAATTCATCTAATCTCCGCTGCGCCCTAATCATGGGTTCTGCAGTAATAAATAGTTTGAGCTCGGCATTGGGGAAAACCACTGTGCCTATATCGCGCCCATCCATTACAATGCCTTTAGTAGCGCCAAAAGCCTGTTGCTGATTAACCAAAAATTTTCTCACCTCGCTTTGCGCACTTACCACACTAACAGCACTGGCTACTCTGGGATTTATTCTAATTTCATCCTCTACATTTTCTCCATTTAAAATGGTATACTGCTTTTGTGTTATTTCGTTGAGTCCGAAACTAATTTGAATATTTGATAAAGCCTCAGCCACCATATCGGGGTGGTGAATATCTATTTGGTTCTTTAATAAATACAGGGTTAAGGCGCGGTACATCGCTCCAGTATCTACATATTTATAGCTCAAACGCTCTGCTAATTGTATGGCTAAGGTACTTTTACCACAAGAAGAATATCCATCTATAGCAATAATGATTGGTGCCAACATAATTAGTTTTTTGCGCGTTTAAAGTCCTGAATTCTGGTAATCAAACTAAAGGAGTTGGTATTTCTACCAGGAATGAAACCGCCATACCCATATGCAAAATGAAAACGGTTGAGTTTTAGTCCAACTCCCCATGAAAAACCATTCATGCCTCTTATATTATTTAAGCTAAGTTCTCTATTTCTTAAGGTATTATATCCAAAACGTATTTGTATTGTTTTACCCAAAAGTAATTCTGTATTAATAATTAAATGACTCATTGCTTTTTGTAACAAGCTGAAATCTTCTTCAATGGGTAATCCAGTTTCTAAACTAGTATATTGCCTGTTACTAATTTGATACAATAATTTACCAGGACTCTGCAAATTATGAGCAATTATGCCAAATCTAAACGGGTTGTGTGCGAATTTCTTTGAAAAACCAATCTGAACATTGTAGGGGATGTTTTCAAAATTATCATTTGTATAGGTGCTAATTTGTGTGCCAATATTTCCCAAAACAGCAGTAACTAAAATTAATTCATCTTCACTGCGCCAATTTGCTCCAATATCTGCAGCTATGCCATAAGATTGGTACACTTCTAAATTTGAATGAATCAATTTGAGGGTGGCGCCATAGGATATTTGATTATATCTTCTGGCTGCAGAGAGATGATAATTATATTCTCCTGCAGTAAACGTTCCCAATACTTGTCCGTCTGGCGCAGTTTTTACAAAATTTCCATAATTCATGTATTGAATACCAGCTGCAAAAGTTGTTTTTAGCGTATCCGAATGGTATCCAATATTAAGTTCACCAGCCTTAATATCACTGAAATAATTGATGAAGTTTGCTCCAATTTGTTTGTGATTCTTTTCGTTAAGTAATGAAGGATTAATGCTTACTAAGTTTATATCTGCATCAGGTGTTGAAATGGCATTACCACCCAAGGCATTAATTCTTGCATTCGTTGGTACTTGTAAAAACTGGTATGTACCCATTCCTCCAATTTGGGCTGAACCAAGCTTAAAAGCTAACAAACCTGTCAAGAACAGAAATTTCTTCATACGTTTTCAAAAATATGGAATAAAACGAAATAACAAGTGTTAAAATTGCCTTATTTTATTTAGGTTCTAGACAAATTGACAGCATTTTTTGAATGGAACGTAATTTGAGTTTCTGAGATAAAATTTTATATCATTATGGCAACTAAAGGTAATATTAGTGTTCACACAGAAAACATTTTTCCAATTATCAAGAAATTCTTGTATTCAGACCACGAGATCTTTTTAAGAGAACTGGTAAGTAATGCAGTAGATGCTACCCAGAAGTTAAAGACTTTATCTGGGAGTGGAGAAGCAAAAGGCGAGTTAGGTGATTTAAAAATTGAAGTAAAATTAAACAAAGAGGCTAAAACCCTTCATATTATTGATAAGGGTATTGGTATGACGGAGGAAGAAGTTGGTAAATACATCAACCAATTGGCTTTTAGTAGTGCAGAAGAATTTCTGGAGAAATATAAAGACAAAGGTGCGCAAGTAATCGGACATTTTGGGTTAGGATTCTATTCTGCTTTTATGGTGGCGCATAAAGTAGAGTTACATACCAAATCCTATAAAGAGGGTGCAAATGCTGTAAAATGGACTTGCGATGGCAGTACCGAGTTTGAGATCAGTGAATCAGAAAAAACGGAAAGAGGCACAGAAGTTATTTTACACATTGCCGAAGATTCTATGGAGTTTAATGATGATTTCAGAATCAAAGGAATTTTAGATAAGTACTGTAAGTTTTTGCCTGTAGAAATTTCTTTTGAAGATAAGGTGTTAAATAACCCTTCTCCATTATGGACAAAAGCACCTGCAGATTGCACCAAAGAGGATTATGAGGCTTTTTATAAAGAGTTATATCCATTCAGTGAAACACCTTTGTTTTGGATTCACTTAAATGTAGATTATCCGTTTAAACTAACTGGAATATTATACTTTCCAAAAATTAAGAATGAGTTTGAGCCAACGCGCAATAAAATTCAATTATATAGCAACCAAGTATTTGTTACCGATTCGGTTCAAGATATAGTTCCTGAGTTTTTAATGTTGTTGCATGGTGTTATTGATTCTCCGGATATCCCATTAAATGTGAGCAGAAGCTATTTACAAAGTGATGCCAATGTAAAGAAAATTAATAGTCATATCACCAAAAAAGTAGCCGATAAGTTAGAAGAAATTTATAAGCAAGATAGGGTAGAATACAATGCCAAATGGGAGAGTGTAGGTACTTTTGTAAAATATGGTATGATTAGCGAAGAGAAGTTTTACGACCGTGGTGTAAAATTCTGCTTGCTTCAAAATAAGGCCAAAGACTTTTATACCTTAGAAGAATATAAAGAAAAAGTAGCTTCTACGCAAACAGATAAAGACAATAAGGTAGTGTTTTTATATAGCAATGATATGGTTGCACACGATAGCTTTATTCAGGCTGTTGAAAAGCGTGGCTACGATGTGTTGGCTATGGATGGCGTATTGGATAATCATTTTATTAGCAATGTTGAAAATAAGATAGAAAACGTTACTTGGAAGCGAGTTGATAGTGATAGCGTAGATAAATTGATTGATAAAGACATAAAGAAAGAGAGTGTTTTAAGTGATGCCGATCAAACAGCCCTAAAAGAAGCTTTCGAGAAAGATTTTAGTTTTGCAGGAACCTACAAATTTAGCACTGAAGCCCTTTCTCCAGATGATTCTTTCCTAACCTTAATTAAGCCTGAGTGGGAGCGTAGGATGAAGGAAATGCAAAAAATGCAGGGTATGAATATTTTTGGAAATATGCCTGATACTTTTAATGTAGTAATTAATACGAACCACCCATTGAGTTTAAAATTAAGTAAAATGACGGCTGGCGATGCAAAAACACAATTAAGCAAGCAAGCTTTTGATTTAGCGCGCTTATCACAAAACCTATTACATGGTGAAGAATTAACTGCTTTTATTCAAAGAAATACCAAAGAACTGTCGGCCTGAACCGAATAGTTTAACTCGAACAAAAAAAATCCCGATTGCATCACTCAATCGGGATTTTTTTATGCTATCATTTAGTTGGAGGCTCATTATAATTTATTCCAATTCAATCAGTTCTTCCATCACCGCTTCCATTTCTTTTTCGATTTGAGTGAGCGCCTTTTTCTCGGCCTCATATAACGAATTAAGTTCAGCAATTTTTTTCGAATCATTGCTGTTCTCTGGCAAGGTAAAGGCCGTTTCTAATTCCTTAAGTTTGCCTTTGATTTGGTTTACTTGCTGCTCGTAATCATCAAACTTTTTCTTGAGCGACTGAATATAGTTATTACTAACTTTTGCTGGTTTTTGAGAACTTGTTTCAACGGCGCCTAAGGGTTCAGGCTTTTTTTCTTTTTTAGGTTCAGGTTTGGGAGTTTGTAATTTTTGTTCCGCATCTCTTTTGGCTTTCCAAAATTCAAATTCTGCAAAAGTTCCTGGATATTCTTTTATTTTTCCCTCTTCAATCCACCAAATTTTATTGGCAATTTCAGATACAAAATACCTATCGTGACTTACAACAATAAATGTTCCCTCATAATTTTGTAGCGACTGTATTAAAATATTAATACTACGCATATCTAAGTGGTTGGTAGGCTCATCGAGCAATAAAAAGTTTGCTTCTGTTAAAAGCGTTTTTGCCAAGGCAACACGGGCTTTCTCGCCTCCACTGAGTACTTTAATCTTTTTAAATACATCATCTCCAGCAAATAAGAAACAACCTAAAACGGTGCGTAATTCTGTTTCTGGTCTGTCTGTTGCAAAGTTAGATAACTCCTCTAAAATTTCATGTTGTAGGTTTAAAGATTCAAGTTGGTGTTGCGCATAAAAAGCTTTGCGCACATTGTGTCCTAATTTTATCTCGCCCTCGTATGAATCGGTTTGAGCCAATAAGCGCAAAATAGTTGACTTTCCTTTTCCATTAGCACCGATTAAAGCAATTTTATCTCCTTTTTCTATTCTGCCTTCTGCACCAGAAACAATAGGTACACCAGGATAACTTTTGCTTACATTATTTAGTTCTGCTAATGTTCTTCCGGGTTGAACACCTACCCTAAATTGAATATTAATTTCTCTGTTATCATCTTCTGGAGCTTCAATTCTATCTAATCTGTCGAGCATTTTCACCCTACTCTGCGCCATTGAGGCCTTGCTCGCTTTTGCTTTAAACCTATTGATAAGTTTTTCTTGCTCTTTTATAAACTGTTGTTGGTTGTCGAAAGAACGTTGTTGAAGTTCCATGCGTTCTTCTTTCGATTCTAGGTAAAATTGATAATTGCCAGGGTATTCAAAAATCTTTTGCATACTAACCTCCACAATTTTATTTACCATTTTGTCTAAGAAAAACTTATCATGACTCACCACTATCACGGTGCCTTTATAGCTTTTTAAATATTCCTCAAGCCATTCAATACTGGGTAAATCTAAGTGATTGGTAGGCTCATCTAACATTAATAGGTTTGGTTCCTGCAATAGCATTTTGGCTAGCATAACACGCATTCTCCAACCTCCAGAAAATTTATTGAATGGTTTTGTTAGTTGTTCGGTTGTAAATCCTAAGCCCTCTAAAATTTTTTCGGTTCGGTGGTGTATATTATATCCATCTAACCGTTCAAACTCCTCTTGTTTATCGCTTAATTTTTGAATTACCTCCTCGCTATGGTCGGTTTCAAGTAATTCTATAATATCATTAATTTCTTTTTCTAACTGGAGTTGTTTTTCAAAAGCAGTAAGTGCAACATTTAAAATGGTATCATCACTATCAAAACTTAACTGATCTTGGTTAAAGAATCCAATCGTTAAATCGCGGGGTTTACTCATGGTACCCTCTGTAAGGGTATACTCGCCTGTTATTATACGAAGTAGGGTAGATTTACCAGTACCGTTTAATCCAATAAGGCCAATTCGCTCGTTGGGTTTTATATGCCAATTTGCATTGCGGTATAAGAATCTTCCACCAAATTCAAATCCAATATTAGTAAGTGCTATCATAAAATGGCTGCAAATATACTAAAATTGAGTGAGTATCTTTAAAATGAGGCCAAAAAAAAGGGAGTATCAAATACTCCCTTTTTAGTTAAAATAACCTTGTTCTAGAACTTTCGTTGGTAGGTTGTAAGAAAAAGCTATTTCCTTTTAAGCTTTCTTTACCAAGCCGGTACCCAAGACCAATTCCGTGCGACTGCTTGCTAACTTGCGAAATGTCTGAAATAGGTAAATTGTAGTTGTAAAACACATTGAACCTATCTGTTAATTTAATAAAGGTAAATAATCCAACTTGTTGAACGGGAGAAAAATTTAAACCAATACCTACCATGTTTTGAAAAGTTCCCATTACCCCAATTTGGGTATTCACCGGATTATTGGTAGAGGCAGATACTACTGTATATGCTTCGAGTGCAGCATCTCCAAATTCTTGGCGATACCAAGCTTGCAAACTTAGAATTGGCTCAACATTAGCGCCCACATATCTAAATCTTGGTTGCGGAATAATATTTCTGTAACTGAGTCCTACAAAGAACTTTTCTGAATTATTAACTGCTATTGAGGCGTCAAAATTATTAACGGGAATGCCATCTTGATCTGCGTTTAAAAGCGGATCGTTTGGATCTAATAACTTATTTTTATTCAGATTTAAATTGCTTTGCGTTAAATGATGTTTTAAGCCAAAAGATAAATTTGTTTCACCGGTAATTTTAATATGAAAAGCAAAAGCATTAGCAATAGAAATGGTGCTAATAGGGCCAAGCCTATCTGATATTACAGAAACATTCCAACCAGAATTGCCATTGAACATTCTATCATAATTTAGAAATGCATTTTGAGGCGCACCATCTAGTCCTACCCATCTTGCATCATAACCTAATCTGAGTTGATTGTGGTGCAAACCAGCAACAGAGGGATTAATCATTACCGGATTAAAAATAAAGTGCTCGTTCCCACCGCTGAGTTGAGCTTGTGTGGTTTGTATACAAAGCACCAAACTGAGTATTGATAAAAATCTATTTAATTTCATGGTTTGTGCTAATTAATTATTTGGTTATATAAATATATCCCGAATAGGTTTTGTTATTTGCTTTGGTCTTTAACACATAGAAATACGTGTCGTTTGGCACAATACCTCCAGCGTCTTTCATTAATCCCGGCGATTTAACTTTTCCATCCCAATCGTTTTTATAATTAGTGGCCTCAAAGATACTTTCACCCCAACGATTAAATATGACTAATTCATTATCTGGAAACTCACTTAATCCTCTTACAAATAAGAAATCATTGATGCCATCGCCATTTGGAGTAAATCCTTCAGAAACAACTACACCGCAATTTCCACCCGGATTAGATGCCACCATATTGATGGCTGCAGAATCGATACACATGTTTTGGTCGATAATATACCCATATGATAAGCCATTGAATACACCAAAAGCGGTATCAGTAGCAAGTGCTTTTAAATTCCAAACAAATTGATACGGTCCAACGCCCCCATTACCCTCAAAATATACAATACCTGTGGAATCCTCTGGACAAAATATCTGACTTAAAATGGTTGTTTTTAAACTTAACTTGTTGGGTTCGCTCAGCACAATGTCTTTACTGATATTGCAACCTCTTGCATCAGTTATGCTGTAAGTGTATGTGCCTGCACCCACAAAGTAAAGTGTGTCTGTAGCTGTATATCCTATCCAATTTCCGGTATATGGCCTTTCACCTCCTAAAACCAGTGGAGCAATTATTGCACTATCATACCCATTACATCTCACACCTGTAAGTAGATTTAAGTCAACTTGCAAAGCAGAATCTGGGTTTGTTATAGTAATACTATCCATTACAAAACAGCTATTAGAGTCTGTAACAGTGTAATAATATACCCCAGCAGCTAATCCTGTTTCGGTTAAATTATTTGAACCATTATGCAACCAAGTAATTGTAAATGGCGGAGTTCCATTAATGGTAGTAGCATTACCTATTCCATCGTCTGATCCAAAACAAGTAATATTGGTGAAGGTAGGAGTTGCTGTTAATTTACCTGGAACATTGAGGTAAATACTATCTGTAAATACACAAGTTCCATTATCGTATGAGCAATATGCCCAACCAATTCTATTGCTGTATACTGCAATTTGTGTTGTCTCTCCATTATCCCAAGCATAGTTTGAATATCCTGCTTTGGCTTCAATCATAACTGTATCACCAGCGCAACTTATTTTTTCTACACTATCCAAAATAATATCAAATCCTTCATCAATAATATCTATGTTAACTGCAATTCCTGCTCCACAGTTAGGCGCTCCTTCAAATTTTTGCACAAATGCATTTACTTTTGTATTTGCCGTAGGGAAAATGGTAATGGAATCAGTATTATAAGTAGATACATTGTCTATCCACCAATCATATTTATAGTCTGTTGGCGCAATTTCTAATAGTCCGAATATATTACGTTTACATACGTCATTATTAGCTTGATCATCGTCTTGATTGGTTTCCCATAGTTTCCCATTTGCACAATTTTCACCTACAATAAAGGTGTAATTATCCGGACTTGGAAGTGGTTGGCCAGGCGTGAAATTTGAATAAGTAATACTATCACAATTCATCCAAATGAAGTATCCGTTTGGACCCAAAAATGAACCAATCCAAACATTTTCTTTAACCATATCGGTTATAAAGTTTTGTTCGGTAGTGTCATTTATAATGGCTAAATAACCACCCGCAGCTAAGGCATTCTGAGCAGCAATACTCCATGAACTATTTACATCAGCTTTATAGTAATAATGACCTCTGTACTCGCCTAAATAAGTATAACCGGTAATTGGATCTGCTGGTGTGTAAGTAATTTTAGCAGGTGCTCCAAATGGATTACAATCGTTTTTTAAATTTAACTTTAAGGTAAAAGGACTTCCATAACAAATGGTAGTATCTGTGTTTGGTTCCATAAAATATCCACCTCTTGTTACATATACACTATCCCAATTATAACAGCCTGTTATTGGCGTTAGGGTAGAAGCCCATCCTGTATACCAGCCTTCATTAAATACTTCAGCAGCCCTAGTTGTTGCACCTGTACTCCAAGTATAGTTTTGGAAGCCTGAAGACATATTCACAAATGATAAGGTTCCAGGCGCAGAACAAATTCTGAGTGTATCGCTTGTAATTAAATCTGAATCTAATTTGCCAGAAGTGGTAGTTACGGTTACAGTGTCGTAACAAAACGAATTGCCAAAAGGTACTTTAACCCAGTACTCTGTTGTTGGATTAGTTGGGGTTACCAAAATATTTTGGGTAGAATCTCCAGTAGACCATTCCAAATTTCCCGGACGTCTTACTTCGATAGTCACATTGTCTAAACTCCAACTTTCATTACATAGGTTAGTATTATCTACCGTATCGTTGAGTTCTGCTACCCAGGCAAGATTTAATGCTGCTGCGGTATGACGGAACGAACGGGTTATGGTATATTTGGTTGTTAAGCCAGTAATGTCACATCTTCTTGGTAGGTTTGTAGCAGAAGCTCCGCTGGTTGCAGGATAAGATCCAGGTGTAGTAGTTCCATTAAAGCTTTGCGTACAACTTGGTGAATTAGAAAAAGTGGTGCTAATTACATTCGTATTTCCATTTTTAAATCTAAATCGATCTTGTCCAACTACACTACAATTACCTTCCCAGGTATCATGTATAAATAAATCAAAGGTTACCCGAATTGAATCATGTTGAGGTAAACTATTCATGGTATAGGTAACAGAATCATTGCCAAATGGACCTAAAACTCGGGATCCATTGAATGAAATGGCATTTGTTTTATCCCAGTCTGGAAAGTTTGGTGGAATGCTCTGGAAGTTCTGAAAATAATCTGAATTATATTTAAAAGGAGGTAATGGTCCTCTTAAAGTTATTTCAGCACCAGCACAAACTGTTGTATCTGGTGTTAAAATATTGCTATTATATATGCTTACAAATACACTGTCTACCCCAATACAACCCTCTGGTGTAACAGCAGTTACCTTATACCACCTGTTGGCACCTACGCTGCTAATAAATATGAATGAATTTGTGCTGCCTGTGCTCCAAGAGTAACTTTTCATACCGGTTTTAGCAGCAAGGATAATAAAGCTGGTTTTACATTCTGCAATGGTATCGTTCGTTGCACCTTGGATTAAATCATTTGCATCAATCAAATTGATGTTAATATTGGCAAAACATACTGCCCCTTTTTGTCTAATTTGAACCGATTCTGTTCCTGAATTGGCAGGTGTAACTGTTGTAGATGCGGTTGTATCACCATTAGACCATAAATATTTGATATCGGTAGACTCATCAAATTCTACGAGTCCGAAGAAATTATTTTCACAGGTATCTGTTAGGTTTACATTTTGATTGGTTACATTCCAAAAACCACCTTCTGGGCAATTCTTTTTAATAAGGTAGGCATGACGCTTACTGGTATCTCCTAATTGGGTTAGCGCTGTGCTTGTCCAGTTTTGATAGGCGAAAGTATCGCAATTAACCCATTTAAATGTTGCGCCTATTCCGCGGTCTTTGTAAAGGCCTAACCAGAAATTTTGACCTGCTAAACTTGGATTAGTTGAAATGAAATCATCCTCAACTTTTGTATTGATTACCGCTAAATACCCACCTGCTGCAATGGCTTTGCTCTCGGCGGTAGACCAATTACTGGCATTTTTAATTTTATAATAGTGATGTCCATCAAGTGAGGCAATGTATTCAAAGTCGGCACCTACATTATCACCACCATTGATGGTCCTTTTTGCTGGCGCACCCGATGGCGAGCAGTCGTATCTTGGGAATGCATTTAAGGTAACAGAAGATCCTTTACAAATATTTGTATCCGATGGATTAATTTTCCCTTCACCAAATGCGGCATAAATACTATCTGTAGCAATACAACCAGCAGCGGTTGTTACCGTACACGTGTACCAACCCTTACTACTAACTGTAATACTTTCTGTGCTTGCATTGGTGTTCCAGGTATAGCTGGCAAAACCCGGACTAGCAAAAAGATCTCCAGATTTTACATTACAAAAACTAATTGTATCTGGACCTAAATCAAAGACTAATGGTGCCCCAATAACACAATTTGGATCGTCATATAGCGTTATATTTTGGTTCACATTTAGTCCTGTTCTAATTTCGGTTAAGCCATTTGGCCAGTTGATAACTAAACTATCGATGCTCGTATTTGATCCTAAACCAAAATGTATTTTCTCAGATTTACCCGTGCTGGTTGTAGTATTTCCTTGGCCATTGTATACCTTGTGCATGCGAAGGGCACCTGCTCGAATATAAATTTTCGCCCCTAATGGATCTGCCTGACTGTTACATGAAAGTAAACGAATATTTAGGTACTTATTACTACCTGTGCCATTGTTTCTTAATAATTGGGCGTTGGTAGAAGGTGTACCTGGCACAAAAACATCCATGAAACCATCGTTGTTAAAGTCGAATATAAAATACCTATTCGATCTAATTGATGGGGTAGAGGCACTTGGCATTCTGAACGACCTTTGATCGGTAAAGATGTTGCTACCATTGTTAATCATAAGCAATGGCGGTGTGTTTAAATTAGTTGTTTTTAACTCCCATAAAAAATCATAATCACCATCATTGTCTGAGTCAAATTGATGAGAAAAGGTATAATCTCCTGCTGTTGCTGTTTGTGTATTGTAGTTAGCTGTAGAATCTACAAATGAACCATCTCCAAGTCCTTTATTTAAAAACACTTTACATCCTAAATTACCCGGACCAGGATTAACAACCTCTTTGGTTCCCAAAAGAATATCCATAAATCCATCACGGTTTAAATCTACTATATTGGCAAATGCAACTGGACTAGAATTTGTGAGTCCGGTTCCCGATGGAACCACTGTAAAACTACCCCCACCATTGTTTTCGTATACATCAATTTGTGAAGCATTATTGATGTTATTATTTTTAATGATTAGTAAGTCTTCATCTAAATCTAAATCATAATCGATAGCCGCAAAATTGGGAACTGTTGTGGCGCCAAATCCCGAGATTAAACTCGTTGGTGCACCAAAAACACCTGCATTGTTTTTCAATACATTAACGCTATATTCTCCGGTTACAATACCAAATCCAGCAAAAACGATATCATTGTCTTTATCCTTATCATAATCCATGATTAGGATGATTGGGTCATTGGTTTGGAATTGAGCAGCAATGTTAAGGCTCGTAGGTAAATTTGCGAAGGTACTTACCTCGGTAAAATTTGTACCGCAATTATTTTTAAATAAGCGGATATACGCACCATTCCCAGATTTTGTAAATAATAGATCGAGTAATCCGTCGTTGTTGTAATCATAAGAAATTACACCTTCATCCCCATTTCCACTTCCAGCAATGTTGGGTAATCCAACCGAGGTAGTTACGTCAGTAAACCTACCATTTACATTTTTAAATAGCTTAATGCTTGAATTCAGATTTCCACTTTGGTAGATTACATCTTCAAAACCATCATTGTTATAATCAACTACATCTAAAATATTTCCACCCACAATCGGTAATAGCGAGGTGGAAATTACATTAGAATATTGAGAATAGGCTGAAAAATTTGCAAGCAATAGGGTCGCAAAAAGTAATTTTTTCAACATGCTATTAATTTATTAAGTAAATTTATTTTAAAATAAGGGCACAATTTAACTCATTCCCCTTAGTAATCATAGGATTTAGTAAATTTTAAGATTCACATAGTCCTGTATTTACCCATTTTTTTAGACAATATGTCTTTGTTAATTGTCTATTTTAAAATAAGAATATTTAATAAATTAAAGAAATTAGTAATTATAAATTATTATTTATCAATGCTTTGTATTGTATTGGCTAAGAAGTCGATATCATCAGCCGATTGATTTAAATGGAAAACAAGTCGCACCAAATTATTGCCCATATTCGAAATTTTAATTCCCTTATCCTGCAGCAAAGTGCTTAATTCGCTTGAAGGCAAATGAGCTGAAGTTTGGAAAATAATAATATTGGTTTCAACCGGATACATGAATTTAACCCATGATTTTCCTTGTAAAATTTTGGCAATGTATGCTGCATGTTGGTGATCAATTTTTAATCTATCCACCTGATGTTGCAGCGCATATAATCCTGCTGCTGCTAAAAATCCTGCTTGTCTCATTCCGCCGCCCAATACTTTCCTAATTCTTTTTGCTTGATAAATGTGTTGGGCCGAACCTAATAATAGTGATCCAACAGGGGCTCCCAAACCTTTGCTTAAACATATTGAAATGGTATCAAAAGTTTCACCATATTGCTTGGCTGTCTGGTTTTTGGCAATTAAGGCATTAAATAATCTGGCTCCATCCAAATGAAAAGGAATGGCCTGTTGTTTGCAAACTTCCTTAATTTTTAAAATTTCTTCCCATTCCCAGCATGCACCGCCACCTTTATTCACGGTATTTTCAAGACAAACTAAGCTGCTTTTTGGAAAATGAATATTATCTTCATTGATACATTCTTTCACTTCATTTGCGGTAAATAATCCACGTTCAGATGCGATGAGTTTTACCGAAGCGCTACTGTTAAATGCAATTCCACCACCTTCATATAAATAGACATGCGCACGCGCATCGCAAATCACTTCCGAACCTGGTTGTGTATGCAATTTTATGGCAATTTGATTGGTTTGAGTACCGCTGCTGCAAAACAATGCGGCTTCCATGCCAAATAAATTAGCAGCATACTCTTGAAGTGCATTTACACTTGGATCTTCGTTAAATACATCATCGCCAACTTCTGCCTCCATCATGGCATGCTTCATGGCTGGTGTTGGTTTGCTTACCGTATCGCTTCTCAGATCTATCTTTATCTTATCCATTTTTTTTAACATTTACCAGGGGCAAAATAGGAATTTTTAATAGTCTAATAAAAAAAAACGCGTTATTCGTAGCAATATATTAAAAGTATGTACGCAACCATTTCAGATTTAATACGCGACTTGTTGGGTTTAGCTATTCCACTCCCGATTCAAACATTTGGGTTTATGATGGCCCTTTCTTTTGTTGGTGCTTATTTGGCTACAAATTCTGAGTTAAAAAGAAAAGAAGCAGAGGGTTTATTAAAGCCATTCTTAATGAAAAGAAAAGAAAATGAACCCATAACTTTCCTTGATTTTGCAACTGCTGTTGTGATTGGTTCATTCATTGGATTTAAATTTTTGGAAATGGTGCTCGATTACGATGCCTTGGTTGCTAATCCTCAAAAATTTATTTTGAGTGGGAAAGGCAGTTGGTTTGGGGCTTTATTGGGTGGAACCTACGCATATTATCAAAAGAAAAAGGAGGCGGATGCCTTAAAAGGGAAAGTGTTAAAAGAAATTGAAGTAAGTACTCACCCGTATGAATTAATGGGGAATATTGTTGGTATTGCTGCTATTGGAGGTATTCTAGGTGCAAAGATTTTTCATAATTTAGAAAACATAGATGAACTTATGGCTGATCCAATTGGGTCACTTATTTCATTTAGTGGTTTAACTTTTTATGGCGGACTCATAGTAGCAGCAATAGGTATTTTACTTTATGTTAGGCAATATAAAATTGGCGCTTGGCATATGTGTGATTCTGCGGCTGCAGGTTTAATGTTGGCCTATGGAATGGGAAGATTGGGTTGTCATTTAAGTGGGGATGGCGATTGGGGTATAGACAATTTAATGCCCAAACCAGAATGGTTGAGTGCGTTTCCTGATTGGGTTTGGGCCTATAGTTATCCCAATAATGTGCTCAATGAGGGTATACCTATTGCGGGTTGCGTAGGAGCGCATTGCAATCAATTACCCAATCCAGTATTTCCAACGCCTTTATATGAATCAATCATTTGTATTGGCTTATTTGGTTTGTTATGGGGCATACGAAAAAAGTTTACCATACCAGGTACCTTTTTTATGTTTTACTTATTTTTAAATGGCATCGAAAGATTTTTGATTGAAAAGATTAGGGTAAATACAACCTATTCCATTTTTGAATATAAAATTACCCAGGCAGAATTGATTTCTGCAGCATTTGTAATCAGCTCAATAGTGGGTATGATTTGGCTGTTATCAAATAACAAGAAGAAATTGGCATAATTTTTATGCTGTTATGTGAAATTTAGCCGTATGAAAATGTTTGTGAAAAAAGTTATTGTATTGCTATGTTGTATACTGCCAAGCTTTGCCATGGCTCAATTAGAGAGAGACTCGCCAGTTGTTGCAGATTATACTTACACCTTACCAGATTTTATTGTAGAAGCGCAGCAAGATTCGAACTATGAAAAGAAATTAAGGCGACTCATTTATAATGTTAAAAAGGTATTGCCTTATGCTAAAATGGCTAGTTTTAGGTTTCAAATGATGGAACAAAACTTACAAGTATTGCCTTCAGATAAAGCCCGCAAAGCCTATTTAAAACGTACCGAAAAGGCCATAAAAGATCAGTTTATGGATGATTTGAGGAACCTTACTAGAAGTCAAGGGAAAATATTAATTAAGTTAATTTATAGAGAAACAGGTAAGTCTACTTACGATTTATTACAAACTTATCGGGGCGACTTAACAGCCTATTATTGGCAAGCTTTGGCTAAAGTATTTGATGCAAATCTGAAAGAAGAATATGACCCTGTTGAGGATTGGCAGATTGAACAAATTATAAAACAATTGGGATTTGATTAATAAATCATTCGAATTGCTGCAACTATTCACACCTTGTTGATATCCGATTGGTTCAAACTTATTTTAAATTTTACCTTTGCCAATATGTTGGAAATAAGTAATAGTTGGCTGTTGTTTTTATTTGTTTTATTTGTGCTAGCTGCTTTTGCACAAATATTTTATTATGCGGGTGTGTTTTCTCGCTTATCGTTTTATAAGCCCAAAGACGTTTATTTTAATAATCAATTACCCCCGGTTTCAATCATCATTGCAGCTAGAAACGAATACAAAAATTTAGAAAAAAACTTACATCTATTTTTGGATCAAGATTACCCTAATTTTGAGGTGATTGTGGTGAATGATTGTAGTTGGGATGATGTTTTTTTCTGATGCAGATTGTATTCCTGCAAGCAATCAATGGCTTCGTTTAATGCAGTCGCAATTCTCGCCCAATACCGAGATTGTGTTGGGTTATGCCCCTTATAAAAAGTATAATTCATTGCTTAATTTATTTATTAGGTTTGAGTCGGCTTTTACAGCTATGGCCTATTTTTCTGCTGCAATAGGTAAACATGCTTTTATGGGTGTAGGGAGAAATTTAGCATACAACAAAACCCTATTTTTTAAACATAAAGGCTTTGCTAGTCACAACCATATCTTGAGCGGCGACGATGATTTGTTCGTTAATCAGGCTGCAACATCCAATAATGTGCGTGTACAAATAGACCCTCAAAGTTTTGTTTATTCTGAACCTAAAAGGAATTTTGATGATTGGCAGCGACAAAAAAGTAGGCATAACAGTACGGGTAAATTTTACAAAAGTAGAGACAAGGCTTTTTTAGGCGCTTATTATGCTACTTTGCTTATTTTCTATGTGCTATTTGGTTTGTTGTTATTTACTTCGTTTGATTTTCGTTTAATCCTTGGGGTATATGCATTGCGCTATTTGGTTCAAACAGTTATTTTATATGGGGTTTACAAACGGTTAAAAACCATGTCGCTTATTTGGTTTACCCCAATACTTGATGTATTGTATTTGTTTTATATTTATGTTTTTGGAACAATTGGTTTGTTCAGAAAACACCAAAAGAATTGGTAATTGGAAATCATAGAAAAATATTTTCCTGAGTTAAGTGCTTCGCAGCACGCTCAGTTTGCGCAGTTAAAAACTTTGTATGAAGATTGGAATGCGCGCATCAATGTTATCTCACGAAAAGACATTGAATCGCTTTACGAAAAACATGTCTTACATAGTTTGGCCATTGCTAAGTTTATTTCCTTTAAACCGGGAACACGGATACTTGATATAGGTACAGGTGGAGGTTTTCCTGGAATTCCACTTTCAATCCTGTTTCCAGAATCTACTTTTACTATGGTAGATTCTATAGCTAAAAAAATAAAAGTAGCTGAGGGTGTTTCTGAAGCCATTCAGTTGCAGAACACAGATTTTGCTATAGGTAGGGTAGAGCAGCTTAAAGAAAACTTTCATTTTATAGTTGCCAGAGCTGTTGCCCCTGCAGATCAATTATACCGTTGGACCCAACAATATGTTGATGCAAAGGAAGAGTTTAATACTAAAATTAATGGCTATATCTTTTTAAAAGGAGGCGATTTAAAAGAGGAATTTAAAGTGCTCAAGCAGCTCAATAAAAAACTTGTAATCGAAGAAATTCCGCTCAAAAATTATTTTGAGGAAGAATTCTTCGAAACAAAAAAATTGGTCTATATTTTCTAAATGATATTAATTTCCAAGATTCAATAACTTTTCAACTTGTCTCTGGCCTTTGCTATTTTTTACCTCTAGTAAATAAATACCTTTAGCAAGATTATCTAAACGCAATAGGTTCAGTTCACCTGTTGTTTTTCCACTTTGAACCAGTTGGCCGTTCTGGCTGTAAATGGTGTATTGTAAATCATTTTCAAAACTGGTAAGTAAGATTGTGTTTTCATTGGTTTGATAGGCAAATTGAAACAATTTTTGACTCAATTTATTTCCATCAAAGAATATCACTTTACTCAAGCTTTCTGTGCCATTTATATCTCTTTGTCTTAAACGGTAATAGCGTTTTTCTTGATCTGCATTTTCATCTGTAAATCTGTATGCTGCGGTTTGCTCACTATTTCCCCGTCCTTTAACAAATCCAATCGAATAAAAGTGCAAGCCGTCTTCACTTTTCTCTATTTCAAATCCTGCATTATTTTTTTCGCTTGCAACCAACCAATTCAGTTGGGTTTTGTCTGAACTCAACACAACACCTGTAAATTGAATTAACTGAACGGGTAAGGCTGTATTGTTTGGTCCTAATAATTCAATATCATCCAAGGCCATTCCAACTTCTTGTGCCCCTGCATCAGATTTAAACACCCACCTAAAAGCCACTTTTGGGTTGCCAGCTAAGAAGGAAACATTATATTGTTTTTGGTTAAATGCGGTATTGGTGGCATTAAAGAATGCTTGAAATCTAGGAAAGGCAGTATTGGTAGTTCCATTTGCAAAGTCATACCAATTGGTAAGAACAGTATTACCAAGGCTGGTCCAGCTTGAACCTAAATCTGTGCTATATTCAACAATATACCCATCATAATTTATTTCGAACCTGTTTTTAACCCTAAATCGCAATGTATATGTACCGCTAGCTGTACAATTGAAATTTGGTGAGTATAACATACTGTGGGTATTATTGGCGTAATTGCCTACTAAGCCAGTTACCCATGCATTACTACCACTATTTACACCATTTTTACCAGAAACGGTTGAATTACCTCTTTGGAACTCGGTTCCGCTAATGGTTTCTGGACCAAAGTCGGTAGGGTTAACTTCAAAATTACCACCATTTCCAACCAAATAGGGTACCGATCTATACGGTAATATTTGTATGTATGCGTTAATTGTTTTTGTTTGTGCACCACCATTAATTTGTAAGGTAACATTATAAAATCCAGGTGCAAAGTATTGCTTGCTTGGGTTTTGAGCTGTGCTAAAGGTGCCATCACCAAAGTCCCAATTATAGCTAAGTGCACCTACAGAGGTGTTGGTAAATTGCAATATAGAACTCACATAAGCCACGCGTCTGTTTACAAAAAAGTCGGCACTAGGAGGCATAAATACATTGCTTGTAAATATTCCTCTTCCGTGGGTAGCAGCCATAACTTGTTTATCAAAGCCACGCATCTTTAGCATGTCTGTTCTCACATTGGCAAAGCCGTTACAATACTTGTCCAACTGGTTCCGCCGTTCTTCGTTTCCCATACACTGTTTACGCCGTAGTTGCTATAGGTAATTACAATATGATTTTCATTGCCAGATTCTACCTCTATGCAAGAAACGCTGCCAGTTGGCATGCCAGTTACATTATTGATATGCGCATCAGTTCCTGCTAAAATATGGGCATTGTCTATTCGAATGACTCTACCATTATTTAAACCAAAATATACCCTGTTGTTATTGTTTGGAGATACTTTTACATGGGTAACACGTCCGTTATTAAATAGTGGAACCGTATCAAATGCAATTGAGTTTCCTGTTTGTGGGTTGTCCCACCTTACAAAGAATCCGTTATTACCCGCCAGGTACATTTTGTTGTTGGCATCGTCATAGTCGCTCGGACTAATAAAACTTCCTACAGTCTGCGAGGTGTTTAACGCACTAGTAAAGCTTGCGCCACCATTTGAAGAACGGTAATAACTGGTGTATACATAAGAAGTGAACCAAAATTGTGGTTGATCTTGGTCTATATGGCAAAATGCGCCATCTCCACCAGTTACTTCAATAGAACTGCCCACGGTGGCAGAATTTAATGCATGTGATCCATTGTCTTGGGTTCCACCTAAATATTGGTTTGAGCCCGCATTGGGATGAATGTCGCAAGCATAAAATTGGGTAGAATTATAATTTAATTCCTTGCTGGTAATGGTTGGCCCGGCTTGTGTAAAGTTAGTACTTACATACATTCCACCATCGTTTGTAAAATAACATACATTTGAATTTCCGGGTGCAAAACACACATAATGTTGATCGGCATGAACTTCTTGGAAGCCAAAACCACCATACCAATGCGATAATTGTTGCCAGCTGCTGCCTCCATTGCTGGTTTTAAATAAATCAACTCCTCCAACAACTACTACATTGGTATTGTTTGGGTCAACTGCTAAACTTAAGTCGTACCAACCCTGACCTCTACTAAAATCCTTTCGAAAGGCTGCCTGCGATACACCTGGGTCTGCATCAATTGGGTGTGCAGCTGTGGTATCAAAACTGAGTCCAGCATTACTAGATTTTATAATGCCAACTATTCGTCCGCTGTTTTCTACCAATGAATAAATAACATTTGTATCATTATCTGATACGGCAATTTCCATTTCATCTTTGTTGAGGTAGCTTGGTAAGGTAAGCGGATTGGTCCAACTAACCCCGCTATTAAAAGATTTATGCATAGAACCACCATTGCTTGCACCGCTGCTCATGGTAACATACATGGTTCCATTTTTCATTACTTCTAAGTCATACGCAATATTCCCACCAGCACTTGCAATACCTGTTCCAAGCACTCTTGTGAAAGTGTTTCCACCATTCGCTGATCTGTATAAACCTGTTTTTGTGAGCACTAATACGGTGTCTCCATTTCCAATAGAAACTATTTTCTGGCAATAATGAAAATTAGAATTATTTGTACTTGAAAGTTGGTTCCAAGTATTTCCGCCATTGCTACTTTTCCATACACCTAAACCCCTTACTGCATCTAAATTATTATTTCCCTCACCGGTACAGAAATACATAATTTGTCCGTTGTTAGGCGCTTGATCGATATGTGTTATTGCTAAATTTTGAAAGAAATCATCGAAGGGTGTCCAATTAGGTGCTGTTTGGGTGATGTCTGTGGTTTTCCATAATCCCCCCGCTACCGCTCCGGCCCATACTGTTTTTCTGGTTGGGTCGTTGCGGTCTACCAATAAAGTTCTGGTTCTACCTCCGCAGTTATTCGGACCTCTTTCCACCCAATTAACCCCTGGTATAGCTGCTTTGCCTAAACCCCTTTGTTGTTGCAAAAGCGTTTGCTGGTATTGCCACGCTTTAAGCAATCGCTCCTTGGGCACTTCGTTTAACAATGGATCTTTGGTAAGCTCAAATTCTTGCTCCCAAGCTAGGTCCATTCTATCTTTTCTTGGTACCTTAGTTTTTGTATTAAAGCTTATACCTTGCTTATTAAAATCTATTATTTCTATTCTAGAATAGGCAAAAATAAAGCAGCTAAGTGTGAGTAATAAGGCAATTGAGTTAACAAAGGATATAGGTTTACGCATGTAAATTTTTTATAATAATCTGCCAAATATAAAAAAAATAATCAAATTTTAGTTGTGTCTTGGTGGCCTTATGAATTCTACAATAAGGAGTTATGGGGCTAATCAGACTTATAACTGATTTAAATTAGCAATTACATTGTGTGTAAACCAGCCATCTATATTTTTAAACACTTGGTGTTTCGCTGAAACACCATCTTTATGCAATCCAATGCCATCCTCGTAGGGTTCAATTGAAATTAACTTATTGTAAGGTATTTTCAACTTTTTATCGGGTGAACCAAAGTAAACATGTTTTGTTGTAAGTGCAAGTAAGCCAGTTCCAATATATTTCATTTCAGATATTTGAACAGGCTTACCTTTGAACGAGCTGGTTCTATAATAAACGCCCCGTGCTACTTTTATGCTTACTCCGTGGCTACCTCCTTGATATTCTGTTCGGGTTCTTTGTTCATAATATTCCACCTGTGGGAATACCCAAATTAATGTTTCAGATTTTTGAAATAAAAAGGGTAAATATCCTGACCCAATTGCATGAAATCACAAAATCGCGTAATTTTTTCTTCCTCTGCTACCGATAACATACCATCTTCCAAAACCTTTGAAACCACTTGGTCAAATGCGTCTGTTACCAAGTTAATATGGTGTTCATCATTTAAAAAACTAGATTGTTTAAGAGATAAAAGATTTTCACTCAATTCTTGTAAGTCGCGATTTCCTAGAATACTTGATTTAATCAGTTCAATATATTTCAATTGTCCTTCATTAAATTTAAGTTCACATTCTTTGTGTTTCTTTTTTAAGAAGCCCGCTTTTTCTCCGCAGAATTTGCATTTTCCCATGATTTAGTTTTTTTTCTGGTTTCGATTATCAGGCAAAAGAAATTTTGATTAGTTACCACATTAAGGGGTGATAGTTAATGTTAGTTTTTTATTTAATTTGCCCTCATATGAAAAAAATACTTTTAGCCATTTTTGTAGGTTTATTTTTTAATACTTGGGCCCAAGATTTCTCTTACCAAAGCAAGGATAATCCTTTTTATTGGAAAAATAAAATGCCTTATGCCGGGTATTGGCAGCAAGATGTGAAATACATTATTCAAGCAAAATTAGATGATAAAACCGACGTTTTATCTGCCAAGCAAACCTTAGTTTACACCAATAATTCGCCTGATACACTTCGGTTTTTATATTTTCATCTGTATCAAAATGCATTCTTGAAAGGCGGCTATTTAGAACAGCTTAATTTAGCCAATGGGTTCAAACAGACGTTTGGAAAATATGAATTAGCGGGCAAAGGCACAGAGATTGGAAAGGTAACTGTGAATGGTAAAGATGCGCTGCATACCATCGATTTTTCTATTATGAAAGTGTTTCTGGCTGAACCTATTTTGCCTAATAGTCAAGCCACTATTGAATTAGATTTTAAAACCTATTTTGATAATGGGGGCAATCAACGTAGGCGTATGAAAATGTTTAGCGATAATGACGGTAATAAGCAGTATGATGTAGTACATTGGTATCCGCGCATTTGTGTGTATGACAGGAAGTTTGGTTGGGAAACCGACCAGCATTTGGGTAAAGAATTTTACGGCGATTTTGGCGAATATCTCGTAGAATTAACTTTGCCCAATCACTATATTATGGATGGAACAGGCGAGCTTCAAAATGAATCTGAAGTTTTGCCTAAAGAGCTGCGCAATAAGTTAGACCTTAAGAATTTTAAAAGCAAGCCTTGGGAAGAAAAAGCAAGTGTGCTTGTTGAACCCAATGGAACTTTTAAAACCTGGAAATACAGATCGGTAAATACCCATGATTTTGCTTGGGTGTGCGATCCTACATTCAGATTAGATGAAGTGGTTCTGCCCATGCCAAATAATCCGAGGGGAGAGGTGCGTTGTATTGCTTTGGTGCAAGAACCGCATGCCAGTGGTTGGTTAGATGCAGCCTTGTTTAATTCTAAAATTATTGAAACCTATAGCAAGTATTTTGGAACCTACGCCTACCCAAAAATGATTGTGGCTGATGCCCGTGAGGGAATGGAGTATCCAATGATTACCTTAGATAATGGAAGAAGTCCGGGTTATTACGGATTATTCTCACACGAAATTGCACACAATTGGTTTTTTGGAATGGTGGGCACCAATGAAACCTACAGAGCCAGTTTAGATGAAGGGTTTACACAATTTTTAACCCATTGGGCCATGAGTCGCTTAACGCGCGAAGTGAAGCAGGCAAAAACCAAATCACCTTGGTTTAATAAATATTATAAGCCCATGCCTATGTTGGATCAAACCGTAATTATGGGATATTTGAGAGATGCCATAAATAATAACGACATGCCATTAAACACACACAGCGACGATTTTAATGGTGCCTTGAACCATGGCGGTGGGTACGGACATGTTTACTATAAAACAGCTACTATGTTATATAACCTGCAATATGTATTGGGCGATGATTTATTTTTAGCCGCTATGCAACATTATTTTAATCAATGGAAAATGGCGCATCCATACACAGAAGATTTTAGAAACAGCATTATTCAATACACTAAGGTAGATTTAAATTGGTTTTTTGACCAATGGCTCGAAACTACTAAAAACATTGACTATGGCATCAAAAAGGTGAAGCATAAAAACGATACGCTGCAAATAGAATTAATACGAAAAGGCTCTATGCAAATGCCAATAGATTTAGTAATTGTTGCTAAAGATTCGAGCCAAACGCAAGTAACTATTCCAAATAAATATTTTGTAAAATCTAATACCATTCAAGCTCCAGAGGTTTGGCATGGTTGGGGATTATTAAATCCAACATATACCTTAAAGTTGCCTTATACTAAAAAAGTTTCGGATGTAATCATAGATCCTAGTAAACGTTTAGCAGATATAAACATGCTAGATAATAGTTGGAAATGCCCTGTGCTTTTTACTTTCGATCATCAAGTTAGCAGTCCTTTAAACCGTCATAATTATTTATTAAAATGGCGACCCGATGTGTGGTTCAATAATTATGATGGACTAAAACTTGGGTTGCATGTAAACGGTCAGTACTTGAAACAAAAGCATGTTTTTTCTGCCACTGTTTGGTATAATTCTGGCTGGCTGAACCAACGCAATAATCAAATGTATGGGCTTGAAGATAACATTTCACCGATACATTATTCTGTAAACTACAAAAACAGATTTGCTAAGTTTACAGATGTGTTTCTTCAAAGTGCTATGTTAGATGGGGTGAACCGAAATACCCTAGGAGTAGCTTGGCAAAAGGGCGCACATGGATTTAAAATTTTTGCAAAAAGTGTATATCGCGCTCAAAGGTATTATCTACCTGCTTATCAATCTACAGCAGTTTCTATTGGTTCATTTATACCAAATTTGAGCTCACATCATGCTTTTAATAATACCTTAAACGCTAGCTATGAATACCCTTTTACGTATGCCAAGGGAACAGCTAAATTTCAGATGAATTTAAAAACTGCTTTGCTGGGCTCAGACTTTAATTATTCTGGCCTTGATCTCCAATTGGTTCAAAGTCACCCAATGGGTAAATTAGAATGGCGTTCGCGTTTTTATGCCAGTGTGCTTACTGGTGATATAGCGCCCGAATCGCAATTGTATTTGGCAGGTGCAAATCCGGAAGAAATGTTCGAAAATAAATACCACCGCAGTGCTGGAATAATACCTGCAACATGGTTTGCATATGGCCAACTATCTAATAGCTATCATGCGGCGGGTGGTTTAAACGTAAGAGGTTATGCGGGCTATTTGGTTCCGGTATTAGACGGACTTAGCCAAACGTATTTATACCGAGGTAATATAGGTGCATCGTGTAATGTAGAATTAGATTACGATAAACTCATACCGCTTAGATTGGGTAAGTTGAGCAATTATTTTAGTGTTGATGCTTACCTATTTTTAGATGCTGGCATTTTAGGAACGCAAACACAAGTAAATAATGAATTTACCTTAACACAAAGCGGTAGAAAGTTAAATACTGGCCTTATGGCATCGGGTGGACATGGTTTGGTTTTAACCATTAAAAAGTGGGGAGTTTTAGATGAGGTAAAGCCTTTGCAAATTAGATTTGATACCCCATTTTTCTTAAGCAACGCCCCTTTTGCTAGTCCAGAAAACCTGCAATTGCGTTGGATTATAGGTGTTGGCAGAAGCTTTTAATTAAATAACTTAGCGCTATACTCCGTGGTATAGCGCTAAGTTATTTTTGTTACTATTCTATTTTCGTAAATTTCATTGAAGTAATTTCTGAGTTAGTTCTTATACATAAATAATAAGTACCCACTGTTAACTTATTTGTTTCAATGATCCAATCAGCATTTAATTTTTCAATAGGTGCATTCAATTTTCTACCTTGAATGTCGAATAATTCTATGCTGTTTATGATTACACTATTATTGCTTGTTAAGTATATTTTGTCTTGAGTAGGATTTGGGTACAAGCTTAATTTAAGGTTTTGGCTTAGGCTGTTTAGGCTTGACGGAGCTCCAATAAGGATTTCTTTCGTTTTTACAGCACCACTGCAATCATTTATGCTGGTTTCTGTTACCGAAATTTTACCTGAACCTTTACTTCCCCATAATACATTTATGGTATTGGTTCCAGATCCGTTAGTGATGCTGCCTCCAATTACTTCCCAATTATAGGTTGAACCGCTTAATCCACTTACGCTATATGTATTGCTTTCGCCGCTTTTTACCTCACTTAATCCATTAATGTCTGTTGTATTAGGTCTATTATACACCGAGATATTTAATACACTTTTTGGCGATTCGCAGCCAAATCTGCTTACACTGGCCTCATAAATTCCGCCTTGAGCAACATTATTTATAAATAAAACGGGATTTTGCTTGGTAGTACTAAATCCAATTGGGCCAGTCCAATTAAACTCACCATTGTTTACATTATTGGCAAAGAATCTTAAACTATCTCCGGTGCAAACTCTTGTGGCAGGCAAGCTGCTAAGAGTAGGTGCGAGCGGATATTCATTAATAGATACATCTGTTTTACTCTCTTCTCCACTACAACCTTGCACTATGGCCTTTACGGCGTAGGTTCCCGACATATTTTTATTGGTGTTTGCCAATAGCGGATTTTGTAGGTTTGAACTAAAATTGGGTCCGCTCCACTGGTAACTTGCTCCAGCAATAGTGCTAGCCCTTAAAGTAATATTGCCGCCAACACAAGCCGGACCTGTATTTGAAGCTACAGGCGCAACAGGCAATGGGTTTACTAAAACACTAATGGTAGCCGGAATAGAATAACAACCATTTACAAATGCTTTCACAGAATAAGTGCCAGATTGTGTAGCGTTTGCGCCTATAATACTGGGGTTTTGTCCGTTTAATTTAGTTCCAAATGGCGTTTCCCAAAGATAACTTGCTCCACTAATTGCACTTGCCGTTAGGTTTAAATTGGCTGCTGCGCAAATCGGACTATTACTACTAGCTGTTGGAGATGCAGGTAAATTGCGAACCACTATACTTAATGTTGCTGGGGCAGATTTACAACCGCTATCGGTAACTAGTACACTGTAAAGTCCGGCATCAGTTGCAACGGCGCTATTCACTTTGCTGATTCTGTCGTTACTGTTAAAGTTGTTTGGTCCTTGCCAAGAGTAACTTGCACCTGAACCTACGCCGCTACCTTGCGCAATGAGTTGAATGGTATCGCCAGCACAAACAGGTGAATTACTTGAAGCACTGGGTGTGGTGGGAATCGATCTAACTAAGGCTTCGGTTTGGCTGGTAGGTGATGTTCCACAACCAGGAACAATCACATAAACATTATAAAATCCTGCCTTTGCTTTTGACATGTTATGTAAACTTGGATTTTGTAAATTGGAACTAAATCCGTTTGGTCCGGTCCAATAATAATTGGCACCCGTTATGGTTGCAGCAATTAGTTTTAAGCTGTCTCCGGTGCAAAGCGGACTATTATTCCCAATACTTGGGGCAGGAGGTAAGGTATTAATTACAAGATTTACAGTGGCTGCACTAGAAGTTCCGCAAGCGGCAGTAGTGGCTGTTACACTATACATGCCGGCATTAGAATCGTTTACATTATTTATTATTGGATTGGCCAGTGAAGAACTAAAATTTTTGGGGCCAGTCCAGGTAAATTGTGCACCTGAAACCCCACTTGCGCTTAATTGTAAATTTTGTCCCGGACATAATGGGCCGTTACTACTAGCAAATGGGGTAGGAGTGTTCGAAGTTATGGCAACTATGGTATTGGCTGCTGATGACGGACATCCATTAACGGTTGCTATAACACTATATGTGCCCCCATCTATTAAACTTAATCCTGTTCGCGTGGGGTTTTGTATACTCGCCGTAAATCCGTTTGGACCACTCCAATTGTAAGTGGCATTTGCAATTAAACTAGCTGTTAAACTAAGTGTTTGTCCAACGCAAAGCGGACCATTATTACCTGCGCTTGGTGCCGTTGGAATATTGTTTACCACTACATTGGTTGAAGATGGTAAGCTGCTGCAACCATTTATGGTAAGAATTACAGTATAATTTCCACCAAACGAATTTAATACAGCAGTTCTAACGGGGTTTTGTTGGGTAGATGAAAAATTGTTTGGGCCAGTCCAGTTATAGGCACCAGTGGCGGGACCACTAGCGCTTAAGTTTAAATTTTGGCCCACACATAGCGGCCCATTACTGGTAATACTCGGTGAAACGGGTATATCGTTAACCACAATAAGTGTGGTAAATGGTCCCATATTAGTACAACCAGGTGCAGAAATAATCACCTGATAAGTTCCAGAATCTAATTTAGTTACACCGCTTTTAGTTGGCGTTCTGGTGCTGGCGGTAAATCCATTGGGTCCCAACCAAGTATAACTCGCATTGGTAATATCTGTAGCTTGCAAGCTCAGGTTTTGACCAACACAAAGTGGGCCATTTCCACTTGCAGAATAACTGCTTATAACACTTGCATAAGTGGTTGCAACCGTAGAGGAGCATTGACCAATGACAGTAGTAACAGAATAAAGTCCAGATGCGCCAACGCCTGCTCCGGCAATACTTGGGTTTCTTTGGGTAGAACTAAATCCATTGGGCCCGGTCCATACATAGCTAGCATTTGGAACACTATCTGCCTGCAGTTGAAGGGTTCCTCCGGCGCAAACCGGACTATTATTATAGGCATTTGTAGGTGCTGGTGTTTGGTAAATTTCCTTTGTTATCTCATCTGCACAACCACTCATCCAGCCATACAAAGTATCATATAGACGAACTGGGTAAGTTACATTGTGGTTATAGGTTCTTAAGCCATTTATGGCAAAAAAGTTACCCATAGAATCGCCATAATTCCACTGGCAACTAAATTGTGGAATATTAAAAAATGCCCTAGTATTATAAAATCTATTGAATAAAACTGCGCTAGATGTATTGGTAAAAGTTATTGGATTTCCAACGCTCATGCAGGTTTGACTTGGCGTAAAATTAGCGGACAGATTATATGAAACAAAAGGTTGCATAATGAAATCTGCATTAAAAATCGGACCTCCAATATTGATATTATAGGAACGAATAAATGCGGTACCAATTCTCACAGAACTTAACCATTCTGAACGTCCATTTGGCGGAGAGGCTGTCCATGAGTTTGCTACAACAGCAACATTTGTAGCCGATGAGGTTTCAATTGTTAGTACGTATCCATTTGGATTGGCTGTGGTAATAGCTGTTGGGAAAATTGCTCTTTTGCGCAAAGCTGTTAACATTCCACCTCCAAAAGTTGAATCAACATTAACAGTTACACTAGCAAGCGGAGCCCCAAGAGGCAGAGAATCTATGCCCGCCAAATATACCCTACAGGTAAGTGTAACAACTGTGCTATTCATGGCAGTTTGCCAAGCAAAAAATTCGAAACCATGAATGGTAATATTTTGTGGAGAGGGATACCATTGGGCAAAAGCATTTCCGCTGGTTGCATTATTTAAAGAAACCGTATTTAAAGCAGTGGTTTTGTTGTAGGTGTAGTTCACCGTATCTGTACCACATTGTTTTGATTTGTTTAAACTGAGATTTCTGGTGAAAACTGTATTTCGAACAGGTAAATTATCATAAATTGGTGCAGAAAAACTTTGTAAAGTCTGACCATGAACGAATACACTCAAAGCTAAACTTAAAAAGCTAAGATAGATTGTAATTTTTGTTTTCATATGAATTATCATTTACTCAAATTTAACAGATAAATAATTGCAAGTCAAAATTTTATTTTTAATTTACGGGACTTGGTTTTGAAGTACAATAAATAAAAATGGCATTATTTATTTATCTTTGGATAATGAAATTGGGGATAGGATTTTTAATACTTTTATTGGGTTCTTGTAAAATAACAGACAATTGTGCGCGCACAGAAATAGCACGCATAACTAAGCTTACTTGTCCTAAAGAAATAAGCTTAGGACAAACGGCTGGTATAGAAATTGAATTTGGAATAGGGAATGGTTGTGGCAGTTTTAAAGAAATTAAATCGGTTCAAACAGGAAACTACCTGCAACTTGAAATTATAAATTCATTTACAGGTTGCACCTGCACTGAATTATATCAAATGGGGAGAAAAGTATTTCCGTTTACCCCCACCCAAAAAGGCACCTATTACATACAGTATTTACTGAAAGAAAATTCATACCTTACAGATACTTTACTTGTTAAATAAGCGAAGCATGGTTTATATTGCAAAAAAATATTTTGTATGAACCAAGCTGTATCACTCCTAGAACCAAAACCCCTTTGGCATTATTTCTCAGAACTAAACGCTGTTCCTCGTCCTTCAAAAAAGGAAGAACGCGTTATTCAATTTATGTTAGACTTTGGGAAGTCGCTTAACTTAGAGAGTTTTAAAGATGAAGTGGGCAATGTAATCATTAAAAAACCTGCTACTGCTGGCATGGAAAACCGTGAGACCGTTGTTATGCAGAGTCATTTAGATATGGTGCATCAAAAAAATGCCGATACCCAATTTGATTTTAATACCCAGGGGATAGACATGTTTGTAGATGGAGATTGGGTAAAAGCAAAAGGCACCACATTGGGTGCAGATAATGGGATTGGCGTAGCCACCATCATGGCTATTTTGGCTTCAAAAGATATTCCACACCCCGCTATTGAAGCGCTCTTTACGATAGATGAAGAAACGGGTATGACTGGTGCTTTGGGATTAAAAGGCGGATTACTTTCAGGTAACATTTTATTGAACCTAGATACCGAAGATGACCACGAATTAACCATTGGATGTGCTGGAGGAATAGATGTAAGTGGCAGTAATACCTATACAGAAGTTCCTGTGGTAAAAAATAGTATTGGCTTATGCATTAAAATAAGTGGTTTAACAGGCGGCCATTCGGGTATGGATATCATTTTAGGCCGAGCAAATGCCAATAAACTAATGAACCGCTTGCTTTTAAAATTAGCACAAGAGCATTGCGTTCAAATTGCATCCATAGATGGTGGTGGATTAAGAAATGCAATACCAAGAGAATCTGTTTCTCACATAGCCGCAACGCCCGGCGAAATTCAAAAAATTCACCAAACCATTCAATCTTATTTAGAAACCTACAAACAAGAGTATCGCTTAACAGATCCCCAACTTCAGGTGAGTGTAGAAGAGGTAGCTTGTCCAAATATGGTTTTAGATCTTCATTTTCAAACCAACTTACTACAGGTTATTCAGGTAATACCCAATGGTATTTTTAGGATGACACCTGGCATAGCTGGCTTGGTTCAAACCTCTAATAATTTAGCTCGCGTATTGGTTAAAAATGGGCAGGTAAACATTCAATGTTTAACCAGAAGCAGTGTAGATTCGGAGAAGTTTGAATTGGCATCGGTGATTCAATCGGCTTTCGATTTGCTGGGTGTGCAAACAGAGTTAAAAGGCAGTTACCCGGGTTGGACACCCCTTCCAGATGCGCCCATAGTAAAATTAATGACCCAAATTTACCAAGAAGTTTTTCAAAGTTTGCCGCTCGTTAATGCTTGTCACGCCGGACTAGAATGTGGTATTTTAGGAACGAATTACCCCGGCATGCAAATGATATCATTTGGTCCAAACATTACAGGAGCGCATTCACCCGATGAAAAAGTACAAATTAGTTCGGTTCAAAAATTTTGGAAATATCTCTTAAAAACCCTAGAACAAATACCGCTTCAGTAGCTTTTTTGGGTCGAACCAATGGAAGATCAGTTTGCCACTTTTATAAACGTAATATTACCTCTGAATCTTCAGCAGGTATATACTTATCGCGTACCTAAAGAGTGGGAATCAGAAATAGAAATAGGCAAACGCGTGGCGATACAATTTGGTGCTAAAAAGGTGTATGCCGCCCTAATTTACCAAATTCACCACCAGCCGCCTAAGACTTATGAAGCCAAATATATTTATAGTGTAATTGATGAAACACCAATTATAGAACCCAAGCATTTTTTGTTTTGGGAGTGGATCAGTAAATACTATCTATGTAGTTTAGGGGATGTTATGCAAGTTGCTTTGCCAGCTGCATTTAAATTAGAAAGCGAAACCAGTATAGTTGCCAATCCATCCTTCGAGCTACAAGATACCGTTTTAGATGATAAAGAGTATTTGGTATATGAAGCATTAGAGCTAAGGCATGAATTAAGTTTGGCAGATATTTCGGAAATTCTGCAACTTAAAAATGTATTCCCGATCCTAAAAAGTATGGTTAAAAAGGGAGTCATATTGCTCAAAGAAGAATTAGAAGAAAAATACAAAGAACGCAAGTTAACCTGCATACAATTGGCAGCGGCATTTAAGTCGGATGAAGCCCTTAAAGATTTATTTGATAGCATTGGCAAAAGCGAAAAGCAATTGAATATACTAATGGCTTATTTGTATTTAAAACAGATAAACCCGCAGCAAGATATTGACAAAGCTTTGCTCCTAAAAACATGCAATGGAACGCTTGCTCCCTTAGCTACTTTAATTAAGAAAGGGGTGTTTGAAACCTATCAGATTAGTGTAGATCGTTTGCAAATAAATGCAACTCCTGTTCAAACATTTGAATTGAATGATGCCCAAGAAATTGCCTTACAAGCCATACAGAAATCATGGGAAACCAAAGATATTGTTTTGTTACAAGGCGTAACCGGTAGTGGTAAAACGCATGTATATGTTCGGCTCATTCAAGAGCAACTTGCATTGGGTAAACAGGTACTTTTTTTGCTTCCAGAGATTGCGCTTACTTCTCAAATAATAAAGCGCATTAGAAAGTTCTTTGGAGAGGCTTGTATCTCTTACCATAGTAAGTACAACGACCAAGAAAGAGTAGAGATTTGGCAGGGTGTTAAAGAAGCGAAATATCAGGTTATAATAGGCGCAAGAAGTTCTATTTTTCTGCCCTTTAGAGATTTGGGTTTAATTATAGTAGACGAAGAGCATGAGGGAAGCTATAAACAGCAAGATCCAGCCCCGCGTTATCATGCCAGAGATGCCAGTTTGGTATTGGCTCATTTGCATGGCTGTAAAACCATATTAGGTTCGGCTACACCCAGTTTAGAAGTGTATTACCAAGCATTACAAGGTAAGTATGGTAAGGTTATGCTAGATGCACGTTTTCACGATATTGCTATGCCCCTAATTGAAACCGCAAATATAGCAGAAGAGAGAAGGGTAAAATCTATGCTTAGCGAAGATATTGGTAAGCAATTATTTGAAGCCATAACAGTTGCCCTGAACCGAAATGAGCAAGTTATTTTGTTTCAAAACCGCAGGGGATATGCGCCTTTCTTATCTTGTAATACCTGTGAGTGGACGCCTAAGTGTCAGCATTGTGACATTAGTTTAACGTATCATAAATACATAGACTCGTTAAAGTGTCATTATTGTGGTTATACGCAACAGCAGCCTACTAGCTGCCATGCCTGTGGATCTAAGCACTTAACTTTAAAAGGAGTGGGTACAGAAAAGGTAGAAGACGAATTAAAGGTTTTATTCCCTACAGCGCGCATTGCCCGATTAGATTTAGATGCAGCCAAAACAAAGCATGGTCACGAAGAAATAATCAGAAGTTTTGAAGAGAAGCAGTTTGAGATTTTGGTAGGAACCCAAATGCTTAGCAAGGGTTTAGATTTTGAACATGTAAGTTTGGTTGGTGTAATTAATGCAGATTCTTTGCTTTCATTTCCAGATTTTAGGGCCCACGAAAAAGCATTGCAATTGCTCATGCAAGTAGGTGGTCGGGCAGGTAGAAAACACAGTAGGGGTAATGTAGTTATTCAAACAAGTATGCCCAATCATTTTGTATTGCAGGTTTTGCAGCAAAATAAATATGAAACTTTAGTAGAACGCGAATTAGAAGAAAGGCAAAAGTTTGCTTACCCGCCTTTTTATCGCCTAATAAAATTAGTGCTTAAACACCGAGATTATAAAACGGTAGAGCAAGCTGCCTTGCGTTTAAAATACTTACTCAATGGAGAAATTAGCGCCCAAATACTTGGTCCCGAAAGTCCACACGTTAGCCGCATTCGCAATTTTTACATCAAAGAAATTTTAATAAAGATCAATAGAAATAATCCAGATTTAGAAGCTGTTAAAAAGACCATTCGCAACAAAATGAATGCACTTGGCGAAGAGAAAGTTTTTCGCAGTGTGATTGTTTATGCAGATGTAGATCCGGGGTGAGTTTTAAGTTTTAAGTTTTAAGTTTTAAGT
>JAJTEN010000032.1 GCA_021298155.1 Sphingobacteriales bacterium | reverse complement strand
CATTATTATGGATTTGGCTAAACACTTAATGGAAAATCCGCAGATTGAGCATGGGAAAGTACGCATTTTATTTACCCCAGATGAAGAAATTGGCAGAGGAGTTGTAAAGGTAGATATGGAAAAATTGGGTGCCGATTTAGGTTATACTTTAGATGGCGGCGAACGCGGACATTTAGAAGGTGAGTCGTTTTCGGCAGATGGCTGCACCATTGTGTTTAAAGGCATTAGCGCCCATCCGGGTTATGCTAAACATAAGATGGTGAATGCTCAGAAAGTATTGGCTTACTTTTTAACATTATTGCCATCTGATACTTGGTGTCCGGAGCAAACAGAGGGCTACGAAGGCTTTGTGCACCCGGTTCATATTTCGGGCGAGTTAGAAGAAGCTAAGGTGCAATTTATTATTCGCGACTTTGAAACAGCTAAACTAGCAGAATATGAAGATAGATTAGCAGAATTGGCTCAGGCCGCTATAGAAAAATTTCCAGGTGCCACTTATACCCTATCTGTGCAGGAGCAATACAGAAACATGCGCGAAATTTTGGATCAACACCCACATGTTATGCAAATCGCAAAAACTGCCTATGAACAAAGCGGCTTGGTTCCAGAAATTAAGAATATTCGCGGTGGAACAGATGGTTCTAGGCTTTCCTTTATGGGTTTACCTTGTCCGAATATATTTACCGGAGAAATGGGCATTCATAGTAAACAAGAATATGTAAGCGTACAGGATATGCAAAAAGCAGTAGAAGTATGCGTTAATATTTTGATTACGAATTACGAATTATAAATTACGTGTAATGAATTATGAATATAAACCAATCCTATTATTCATTTATAATTGGTTTTCATTCTTAATTAAGAAATAGCCTCAATAATATCTTGTCGGGTGATTATGTGTACATCGCCCATAAGATTTTTTACCAATACCGCTGCATTTTCTTTGGTGATCATTCTACTTACTTCTTCTAAACTTGCGCCAGGCATTACAAATGGAAATGGAGGATTCATTACTTCTTTTACTAATTTTCCTTTTATTTCACTGTTTTCTAAAAGTAAATTAAAGAGCGAATTATCATTTAAAGAACCGGTATACTCTCCTGCTTCGTTGGTAACAGGTATTTGTGAAATAGAAAATTTACGCATTGTTTTTAAAGCAGACTCTACACTTTGTTCTTCATTCGCAGTAACTAGTTTTAGGTGCTTGTGACTTTCAATTAGGTTAATGGCTTTGGTTTGTTCATTCAACAAAAAGCCCCTATCTCGCATCCAATCTTCGTTGAACATTTTACCTAAATAACGTGTCCCATGGTCGTGAAAAATTACAACTACTACATCACCCTCCTTAAACATGTGTTTCATTTGTAGCAAACCAGCCATGGCTGAACCAGCTGAGTTTCCGGCAAAAATACCTTCCTCGCGTGGTATCCTGCGGGTCATCATAGCAGCATCTTTATCTGTTACTTTTTCGAAATGGTCTATTAAACTAAAATCTACATTGGCTGGTAAAAAATCTTCACCTATACCTTCTGTGATGTAAGGGTAAATTTCGTTTTTATCAAAAATACCCGTCTCTTTATACTTCTTAAATACAGAACCGTAGGTATCTATTCCCAATACTTTAATGTTGGGGTTTTTCTCCTTCAAAAATTTAGCCGTACCACTAATTGTTCCTCCAGTACCTACCCCTACAACTAAGTGGGTAATTTTCCCCTCTGTTTGATCCCAAATTTCTGGTCCAGTGCTTTCATAATGGGCCGATGAATTGGATAAATTATCATATTGATTTGGTTTCCACGAATTGGGAACTTCGTTTATTAATCTGCTCGAAACCGAGTAATAAGAGCGTGGATCTTCTGGCTCAACATCTGTGGGACAAACAATAACCTCTGCCCCAAATGCTTTAAGGGCATCCACTTTTTCTTTACTTTGTTTATCAGTAGTAGTAAAAATACATTTATATCCCTTTATAACAGAGGCGATTGCCAAACCCATTCCTGTATTTCCACTGGTTCCTTCTATAATAGTGTAGCCAGGTTTAAGTTTGCCCGCCTTTTCCGCATCTTCGATCATTTTTACCGCCATTCTATCCTTTATAGAATTGCCCGGGTTTGTTGTTTCAACTTTAGCTAAAACTGTGCAAGGTAAATCCTTGGTTATTTTATTTATCTGAACCAAAGGGGTATTCCCGATGGTTTCTAGAATATTCTTATTCCACATGGCTTCAAAACTAACAAGAAAATCTTGAACTAAAAAGTTTTGCTTGAAGGAATAGAAATAGGGAAATACAAGAAGAAAAATGCATATTTGAAACAAATTAGCAGCGCGCCTTGGCCTTACCTATCAAAAAAATAGAACTTAATAAGTATAACAGCTTACAGATTTTTCAATTTTTGAGATTTGGTACTTTTTTCTTGATTTCAATTTTACTTGCCAAGATAACTTATGCGCAATTTACCTCAGGTTATGGTACCTTAATCTTAGGTAAATATGAAATGTTAATGTTGTTGAGTTCAAGTCTAACTTGGTTTTGGGTTTCAAGTATAACCAATACGCTAATTCCATTTTATCATGCGTGTGAGCCTAGGAAACAAAAGCGAATTTTATTTAATGCATTTGCCATTCTTACCCTATTTAGTTTGATTGCGGGCATATTGGCATTTGTTATTGGTCAGTATAAATATCCCAAAGATTCTGATTTGTTTTTAATGTTTGGATTGGTTGTATTTCTAAATACGCCAACCTATATGGCAGATTATATTTTCTTTTTAAAAGAAAAATACCGGTCTTTAATTATCTGGGGAGCGATTACTTTTTTGGCCCACATTGTGCTGTTGTGTTTACCCATTTTTATGAAACAAACCCTTAATTTAGCCATCAATCTATTGGTTATATTAAGTTTAATAAAATTTAATTATACGATCATTTTACTAATGAAATATTCAATTATTTCATTTCACACGCGGCTAATAATGGAGTTTATGAAAAAGGTATTACCTTTTATGTTTTCCATATTCTTAGCTGGAAGTATGGATTATATAAATAGCTATATTGTTGAATATTATTTTGACCCCATTCAATTTACCATTTTTAGATATGGATCAAAAGAATTGCCCATATTTTTGATTTTAGCCAATACACTGAGCAATATATACAGTGGAGAAATTGCAAATTTAAACAAGGCAGGCCTATTAGAAGATGGCTTAAATAAATTAAAGGTAAGTTCTACAAGGCTTATGCGTTGGGTATTCCCCGGAACAATCTTTTTATTGTTATGTAGTAAACATTTTTTTGCTTTAGCCTATAATCAAGATTTATTGGGTGGGTATAAGATCTTCAACATCTATTTATTGCTAATTGTTAGCCGTGTTCTATTTCCTCAAACTGTAATCATGGGATTAATGAAAAATAGAATTTTCTATTTGGTAAGCACAAATTATCTCATTTTAAACATAATTTTATCTTTTTGGTTTGTTGGAATTTGGGGATTAGAAGGTATTGCTTATGCCACAGTAATTTCATTCATGGTTGAAAAAATACTCTTAATTATTTATTGCAAAATGGAAGGGGTAGATATTAGAAAATACACCTCATTAGGTGAATATTTACTGTATACTACTATAACTGTTTCGGTGTTTTTTCTAAATTTATTTGGCTACCTATCCTTTTAAATTTTCATAGAAATTAAAATAAAAAAATATATTCGTATTAAAGAATACATCATGAAAAAATTAAGTTTAGTATTATTTGGTTTATTATTATTTACAATAGCTTGTAATAAAGAGGATAGCAAAACAAGTATAGAAATTCCTACACCCACAGATTCGGTTCAAACCGAAAAAATTATTGAGCTAAAAACTAGCTTTGGCACCATGTATATGTGGTTATACAAGGAAACACCTTTGCATAGAGCAAACTTTTTAAAATTAGCAGAATCAGGGTATTATAACGACATAACGTTTCATAGAATTATAAAAGATTTTATGATTCAAGGAGGCGACCCAAATAGTAAAGATGGAGATCCAAGTAATGATGGTACAGGCGGACCAGGATATACTATTCCTGCAGAAATTATAGATACCATTAAACATACTTTTGGTTCGGTTGGTGCTGCAAGAACCAATAATCCGGCAAAAGCATCTAGTGGCTCACAGTTTTATATTGTAACCAATAGACCAGGCACACCACATTTAGATATGAATTATACTGTTTTTGGAAAATTGCTTGCGGGTACAGAAATAGCCTACACCATTTCAACACAAGTTAAAGATAGCAAAGACCGACCTCTTGAAGACATTAAAATGCAGGTTAAGGTTATTTCAAAAACAAAAGAAGAACTTAAAAAAGAGTTTAATTTTATTCCTTAACCAAGGAAGTTAGTAACCGCTTCAAAAAAGGCTTGCGGTGCTTCGGCATGCACCCAATGTCCTGCCCCTGGAATGGTAATTATTTCATTATTAGGAAATAATTCTTCAAAATCTGCTTCATCTTCCTGTGTAATATATCTGCTATTTCCTCCTTTAATAATTAGTGTTTCACCAAAGAATTTTCCATTGCTTACTACTGCTTTAATAATTTCGTCATAATCTGCGTGTAAGGTTTGTAAATTCATTTTCCAGGCATAAGTGCCATCTTCTCTCCTATCTAAATTCTTCAATAAAAATTGCCTCGTTCCAAAATCAGGTAAATATTTTTCCATCATTTGCTCTGCTTGTTTTCTGGTTTCAATCTGAACCAAATCAACAGAAAATATGGCTTTAAACACATCATCATGTCCACGCTGGTATTGTTTTGGAGCAATATCTACCACAATTAATTTATCTACTAAATTTGGGTAATCCAAAGCAAACTGCATGGCCACTTTCCCACCCATAGAATGGCCAATGATTGAAACTTTCTGGAGTTGATGGGTATCTATAAATAGTTTTACATCGGCTACCATCAGCGCCAACGTATGCCTTGAGGAATGAGCAGATTTACCATGATTTCTTTGATCTAAAGCATAAACCAAATTGGTTTTACCAAATTGAGTAGCAAGGGAATGCCAATTATCTAGAGTCCCCATAAAGCCATGTAAAATCAACAGCGGATTACCTTGACCATATTGTTTAAAATGAAGATGCATATGTATTAAATAACAGGTCAAATTTACCAATTACGGATTGCTTACCACTACTAATTTTGATCTATTAGAAATATTTATTGAAATTATTTAAAAAAAAATTGGAATAGTAAAAACTAATATTTAATTTAGTTCCAATAAATCAATATTTTATGAAAAAAATCTACACACGTATTTTTTACCTGTTTATTTTATTGAGTATTTCTCAGTACATGCAGGCACAAAGTTTTACTTATTTAACCGTGCCAGCAGCGGCGAATGGTACTTCTGGCGCAGGTAGAGGTCCATCCAACATATCAAATGCCCATAGAAGTTGTGCCATCTATTCGGCAGCAGAGTTTAATGGTTTATTAAATGCAGGAGATACTATTTTTAGATTAGGATTCTCTGTTAATAATCCAAATGCAAATGCGGCTCCTATTGCTGGTAATATTAAGATATATATGGTTAATACAGCAGATGCAGCCTACTTGCGCAGCACTACTTGGGCTACCTTGTTAACCACACCAACTGCTATGGACACCAACTATAATGGTGCAATGACAATACCAAACGTGGTTACCAACTTTTTTGTGCCTCTTAATAAACCATTTGTATATACCGGAGGTGGTGTTTATGTGGCCTATGAATGGACTACAACGACACCAAGTTTAAATCCAATTAGTTATAATTGTAACACAGGTATTGTAAGTGGACAAAGAAATATTCAAGGTGCAAGTTTAGCTACTTTAGGTACATTAACAGGAATAAGTAGTTTCAGAGCTCAATTGGTTGTGGGAGTAAAAACACCTCAAGTGGATGCACAGGTATTAGAAGTATATTCATTGGGTAAATTGCCAATTCCGTTTGCAGCACCTCACACCATTAGAGCTAATGTAAGAAATGGTGGCGTAGATACCCTGTATGATAAGTGGTTTTATTTAAGTGTTGGACCCACTAATCCATTATTAGATTCTTTAAAAATAGATACTTTATTCCCCAATCAAGGAAGAACCATTAATTTCCCTGCGTACACACCCACCTCATTAGGATTTGATACAGTTAAAGTATTTTGTTCCGCAGACAATAATAATTCTAATAATTTGAAGCGTTATGGACAAGTAGTAAACTTAAATACATATAATTATGCAGACCCCTTGAGAGGTCCAAATGGTGGCGTTGGATTTACAGGTGGAACAGGAGATTTTGTAGCTAAATTCCCCTATTCAGGTTCTAACAGTATTAATCAAATTGGTGTAAACTTTAATACAGGTGGAACCAGTTTAAAAGTAGGTATTTGGGATACCACAGCAACTGGAACTCCAGGTACTTTGTTATGGTCGTCTCCAACCTTTTTAACTACAGCCGGATTAAATACTATACCAGTTAATCCACCTATACCAATTTCAGGAACATTCTTTGTTGGTGTTATTCAAACAGGAACTGTAAATGCAGCATTTTCATTCCAATCAGAAGTTCCTATTAGAGCCCAAACATTCTATTATACTGCACCAACAGGTGGTACGGTATGGACAGACTTCCTAACTACCAATTCTAATTTTAGGTTCATGATAGAACCAAGATTGCAAATGGCTAATGATTTAGGTGCTACTGAAATAAGCTCGCCATGTAATACATTTCCAATAGGCCAGGGTAGTATTACACCAGCAGCAACCTTTTATAATTATGGTTCAAATAGCCAATTTGGTACTGTTGTGAAAGCTAGGGTATTTAATAGTGCTAATGCGGTAGTGTATTCTGATAGCGCAGTCATTTCATTTATTTTACCAGGAGATGATGCAAACGTAGTATTTACAAATACCTTCACCCCAACTTTACCAGGAACATACACAGTTAAAATTTGGTCGGAGTTAAGCGGAGATGGAGATAGAAATAATGACACAGCAAGCAAAACGATTATCGTTCAGGATTTAGTTGCAGGAACCTCTGCCGGATCTAGATTACAATTAGATGGCGTTGATGATTTCATTTCAATTCCATACAGCGCCAATACCAAGCCGAATACTAACTTTACCATTGAAACATGGGTTAGACCTAGTAATTTAATTTCAGTAGGTACATTATATTCTAAAGATTCAACCGCATCAGATACTTCTTTAACAATTACTTTAAGTGGTTTAACACCTGTTTTAACTTTAAAGACTACAAATAGTTTTGTTAACTTAAGCAGTAGTGTTAATACTATTTTGAATTCTTGGTCGCACATAGCAGTAACCTACAATGGAAGCAATGTAAGATTATATGTAAATGGTGAAATCGGAATTGATACGGTAATTTCAGGTAGCGTTCAAAGTAAACTTTGTCCAACCTACCTTGGAAGAAAAGCAGGTTTAACCAATTCATTGGTTGCAGGTATTGAAAATTTTGCATTTTGGAATATTGCAAAAACACAAAATGATATTATTTTAGGATTGCACAGAAAAATTCCAGCCTTAACAAATGCAAACTTAACTTGTTATTTGAGATTAGATGAAGGGGCTAACTCAGTTCCATTATCTGATGCATCGGGTAATTGTAATGGTGGAATTATGAATAATTTTGACCCAGCCGTGGCTTGGTTTATCAGTTCATTACCATTGGATACTACCAATGGAACTTTGGTCACCTATACAAGTAGTGGCAATCAAAGTTTTGCAGGTAAAAACCTACAAATTAATATGCAAAACGTAAGTGGAAGCGTAAGTGTGGTAGCTCATTACATCAGAGAAAATCCACTAGGATTTTTACCAGACACAGTTATTAGCACTTCACCAAAAAGAGCACACAATAGGTATTGGATTTTATACAAATACGGAACAGGAACATTTGATAGTTGTTTAGCCACATTCCAATTGCCTGCAGGAAATATTGGTACGGGAGCTACAAATAGTGATTTCTATTTATCATCTCGCGATAACGGCGCATCTGGATTATGGAACTTAGCTAGAAACCCGGCTGATTCTGTAAATATTTTGGGTCAGAATTTACGCTTTTGGTTACCTAGTACCGGTACATTTGTGAAGCAATATGGGTTAGCCAGTATTGGAACTAATAATCCACTACCTGTTGTTTATGCCTACTTTAAAGGAACTAAACAAGAAAACGGAGTTCATTTAAATTGGGCAACTGCTAGTGAAATTAATTCAGATTATTTTAGTTTAGAACGCAGTTCAGACGGTAAAAACTTCACAAGCATTGCTAAAATTAAAGCTGCAGGAAATAGTTTAAAACCTTTATTGTATAATTATCTAGATAAAGATATCATGCACTTGAGTAGCAATGTAATTTATTACAGGCTGAACCAAATAGACATGGATGGAAGCAATGAATATTCTCCAATAATTTTGATTGATTTAAATGATCAAAAAGCGATGTATATCCAAAGCGTTCTACCTAATCCATTTAAAAATAACCTCGAGATTAGTTTTGCTTCACCATCTGAATTACAAGTTGTGGTAGAAATAACCAATTTAAAAGGCGAAAAAGTGTTGAACAAAACAATTAATACAGAAGCTGGATCACAAAGAATATTCCTTCCAGAAGCAGAACAATTTGCAGAAGGTATTTACTTCTTAAAATTAAGCACGAACGGAACGTCTGAAGTACATAAGTTAATTAAAATGAAATAATTAGGTATTTGTAATTAGACCTAATTACCTAAAAAAAAGGGATTGAAAATGTATTCAATCCCTTTTTTTTTGCATTATTACGTATACTGCAAGCTAATACTTATTACTAATTCTTTTTTTGTTCATGTAGCTAGCGCTGAACGCTCTAGATTGTAAATAATTAATACCTAAAACAAAGTTCAAATTCCTTTGTATATTATTTAGATTTAGTATAGATAAATCTAAATATTCCCTAAATTTGCGCACTTAATTAAGATAAAAAAGCTATGTCGGATACAGAAGTTGGGATTATAGATCAGATAGTTACGCAAGAGTATAAATATGGTTTTACCACCAATATTGAAATGGAAACAGCCCCTATGGGCTTAAGTGAAGATACCGTTCGCTTTATTTCAGCTAAAAAAAATGAACCAGAATGGATGTTAGCCTGGCGATTAAAAGCATATCACCATTGGCTCAAAATGGAGGAGCCTAATTGGCAAAACTTCGATTACCCCAAAATTAACTACCAGGATATTATTTTTTACGCTGCACCCAAACAAAAGGTACAATTAGATAGCCTGGATCAAGTTGACCCAGAGTTGCTAAAAACCTTTGAGAAACTAGGCATTTCATTGCAAGAACAAAAAAGACTAACAGGAGTTGCTGTAGATGCGGTTTTTGATTCAGTATCTATTGCGACAACTTTTAAAGAACAGCTTAAAGAAAAAGGAGTTATATTTTGCTCAATTTCTGAGGCCATGCATGAGCATCCAGAATTAGTAAAGAAATACATAGGTTCTGTAGTGCCACAAACCGATAATTATTTCGCAGCGTTAAACAGTGCCGTGTTCTCTGATGGTTCATTTGTTTATATTCCAAAAGGAGTAAGATGTCCGATGGAATTATCAACCTATTTTAGAATAAACGCAGAGAATACCGGGCAGTTTGAACGCACCCTTATTATTGCCGATGATGATAGCTATGTAAGTTATTTGGAAGGATGTACCGCACCGATGCGTGATGAGCACCAATTACATGCAGCCGTGGTAGAATTAGTTGCACATGAAAATGCCGAAATTAAATACTCTACTGTTCAAAATTGGTATCCGGGAGATAAGGATGGCAAAGGTGGTATTTACAACTTTGTAACCAAAAGAGGAATTTGTGAAGGTAATAATGCTAAAATTAGTTGGACGCAAGTAGAAACTGGTTCTGCAATAACTTGGAAATATCCAAGTTGTATTTTAAAAGGCGACAATAGCACAGGTGAATTTTTCTCTGTGGCTGTAACCAATAATGCACAAATTGCGGATACTGGAACTAAAATGATTCACATTGGTAAAAACACCAAAAGTAGAATTGTTTCAAAAGGCATCTCTGCCGGTAAGTCACACAACTCTTATAGAGGCTTAGTAAAAATCAATAAGAAAGCAGATGGGGCGCGCAATTACACACAATGCGACAGTATGTTAATTGGAGATAAGTGTGGCGCACATACTTTTCCTTATATTGAAGTAAATAACAATACTGCAACCCTAGAACACGAAGCCAGTACAAGTAAAATTGGTGAGGATCAAATATTTTATTGTGCACAAAGAGGCATAGGTTTAGAGGAAGCCATATCACTCATCGTGAATGGTTTTTGTAAAGAAGTGCTTAATCAGTTACCAATGGAATTTGCGGTGGAAGCTCAGAAACTTTTAGCCGTTTCATTAGAAGGCAGTGTAGGATAATCCCTCAAACAATATTCAATTTATTAAATAATTACTTTAGCATAACATGATATCAATTACTAATTTACAAGCATCTATAGAAGGAAAAAGTATTTTAAATGGCATTAACTTAGAAATAAAACCAGGTGAAGTACATGCAATTATGGGTCCGAATGGAGCTGGAAAAAGTACCCTATCTTCGGTTTTAGCAGGCAGATCTGATTACGATATTACAGGTGGAAATGTTACGTTTCTTGGAAAAAACTTATTAGAATTATCTCCAGAAGACAGAGCAAGAGAGGGCTTATTCTTAGCATTTCAATACCCCGTGGAAATTCCAGGTGTAAGCAGCACTAATTTCCTGAAAACAGCCATAAATGAAAAACGCAAATATCATGGCCTAGAACCCATGGAGGCAACAGATTTTTTAAAGTTTATGCGCAGCAAAATGGAAGAAATGGAAATGGATAAATCACTTACTTCACGCTCCTTAAATGAAGGATTTAGCGGAGGAGAAAAAAAGAGAAATGAAGTATTCCAAATGGCCATGCTTGAACCTAAGTTTTGTATTATGGATGAGACAGATTCAGGACTAGATATTGATGCCTTGCGTTTGGTTTCTGCTGGTGTAAATAAATTAAGAAATAGTGAAAGATCTTTCCTGGTAATTACCCATTATCAAAGATTACTTGATTACATAGTACCAGATTTTGTGCACGTTTTATATAAAGGAAGAATTGTAAAAAGTGGTGATGCCTCACTAGCCAAAGAACTAGAAGTAAAAGGCTATGATTGGATCAAACAGGAAGTTGAAGCTGCCGTTTAACTCAAATTACATTTTCTTAACCCAATTTATTCATGACATTTCTAGAACAGATAAAATCGGATTTCAACCTATACACTGCTCAGGCATCTGATGATCATTTTAGTCGCTTGCGCAAAGAAGCTTTTGCAGCCTTTGAGCAACTTGGAATTCCTACTACACAATTAGAAGAATGGAAATACAGTAATTTGCGATCGGTTCAGCAAGGTAATTTTACCACCTCATGCGTGAGTAATTTAGATGCTGATTCCCTTATCAAAGCCGGTGTTTTAAACACCATTGAGTCGAACAAATTAGTATTTGTTAATGGCTGCCTTTTTCCCGAGCTTTCTGTTTGGTTAGAAACAGATGAACGCATTAAAATATGCAGTTTGGCTCAAGCTAGAAAAGACTTTAGCTCCATTTTCGATGCACATTTTGGGAAATATATCAACTTTTCGAAAGATGGTTTATTGGCTTTAAATACAGCATTAATGAGTGATGGTGCATTTGTTTTTGTGCCTGAAGGCGCTGCCCTTAAGCATCCCTTAATGATTACAAATATTACCGATGCGAATGAACATGCACTATTTCAACAGCCACGAAACTTAATCATTATAGAAAAAAATGCCTCAGCTAGCATTATAGAAAATTATATGGCAGTTGGGGCTTATACTTCTTTTACCAATGTGGTAAATGAAATATTTGTAGGTGAAAATGCGAGCTTAGAGCATTATAAAGTGCAGAGGGCTGCCGGCAATACCTATCATACCAACTACACGCAACTGCATCAATTGGCAAATACAAATATCAACCAAGTTACCTTAACATTAGACGGACAATGGGTAAGAAATAATCTTCATTTTTTTATGAATGGTGAAAATTGCAATAGTCTTTTGTACGGGTTATATATTCCAGATGGAAAACAGTTTGTAGATAATCACAGCAGGGTTGATCATGCCAAGCCAAATTGTTTTAGTGATGAAAAATACAAAGGTATCTTAAAAGATGAAGCTACAGCTGTTTTCAATGGTAAAATTGTGGTTCATGAAGACGCACAAAAAACGAATGCTTACCAAAGAAATCAGAATATTTTATTGAGTAATACGGCTACCATTAATACCAAACCGCAACTTGAGATATTTGCAGATGATGTAAAATGTACCCATGGCGCAACCATTGGTCAATTAGACGAAGAACCAATGTTTTATTTGAGAAGCAGAGGAATTAGCGAACAAGAGGCAAGAAGATTATTATTAAATGCCTTTGCAGATGATATTGCTGAGAAAATAAAAATACCAGAATTGGTTGCCATATTAGAATCAGAAATTGAGAGAAAACTATAATTCAAGCAACAGCAAATAATGTCTGATCTAAATATTCAACATATTAGGAGTTTGTTTCCCATTCTGCATCAGGAGGTGAACAAACATCCATTGGTGTATTTAGATAATGCGGCAACTACGCAAAAGCCATTATCTGTTATAGAGGCCTTGCAAACTTATTATCAACTAGATAATGCCAATATTCACCGTGGCGCCCACACGCTTGCCGATAGGGCAACGGGAATGTTTGAGGATACCCGGAAAGCGGTAAAACAATTTATACATGCCGCCGAAGCAGAAGAATGTATTTTTACTAAAGGGGTTACTGAAAGTATCAATTTAGTTGCCCAAACATGGGGTAGAAAGTTTCTGAATGCGGGTGATGAGATTATAATTTCTTACCTGGAACACCATAGTAATATTGTGCCTTGGCAAATGATTTGTGAAGAAAAAGGTGCCGTTTTAAAGGTTATTCCAGTGCTTCCCAATGGAACACTAGATATGGATGCATATCATCAATTATTATCGGATCGAACCAAATTAGTGGCTTGCACATGGGCAAGCAATGCTTTGGGCACCATTAATCCAGTTAAGGAAATAATTGAAGCAGCGCATGCCTACCATGCATTTGTTTTATTGGATGGAGCACAAGCTGGATCCCACTTAGAAATAGATGTTCAGGCATTAGATATTGATTTTTTAACCTTGAGCAGCCATAAATTATATGGTCCTACAGGTGTGGGTGTATTATATGGCAAGCGCGCATTGTTAGAAATGATGCCACCCTACCAAGGTGGCGGCGAAATGATCAAAGAAGTTAGTTTCGAACACACTACTTATAATGAGATTCCTTTTAAGTTTGAAGCGGGCACGCCCAATATAGGCGATGTAATTGCATTTAAACAGGCTATAACTTTTGTAAATAACATTGGTAAATCCAATATTATAAAGCACGAAAACCTGCTTTTACAGCATTTTACTTCTGGCATTCATAAACTGAATCAAACGTTTGGATCAGAACAAATAGCATTATACGGCACCGCAGCAGATAAAGTGGCGGTTCAATCTTTTATAGTGAAAGGCAAACACCCTTTTGACACTGGAATGATGTTAGATGCACGTGGCATTGCGGTAAGAACCGGACATCATTGCACGCAACCACTAATGCGTTTTTTTGATATTGAAGGTACAGTTAGGGCTTCATTTGCTATTTACAATACCTTAGAAGAAGTTGATATTTTAGTAGAGGCTATCAGAAATATGATACATAAACCAGCTTTTTAAACATGACAAGTCAGGAATTACAAGATGAAATTATAGACGACTTCTCCTTATTTGAGGATGATTTAGAAAGTAAGTTATTTTACTTGATGGATTTGGGCAAAAAACTTCCAGAGATGACGGCTGAACACAAATCGGATGAATATATTGTAAAAGGTTGTCAGAGTAAGGTTTGGTTATACCCCGTTTACCAAGATGGTAAATTGTATTTTGAAGCAGACAGTAATACCGAAATAACTAAAGGTTTGGTTAGTTTATTGGTTAAAATTTGGAGCGGGAAGAGTCCGAAAGAAATAGTAGAATCTGAACTTTACTTTATAGATAAAATTGGCATGAGTCGCATGATAGGTTCTCAGAGAAGTAATGGTTTTTCCAGTATGATAAAGCAAATGAAAATGTATGCATTTGCGCTAGCGAAAGAATAAGAAATATGAGCGAAGAAAATAAATCTACAAGAAATTTTGTTGATGTACAAAATGAGGCTATTCAGGTATTACAAACCATATTTGATCCAGAAATTCCGGTAAATATCTATGAACTTGGATTAATCTATGAAGTAAATGTTTCCCATGAATTAAACATTGAAATAATAATGTCGCTCACCTCCCCTTTCTGCCCGGCTGCCCAGAGTATGCCAGCCGAAATCAAAGAGAAATTAGGCGCAATGGAAGGTGTTCAGGAGGTTACTGTTACCGTAACTTTTGATCCACCTTGGAGTCAAGATTTAATGAGCGAATCAGCTAAACTGCAATTGGGCTTTTTATAAATGATTCAAAACTTTCTAATAGTTGCTTGAGGCGACATAAAAAAAGGCAATTGCGTCCAAGTTTCATACTTTGCAATTAGATTATCTTTTTGATTGGGATTATTTTTTGCCTCCTGCATATCTAGAAAATATTGTTTAAAATCTGTAAACACCTTGCTAGAACCCATATTTCCATGACCAGGTACAATTGTGCTCAGTTCAAACCTATTACTTAAATAGGTAAATGCATCTAAATAAGCCATGGGTGTAGAAGATCCTAAGATCATTGGAATTTGTTTATTTAGCACAATATCTCCCGTAAATAATACTTTTTTATTGTGTAAATAAACTACCAAATCACTTTCTGTGTGTGCAACAAATGGGATATTAACTATGCTAATTTTCTCGGTACGAGTTTCTATTACTAAGCTATCTTTCACCCAAATAGTTGGCAATTGGGTTGAACCAGTTTCTTGCTTCCAGCTAGCTTCAGTATAATTTCCACCGGCAATAATGGTTGCGCCTTTGTAAAGTTGATTACCTCCAACGTGATCTGGATGATGATGCGTATTTACCAGATATATTGGCTTACCCTCTGCTATATTAGTGGCCATTTTATATAATTCTTGAGCAGCTTCATCCATTTTACTGTCGATAACCAAGACCATACTATCTAATAACAAAAGGCCCGAATTACCGCCACCACCATGCACAATCATAAGATTCATATCAAAATTAACGTGCATAGTTTTTGCCATTTGCGCTTTAAATGGCTTTATGTAATTTAAGTAATATATAAACCCTAAAACTGCAAATAACGCAATACAAACACCTGAAATTTTTAAAATTAACTTGACAATTTTCATGAGTATAGATTATTATTATTCCTATTTTTAATGGTTATCTTAGCCTAATTCTTCTACCAGATTTTAGTTTAGTTTTGGATTTGATGCCATTTAATCGGCTAATTTTTTTTGCACTTAAACCATATCGATTTGCAATTTTTTGAATGGTATCTCCTTTTTTAGCTTTAATGTATTTGGGCGTTTTTATTTGCTTAGCTTTTAACTTAGCAGATTGCACCTCATATAAATGCTTAAAACATCCCTTATCTACTTGAAAAGTATCATTCATGAGAGAGCCAGTTGGAAAATGAATGATAGCTGCTGGGTCTATTTTTTCACCTTGAAAACGAACTTCAAAATGCAAATGAGGCCCGGTTGACCTTCCCGTGCTGCCTGCTAAACCAATAATATTACCGCCCTTAACAGGTTGGCCCGGGTAAGCTAACAATTGTGAGAAATGTGCATATAAAGTTTCTAATCCATTATTATGCCTTACCACTACAACGTATCCATAATCTGCACTGCGTTTGGCTATGCGCACCACACCTTCAAAAGCAGCATATACCGGATCCCCAACCTCCATTCGGATATCGGTTCCAAAATGAAATTTTTGTCGCCTCCCCCATCTTCTAAATCCAAACTGTGAAGTGATATCTCCAATGGCAGGAGGATGGAAAGAACAATCATCATAATTAGCTAAAATTAACTTAATGGTGTCTTCCATATTCCTCAAATCACGTTTATACGGATTAATGGTAATGGTATCCCATGATCTATAAAACGAGTGCGCAGGTGCAAAAGATGTATCGAACAGGAAATTTCTAGGGCGAATAAAATCCCAATATTTATCTGCAGAACTTACAACAACACTATCAAACTCCTGAGATTCCTCAATTTCATCTTCGTCATATTCAATTAACTCTAATGAATCAGGAGATTCTTCAATTTGAGCTAAAACGAGTTGTGGAACACATAGTAGAAAAAATATACTTAAATAAAAACCAATTTTATATTTACTCATTAGGATGCAAATCAACTATAAACTTAATATCTGTAAAGTTTGCAATTTATCCATATATAAGCAAGATTTTAACTCTTCGAGGCTATTAAATTTTACTTCATCCCTGAGTTTATCAACAAATTGAACACTTATGATTTGATTATAAATAGATTCACTAAAATCAAATATGTTAACTTCTATACTTCTTTCTTTTCCTTCAACAGTTGGATTCTGCCCAATATTTAGCATTCCGCCATATTTATTATTCTGTATCCAAACCCATACTGCATACACGCCATCTTGAGGAACCAATTTTAAATCATGTTGAATTTGAATATTAGCAGTTGGATATCCGATAGTTCTTCCTAATTGCTTTCCCTCTATTACTTTGCCAGCCAGTGAATATGGCTTTCCTAGAAATCTACTCGCTAAAGAAACATCACCATGCAATAAAGCAGTTCTAATTTTAGTAGAGCTAACCGCAACTTCATCAAGGTCTTGAGCAGAAATTTCCATGATTTCGAAACCATATTCAGGAGCAAAGTCCTTAAGATGTTCAAAACTACCTTCTCTGTTCTTTCCAAACCTATGGTTATAACCAATTACAAGGTATTTGGTTCCAATACCATCTATTAAAATATTTTTTATAAAATCTAAAGAACTAAGTCTTGAAAATTCTTTGGTGAAAGGCAAAATAACCAAATGATCAATACCTTCCTTTTCTAATAATGCGATTTTTTCATCGGGTGTATTCAGCAATTGCAAACCATGATCTTCTGGAAACAATATGGTTCTTGGATGAGGATCAAAAGTAATTAACACTGTTTCACCACCTTTATTGCGTGCAATTTCTTTTAACTGCTTTAAAATTGCTTGATGTGCGATGTGTACACCATCAAAAGTGCCTTGCGTAACTATCGCATTTTTAATTCTAGGAAGTTCTGTAATATTTGTATATACCTTCATTTTCTCTCGCGAAAATAGGAAAAAGGAAGCATGTTCAGCTATTTTAAGATGGTATTTAAAAAAATAAGTCCGCCCATTTTACTAGGCAGACTATTGACTAAAGAAAACACAAACTAACTAATGACTTATTTGATTGTAACTTTAGTGGTATGTTGTTTTAATTCTGCTTTTGGTAATACAATTCGAAGCATGCCATCCTCAAAAGTGCCTTCTATTTTGGTAATATCAATATTTTCGGGTAGCGTAAAACTTCTAGAAAATTTACCGTAAAAATTTTCCACCATGTGGAATTTGTCATCTTTATCTTCATTCTTTAGTTTACGCTCACCACTAATGGTCATCGTATTTTTTTCAACTGCAATATTGATTTCCTCTTTTTTTAAACCAGGTAAAGCTAAATGAACTTCAAATTGGTTTTGTTTTTCTAGTACATCTACTCTTGGAGTAAAAAAGACATTTCTTTCAAATTTTCCTAAGCCATCATTAAAGAAAGATTCGAATAAACTGTTTACTTCATTTGGCAACATTCTCTCCCTGAAGAATTCTCTCGCCGGATTCATTTTAATAAGTGTCATTTTGTTTTTTATTTAAATTTTGTTTGGATAACCCAATTCAACAATGGATGTTCCAAACTGATTTACAAGACATTATGACACTTTATGAAGCTTAAAAAAACACCATAGAACAGAAAGCACGACTAATTGTCTTTACTCAACATATAACACTAACAAAATGTCAGTTATCTATATAAACGTGTAAATCATCTCCAATAAGTTTGGCAATTTTTTTACATACCGTTTGTGTTAGTTCTTCGCGGGAAGTTAACTCTCTTTTTACTTGATTAAATTGTTCTCTAAAGGCAGTTGGTTTAGGAGGCATACTTTTGGCGATTGGAAGTTCTGGATAGAGCGCATTTACATTTCCATTATAGGTGGCAAAATGAACCTCATCACTTACTTCTTCTGTTAACACATTGCTTGCCACAACCTGCGCGGTTTGCGTAGAAACAAGCTGATAAAAAACACGGTAATACAACCTTCTTTTCTGATGTTGATCCAGGTATTTCACCTTTTTAAAACGCGTAATCGTTTGTGGTAATCCATTTGGAATTTGGGAAGGGATTTGCTCTGAATAGGCTTCAAATGCATCCAAAGAGTCTTTTTTTAAACCTTCATCTTCGTATACCAAATCGCTTATGGCTGTCATCAAAACATATTTTAAACCAATAAGTTTACCTGCTTTTGCGGCACTTTCAGGATCAATAATGCCACTCATACCTAAAGATTGCTCGCGCAACATACCCTCCAAAGAACTCCTATCTACCACCTGTAAAAATGGATTTTTGTATTGAACCAAGCTTGCTACAATTTGTTGATACAATCTCGTATCAAAACCTTGAATTCTTGTTTGATTTTGTACAGGTAATACCCCCAAACCAACAGAAGCTTTTTTAAGCGCTTCTGCTTTAAGATTAAAAGCATTTTTATAGGTTGGATCCAACTTAACAATCTTCTCAAAATCGCGGTAAGCTTCTTTAAACTGCTCAAGATCGAGCATTTTTTGTCCGCGCAAATACAAGGGTTCCGCTATACTTTTTAAGCGCAATACGGTGGCATCTTTGTAGGTTGAATCTATTTCGGCAATTTTTGAAAAAACTATCTCTGCCTGATCATACTTATTGTTATTTAGGTGCGCTACACCTAAATCATATTGTTTAGATACAAATTCATTTTTTAAATCTTCATAAATAGGTTCATACATATTGGCCCAGGGTAAATCAACGCCAACTGATTGACATTTAACATAATATTTCCTGCAGGATAGAAATTGTTTAATCGCCTTTTCATCCTCCTTCTCTACTACATATTTATTGAATGCAGAGAACTTGTTTTGGAGCACAAAACTTCCACTTTTTTGTAACGCTTGCTTTGCCTCTGGGTGATTTGGCTTAAGTAGTAAAATATTATAATAATAATTTGCCGCTGCATCCATATCACCTTGTTCAAAGGCCGCATTACCCAATTTCAAATATTGTTTACTTGGATCGCATGAAACCATGCAAAGAATGGCAACACATAATAAATAATATACACGCATTGTTTCTACATTTTGTCTGGAACCTGAATACCAAGGAGTGAGAATCCTGATTTTATTACTTGAGAAGTAAGTTTACAAGTAACTATTCGAAATGCTTTTTGATCTGGGTTTATTTCTTTCATAATTGGATGATCATGATAAAACAAACTAAATATTTTTGCCAATTCAAATACGTAATTGCATAGTACACCCGGACTCATCTCTTTACCTGCCTCTGCAATAATGAGCGGATAATGATATAATTTAACCAAAAGGTCCTTTTCTACCTTACTCAAATTTACTTGGTTCAGATTGAATTGCTCTGCTTGTTCACCTACCATTCGCAAAATAGATTTGATACGGGCATGTGTGTATTGAATAAATGGCCCGGTATTACCTTGAAAATCGATGCTTTCTTCCGGATTAAATAACATTTTTTTGCGGGGATCTACTTTTAACAAATAGTATTTTAAAGCACCCATTCCAATGGTATGATACAATTGAGCTAAAGCAGATTCCGATTCACCTTCCATTTTCCCTAAAGCTTCCGTAGTTTCTTTTGCGGTATGTTCCATTTCTGCAATGAGGTCATCTGCGTCTACCACCGTGCCTTCCCTACTTTTCATTTTACCATTTGGTAATTCTACCATACCATAACTCAAATGATAAATTCCGGCTGCATAAGGCTTTTCTAGCTTTAATGCTATTTGTTGTAATACTTTAAAATGATACTCTTGCTCGTTACCAACAACATAAATAGATCGATTGCAATTAAATTGACTGTATTTAAGTTCTGCTGTTCCTAAGTCTTGTGTTATATAAACTGAAGTTCCATCGGCACGCAAAACAAGTTTTTGATCTAACCCCTCCTCACTCAAATCAATCCAAACCGAACCATTATCTTTTGTATAAAAGACCCCTTTTTCTAATCCTTCTTGAACAATTTCTTTACCTAATAAATAAGTATTAGATTCATAATAGTATTGATCAAACTGAACGCCCATTTTTTGATAAGTATGCTCAAAACCTTTATAAACCCATGCATTCATTCTCTTCCAAATGGATAATGTTTCTTCATCCCCAGCTTCCCATTTCACCAAGAGTTCTTGTGCAGCCAATATACTTGGTGCTTGTTTGGCAGCCTCATCCTCCGATAAACCTTGTTGAATTAAATCCTTTATTTCTTGTTTATATTGTTTGTCAAAAATAACGTAGTATTTACCTACCAAGTGATCTCCCTTTAATCCTGCGCTTTCGGGAGTTTCGCCATTGCCATATTGCATCCAAGCATACATACTTTTGCAAATATGTATACCCCTATCGTTTACTAAATTACATGTATAAACTTGGTGCCCATTTGCCTTCAAAATTTGAGCAACAGCATATCCTAATAAATTATTTCGAATATGACCGAGATGCAAAGGTTTATTTGTATTTGGTGAGGAGTATTCTACCAATACAGCCTCTTTTGAATTTGGTTCAGCCATTCCAAAATGTTGATTTAAACCACTCTTTTGAAGAAAACTTAACCAATATTGCTGTTTGATGCTCAGGTTCAGAAACCCTTTAACCACCTGAAAACTATCTAATTCTGGAAAATGTTGCAACAGAAAATCGCCAATTATTTGTGCCGTTTGTTCTGGATTTTTCCTACTTATTTTTAATAAAGGAAAAACCACATAGGTAAAATCTCCTTCAAAGTTTGCGGCAGTTTTCTCAATAACAATATCCTCGGGTGAAATTTCAGCACCAAATAACTGTTGTATAGCATAAGAAAGCTGGGCTTTTATTAAATCTTGTATCATAATTCCATTAAAGCGTCAAATATAATATGAATTATGAAATACGAATTATAATTCACTAACTAGGTATTGAAAATTCTTAATTCGTAATCTTTAATTCGTCATTCTATACTCTCATCAGTTTTTCTGCTGCTTTTTCTAGGGTTTCATTTTCTTTAGCAAAACAAAATCTCAATACATTATTATCTATTTTTTTCTGATAAAATACTGAAGTTGGGATACTTGCTACTTTATGCTCTTTTGTTAAACGCACGGCAAAGTCAAGATCGCGTTCTTGCGTAATTTTTGCATAGTTGAGCATTTGAAAATATGAGCCTTTGCAAGGCAAAAGCTTAAAGTTTGAGCCCTTAACGAGTTTTTGAAAGATGTTCCTTTTTTCTTCATAAAATTGGTTGAGTTGTAGGTATGCGTCTGCATCATCAATATAATCGGCTAATGCATATTGTATCGGAGTATTGGCACTAAATGCCATAAATTGATGTACTTTTCTAAATTCTTTGCTCAGATTTTCTGGAGCCAATACATATCCCATTTTCCATCCAGTGGTATGGTAGGTTTTACCAAAAGAAGAGACAATTATGCTTCTTTCAGCAATTTTAGGAAATCGAGCAACACTTTGGTGTTCGGCACCATCGAAAATGATATGTTCATAAACCTCGTCACTAAGCACCACAACATCTGTGTTATCTAATATTTTTTGCAACTGTAACATATCAGATTCACCCAAAACACTACCCGTTGGATTGTGCGGCGTATTAATCATGATCATGCGTGTTTTAAAATTAATGAGTTTTTTAACCTCATTCCAATCTATGGCATAATCAGGATATTTCATTTCGTAAAAAACTGCCCTTCCACCATTTACCTCAATTGCGGGCACATAACTATCGTAGCAAGGCTCTATCACAACTACCTCATCGCCCTCACCTACCACAGCACTTACCGCAGCATATATTCCATGTGTACCTCCAGGAACAATAGTAACTTCAGTTTCTGGATTGTATTTTGCACCATATAACTTTTCTGTTTTTTCTGAAATCTTCTCTCTTAATTTTAATAGGCCAGGCATCGGAGCATATTGATTAAAGCCTTTTTCCATGTATTGATTTACCAATGAAATTAATTTTGGAGAACAATTAAAATCGGGAAAGCCTTGAGCCAAATTTATGGCATTTTGCTCTTGGGCAAGAGCTGTCATTACCGAAAAAATAGTAGTACCAACATGGGGCAATTTACTCTTCACTGAACCGCTAAAATTCATTCCGTTGCAATCTTTTAATAGTCAATAATAACATTATGATAACATTTAAACAAAATGATTTTACAATGATTTGAGAGCGTGTTTTTTAAATTTAAGCTAAATGAAATTGTATTACATGTTATTTCCAAAAATCTTTGGTGAATCTACATCTTTTTAATATTATCGTAACCAAATTATATATTAAATGATATACTTAATAGCAGATAGCGGTTCAACCAAAACGGATTGGTGCTTAGTAGACAGTAATAATCAATCACAAAAAATCTATCATACCATTGGCTACAATCCATACTTTATAGACACCGAGGCCATTTATTATTCTTTATCAGAGAACCTACTGAAGGATATGGAAGGTGAAAGTGTTGATGAAATATTTTTTTATGGTGCCGGTTGCAGCACGCCTGAAAAAAAAGATATCGTTTACAAGGCTTTATTAAGAAGTTTTCCAACAGCTAAAAATATTGTAGTAGATCATGATTTATTGGCTACTGCCAGAGCATTATTAGGTTCAAACCCAGGCTTTGCAGCCATTTTGGGAACTGGTTGCAATACTTGTTTGTATAATGGAACCACCATTTCACAAAATATAGATTCATTGGGGTATTTATTAGGTGATGAGGGCAGTGGAAGCCATATTGGCAAGAAAATAGTGCGCGATTTTATGCGCGGTAGACTAGAACCAGAATTACATAATAGGTTCAAAGAACGCTTTCAAATTGAAGGCAATGAGCAAATTTTTCACACACTTTACACTACGCAATTTCCAAATAGATACTTGGCAAGCTTTTGTAAATTTGCCGATGAATATGTGAGCCATCCGTATATCAGAAACAAAGTTCGCGACTCGTTTAGAGATTTCTTTAAAAATCTAGTAAGTAAATACCCCGATTATCAGTCGCACAAGTTCAATTGTGTTGGATCTGTGGGATTTGTATTTAGAGACATTTTAGAAGAAGTAGCACTTAGTTATGATATGAAAATTGGCAAAATTATCAAATCGCCGCTGCAAGATTTGGTAAGTTACCATTTAAAAAATGCTTGATGATCTATTCAAATGAAGCAGATTTTTAGTTTTTGAAAGCCAATATATTAAATATCTTTTTGATAAACATCTTCAAGTATTTCAATGTAGCGATTGAAAGTTTCTTCTAGTTCATTATGGTTTTTTAAACCACTTACATATTTATTTGGTATGGATGTAAAACCAAATTTTGCTCCTAAAATACTTCCGGCAATACATGCATTTGTGTCGGCATCACCACCTTCCTGAATTATTTTTAGAATACCTTCTTCAAAGCTATTCGCGTTGAAATATGCCCATAAACCAGCAGATAATGCTTTAAGCGTATAACCAATTGAGTTAGGTTCATCTAAATTTAAACTTTCAATTTGTTTGTTCAATGCCAAGGCAACATATTCATTTATTCTTGAATCATATTTTTCTCCAATAGAATTTATTTCATCTATTCCCAAAACCTTAGATTCGTATATCAAATGCGCAATGATTAGAGTTATGATTACGCTAGATCCAACACACCTATTATCCCAATGCGTAACTCTGGCAATTTTTTCTGTATGTTGAATAACTTTATCATAGTCCCAAAAAGTAAATGTACCCAATATAGATGTTCGCATGATTGCGCCATTAGAGGCATTTTTACCCTTAGAAATTTTCCAATAAATTTCAGCAGCTTTATGCGGAAATAAAGCAAACTGGGGAATACTAAGAACCTTGTATACTGTTTTCCCAATTCCCA
>JAJTEN010000031.1 GCA_021298155.1 Sphingobacteriales bacterium | reverse complement strand
TAGTAAAGAAAAAACGGGTGCTAAAATTGAAGTCTTTCTTTTGAGGGAGCTAAATAAAGAAATGAAGCTCTGGGATGTTTTAGTTGATCCTGCAAGGAAAATTAGGGTTGGCAATAAATTGTATTTTGGTAATGATGATTTGGTTGCTGAAGTTGTAGATAATACAACAAGCAGAGGACGAACCATTCGTTTTTTATTTGATGGTACCGACGAGGAGTTAAGAAAATTAATAGACAAATTGGGTGAAATGCCTTTACCTAAATACATGGGTAGAGATGTTGAAAAATTAGACAAGGACAGGTTTAATACCATTTTTGCCAAAAATGTAGGCGCTGTTATACCTCCAACCGCAGGCATGCACTTTAGCAGAGAATTAATGATGCGCCTAGAAATTAAAGGTATTAGATTTCCTGAGTTAACTTTGCATAATGGCTTAGGTTCCTTCAGAACAGTGGAAGTTGAGGATTTGACCAAACACAAAATGGATTCGGAATATTTTGAAATTCCGGTAGAAACAACTGAAATTGTAAATAGTGCATTAAATGAAAAAAGAAAAATTGTAGCTGTGGGTAACTCTGTTATGAGGGCATTAGAAACATCCGTTTCTTCAGCTGATAGGCTAAATGCACTAAGTGGCTGGACTGATAAATTTTTATTTCCACCACACGATTTTAAAATTGCCAATGTGCTTATCTCTAATTTTCATCCGCCAGAGTCTACCTTATTAATGGCAACAGCAGCTTTTGCTGGTTTTGAATTATTGGAAGAAGCATACAATGAAGCTATTAAAAAGAAATATCGATTCTTGGCTTATGGCGATGCCATGATAATTATTTAATTAAACATAGGCCGAGACCAATATCTCGGCCTTTATTTTTATATACTATGAATAAATATGCGTTAGTTGTAGCAGGTGGTAGGGGATCTAGAATGGGTGCAGAAATACCTAAACAATTCCTTCTGCTAAAGGGACTTCCTGTGCTAATGCATACCCTTAAAGCTTTTAGAAGTATAGATGATATTCATCTTATCCTTGTGCTTCCAGAAGATCAAATTATGTATTGGAATCAACTTTGCACAAAGCATGATTTTAGTCTACCACACCAAATTGTTGCTGGGGGCGAAACAAGATTTCAATCGGTTAAAAATGGTTTGCAAAGTATTTCTGATTCTGAGGCATTGGTTGCCATTCACGACGGAGTGCGACCATTGGTTTCGATCGATATCATTAAAGAATCATATAAACTTGCTCAGCAGGTGGGGAATGCACTTACCATCATTCCGTTGAAAGATTCTATCCGAATGCAAACAGACAAAGGAAGTGTAAGTGTAAATAGATCTGATTATTTTTTGGTTCAAACACCGCAGACATTTCGCTTAAGTGAGATAAAGACAGCCTATGAAAATGCGCCAGAATTAAATACTTTTACAGATGACGCCTCTGTAATTGAAGCAATTGGAGCTGAGATACATTTGGTTCAGGGTGACTATAAAAATATAAAAATTACGACCCCAGAAGACTTACTATTCGCCGAAGCGTTACTGAAAAATTAAAGAATACCTTTTGCTATCAGGAAGGGTATAAGTAGCCATAAAAGGCCTTTTATCAGGAAGAAAAAAAAGCCAACAACACCCATGCGTTTGAACCAAAGCGTAATTTTACCTCTTTGTTTGTGAGGTACCGGACACTCCAATGGCTTGTCTTGTGCTTTCTTTAAACTTGATTCCATACTATTTATAACGCAGCAAATGTAATTCGGTTTGTCGCAAAATAAAAACGTGTAAACAGATTGCAGTTATTTTTACCATATTCATACATTACAGACAACATATAAGCAATGTTATTGTCTTTTGGCAAAGCGATAAATGAGCACTTGATCTTTTTTAGCCTCATAATTTAAGATGATTACCAGTTCATTGCCAACTGCATCAAGGTCTAAGTCGAGCACATTCACATATTGCATTTCACAAAAAGGCTTGAGGATATTGGCCACTTGCATGCTTTTAATTCTGCTGTACAAATTGTCATTGTCTACACAAAAGCCATCTAGGTTTAATTGTTCGTAATTTCCCATTTGAACAGCATTCATTGTAGTTTTACCTTCAGCATCAATAATTACCATTTGATTAAGTCCTTCTTCATTTAAATTGAGCCTACCTTTGTATAAACTAATATAAGTTATTGGTCCGCGATGAGAAATAATAGGAGGGGCGGGAACGGAGATGCCGTCTTGAAGTATGAACTGATGTTTCTGATTATTGATGATTTCAAACTCTTTATACCATTTTAGAGATAGCACATTATTGTTTGTGTTCATAGCATATTCTGCAGCCATAAAAGCGGGTTTGCCAGCCTTTTGAATAGCACAACTTATGGTAAAGCTCTGTAAAACGGGATTTAAACTAATTGATGCTTCCTTACCAAGCATCTGAATATCTTTCATTAAAAAATTATCTAATAATAACTCTCTAAATAAATTAAAATCTTCATCGTAAAATGCAATATGATAGGCTATCGCATTTGGATCGAAGTCTTTGTTGGCGCCCTTTCTAGCTAATATATAAAAACCAGAACTTTGAGCAATCCACTTCCATTCACCAATAAACGACATGTTTGCTAGGGGATTACTATTTGGAAATTGAAGATCTATTTCTCTCAAGATATTATCCTGACCATTATTTAAATCTATCTGAAAAATGTGCAATTGTTCTAAACCATCATACACTTCGAAAATCAACTTGCCGACATCTGTAAAATGTATGCGATGAACTAAATCCTGATTTAAACCAATATCAGCTAAATCAAATTTTTTAGTACTTAATTCTTTCCCATTAAAATCAAGCATTTTCACATGGTATTTTGTGCTTAATCTATCAATGGTGAATAAGTTATTTTTTGTTGCATATATATTAAATTGTCCGTTGCTATTTAACTTAAAATTAGCTCGTTTTAATAAGTCTTTAGCGTAATAATATATATTGTTTTGTAGTATGCTTTCTTTACCTACGCCTTCATCAACATCTTTATTTTTATTAAAAACCAATGCGAATCCGTGCTCCCCTAAATCAAAGTAATTATTGCAGAATCCACCTGTATTTTGCTTATCTAAAATAATTTTTGACTGAGCCATACTTTGAAGTGAACTCAGCATAATTAGTACAGTTATAGATAAAATAGACCGGCAAGAAGATAACATAGCGAATTAAATTTGCAACCAAAAGTATAGAATATAACCGTAGGCAAAATGTTTGATTTTACACAATGGAATTGGATTTGTACCTTAAGTAGTACTACCCATTAATTTTTCCGCTTCAATTGCCAATTGGTAGGTAGCGCATTCTTTACTTCTTGATGACTTCCAATTTGCTGAAAAAATAAGTTTCCTGCACTAAAAGCAGCAACTGATGCAGTTTCATCAATATTTTTAGTCAGCATATCCGCTTGAAAATATTTTTCAATAAATTTTGTATCAAAGTCGCCCTCAATAAAAGCGGGATGCTTCATCACAAAATCACCAAAGCTTAGGGTAGTTTCAATGCCACTAATTTGATAATCATGAATAGCCCGAATCATTCTTAAACGCGCTTCCTCTCTGGTTGATCCAAAAGTAATTAGCTTGGCAATCATTGGGTCATATTGAATGGGAATTTCCATTCCTTCTTCAAAGCTATCGTCTACTCTTACGCCATACCCTTGTGGTGTTTTATAACTTATTAACTTACCAATATCTGGAAGGAAATTATTCATAGGATCTTCTGCACACACCCTCAATTCAATGGCATGACCCTTAATTTTAAGGTCGTCTTGCGTATAGCCCAGTTTTTCCCCACGTGCAATTCTAATCTGCTCTTTTACTAGGTCTAATCCAACAATTTGCTCAGTTACTGGGTGCTCTACTTGTAGTCGCGTATTCATTTCTAGAAAATAAAAGTTAAGCGATTCATCTACTAAAAATTCTACAGTACCTGCGCCATAATAATTTGAAGCCTTTGCTACGTTTACCGCTGCTTCTCCCATTTTCTTTCTTATTTCAGGGGTAAGACAGCTACTTGGTGCTTCCTCAACCAATTTTTGATGGCGGCGCTGAATACTGCATTCTCTCTCGAACAGGTATACAACATTACCATGCTGATCACCTAATAATTGAATTTCGATGTGTTTAGGTGAACCTACAAATTTTTCAATAAACACCGCGTCATCACCAAAAGACGCTAAAGCCTCTGATTGTGCCATTTTAATAGCTTCCTCAAACTCATTTTCAGTGTTTACAATGCGCATTCCTTTTCCACCTCCACCAGCTGAAGCTTTTACTAATACGGGATAACCTATAGAATTGGCAATATTTTTGGCTTCAATAATATCTCTGAGTGCTTCTTGCGTTCCTGGAACAAGTGGCACGTTAAACTGGCTTACTGCCTGTTTTGCACCAATTTTACTCCCCATGATTTCCATACTTTCAGCAGATGGACCTATAAAAATCAAACCGGCTTCCTTTACTTTTCTGGCAAAATGGGCATTTTCACTTAAAAATCCATACCCAGGATGAATAGCATCTGCACCTGTATTTTTTGCTACCTCGATAATTTTATCGCCTAATAAATAACTTTGATTGCTTGGGGGTGGACCAATACAAACAGCCTCATCGGCATATCTAACATGAAGTGCCTTTCTATCGGCTTCACTAAAAACTGCAACAGTTTTTATACCCATTTCTTTGGCTGTTCGCATTACCCGCAATGCAATTTCTCCTCTATTGGCAATAACTATTTTTTTCATGTGATTGATTTAGGTTCAGGCTTACAAATTTAAAATAAAATAACAAGGGTGAAAGAAAAGCCTCATTTTTATTTTATAATCTTGCTAAAGGTTAAAAATGCCTTGAGATATTAGGCGCTGCTAAGGATTTTGTCTAATTTTGAAGCCTATATTTTATACGTAAAAAAACAGCAGGATATATAATTACCAAGAAATACATAATTTTAAACCCTGTTAAATAACTATCTAATGAATGAGATTAGTCAACTCCTAAAAAAAGAAATTATTTTAGAATGGCGGCAACGGTATGCCATTAATGGCATTTTACTTCAAGTTATATCATCTGTGTTTGTTATCTATTTATCGGTGAAAGGCCTGAACCAAAACACCTGGAATGGCGTATATTGGGTGGTTATGTTGTTCATTTCCATCAATGCAATTGCTAAAAGTTTCATTGGAGAAAGCAAGGGAAGGAATATGTATTATCACATGTTGGTTCAGCCCCAAAACTTGTTGATTGCAAAGTTTATTTATAATGCTTTCCTTAATATTTTTCTTTCTGTTTTGTGTATCAGTACTTTTATAGTGCTTATGGGCAATCCAATTCAATCTTTTAAACTCTATCTTTCTGTTACCTTAATGGGATGCATAGGTTTTGCAGCTACATTTACACTATTATCTGCCATTTCATCTAAGGCAGGAAATAGCAATTTATTGATGCCTGTTTTAAGCATTCCCATTATAATTCCTTTGCTACTTATTGTTATTAAAGCATCTAAAAGAGCCTTAGATGGAATAGACGATTCATTTATAATGAAAGATTTAGGCATACTATTGGTTTTTAATATATTGATTGTTGCATTGGCCTATATTTTATTTCCTTCACTTTGGAAAGAATAAGATAGTAGTATAATGCAATTGACTCTCAATAAAAATCCCAAATAATGCTATATTTGCTTAATCAATCATGAGGGCTATTTACCCTTAATTGTTTTGAATTATGAGTAAAAAAGGAAGAATTTTAGTGGCTATGAGCGGTGGTATTGATAGCACCGTAGCAGCCGTAATGTTGGCCGAAGAAGGCTACGAAGTAGTGGGTGTTACCATGAAAACGTGGGATTACCAAAACAGTGGGGGAGGCAAAAAAGAAACAGGTTGTTGTAGTTTAGACTCTATCAACGATGCCAGAACAATTGCTGTTCAAAACGGAATACACCATTTGATTTTAGATATTAGGGATGAATTTGGTGATTTTGTTATCGATAATTTTATTGAGGAATACCTTGCAGGTAGAACACCAAATCCTTGTGTATTATGCAATACACACATTAAATGGGAAGCATTACTTAAACGTGCCAACCAATTAGATTGTGAGTTTATTGCTACAGGTCATTATGCTCAATTAAGAACTGAAAATGGCCGACATGTTATTAGTCGGGGTTTAGATCATCACAAAGATCAAAGTTATGTACTTTGGGGTTTAAGTCAGGAGAGCCTCAGTAGAACACGCTTCCCATTGGGTGGATTTCATAAAACTGAGATTAAACAAATGGCTATTGACAGGGGTTATACAGAACTAGCTAAAAAGAGTGAAAGCTATGAAATTTGTTTTGTCCCAGATAATGACTATCGCGGATTTTTGAAAAGAAAAGTAGATGGATTGGAAGAGCGCGTGGATGGTGGACTTTTTGTAAATAGGGAAGGTAAAGTTTTAGGAAAACATAAGGGGTATCCTTTTTATACTGTTGGTCAACGGAAAGGTTTAGAAATTGCCTTGGGCGAACCAATGTTTGTGCTCGAAATTATCCCTGAAACCAATACGGTTGTTTTGGGAAAAGAAACAGAGCTCCAGCGCAATGGAATGTGGGTTAGAAATATTAATATGCAAAAGTTTGAAACCATTTTAAATCCGATGGAATCACTCACTAAAGTTAGGTATAAAGACGCTGGAACACATGCAACAATTACGCAAGAAGGCAATCGAATGAAAGTTGATTTTTATTCGCATGTGAAAGGCATTGCACCCGGACAAAGTGCGGTATTTTATGATGGTGATGATGTGATTGGCGGCGGTTGGATTCAGTCGAGTTTTGAATGATAATATGAGTAATTGGCTAAATATACGTACTGTCATTTTTTGCATTTTATCTGCAATGAGTCTGTTGCAATCTTGCACCAAAACAGAAACAAGGGAAGAGATGCTCGACATGGGATATGCTTATTTTCCCACAGATTCTGCTTGGGTTAAAATTTATAGGGTTGATTCTATCTCCTTTAGTGATAATACGCAAAGTTCCGACACCTTTCAATTTCTGCTTAAAGAGGAGTTTATTGGATCAACCCAAGCTAGTGGAATTGACAACCACAGAATAATAAAACGCAGTGTGCAATTTCCAAACATCCCCGCATGGGAACCTAGAAGCAGTCATTTTGTATTAACCACTGCACAAAATCTGCAACAGGTTATAGATAATCAGCGAATTGTAAAACTTGTGTTCCCAATAGGTAAAGTGCAAAGCTGGAATGGGAATAGTTATAATTCATTTGGGAAAAGAAATTTTTATTGGGAAAATTTATTCGTAACGCATGCGGTTTCAGATACAGTTTATGCGCCTAGTGTAACAGTAATAGAGGCTAAGATCAATAATTTTGTAGAGGAGGTGTTTATAAGCAGTACCTATGCTAAAGGAGTAGGACTCATAGAATTCAAAAACACCAACCTTAGTATTCAAACTTCAGGAATAAGCGGATATAAAATTCATCAAAAACTGATTGATTATAAAAAACCATGAGAGGGCTTGCTTTCATTATTGTTATAATCTGCTTTGGGTCAAATTTAAAGGCGCAGCAATATTTCTATTTTGTTAACTTCAAGGATAAACCAAATTTTAAAACGCAATTATACCAACCCGCTTCATACATTTCTGAGCGGGCAATTAATAGGAGAACCAGAAATAGAGTACCACTGCATGTAAATGATGTGCCGCCAGATAGCGCATATATGGCTCAATTAGCCAATTTACCGCTTGTCATTTATGGAAAGAGTAGGTGGTTAAACGGTGCACTTGTTTTGATGAATCATAAAGACATAGCAACCCAAGTAAATCAATTGCCTTTTGTTACGAAGGTAACTTATGCTGGCGAATACCAATCTTTCGAATCAGAAGGTTTAATGAGTCAAAGAACCCTTCAAAATCAAATCAATCAACTTGAGCAAACCTTTACTGCTAAAGACACTATTATTGATACACTTGCAATAGGTAGAAGCTTTGAACAACTCCATCAATTACATGCAGAGCAACTTTTGGGAAAGGGATTAAATGGCACGGGTGTGCTTATTGCAGTGTTTGATGCGGGTTTTAAAAACCTAGATATATTAGCTCCTTTTAAACATATATTGAATGAAAAGCGACTTTTAGCTACCTATGATTTTGTGGATGCTGAAGAAGAGGTTTTTGAAGATGATGAGCATGGATTAGCGGTTATGAGCTGCTTGGCTTCCTATCAACCAGGATTAATTACTGGTGCGGCATCAAAGAGCGAATATGTATTATTACGAACCGAGAATCCAAGTTCAGAATTTTTAGTCGAAGAGTTTTTTTGGCTATTTGCTGCAGAATATGCCGATAGTGCTGGTGCCGATATCATTAATTCTTCCTTAGGTTATACAAAACATGATGATAAATCTATGGGGCATAAATTTAATGAGTTGGATGGCAAAACTACCATTATTACTCAAGCCGCAGAAATTGCATCATCAAAAGGGATTTTGGTATTGGCTAGCGCCGGAAATGAAGGAAATGATCTTTGGCGAAAAATAACCGCTCCTGCAGATGGGGAGCAAGTGCTGAGTATTGGCGCAGTTGACAAAAAGGGACATACAGTAAGTTTTAGTTCAATTGGCCCCACAGCAGATAGGCGTATTAAACCAGATTTAGTTGCCAGGGGTAAAAACACTACATTATTAGCTGCTAATGGAAAAATATTTGAAGGTAATGGTACCTCATATGCTTGTCCACTTATTGCTGCATCTGCAGCTCAATTATTACAATTAGCACCTAGAAGCACGGCAAAAAAGATCAAAGAGGTACTAATCTTGAGTGCAAATCAATACCATCATCCAGATAAACAAATGGGATTTGGCTTGCCAGATTTGAGACTTGCGAGTAAGATGCTCCTAGTTAATCGCGATAGTATTGTTGATGTTTCTAGTGCGGAAGATAATTATTTGCACATCGTAATATTTGCAAACCAAAAACAAAAAGCCAAACTTAACATTGATTATTTAAGTCAGAATATCTCAGAAAAACAGATTATTGATCTACAAAAAGGTCTGAACCGAATACCGATAAAAGTAAATAAAAAACGCTCAACTGATTTATATCAATTGAGCGTTGATTTAACAGACAAGAAGTTGATCTATAAGGTGGTTATGCCTTAATTTTTTGTGCTTGTAATGAGGGAATATTTACGTTTAATAAATAGAAACTTCCAAAAAACAAGATAGAATATACCAAATCAGAGGCAAGGGTATTTTGGAAAAAAGGTAAACCAGCAGCATAACAATTCACTAAACCAGCAAGGTCGTGTGTATACAATCCTGTAGATTCAGGATAAAAAAACACAAGATTGGTAATTAAAAAGAAAACTACTGATGAGAATACAGAGGCAAAAGCAATATTATACCATGTTAATTTCTTCCTCAGCATTGAGCCAATATAAATACTACATGCAAATGCACCGTAGGTAACCAACATACTCATGCCATAAAAACCAAGGAAAATATCACTGATGAAAAGAGCAAGAAATGGAATTAGATAGGCCAAATATTTCCTGTTTAAAAAAGCACCACCAAAAAGCGCTATTGCTCCGATTGGACTAAAATTAGGGGCGTGTGGAATTAATCTTAAAAATGCTGCAGTAAAAATTATGGCAGTAATGGCTAGTATTCTTTTGTTCATGATTATTATTTTGCTTAGTGAGGCGAAAATAAGAAGCTTTTTATAGAATACAAGATTCATGTGTATATCTTTTTAAATTCGTGAATAATATTACAAAAGACCTTTCTAGGTAATTTCACCTCTTAAAAAACTTGCAAACCATTCATAAAAAAAACTTGTCGCACTCCACTAAAATAGCTTAAATTGCAATCGCTTGCAACTGTCGAGTTCAATTTTATTGACTCAATAAATAATAAGATAACCAACAAAAAAACCAAAAAGAAAATATGAAAAAAGGTTTATTACTTGCTGGGGTATTTGCATTACTTTTAAACGTAAAACAAGTAAATGCACAAGTACCTTCCACTACAGCACCTGCAAAAACCACTTTACTAGAGAAGGTAACTGCCAACCCTGGTGAATTAAAAATTGCTTATGAAAAATACTTATTACCGAACGGACTCACATTAATTGTTCATGAAGATCATTCTGATCCAATTGTGCATGTAGAGGTTACTTACCATGTAGGTTCGGCTAGAGAAACTCCAGGAAAATCTGGATTTGCTCACTTTTTTGAACACATGATGTTTCAAGGCTCATTGCATGTGAAAGATGAGGAGCATTTTAAAATAGTGCAGGGTGCGGGTGGACAAATGAATGGAACCACAAACCGCGACCGTACCAATTATTTCGAAACTTTGCCGGCTAATTATTTAGAAACTGCATTGTGGTTGGAGGCTGACAGAATGGGATTTTTATTAGATTCTGTAACCCAGAAAAAATTTGAAGTTCAACGCGCTACTGTAAAAAATGAAAAAGGTCAAAACATAGACAATGTGCCGTACGGCAAAAGAGGAGAGATTAATGATGCTGCTCTTTACCCAGAAGGACACCCATACAGCTGGCCTACTATTGGTTATTTAGAAGATTTGGATCGAGTGAATGTTGATGATTTAAAGAATTTCTTTATGCGTTGGTACGGACCAAACAATGCGTGTGTGGTTGTATCTGGAGATGTTACGCCGGCAGATGTAGTAAAATTAACTGAAAAGTATTTTGGATCAATTCCAAGAGGACCAGAGGTTCGTGCGCAAAGGGTTGAAGCAGTGCGTTTGCCTGATAATAAATATGTAAACTACGGAGATGATGTATTTGCACCAATGTATGCATTTACTTATCCATCTGTAAAGAATTACCATCCAGATGAGGCAGCTCTTGATGTTTTGGGATTTGTGTTAGGCAATGGTAATAACTCTATCATGTACAAGAATTTCATTAAACCAGAAAAGGCTATTCAAATAGCTTCTTTTAATGGTGGGTATGAATTGGCTGGAGAATTCTCACTTATAGTTTTGGCTATGCCAAATTTTGAGGGCGACAATGATATTGAAAAAGGTTTAATGGCAACATTGGATGAATTTGATGCAAAAGGAATTACTGATGACGATTTAAATCGAGCCAAAGGCCAGTTTGAAACAAGCATTATCCAAAGCATGCAAAGTGTTGCTAGTCGCGCTAGTATCCTTAGTCAGATGTGGTATTTAAGTCATGGTAACTCAAAATTAGCTAGTAATTTCAATATGTCTGATGAATTAGCTAGGTATAATAAAGTAACCAAAGAAGATGTAATGCGCGTATTTCGCCAGTATATAAAAGGTAAAAATTATACCTTAGTAAATATCTTTCCTAAAAAGGCTAATGCAGCAGCAAATAAAGAAGAGTCGAAAGAAACTAAAAGCTCTGGAACCGCTGTAAAAACAGAGCTTGAATATAAAGGATTGTCTTATACCAAGCCTAAGGATAATTTCGACAGAAGCATTCGACCAGAACCAGGAGCAGCCAAATTAACAGAGATACCAGCATTTTATGCTACAAATTGGGATAATGGAATCAAGGTAATTGGCTCTGAAACAAAAGAATCACCTATTGTAACCATTTTGTTAAGCATGAAAGGTGGAAATATTGCCATCGGCGATCCTGCTAAAACGGGTTTGGCCTCACTAACTGCAAGCATGATGGAAGAAGCCTCTCAAAATTACACTTCAGAAGCTTTGGAAAATGAATTAGATAAATTAGGAAGCTCAATAAGTTTTGGTTCAGGAAGTGATAATCATTTTATGCAAGTGGTTTGCGTAAAAAAGAATTTAGATGCTACTTTAAAATTAGTTGAAGAAAAGTTATTGCGCCCTAAGTTTACTTCTGAAGATTTTAAATTAAATCAATCACAAACATACCAAAGTGTAAATTCTGTTAAGTATGACGCGGCTTCAACTGCAGACTTAGCATTTGCAAAATTGATTTATGGTAAAACAATTGCTGCTGAGCCAACTATGGGAACTTTAAAATCAATTAAAACAATGTCGCTTAAAGACATTCAAACCTATTATGATAAGTTTTATGCTCCAGATTTTGCTACGCTTACCATTGTTGGCGATGTGAATGAAAAAGAAATTTTAGAGAAATTGGCTTTCTTAAAAAATTGGAAGAAAAAAGGGGTGGTTTTCCCTGCAGTTACCATCGCTAATGCAGCTACAAATACCAACAAACAAGTAATGTTAGTCGATAAATATAAAGCAGCACAGTCGGAAATTAGGGTAGGACTATTAGGTCAAAAATATGATTGGAATGGAAATTTCTTTAAAACAAATGCAATGAATTACCCATTTGGCGGTAGTTTTAACAGCCGTTTGAACCTAAATTTACGTGAAGATAAAGGTTTTACATATGGAATTCGCTCTTCAAATAGTGGGTTTAAAGATAGGCCAGGTATGTATCAAATTGCTACAGGAGTAAGAACATCTGCCACAGACAGTGCATTAAAAGAAATTATGTATGAGTTAGATAATTATGTAAAAAATGGAATTAACAATGACGAATTAGATTTTATGAAAAAATCAATCACCCAAAGTGATGCCCTGCGTTATGAAACTAATTTTCAAAAAGCAAACTTCTTATCAAGGTTAGTTGACTTTGAATTACCGAAAGATTATATCCGCCAACAAAATACAATTATTAATAGCTTAACTAAGGATGAGATTAATGCCATTGCCAGAGAAATTTTGCAAGCAGAGAAAATGACAATTTTAGTTGTAGGTGATAAAGACAAAATTAAAGCTCCACTTGAGAAAGCTGGATATAAGATTGTTGATTACAAGGATGTAGAGGTAGCTACAAGCGAAAGGAAATAATAATTTAATTCTATAAAAATGATGTATAAAAAGTTAATACTAACTGCTTTTTGCGCCATAAGTTTAACAGCGATGGCCCAAAATAGCAATGTTGAAAGTGCCGCTATTTACCTTAGAAACGGTGAGATAGAAGACGCCAAGAAATCTATAGATTTAGCAATTGTGCACCCAGAAACCAAAGCAAATCCTAAAGCTTGGTATTATTACGTTTCTATTTTAGACACGATATACAGAAATCCTGCATACGCCAATATTATGGATGCCGATATTGCAGATAAATTTTACAATGGCTGTTTGCGTTGCATTGAAACTGATGTAAAAAATAAGTACAGCTTTTATTGTAAAGATCAAGCCATTTTAAATAGCGCTTTCATGAACTTTAATAAAGGGATTTCTGCGTATGAGCAAAAAGATTTTAAATCGGCAATTAGATACTATGAAACCGTTTTAAGTGTTATTCCTTATGATAAAAATGAAGATTTAAAGAAAAATAACCTATCTGAGAAGAATATCTATTTGTATATGGCGTTATCAGCCATGCAATCTAGTGACAATCCGAAATCAAAAATTTATTTGAAGAAATTGATGGATTTGAATTACGATGACCCGATTATCTATATGCAAATGGCCAATATTTACTTAGAAGAAAAAGATACAACCACTGCACTGCAGGTTATTGAGCAGGGTAGAACAAAGTATCCAAGTGAAAAGGACTTAATAAACCAAGAGTTAAATATATACATGAGCATGGGTCGCCAAGATATTTTGGTAGACAAGTTAAACGCAGCCATTGAAATTAATCCAGATGACCCCATGTTACTTTTTGTAAGGGGCAGTGTGTACGACAATTATGCAAATGATGTAAACAAAAAACGTAAGTCGATTAAGGAACAAGCAACAAACACGAGGAAAAAAGCACAAATTGAGAAAGTCCCTGCTAAAAAGACTGTATTTGTGAAAATGGCAGACGACTTACAAAAGGATTACGAGAATGAAGGAAAAAGAGCAAATGAATACGCCGCCAAAGCAGAGTTAGATTATAAAAAAGTGGTTGAGTTAAATCCCGACTATATTGATGCCTTTTATAATTTGGGAGCTTTAACCAACAATAAAACTACCGAAATTGTAGATAAAATGAATGCAATACCTAATTCGCTTCAAGGTGCTGCTTATGACAAAATATACAATCCATTGAAAAAACAAAAGGATGATATTTTATTGGTAGCCTTGAATTATTTTAACCAAGCCTTAGCATTGGCAGAGCAAAAAGGAGAAGACACACCTGAAAAGAAAAAGGAGAAAAATGGATATATGAGAGATATTTTGTACAGTATCCAGCAGGTTTATGCTAACTTAGGCGATGAGAAGAAAACCATGGAAACAAAGAAAAGACGTGAGTTGTATTAAAAAGTAAGGAAACAAATATTTTAAAAATCCCTGGCTGTTTCAGTCGGGGATTTTTTTTGAATACTCCAGTTAAATAGGGCGGAGTTTATTTGATATGTAGCATATGTTTACGTTGAATCTATTTAACATAATATTAATTATGAGGCAAAATAAAATAATTAGAATAGCTGCCAATCCCAATAAAATCAACTAGTTTGTGATAAGCAGTTTTTTCCTCAGCAACTTACCTTGTTTACTTATTGCCTCAACAAAGTAAATTCCAGCTGCACATTCATTTACCATAAATTGAAAGTTCGATTGATTTACGTTTAGAAATTCTTTTTGTATAAAACCGCTACAGTCTGTAATTCGCAATTCAGATAAATCTTCATGCGAGATGAAATTAATTTGCGCTGATTCATTTGCAGGATTTGGATAAATAATGGCATCCAATTTTTCTTCTTGTTCAGACAAGCTGGTGAAATCACCATGAATGAAACCAATGCCTGTTAAATCAAATCCACCACTTGGAAAAGGCGTTGGCCAAGGGTCATTGATGATTCTTCCCTTAAAATCTCTATTTGCATGCATTGGATGTATACTGCCAATAACATCAATTAGTCTGATAAATTGTATGCTTTGCTCAGCGCCCAACTCATTTTTTAAATCTTCTAAATCAAATGGAACACCGAAGGGCATTACATATTTTCCCGCTAAATTATGAACTTTATGCGCCTGGAGGCTTCCAAATGGGCCTATTTGTTGGGTAGTATCTGTTTCAGAATAAGCAGGAAAACGATAAAATGTATGACCATCTTTACTAACTTCTACAAAGGCTAGCTCCAAAAAAAATGAATCTTTGCTAAAGGCAAACCCGTTCTCAAAAATAACAAAATCTGCTCCTTGTTCATTTTTTATGGGTATAGGTAATTGAAGCGTTACCATTCCGCCATCACCCAAACTAATCATAAACTGCTCGGGTGTATTGAAGATGCTATCTATATTACCAACAGTTGTTTTCCCTAAATTGGTATCACTCATATTTACCCATCCTCGAAGTAGGTTTTTCCCTTGAGAACCCGGGAAGTAATTACTAAAGGTTTGAATTATACTACTGTCTTTATGTATGGCTGTAGTTCCTGATTTTCCTGCTTGAGGAGCGTATTGCGACAAACCATAAAATGGCAATAATAGCAAGCAAAATACCTGCAAATTTGTTTTAAGAATCAAGCTACCCATAGCAAACAAATATAGGTTTGATTAAAGAAATTTCTTTGTAAAAGGTATGGTTAAAGCAAAAAAAACTCCGTTAAATAAAATCTAACGGAGTTTTTTAGTTTTCATATTATTTATTCTTCATCTTCAATAATATCGTCTTCCTCTTCGATATCCTCTTCAATCATATCTGGTCCGGTTTCCTCAATCTCCTTGTCTGTACCAGCAATCACCTCAAAGCCCTCTACTATTTCTCCATCTTCTGGTTCTCCCTCGGCGCCTTCAACCTCTTCATCACCTGGAATATAATTAATTTTAGCAACACTTGCGATTTCATCCTTTCCACCAATATTAATTAATCTTACCCCTTGTGTAACTCTTCCTAATACTCTTAATGAACTAACGCTTAAACGAATAGTAATACCACTTTTGTTAATAATCATGATATCGTTAGTATCATCTACTTCTTTAATCGAGACCAATTTTCCAGTTTTTTCGGTCACATTCATAGCCATTACGCCTTTACCACCGCGCTTCGTGATTCGATAGGCTTCAACTTCTGTTCGTTTGCCCATACCATTTTCACTAACCACCAATACATTCGTAACTTTAGGGTCTTCAATTGAGACCATACCAATTACCTCGTCACCTTCGGCCAAGCGAATGGAGCGCACACCCGTTGCATTTCTTCCCATTGGTCGAACACCACTTTCATTAAATCTAATGGCTTTACCTTCTCTAGAAGCAATGATTATTTCGCTACTTCCATTAGTTAATTTTGCCTCAACTAAGGTATCTCCTTCTCGAACATTCATAGAGTTTATACCATTGGCGCGTGGTCGGCTATAGGCTTCTAGGGTAGTCTTTTTGATTGTACCTTTTTGAGTTACCATAATTACATTGTAGGTATTTAGGTAATCAGGATCGCTTAATGTTTTAACATTTAGGAATGCTTTAACTTTATCATCAACTGGTATATTAATCAAGTTTTGAATTGCCCTACCCTTGCTTGTTTTCTCTCCCTCAGGAATTTCAAATACACGTAACCAGAAACAGCGGCCTTGTTCTGTAAATAACAATAAATAATTATGGTTAGTAGCCATAAAAATATGCTCCACAAAATCTTCCTGGCGTTTTGCAACACCCCTACTACCTCTGCCACCGCGTGCTTGAGTTCTATATTCATTTAAGCTTGTACGTTTCATATAACCCAAATGCGAAATAGTAATAACTACTTCATCATCTGGAATTAAATCCTCCATACTCATCTCATTGCCCACCATTTCAATAACAGACCTGCGCTCATCGCCGTATTTGTCTTTCATTTCAATGAGTTCATCTTTAATGATTTGCATACGAACACTTTCATTAGCTAAAATTTCTTGCAAACGAGCAATTAATTCCATTATTTGAGCATATTCCTCTTTAATCTTATCACGCTCTAGTCCGGTTAAGCGCTGCAAACGCATATCTAGAATGGCTTTAGATTGAATATCACTCAACTTAAAGGTTTCCATTAAGCCATTTTTAGCTTCATCAGGAGTTCTTGCTGCACGAATCAAAGCAATAACTTGATCTAAATGATCTAAAGCAATCAATAAACCTTCTAAAATATGAGCACGTTTTTGAGCCTCCTCTAAATCAAATTGGGTTCTGCGAATAACTACAACATGGCGATGCTCCACAAAATGAACAATTAAATCTTTAAGGTTAAGCATCTCAGGCCTACCCTTTACCAAGGCTACATTGTTTACACTAAATGAAGTTTGTAGTTGACTATATTTGAATAATTTATTTAGTACAACATTTGGCACTGCATCTCGCTTAAGGTCGAATACCATGCGCATTCCTTCCCTATCACTTTCATCACGTACATCACTAATACCCTCAATAACCTTTTCGTTAACCAAGTCGGCTATTTGCTTAATTAATGTTGCCTTATTTACCTGATAAGGAATTTCACTAACCACGATTTGATCTTTCCCTGTTTTAGATGTTTCAAATCCTGCCTTGGCGCGCATTACTATTCTTCCGCGACCCGTTTCAAAGGCATTTTTAACACCTTCATAGCCATAAATAATACCACCAGTTGGAAAATCAGGTGCTTTTATAAACCTCATTAACTCAGCAATGGTAATATCTCTATTGTCTATGTAGGCAATTATCCCATCTACACATTCAGATAAATTATGAGGCGCCATATTGGTTGCCATACCAACCGCAATTCCCGCTGCACCATTCATAAGTAAATTTGGCACTTTGGCAGGCAATACGCTTGGTTCAGTTAAGCTATCATCAAAATTTGGACGAAAATCAACTGTGTTTTTGTCGATGTCTGTAAGCAACTCCTCAGCCATCTTACGCAAACGCGCCTCTGTATAACGCATAGCTGCTGGTGGATCACCATCCACAGATCCAAAGTTTCCTTGACCATCTACTAGCATGTAACGCATATTCCATTCTTGTGCCATACGAACCATAGTATCGTATACCGAAGAATCACCATGCGGGTGGTATTTTCCTAAAACCTCACCCACAATACGCGCAGATTTTTTATAGGCACGGTTGGAAGCTAAGCCCAATTCTGTCATCCCATATAAAACCCTGCGATGCACAGGTTTTAAACCATCTCTTACATCAGGTAAAGCCCTGCTAACAATAACCGACATCGAATAATCGATGTATGCGGTTTTCATTTCATCTTCAATGTTAATTTGTATTATTCTATCTTCTGCCATAATCAGTTTATTACATTTTATAGATAGGAACTATTTCGACAACATTTAACAAATAGTATCTGACTATAAAACATTGCAAAATATGGTATTAGGCGTTATTTTGTAGAATAAAATTCCCACAAAAAAACATGAATTTGTGGATAAGAAAATGCTCAATTTTTTAACCTATATTTGGTTCCAAATGAAGAATAAAAGAAACACCATACTAAGCCTAATTATTTACCTTACTTTTTTTCAAATGGCTTTGGCAAATCGAATTGATTCTGTGAATATTACACATTATAATCTAGCATTATCTATTCGAAATGTTGCGAATAAACAAATTTCCGCTTGTGCAACCATACATGCTCTTCCTAATTTTAATGCGTTGCAAGTTGTTACACTTGATTTATTAAACCTTAAAGTCGACTCCGTTTTCTGCAATTATATTGCCGCTCCTTTTTCTCAATCAGATTCAACGCTAAGCATTCGTTTAAACAAAGAATATTATCAGCAAGATTCAATCATACTCCAGGTGTTTTATGGCGGAACACCTACTAAAGATGCCAAGTGGGGCGGATTCTATTTCTCAGGAAATTTCGCCTTTAATATGGGCGTAGGTATGGCTTCCAATCCACCTAATTTCGGCCGGTGTTGGTTCCCCTGTAATGATAATTTTACGGATAGAGCAACGTATGAGTTTCATGTAACCACAGATACAGGTTTTATGGCTATTTGTAGTGGTTTACAAGAGCCAGCTACCCCCCATCTCGATGGCAGTATTACTTGGAATTGGCGTTTGGGTCAAACCATCCCAACCTATTTGGCCAATGTAGCTGTAAGTAAATATGTGTTAATACAAAGCTCATATGTAGGATTAAATCGCGAAATTCCAATTGTTTTAGCGGTTTCACCAGCAGACACCGCAAAAGCAAGGGCTTCATTTTATAGACTAGACCAAGCAATGAATTGTTTTGAATCCAAATTTGGTCCGTATTTATTTGATCGTATTGGCTATGTAGGTGTTCCTTTTAATTCGGGTGCTATGGAACATGCCTGTAATATTTCCTATCCGCTTTATGCAATAGATGGCTCTAGTAATTATGAAACCCTCATGGCACATGAATTAGCTCATAGTTGGTGGGGAAATCTGGTTACTACGCGCACTGCTAGCGATATGTGGTTGAATGAAGGTTGGGCTAGTTATTGTGAGGCTTTGTTTTTAGAATGCGCTTATGGAAAAACTAATTATGATGAAAAAATTTCTTCAGAACTATTCGAATCTTTGCGCTGGGCACATGTTAGAGATGGTGGTTTTTTGCCAGTTTCGGGGGTTCCATCAGCGCAAACCTACGGCACTCATGTGTATACAAAAGGTGGACTAATGGTTCATACGCTCAGAAATATGATGGGGGATTCGGCATTTTTTACAGCTTGTAAAAATTACCTCCACAATCTCAAATTTAGAGATGTTAACTCATTTAATTTAATGGATAATTTTACGAATTATTCTACACTAAATATGCTCGATTTTTTTAACACTTGGATATATGATGCGGGCGATCATACTATGCAGGTTACCTCACTTTCAACAGCAAATGAAACGGGTAGTTATTTAGTGAATGTGCAACAACAAAGGCGACACAAGGTTAACTTAATAAAACAGGCTGAACCTAATTTACGTATCTATTATACAAATGGCACAAGCTACACAACTCCCCTTTCGCTAAATTTTGACTGGCGTGGGAAAGCAACTGCCACAATCAAAACACCTGCTCCACATGATAAAAAGATCGCTTTTACAGTTATAAATGAAGACAACAAACTTGCATTGGGTAAAACATTTGAAAAAAATTGGTTGAAAACGACTGGCGTAAAGAATTTTAATAATGCCCTATTCACTTGCACTGTAAAAAATATCACTGATTCGGCTTTTGTTTATGTAGAACATCATTTTGCTGAACCAAGCCATTTAAGCAATGTTATGCTGCCTGCTGGGATTCGAATATCTCGTGAACGTTTTTGGAAAGTAAATGGCATATGGGATTTAAATAAGTTTAGCGCAACCGCTTTCTTTGCCTATGACGGCTCAACCCCTGCCTCCAAAAATGCTGGTTTTTTAGATAATGAATTAATTGTTGGTTCAGAAGATAGTTTAGTTTTATTATACCGACCAAATGCAAGCGAGGCTTTTGTAGTAGAAACCGATTTAACTTTTCAGCCAGGTCCAAGTAAAACTGATAAAGTTGGTAGATTTTGGGTAAATACACTCAAACAAGGGGAATATGTTTTTGGGTATAAAGACCTAACTGCTGGTTTAAAAAACATAGAAATTTCTCCGCGCGTTTTAAGGGTTTACCCTATTCCTACAGAGCGTTTACTACACATTGATTTACCAGAAAAACATGGTCATGGAACCTTGAATATTACAAATAACCAAGGACAGTTTTTACAAGAATTAAAGTTTCGTAGCAATGATAAAAGCATATCAATTGAAACGAGCAATCTAGGTTCAGGACTATTTTATCTCATCTTTGAAGATGAAATGGGAAAGTTAACACAAAGTTTTATTGTAAATTAACCTTGGAAAAACACTGCTTGAACATCTGTTCAATTCGATAGATTTGAGCAAAAATGCCAGCATTTAAATGAGTTCATCTTCTAATTCTAATTCTAACTCCAATTCAACTGCTGAATCTTTCTCAATACGGAGGTTATCTATAATAAAGGCTTGTCTGTCCATTGTATTTTTCCCCATATAATATTCAAGCATTTTTTGAATAGGTAAATCTGGATTTAGTACAACAGGCTGAAGTCGCATATCTTCACCAATAAATAAACCAAACTCTTCAGGTGAAATCTCGCCTAATCCTTTAAATCGGGTTATCTCTGGCCTAACACCTAACTGCTTAATTGCATTTTGACGTTCTTGATCGGTGTAACAGTAAATGGTTTTTTGCTTGTTTCTAACCCTAAATAATGGAGTTTCAAGAATATATAAATGTCCGTTTTTAGCTAAATCTGGAAAAAACTGCAGGAAGAAAGTTAGCAATAACAAGCGAATATGCATGCCATCCACATCGGCATCGGTAGCTACAACGATTCTGTTGTAACGCAAATCTTCAATACTTTCCTCAATATTTAATGCATGCTGTAAGAGGTTAAATTCTTCATTTTCATACACTACTTTTTTAGTTAAACCATAGCTATTTAATGGTTTTCCGCGTAAACTAAATACAGCTTGTAATTCTACGTTTCTGCTCTTGGTAATAGATCCACTTGCAGAGTCCCCCTCAGTAATAAATAAGGTGGTATCAAATTTTCTTTCATCTTTACCCTCGTTAAAATGAATCCTACAATCGCGCAATTTTTTATTGTGCAGATTTGCTTTTTTGGCACGTTCATTGGCTAGCTTTTTTATACCGGCCATTTCCTTGCGCTCCCTTTCACTCTGATTGATTCTTCTTAATAAGGCATCGGCTGCATCTGGATGTTTATGTAAATAATCATCCAAGCTTTTTTTCATAAAATCCATCACAAACTGCTTAACCGTCTGAGATTCGGTAGGCGCCATGGTTTGTGAACCTAATTTTGTTTTAGTCTGACTTTCAAACACGGGTTCTTGCACGCGAAGACTGACTGCTGCAATAATACTTGCACGTATGTCTGCTAAATCAAAATCTTTTTTATAAAAATCACGAATCGTTTTTGCAAATGCTTCCCTAAAGGCGTTCAAATGCGTACCACCTTGCGTAGTATGTTGTCCATTTACGAAGCTATAATATTCTTCTCCATATTGATTTTCATGAGTGATTGCTACCTCAATATCTTCACCTTTCAGATGAATAATTGGGTACCTAATTGCCTCTTCATTTGTTTTACGCTTTAATAAATCAAGCAATCCATCTTTAGAGAAATACTTTTTATCATTAAACCAAATAGTTAATCCACTATTTAAATAAACATAATTCCAAAGCATATTTTCAATATACTCATTGATATATTTAAAGTGTTTAAAGATTGTATCATCTGCAATAAAAGTAATTGCTGTTCCATTTGGCTCAATGGTATCTTGTAATTTATGGTCTTTGGTTAATACACCTTTTTCAAAATCAACAATTTTAGTTTTACCATCTCTAAAGGATTGTACTTTAAAATGTTGAGACAATGCATTAACGGCCTTGGTTCCCACACCATTTAGACCTACAGATTTTTTAAATGCTTTAGAATCATATTTTCCACCCGTATTTATTTGCGAAACGCACTCAATTACCTTTCCAAGCGGAATTCCCCTACCATAATCCCTAATGAAGGCTCTATTATCTGTGATTTTAATATCAATTTGCCTTCCATTCCCCATCACAAACTCATCTATTGAATTGTCGAGAAGTTCTTTCAATAGTATATATATACCATCGTCCATGGCGCTACCATCTCCGAGTTTACCAATATACATTCCCGGACGCAGACGAATGTGTTCTCGCCAATCTAGGGAGCGAATGCTACTCTCATCATAATTTACTACTTCTTCTGCCATATGACTTAAATCAAAATGCTAAGGTAAGCACAAATACGTATATCTTTCTTATGCTTTTTACACAAAATTGTGGAAAAACATCAAAAATTTAGACAATAAAAAACCCCGAAGTAGACAACTTCGGGGTTTACAAAAAAAACAATGTTTTAATTAGCGAATAGCCGCTTCAAATAAAGGATTGTTGAAGAATTTTCTGAACTCTACATCATCCTTTGCCATATTTCTGGCAGATGCATTTTTAGCAACAGCTTGGGCAATATTTGTGGTACACACATCCTGATTATTCATTCTTGCTCCGCAAATTGCACGCAAATAATAGTGCTCCCATGTTAATTCATCTGGATTGATTTCGTCAATTATTGATTTAGCACCAGCGGCGTTGCCGTTTAATAATTGCGCTAATGCGGTATTAAAGTCAGCCTTTCCACTTTTTGTGAAATTATTAACAGCGGCTGCATAGTTACCTGCTTTAACATCAAGCACACCTAAGTTGTAATAGGTATTTGCGCCATTATCTGCAGCTTGTTGGTAGTATTTTCTTGCAGAGATTAAATCACCTTTTGCACGAGCCAATGCACCGATATTAGCCAAGATAATTCCATTCTTAGCGTCTATTTGATATGCTTTGTTTAATTGTGCAGTTGCACCATCATAATTTTTATTATTTAGATACATTACACCTAAATCATTGAATCCACGCCAATCTGAGCTAAATTGATTGTTATAAGCAATCGTTGCTTCTTCCTTTAATTTTAGATCAGTAGTTATCACTTTTAAATGATATAATTCCGATTGATTTAATGCTGTGTAATTACCATGAAATGACATTAATTGTGCATCTGTTTTGAATGGCTTTCCACCAATCACAATTAATTCTGATTTACGCAAGGCTGGTAAAATCATTGTAGCTGCTTTCTTCCAAGACTTTTCATGGTTTTTACGCAATTGCGCTTCTCTCTCTTCGTCATTAATACTAGCATTATTAATAATTGAGATCATCCCGTCTTTATCTGCAAAATTTGAATTCGCTAATTCAGCAGCAAAACCTTTCCAGTCTTCTGCTAACATATATCCCATACTGAAATTACTATCGTTAACCTCTGAGAAGCCTAATTTCTTCAATTCCTTTCTAAAATAAGCAAAAGTTGAAGTTGAGCGACCTTTAGATAAGCTGCTATTTCTCTCCAATTCGCCATCTGGAGATGCATATGCATTGATTGAAATCCCTCTTACAACCCAATTTGAATCTTTCTTTAAAAGCGTTTTCAAGCTAGCAATTTGCTTTTTGTTGTCAATCGCTTTTCCACTTTTAAATTTAGGATTAAAACGATCTACATCAATTGGGAAATAAATATTTACAGCTTTATTGGTTAATTCTGGCTTGTAGTTATCAGCGGCCAAATAACTTTCGTTGGTATATTTAAGCATTGAAGCAGTGGTAACTGTTCCAACTACCTTAATACTATCTGGAACTAAAAGTGCTTTTTCTTTGTATGTGAAACGTGGCAATAAATCAACATTTTTCATTTCTGCTACATAAGCAACTCCATTTTTGGCATTAACTGTGTAATCAGCAGAACCTTCTGCTTTTTCTCCTTTAATGGTAACTGATTTTAAGCTGATCTCTTTTCCATCCTTTGTTTTCATATAAGGCTGAAAAGTAACAACAGCTTTTGATTTCATAGTTTTTGGTGGAACAGTACCTGTTATTACAACTTGAACTGAGTCTCCTCTCATTTCTAAAGGATCTGGATTAACAGAATAAGAGTTCTTGGTAAGATTTGGTCCACTACATGCAGCAACTAAAATTGACGTAGTTAAACTGATGGGTAGAACTTTTTTAAAAAAATCGTTCATTGTTTTTTATTTTTGTTTCGCAATATTAATGTTTTGAGCTAAAAAATAAAAAATAAAATATATTTTGTATATCATAAAAATAAAAGGCAAAGCAAAAATACCTGATTATTTGCAGGTAAGAGATGATAATTTTACACTCATTGCCTACACACGCACAGACAGGCCAGAAAAGGCTCTAGAAAAATGCGGACTTGGCAATCAAGTACCTCAAATCATTCAATTAATGAATGAAATTCCTTTCGGACAAATGACAAAAATAGAAATCAATGATTGATCAAAAACCCATCATTTCACTCAAAGGGGTGAGCATTTTTCAGCAAAATAATTTAGTGCTATCTGATGTTAGTTTTAATATTCATCCCGGTGAATTTGTTTATTTAATAGGCTCAACAGGTAGTGGAAAATCTTCTTTACTAAAAATCTTATACGGTGAATTAACGATAGAGAAAGGTAAGGGTCAAATTGCCGGATTTGATTTAACTAAACTAAAAAAATCGCAAATACCAATTCTTAGAAGAAAGCTTGGGGTAGTTTTTCAGGACTTCCAATTGCTTTTCGATAGAGATGTGTATGAAAATTTAAACTTTGTTTTACGCGCAACCGCCTGGAAAAACAAAGCTGAAATAGACCATAGAATTAAAGAGGTTTTGGAAATGGTTAATTTAGGCACTAAATCTCATAAAATGCCTTTTGAGTTAAGTGGTGGCGAGCAACAGCGTTTGGCCATAGCTCGGGCACTATTAAATAAGCCGGAAATAATCCTAGCGGATGAGCCAACGGGTAATTTAGACCCTCAAACCAGCGATGAATTGCTTAAATTATTGCACCAAATTAGTTTGTCTGGAACTGCCATTTTGATGGCCACACACGACTATCGAATTTTGGAGAAATTTCCGGCAGGTATCATGCGTTGTGAAGGTGGAAAAGTGTTAAACCACAAATTATTAAATGAGTTTAATCAAGCAATGAAATAAATGCTTTTGCATGTTTCATGTTATCAAATTGGCCAGCAAGTATAGTTTTTCTCTCTTCAATGGCAATTGTATCAAATTCCAAGGTAAATAATTCGGCAATTTTTTCTTGCATTGTTATGGGGTTATCAGCAATAATAGTAGCTGCAGATAACCCTGTTTCTGCAACCATTTGGGAGTTAACCAACACAAATCTTCCATTAAACAATACATTTACTAATTTTAGTTTAATGCCTGTTGCCTGAAATGTTGGTAAAATATTGATATGCGCTTTTTTAATATACTGTGTTATCTCATCTGCATTTACCGATTCTAACAGTTGTATATGATTAAATTTTGCTACTGCCTTTTTTAACTCCGTACTTGCCCCATCTCCTGCTATGATAAGTTGATATGGAATATGGGCAAAAACCTCATTCACTAAAAATAATGCTGCTACATTATTTTCAGCAACGCTCAATTTTCCATGATAAAAACAATAATCCGATTTTCCTGGCTCAATAGCAATTTCCTTGTTTCCATGAAATGCGGGCAATAATTTTACTTTATCTCCAAATGTAGCCCTTAAATCAAGCTCATCCTTTGGTGAAATGGCTAATATATATTGAGCCGCTTTTAATTTATTCTCATATTGTGAAAGCATCAACGATTCTATGGTATAATAGGCTTTCTTGATGAGATTTCTTTCTGATTTAGCCAAGGAAGCATAATAATCATGTTCAATATTATGCATGCGGACTAATTTGATTCTATGGCTAATTTTTGGATGGGTAAGCAAAAAAGTACTATGCACAGCTTCAAATAAAATTGGCGCATCATCTTGTAACAAGTTCTCTAACAAAGATGCATCGTTTCTACTACTCACTATATATGGCTTTTTTATGCTTAATCCCCATTTTTTTCTGGGATAGTAATATATTTGAGTGCAATACGCCTGTAATTCTTCAGATTGACCTCTATGGCCATATTGAAAACAATGTAGAATAATATTTAAACCACAGTCGTGCAATGCCTTTATCCGATACATGACATCTATAACACCGCCGTAATTAGCAGGATATGGAACATCAAAACAGATAATATGAAGCGATTTATTCATTTATAAGGTGGCAAATAGGTTTATGAGTTTGTGCGACTCATGCTGCAAATTATACACTTGCGCGGCTTTTAAACAATTGTTCTTTAATTTTTCATACAATACCTCATCATTTAACAATTTATTGAGGGCATTTGCAATTTCATCAGTTTTCGCTGAACACAAAACAGCAAGTTCAATTTGATCATTTATGGCTTCATATTCTGGGAAGTTAGCACAAATTTGAGGTTTACCTGCGTGTATATAATCAAAAAATTTATTGGCCAATGAATAATAATAACTTAATCCATTTGGCAGCAATAAGTTACAACAAATATAAGCCTTAGCTGTTATTTCAGGCAATGTTTTAGGTAAAACAAAACCTAAAAATAGTACTTTGTTGTCCAATTTTTCTGTCTGAACCAATTCACGTAACTCTTTGCTTAAATCACCTTCACCAGCAATCCAAAGCGTTGCATCTACATGCTTCATAGCCAAAATCAACTCTTCAATACCCCTACCCAA
>JAJTEN010000060.1 GCA_021298155.1 Sphingobacteriales bacterium | reverse complement strand
ATGGTAATGCCTGGTGCAATGAATTTGGCAACCGATCCAAGTGATGCGCACCCTGCAGGCGTTATTAAAGTAGCTTCTCAAGGAATTGGTGTAATGGAAATTGGTTTCTTATGTTTATTTGCTGGTTTGTTTTTATGGATGACCCTAAAAGCCTTAACCAAAGCAAATCTGTATCCTACTAAACACCCATATATTAAAGAATCTGCCCTACATGATGTAGGCGTTTAATCTTTAATTACGAATTACGGATTACGGATTACGAATTACGGTTGTGGAATAAAACCCATCGTAATTTGTAATCCGTTTTTTTTTACTTGCTTTCCAAAGTAACGCTCGCTGCGCCAGAGCCAAATAAGCCCCCAGGATTAGGTTTTGTTATTTTAACCTTTAATGCTACCGCTCTATTCGCTAAAAGTTCACTGATACGCATTATAATAGTTTTAGCAAGGTCTTCAATTAAATCTCTGCGTATCTCCATTTCTTCTTTTACAATTGTAAAAATTTCCTCATAATTAATTACTTGCTGAATTTCATTTAGCGGGTTGGCTGCTTCAATTTCCTCAGTAATGAATACGTCTACCAAGAATTCTGCACCTTTTTCTTTTTCAAACGGATATAATCCATGATAGGCATAAAACGATAATCCCTCTAATGCTGTTTGTAATTTCATGCGTAATATTTTTAACTCCCGCCAAAATAACTAATTTCGCACAAGTTTAAACATTCAACCCAAAAACATGAATAACGCAAACGATTTTCACCGCGCCAGTAAGCAAGATTTATTTCAGAATCACGATTATTATTTAATGGATGAGCTGCTTACTGAGGAGCATAAACTTATTCGTGCAACCGTGCGCGATTTTGTTAAAAAAGAAATTTCTCCCATCATTGAAGATGCTGCGCAAAAAGCAGCCTTTCCGCATTACCTCATTCAGGGAATGGCTGAGGTAGGTTGTTTTGGCGCTCAATTGCCAGCAGAATATGGCTGCGGTGGTTTAGATTATATTAGCTATGGTATTATCATGCAAGAATTAGAACGCTGCGATTCGGGCATTCGCTCCACCGCTTCGGTTCAAGGTAGTTTGGTAATGTACCCCATCTATAAATTTGGTTCAGAAGAACAAAAAAGAAAATACCTTCCTAAGTTAGCCTCAGGCGAAATGATGGGATGTTTTGGATTAACTGAACCAGATCATGGCTCTAATCCAGCAGGTATGACCACCCATTTTAAAGAAGCTGGAGATGGTAAAAATGTAATTCTTAATGGCGCCAAAATGTGGATTAGCAATTCGCCATTTGCAGATGTGGCCGTAGTTTGGGCTAAAAATGAAGCAGGCATTATTCAAGGAATAATTGTAGAACGTGGTATGCCAGGTTTTACTACGCCTGAAACCCACAATAAATGGAGTTTAAGAGCCAGTGCAACAGGTGAACTTGTATTTACCGATGTATTGGTTCCAAAAGAAAATATTCTTCCTGGTGTAAGTGGATTAAAAGGGCCATTAACGTGTCTAAACTCTGCCCGATATGGTATTAGTTGGGGTGCTATTGGTGCAGCTTTAGATTGCTATGATACAGCCTTACGTTATGCCAAAGAACGTCACCAATTTGGAAAGCCAATTGCAGGTTTCCAATTGCAACAAAAGAAATTAGCCGAAATGATTACAGAAATTACCAAAGCGCAATTGTTAACCTGGCGCCTAGGTGTGCTCATGAATGAGGGTAGGGCTACTCCGGCACAAATATCTATGGCCAAGCGTAATAATGTGGCTATGGCTTGCACTATTGCCAGAGACGCACGTCAAATGTTGGGCGGAATGGGCATTACGGGCGAATATTCTATTATGCGCCACATGATGAACCTAGAATCTGTAGTTACCTATGAAGGAACCCATGATATCCATTTGCTCATTACAGGCATGGATATTACAGGTGAAAACGCATTTAATTAATCGCTTTTCCCATGCATGGGGTTAAACAAATAAGCATTATTTTACTGGCAAGCGCAGCAATGCTCTTGCCAGCTTTTTTTAATGGCTTTCCATTGGTATACTCAGATACTGGTGCATATATTGCCAGTGGTTTTGAAGGGAGTGTGCCTGGAGATAGGCCCATATTTTATGGATTATTTCTGCGCCATGCAAGCTTAGCACACAGCCTTTGGTTTGTAGTAGCTGCCCAAGCGATACTCTTAAGTGCTTTACTGTTTTATATTTTCAATACCCTTTTGGGTCCCACAAAATATGGGTATAGGCAATTTTTCATTAGCATACTTATATTAAGTCTATGTTCTAGTTTACCTTGGTTTAGTTCTATGCTAATGGCTGATGTGTTTACCGCTATTAGTTTTCTCATTCTCTATATTCTTTTGTTTGTAACCCCAAGTAATCGCTGGGTTTGCGGCTTTCTTGTGCTCTTATACTTATTGGCAGCTGGAACGCATTTAACTCATTTTCCTGCACACTTTGCTTTTTTGGTTGGACTAGCTGTCTTAAAACTTTTTAAACTACAATTGTTGCAGGGTATATCTTGGCTAAAATGGACCCTTATTTCGGTTTTGGTGGCCGCTAATTTACTTGTAATACCAGCAGTACATTTTGCCCATAATGGCGCTTGGGTAATGTCTAAAAACGGACATTTATTTTTAACTGCACGATTCATTGAAAGTGGCGCTGTGAAAGCCTATTTAGACAATGAATGTGATGTTAAACCTAATTTTTTGTGTGTTTATAAAGATAGCTTGCCTAATAATGGTTCAGATTTTCTTTGGTTGCCAGAAAGTGTCTTATATAAAACGGGGGGGTGGGACAGCCATGCGCAAGAATACAAGGAAATGAACAAAGCCATTTATACTACAGCAAGCTACTTTCAGGTATACTTGGTTCATTTCTTGAAGGTGTTGTCGTTTCATGTAAGTGCGCATCACATAGGCGAAGAGCTTATTCCTTTTCAACTCAATTCGCCACCGGGTTGGGAAACAGAAGCACATTTTAAAAATGAACTTCAGTCGTTTCTCTCTGCTAAACAGGCTCAAAATTATTGGCCGGGTAAATTAAACGGCTTGAACCAATTTCTTCTAGTGGTGCTCTCACTGGCTGTTTTATTGTGCCTTTATGTATTGTATAAACCTAGCACTGATAATCATATCAAGTTGTTTGTTTTGAGTCTATGCCTATGCTATGCCGCTAATTTTATTGTGGTATGTATTGCCTCCAGCGGCAGCAGATACAATGCAAGAATGGATTGGCTCTTTGTCTTCATCGCCATCCTCTCCCTCATACCCAAACCCAAACTCAAAACCTAACACTTAAAACTTAAAACTCAAAACTTAAAACTCAAAACTTAAAACTTAACACTTAAAACTCAAAACTTAAAACTCAAAACTCAAAACTATTTCCTTAATTTGCACCAAAAATCCCTTATCAAAATGTACGTAATAAAATTTGGAACCGACGGTTGGAGAGGCATCATAGCAGACGAATTTACCGTAGAAAATGTGCGCCGTGTAGCTCAAGGAACGGCCGATTATATTAAGCAGAATTTTCCGAACAATTTAACAGTTGTGTTAGGTCATGATTGCAGGTTTGCGGGAGAACTCTTCGCAGAAAATACCGCACGCGTATTTAACGCCAACGGAATTAAAGTTAAAATGGCTAAAGGATTTGTATCTACACCGATGATAAGTTTAGGTGCAGTTAAACTAGGTGCTGCATTGGGTGTTATCATCACTGCTTCGCATAATCCGCCAGCGTATAATGGTTTTAAGTTAAAAGCACATTATGGCGGACCTAGTAGTCCGGCTGTTATAGAAGCGGTTGAAAATGCCATACCCGCAGAGATTTTAGTGCCACTTGCTAGTCATGCCCACAATGTCTCAACAGGCATGGTTGAGTATGTAGATTTAGAAACACTGTATGTAGATGAGGTAAGCGCTAAGTTTAATTTAAATCTGATAAAGGAAAGTAAAATGGAATTTGCTTACGACGCCATGTATGGCGCAGGGCAAAATGTAATGCGCAGGTTATTCCCAGATATTACCTTGTTGCATTGCGAGCATAATCCTGGTTTTGATGGTCAAGCTCCAGAGCCAATCGATAAAAATTTAGCCGAGTTTAAAGCACTAATTTCGGTGAGTGAAGACATAGATTGTGGCTTAGTAACAGATGGTGATGCAGATAGAATTGGTTTGTATAATAAAGCTGGAAAGTTTGTTGATTCACACCATATCATTTTATTGTTAATACATTACCTCCATAAGTATAAAGGTATGGATGGAAAGGTGATTACCACCTTTAGTGCCACTTCAAAAATTACCCAATTGGCCAAAGCATACGGCTTAGATATTGAAATAACCAAAATTGGTTTCAAATACATTTGCGAAAAAATGGTTACAGAAAATGTATTGGTAGGAGGAGAAGAGAGCGGAGGTATTGCCATTAAAGGATTTATTCCAGAACGTGATGGTATCTGGATCGGTTTAACCTTGTGGGAATTTATGGCTTCAACAGGAAAGAGCTTAGATGAATTAATTCAAGAGGTATACGATGTGGTAGGTAGCTTTGCCATGGGTAGGGTAGACTTGCACATAACAGAAGAAATAAAACAAAATGTTTTAGCCAAGTGTGAAGCGGGCGCCTATACTGCTTTTGGGACTTACCAAATAGAAAAGGTGGAGACCATTGATGGGTATAAATTTCATTTAGGCAATGGAGAATGGGTAATGATTCGTGCTAGCGGAACAGAGCCAGTTTTACGTGTGTATAGTGAAAGCAATACAGATGAAAACGCAAGTAAAATTTTAGCGGCAACGCAAGCGGTGTTATTGGCTTAAAACGCCAATAGCTCCGCGTGGGCCACCCAATACGATTAAATTTCCTTTACGCGCTTTGCGTACCACATGAAATGCACTATTGTTGATAGCTGTTTTGGTAGAGAGTAGGGTTGTGGTTTGTTCGGTGTGGTTGCGTGTTACACCTTGTGTGCCGCAAGAAATAATTTCCCCTGTAGGCAACAACGCAACGCAAGAACTGTACATCGTATAAAAAGGTTTCATATTCAATAATTGAAGCCCGTCTTTATCATACGTATAGCGAAAAATGGCTTGCTTTATTTTGCTGGTATCTGAAGCATAATCTCCGCCCACAACGGCAATGTGTTTTGTGTTAAAATCGAAAGAAAAAGCACCCTCACTTGCTTTGCCTTGCACCATGGTTTTTAATTCGTGGCGTTGGTATTTTTTATCTATCTGAAGCCAATGAAAAACAGATTTTCTGCCACCACTCACAAAGCCAATACTCTTGTTTGGCATGCACCTTAAGCTGGTGCCAGAAGCCGCAAATATGGATTCTCCGGGCACTGCCCACGGACACATAGACGTGTCTAATTCGTACCAAGTATGTCCACCATCTAAGGTTCTTATTAACACAAAACGCATGTCTATGGGGTCGCCCAACACAATTCCTTTTTTGTTGTCCCAAAAATCTATGGCATCTAAAAAAATTTCTTTGCGTTTGTCTTCATATACTTTGCGCCAGTTTTTTCCACCATCATCTGTTCTCAAAATATACGCAGGTGAGCCACTATTTACCACGATAGCTTGGTTTTCATTAAAGGCGTAAATGCTCCTAAAATCAACTGAATCGTATGCAGGAATTTTAATGAGCTCGAAGGTTTTGCCCCCATCAATACTACGTGCCACACTGCCTTTACTGCCGCTCAGCCAAGCGGTTTGATCATTGGGTACAGATGCACCTCTAAATGATATACAAGAAATACAAGCCAAACTTGGATTGCTAATTAAGCTAGAATCTATGCGTTGGATGGTGTTTTGTGCGCGCATGCTGAGCACCACGCAAAACAAAATAAGGCTGATCCAAATTTTAGGCAGATTCATAAATGCAAAATAGAAATTTATACTGAAAAAATAGCATTCAATTTTAGACAAATTGGTGCAATCACTGCGGCTTGCTGAGTCTAAAAAATACCCGCGGAATTGTGCCAATTTTTGGGTAACTTGCCAACATAGAATGATAGCGAAATGGCTAAGAAAACAAACGATAAATTAAGGAGACAGGTGCAAGGCGTTTT
>JAJTEN010000030.1 GCA_021298155.1 Sphingobacteriales bacterium | reverse complement strand
CGGCCCGGTAACATTCTTGGTGCTTGCGCATAATATTGGTGGCTTTAACAGAAAGCGGACTATGAACAAACACTTTTATGTTTGGCATGGTACCCTCATTTACCGCTTTATCTAAGGTAAATATGATCTCTTGCGTTCTGTCTACGCTAAAAGCAGGTATAATTAGTTTGCCTTTTTTCTCGATACAGGTATGTCTGATGATGTTTAATAATTCTTTTTCAGCATCAAGTTCAGTTGGGTGCAATCTATCGCCATATGTGCTTTCACAGATTAGATAATCACATTGTCTGAAGGCTTGTGGGTCACGTAAGATTGGATCTTTGTATCTTCCAATATCTCCAGTAAAAGTTATTTTAGTTCTTTTTCTATTGCCTATTGCAATATCTATATGTACCGCAGCACTACCAATTAAATGACCAACATCTGTGAAGTGTAAATTTATTTCTTTATCTATTTTTAGGTGATGCTCATAATCTAACTCTTGCATCAATTTTAAGGTTTGATTAACATCTTGTTCATCATACAATGATTCAATTTCTGCCAAGCCTTTTTTCTTACGTCTTTTATTGATAAATTTTAAATCGGCGTTTTGAATGAATGCCGAATCTAAGAGCATTATTTCACACAAACTTTTGGTTGCAGGGGTGCAAAAAATTAAGCCGTTAAATCCGTCTTTTACGAGTTTAGGTAAGAGTCCGCTGTGGTCTATGTGGGCATGAGATAAGATAACATAGTCTATTTCTGTGGGATCAAATGCAAAGAATTGGTTCATGTTTTCTTTATTGGTCATTTTACCTTGAACCAAGCCACAATCTAATAATATTTTAGTACCCTTAGGTGTGGTAATTAGGTGTTTGCTGCCAGTAACCATTTGTGCAGCGCCAAAAAATTGTATTTGCATCGAGCAATATGGTAAAAAAATAGCAAAATCTGTGCAATTGATGAAAATTTAAAAGAAAATATCCACCTTTTAAAGAATGATTTGTTCCTTACAAGTTAAAGTTGTTTTTTGCAGGGTGAATTTAAGAGAGGAGTTGAAAACATGCATTTAGCTATTGCCGGTAATATCGGATCAGGAAAAACTACATTAACTACATTGCTTTCTAAGCATTATAAGTTTGAGCCACATTATGAAGATGTGGAAGACAATCCATACATTTCGGATTTTTATGAAGACATGCAGCGATGGAGTTTCAACCTTCAAATTTATTTTTTGAATGCGCGTTACAATACTTTGTTGCAATTGCAAAAGACTAAAAAGAACATTGTACAAGACCGAACTATTTATGAGGATGCGCATATTTTTGCCCCAAACTTACATAGTATGGGTTTGATGAGTACACGAGATTTTGAAACTTATCAAAAGATATTTGAAAGCATTAGTCAGACCGTAAAACCACCTGATTTGTTGGTTTATTTACGTGCTTCCATTCCACACCTTGTAAATAATATTCAAAAGCGCGGCCGTGATTATGAAGATAGCATTCGACTTGATTACCTAAGACGATTGAATGAAAGATACGAGGCTTGGGTGAGTAGTTACAAGCCAAGGCATTTGATTATAGAGGTTGATAACTTAAATTTTGCAGATAACTCTGAACACTTAGGTTCGATTATCGCTAAAATTGAATCGGAAGTAAACGGCTTGTTCTAAAGACAGCCTGTTCTGCCTCCATCAATAGGTAGATTTATGCCCGTAATGTATGCGGCAAATGGGCTAGCTAAAAAACTTGCTGCGTAGGCAATTTCATTAGGTTCTGCAAATCTTCCCATTGGAATTTCTGCTAACATTTCTTTGCTAACATCTGCTATACTTTCATTTTGTTTACTTGCTTTTCCCTCAATTATTTGGGTAAGTCTATCAGTTCCTGTAGCACCGGGGAGTATGTTGTTTACAGTAATTCCATAAGGGGCTAATTCTGAAGCGAGTGTTTTATTGTAGCTGGCCACTGCGCCGCGGGTGGTGTTAGAAACACCTAATCCCTTTAATGGAATTTTTACGCTGGTAGAAATAATATTTATAATTCTACCGTATTTCATTTGTTTCATTCCATTTACCAGGGCCTGAACCAAATAATGGCTGCTCAATAGATGTGCGTTTATAGCGCTAAGAAACTCTTCCTCTTTGGCTAATAAAATTGGACCCGGAGCTGGTCCGCCACTATTATTTACTAAAATATGATAAGCATAATTTGATTGTACTTTGGTTTCAATTGCCGCTTTTACAGATTGTGGTTTAGTGAAATCTGCAAGTAAATAATCGTGGATTTGTCCGTTTGCAGCTGGTAAGTCTTTAACTGCTTTTTTGAGTAATTCTTCATTTCTGGCCATTAAAGTTACGGTAGCACCCTGAAGTGCAAATTGTTTAGCGATTGCAAAACCAATACCTTTTGTGCTTCCACAAACCAGCGCATTTTTATTACTTAATTCAATATTCATAATGCAATAATAAACTTTCAAAGATTGTTTCAAAAATTAGCTATTGATTTATATATTGCAGCATGCAGTTTTTGTATCCTTCTTTTTTGTTTGCGCTGGGTTTTATTGCTATTCCCATTCTTATCCATTTGTTTAATTTCAGGCGGTATAAGCGAATTGTTTTTAGTGATATTCGATTTTTAAAACAATATACAGAACAAACTAAGAAGCAAAAAAAACTAAAGGAGTGGCTCATTTTATTGTGCAGGGTTTTGCTCATTCTTTTTTTAGTATTGGCATTTGCTCAACCCTATTTGCCAAGTTCTGAAAATAAAACGCCATTGTCTCAAACTGCAGTTGGCGTCTATCTCGACAATAGTTTTTCAATGAACGCCATGAATAAAAATGGGGTATTATTAGATCAGGCAAAAGTGCAAGCAGAGGCTTTGGTAAATGCTTTCCCAGAACAACAAACATTTCTTTTTTTAAGCAATGATTTTGAAGGAAAGTACATGCGTGAGCTCAATAAAAGTGAAATCATCAATGCCATTCATTCCACTTCATTAAGTGCTTCACATAGAAGTTTACAGGCTATATTGAATAGACAAACTGCTCTGGTAAATCAGCTTGCAAAGGAAAGTGGTAATCTATATTGGATTAGCGATTTTCAGAAAAATATGGAGCCTCTGCCTGAAAATAAATCAGCTAAGTTGGCCATTCATTTGATTCCACTTAGCGCTGCCCAAAATCAGAATGTGTGGATTGATACAGCTTATTTTACGAGTCCGCTCCTCAAAATTGGAAATCAAAATAAAGTACAAGTATTTATTAAAAATGAGAGTGAGCTCGATTTTGAAAACCAGGCTATCGTGTTAAAAATTGATGGGGTACAAAAAGCCATTCAAAATTTGAGTTGTAAATCTGGAGAGCGCATTGGCGCTCAATTTCTATTTTCACTACCTGATAATAAATGGCATCAAATCAGTATTTCACTTACAGATTATCCAATCATTTTTGATGATGAATATTTTTTAGCAGCCAAAGCGCAAGAAAGTATACCTGTTATGGCAATAAACGATGGATTTACTAGTTCATCTTTTAAAAAGGTATTCGACTTAGATTCATTTTATACTTTTACTGAGGTTTCTATTCAGCAAATAGATTTTAGTAAATTGTTTGAACAAGCTTTACTCATCTTAAATGAACCAAAAGGGATTAGTAGTGGATTGTCTGATGAACTTTATAGGTATCTTGAAAAAGGCGGAATTGTATTATTTATACCTTCTCCAACACCTGATGATTTAGCGAGCATAAAACAATTTTTACTGCGGGTAGGATTGGGACTCGGGAACAATGAACCTGTGAAAATTTCGGTAGGCGAGATAGAAACCAAAGATCCTTTGTTTGCTCAGGTTTTCTCTACTATTCCAAGTTTTTCAAACCTGCCACAAGTTTCTGCTTATTGGCAATTAAATCCCACTACAACTCGGTACAGGAAAATAATTGCTTATGCCAATCAAGATCCATTTTTATTGAGAACTAACACCCAGCAAGGCAGTTTTTATGCTTTCAGTGCTTCCCTGCAACCAGCATATAATTCATTAATTAAACACCCCTTGTTTGTTCCTATCATGTTAAATTTGCCCATTCAACGCAAAAAGCCCATACAATCAAGCTTTTTATTGGGTGAAAAATCGGTTTTTCAATTGCCAATTAATCAAAATGAAAATTTATTAAGTATTCGTAAAGGCAGGGAATCACATCTTGTTTCGGTTCAAATAAAAGACCAAATGGCATTTGGCAATTTGAGCGGTCAAATAAAGGAATCGGGAGTTTATGACGTACAATCAGGTGAATTGTCTATTGCAAAATTGGCCTTTAATTACCCGAGGTTAGAGTCGAAACAAGGTTTTATTGATCCTGAGGTATTGTCTGAAGTATTACCGGCAAGTATAGTGCAGTCAGATCTGGCTATTTTTAAGGAGAATATTCGCCAGTCGCATCAAGGAAGCCAATACTGGAAATTGGCCCTGGCTTTGGCATTATTTTTCTTGTTGGCCGAATTTGCATTAATTGCTTGGTTTAAATAAGCAAATTTTAATGGCAAATACAGCGGCAAATTCAAATAAAAAATTATATTTGCCATAACTAGTAGCAGGAAATTCTTTTGAGGATGAAGTTTTTAATACGCAACGCACAGGTTATCGACTTAAGTTCACCATTTCATGGTAAAACTTGTGATTTATGGCTTACTAATGGCCACATTGAAAAAATTCAGGTGGCAAGTAAGGCTGCATCAATTTCATCAAAAACACATAAAATTATTGATGCCTCAGGTTCTTTTATTATGCCTGGTTTCTGTGATATGCGAGCAGATTTCTGCGATCCAGGTTATGAGCATAAAGAAACCTTACAAAGTGGAGCAAAAACAGCTTTAACCGGAGGTTTTACAGATGTGGCATTATTGCCAGCTACCCAACCAGCCCGTGATTCTAAAATTGGAATAGAGTACGTATTGAACCAAAGCAAAAAATTGCCTGTTAATTTACATGCCTATGGGTGTATTAGTAAAGACAGAAATGGGGAAGATATGGCAGAATTGTATGATATGAATCTGGCTGGAGCTGTTGGTTTTACTGATGGAAACAGCGCTATTCAACACAGTGGTTTATTATTGCGAACCCTACAATACAACAAAATTTTTAATGGTTTAACCCTTGTATTTCCTGAAGATAAATTTTTGAGTCAGGGCGCCAAAATGCATGAAGGTGAAGTAAGCACGGCATTGGGTTTAAAAGGTGCACCTTCTTTGGCAGAAGAATTAATGGTTCACAGAGATATTGAATTGGTTAAATACACTGGTGGGAAATTGCATTTTTCTGCTATTAGTACCAAAGGAGCTGTGGAATTAATTAGAAAAGCGAAGAAAGCAGGTTTGCAAATTACGGCAGATGTATCCTTTGCAAATTTGTGTTACACCGATGAGAACCTAAAAGAATTTGAATCTAATTTTAAACTAGTTCCGCACCTAAGAGGTAAAACAGATCAAAAGGCCTTATGGGAAGGCATTCAAGATGGCACCATTGATGCGATTGTGAGTAATCACCAACCGCAAGATAAAGAAAATAAACAAGTTGAATTTGAATATGCCTTAGCTGGTATGATATCTTTGCAAGCATTGTTTCCGGTACTATTACAGCATAAGCCTAAGCAAGTTGAATTGGCCAAAGTAGTGGCAGCGCTCAGCTCTCATCCACGTTCTATTTTGGGTTTGGTTCAGGCCGAGATTGCTGAAAATACACACGCTAATTTGGTTTTATTTAATCCAAAAGGCCAATGGAAGTACACGAATAATCATTCCAAATCCGAGAATTCACCCCTGTTAAACACAACAATTACCGGAGCAATAACCCACGTAGTATGTAAAAATGAATTACATATACTTTAAACAAAAATAATGGAAAATACAGCAGTACATGCCAGTTTAGTGGCACTTATTCAGCATTATTCTGCTGATAACAAACAAGAATTAATTCATCAATTAACTGATGTTTTGTTTGATACAAACTTGCCATTTTTAGAAAGAAGTAAAAACCTAGATGCATGGATAGCTGATCACCCAACATTAGAAGAATTGGCAGATGTATTATTTGATTTGTTGATGGTACATTTTCTATCAGAAGAAATGCATGAGCCAGAATACTTTGACTCACCAGCTTGGAATGAAATTGAGGATAAAACCTTGGATAAGGGATCAGAAATGCTTAATGTTTTTTTATACCTAAGTGATGCCAAGGATAATGAAGTTGAGCCACATTTAGATGATTTTTTAACTGAATTCTTATTGGTTGGTGAAGATGAATTTCAGGATGAATACCGCATTTATGAAAGTTTAATTGTGAATGAAGATATTTTAGATGCAGATTTGGCTGGGATTAGAGATGTTCAAAAAACAGTTAAATCAGATACCGGTTTGCAAGAATATTTTGTTCCATTGGTTTTCTTCTTTCAATATGCAGAAGGCATTGCAGATAAAGGCGAGTGGGAAACCGGATTAGATAGTTTTGAATCGGCCATACTGCATACATTAATTGCATTCCAAGAAAATTAAAATAATCAGAGATGGAAAATCAAGTTCAAGAAAATAAGTGGCAAATCATTGCAAAATTTGGATTAATTTATGCATTATTATCTGTTGGATTAAGCTTAGTTTCTTTTATTACTGGTACCCAAATGAGTTTGAAATATTTAAATTCACTCGCCAATTTTTTAATTGTATTTGGAACCATGTATATGGGGATGAAAGCAATTAAAATGGAACTTAACGGAGGTTTTATAAGTTACGGTCAAGCTTTTATATCGGGTATTTTAATTTCTGTGGCAGCATCTGTTTTACTCGCGATATACTTTTATGTATACTTAACCTTTATAGATGTTGATTTTGTAGAGAATATGACCATTGAGTCGAAAAGACAACTCATTGAAAGTGGCGCGAGTGAAGATGAGATTGAAGCACAAATGAAAGTAATGTCATATGTTAAGTCGCCCTGGGTTATGACATTTGGCGGGTTTTTAGGTAACTTTTTTTATGGCTTTGTTGCTTCACTTATTATGGCATTTTTTGTTAAAAGGGAAGATCCAGATTCGGCCTATAAATCATTAGAAGAATAAATGAATACTGCAAAAATTGATATATCTATTGTCATTCCCTTCTTAAATGAGGATGAGTCTATTCCAGAGTTGTTATCTTGGATAGAACGCGTAATGGATGAAAATCGTTTTACGTACGAAATTCTATTAATTGATGATGGTAGCACAGATTCTTCTTGGAAACTAGTGGAAGAAAATGCCAAGAGAAATGCAGCCATTAAGGGAATTAAGTTTAGGCGAAACTATGGCAAATCTGCGGCCTTAAATGTAGGTTTTCATGCGGTGCAGGGAGAAGTGGTTATAACTATGGATGCAGACATGCAGGATAGTCCGGATGAAATTCCTGAACTCTACAAAATGATTACTGAAGAGGGGTATGATTTGGTTAGTGGATGGAAGAAAAAGCGTTACGATCCAATCACTAAAACAATTCCAACTAAGTTTTTTAATGCCGCTACCCGAAAAATTTCTGGCATTCCTTTACATGATTTTAACTGCGGCTTGAAAGCATACAAGCAGGAAGTTGTTAAGTCTATAGAGGTGTATAATGAGATGCACAGGTATATTCCAGTTATTGCAAAATGGGCTGGATTTAAAAAGATTGCAGAAAAAGTGGTGCAACACAGAGCGCGTAAATATGGAACTACCAAATTTGGGGGTATTTCGCGATTTATTAATGGATTTTTAGACTTGCTAACTATTTTCTTTGTTTCCAAATTTGGCAAAAGGCCCATGCATTTTTTTGGTGTTTGGGGTACTATTATGTTTATACTTGGATTTTTAGGTTCTTTCTATATTGGTATGGAGAAGATTTATTTGGTTTATACAGGAGAGGTAGTAACTAGAAATATTACTGATCAACCTTTATTTTTTCTTTGTTTGGTTTTTCTCATTTTAGGTTCACAATTGTTTTTAGCAGGTTTTATCGGTGAAATGATTTCTCGAAATGCCAGTGAGAGAAATGTATATGGCATTACTAAAAAAGTAGGAATTGATGCCTAAGAAAAAAATTCTAATTGTTGGTCCCGCTTACCCACTTCGTGGAGGATTAGCTACCTATAATGAAAGGCTTTGTAGGGCTTTTAACAGTTTGGGTCACGATTGCGAAATAGTAAGTTTTTCATTGCAATATCCAAGTATACTTTTTCCTGGTAAAACCCAGTATTCCAGTGATCCACAACCTGAAGATATTACTATTTATTCTGAAATAAATTCAATAAATCCATTGAATTGGCTGCGGGTTGGGAATAAGTTTGCGCAGAAAAAATATGATTTAGTAATTTTTAGGTATTGGATGAGTTTTATGGCTCCTTCCTTTGGAACCATTGCGCGAATTTTGCAAAAATCTGGAGCCCGAGTAATTGCCATTACAGATAATATTGTGCCGCATGAAAAACGCTTTTTCGACACGGTATTCACTGACTACTTTCTAAATAGTTGCCAGGGATTTTTAAGCATGTCGAGAGAGGTACAGTCGCAGGCACAGGCGCTTCAACCAACTAAAAAAGTAGCCTATGTGGCGCATCCCATGTACGATATGTTTGGTGCGTCGCAATCTAGAGAAGAGGCAAAAATAAGCTTGGGTTTATCCCCTGAACATAATTATTTACTTTTCTTTGGTTTTATTAGAAAATATAAAGGGCTGAACCTATTGCTTGAAAGTTTTGCCAAGGTTGACAGGGCTAAATATCGCTTAAAATTAATTATTGCCGGAGAGTTTTATGAAGCATCAGCGCCATATTTGGATCAAATAAACGAATTGGGAATTGCTGATGATGTGGTTTTAAAAACAGATTTTATTCCTAATAATGAGGTTTCTGCGTATTTCTCTGCTGCAGATATGGTGGTACAAACCTATACGAGTGCCACACAGAGTGGGGTTACTCAAATTGCATATTTTTATGATAAACCCATGCTTGTTACAGATGTTGGTGGTTTAGCAGAATTAGTACCTGCGGGAAAAGTGGGCTATGTTTGCCAGCAAGATGCTGTTGAAATTGCCCGGGATATCGAAAATTTTTACCAAGAACAAAAATATGCCGCATTCTCAGCGGGTGTTGCCCAAGAAAAAGAGAAATTTACTTGGGAATATTTAATTGAGCAATTATTTAGTATCTAAATAATTATTTGCTTATTTCCTGAATATGTTTATTTTTGCAGCCCCCATAATGGGAGATTGAAAGGAAAGGAGGTGCACAAACGATGATTCATGTTAGCGTAAAAGAAAACGAATCTTTAGATAGAGCTCTAAAGAAGTTTAAGAAGAAGTTTGAAAAAACTGGCGTTGTAAAAGAATTACGTGGCCGTCAGGCTTTTATTAAGCCTTGTATTAATAAGCGTCACCAAAAAATCCGTGCAGCTTATAAACAAAAGATGCAACAACAAGAGCAAGCTTAATAATAACTTAAGTATAGAAAAAAGCAGTCTGATTTTCGGGCTGCTTTTTTTTTGTGTTGCCTTGTAATTCTGTATTATTTAATTAAATTGCATTTAGCTAAATAATCCTATGAAATTGCAAGAAGCTATTGAACAATTTATGCAATACAGTGAAATGGAGAAAAAACAATCCAAACATTCTTGTGATGCATACGCTTCAGATTTACGGCAGTTTTCTGATTTTTTAGAAATTCAATACCAGGTTAAAGAAATAACAGATTTTAACCACTTACAAATTAGATCTTGGATAGCCAGTATGATGCAATCGGGCATTAGTGCTAGGAGTATTTCGCGAAAAATTTCTACCTTAAAAAGTTTGTACAAGTTTATGCGCAAACAAGATTGGGTTATGGATAATCCCATGGTAAAGATTCAATTGCCGAAGGTGAGCAAAAAACTACCTGTTTTTGTAGATGAGCAGGCTATTGATAAACTTTTTGGTTCAGACCAATTTAATGAAGACTTTACAGGTAAACGGGATGAACTTATATTGCATGTGCATTACGGAACTGGCATGCGATTATCTGAGCTCATTAACCTAAAAGTGAAGGATATAGACATGTATAAATCGCAACTTAAGGTGTTGGGTAAGCGTAATAAAGAGCGCATAATACCCATAAGCAATGAGCTAAAAGCCTTAATACAAGCGTTTTTAATGATTCGTGCAGAAATGGGTTTTGATTTACCAGAATTGTTTTGTACCGATAAAGGAAAAATCATGTACCCCAGACTGGTTTATCAAATTGTGCATGTTGCTTTGTCTGGTGTTACCACTATTCAAAAGAGGAGTCCGCATGTGTTGCGACACACGTATGCAACCCATTTATTAAATAATGGAGCTGATTTAAATGCCATTAAGGAGTTATTGGGCCATGCAAATTTATCGGCTACCCAAGTGTATACGCACAATAGCATTGAACGCTTAAAAGAGGTGTATAAAAAGAAACATCCACGGTCTTAAATCCTGCTTTTTTTCTAACATTGGGTTTAAATTGTTTGGCAGGTGCGGTTTGAACCCAACAAAATTAAGTACCATTATGAAGATAGAAATTCAATCTATTCATTTTAAAGCAGACAAAAAGCTGCTTGATTTTATCAAAGCTAAAGTTGAAAAAACGCAAACATTCTTTGATGGGGTGCAATTGGCCGAGGTTTTTTTGCGGCTAGAAAAAGATAAAGAAGGGGAAAACAAAGTGGTAGAAATAAAAATGAATGTGGCTGGCAAGCCAATATTTGCAAAAGAACATCATACAACTTTCGAGTCTGCAACAGATATGGTTTTAGATAAATTGGTTGCACAGATTCGCAAACAAAAAGAGAAGCTTCAAGCTAAATCGGCTTAAGCCATAAAAAAAGGGGCAATTAGCCCCTTTTTTTATGGCTTTATAAATACCGGGAAACGTTTGTACTCTTTTTCTTGGTAGGGCGAATTTTTATAAATAAAACCAAGTACTTCATATTTACTGGCGCTTTTTTCTGGGTTTTCGAGTTTCCAGCGCTCAAACGCATTTTTTAACTCAGGTCTTTCCTCTAAAAATTGTAGGGCATCATCTTCAAAAGCATAATCAGAAAAGCCCTCTTTTTCGTTTAATATGGGGTCAAAAAAGTTCCAATGCATAAACCCATCCCAAGTTTCGGGCGAAAGGGCTTCCATTAAATACCATATACCTGCTTGTTTTACTGGGATTAGCCAATCTCCGGGATTAATTTCTATTTGTGTTTTTTGAGAAATAGTGCTTATTTGCTGATGCACAAAATGTCCCTCATAGGGTTGTTTGGCATAGCTAATGTGTTGGATATATTTGGCCTGAACCTCCCAAATTTGTGGTTTATCTATGGCTACATGTTGAATTTTGTTAGCTTTTAAACGATCAATTACCTCTCGCCATTCTTGCTTTACTATGAAGTATGCTGGAATGTCTAGGCTAATTTTGGCGAGGGTTGAATCATAATAAGGGATTGTTTTGGTAAAAGGCCTATTTCTATTGTAATAATGTCTGTTATAATTGCCTAATTTACTAGCTTGAAGTTCTAAGGTATAGCCATTAAATGGGAGTGGGGTCGACCTGCTTTTGTCTACTTCAAAATTGCTTTTGTATTGCGTCTGACTCAGCATCCAGTTTATTTGTTTTTCTTTGGTTCGAACCAAATTTGAGCTGTTTTTTTGCGCAAAATCTATAAAACTTTCAAACAAATGATAGGTAGCTTTCACCCGATTTGGGTAAGGTTTGAGCATATGTGTTTCTGCTACAAAACCCAGGCAACCAAACAAGGACGCATATCCCGTAGAGTATTTTGGGCCTTCCACAAAAACATCGTAACCTGCTTCATCCGGAGATTTTCCAAAAACGGTTACATAAGGCGCCATTTCTAAACCTTTCTTTTTCATACTGCCATACAAGAACGGATTCATTTTACCGTACAGAAATTCGGCCGCAGGGCCGCCTAGTTTTTGTTTCTGACTACTTATTAAGGTCATAGTATACTGGTAATCTGCCCCATTTGAAGTATGAGTATCTAAAAAAATATGCGGTTGCCAATCTTGAAAAATGGAATAGAAAACGAAAGTATTCTTTGCATCAGCTTTAATGAAATCACGGTTTAGATCCAGGTTATTGGCGCTTGCCCTGAAGCCTTTTTCTATAGGGCCATTTTGATTGGCGCGTGTATATTGTTTGCGGTTAATCATTCCATCTACATTATAGCAGGGTATAATCAGCAAAGTAAGGCTATCTGGAATAAGTTTTGGGTTTTTAGCCATGGCTTCAATTAACAAGATAGAGGCGTCTATACCCTCTGTTTCTCCCGGATGAATGCCATTCATAATAAGCATTACTGGTTTTTTGTTTTGCATGGGCTTAAACTGCTTGTCTTTATCAATAATGAGCAGATGGATGAAGTTGCCCGCATCAGATAATCCCGCTTTCGTAAATTTCATGCATTCAGATTGTGCTGCAATTTTTTCATATTGCTGAACCAACACCTCATAGGTGGGACTTGTTTGTTTATCAAAAACCGGTTTAGGTAATTGAGCGGTAGAAATCAAGCTAATTAAAAACAGGCTGAAGCAATGAAAGAGGCGTAAAATAGTTTGCATGAATAAAAATTTGCTGGCAATTTGGGTTATTTTTAGGCCTTAAAAAAGATTTTTTTCAAAATTTTAGCCATAAAAAATGGCTAAAATCAAACAAGAAAGGGTGTGTTTTTATAAAACCACAATAATAAAATGCTGAAAAGCAGAAAGGAATTAAGAAAATAAAACAAGATTGTAAGAAATATTTGCTTTATTAAAACTGCCGCTTACTTTTGCACCACTGTTACGCTTCAAAGTTCTCTTTAAATATTTTTTTTTGCTTCCTACTTGTAAACATCCTGCAAAACATTACATTTGCAGTCCTTTAAGAAAAGAAAGGCAAATGTATTTAAAGTTCTTTGCAGGTTAAAATTCAGATTATAAGCTTGTTAGCTTTTAGCTGAATCTTTTATTGGACATAAACGTCGAAGGAATTTTTTGGGTAAAACCAAATAAATGCCACTTTAGCTCAGCTGGTAGAGCAACTGATTTGTAATCAGTAGGTCGCTGGTTCGATTCCGGCAAGTGGCTCATTTGTTTTCCTCTGTCAGTAGCTGTAGGGTTAGTGATAGTTGAAGCAGGGGGAGATTCCAGAGCGGCCAAATGGGACGGACTGTAAATCCGTTGTTTCGACTTCGAAGGTTCGAATCCTTCTCTCCCCACCACATTCGTTTATTTATAAACGGGCGTTTATGTCAGAAATAAAAGCGAGAGTAGCTCAGTTGGTAGAGCGACAGCCTTCCAAGCTGTAGGTCGCGGGTTCGAGCCTCGTCTCTCGCTCATTTTTAGTGAGCAAGTAACAGATTCCATTCTTTTATTTAATCACTTTACAGGTTGCAGGTTATTGAAAAATAGCTTGCAATTCGCCTTTGTAGCTCAGTGGTAGAGCACTTCCTTGGTAAGGAAGAGGTCGGCAGTTCGATTCTGCTCAACGGCTCAAATAAAACTAAAACTTAAAATATAAAACAAAATGGCTAAAGAAAAATTTGACCGCAGTAAACCACACGTTAACATCGGTACAATCGGTCACGTTGACCACGGAAAAACTACTTTGACTGCTGCAATCACTAAAGTATTAGCAGATGCAGGTTTGTCAGAAGCTCGTTCATTTGATTCAATCGATTCAGCTCCTGAAGAAAAAGAACGCGGTATTACAATTAACACAGCGCACGTTGAGTATTCAACAGCTAACCGTCACTACGCACACGTTGACTGTCCGGGTCACGCGGATTACGTAAAGAACATGGTAACTGGTGCGGCTCAGATGGATGGTGCTATCTTAGTGGTAGCTTCAACTGATGGTCCAATGCCACAAACTCGTGAGCATATCTTATTAGCTCGTCAGGTAGGTGTACCTAGAATCGTTGTTTTCATGAACAAGGTTGACATGGTAGACGATCCAGAATTATTAGAGATTGTTGAAATGGAAATCCGTGATTTATTAAACAAATACGAATTCCCTGGTGATGAAATTCCAGTTATCCAAGGATCTGCTTTAGGTGGATTAAATGGAGATGCTAAGTGGGTAGAAAAAATCATGGAATTAATGAATGCAGTAGATTCATACATTCCAGTTCCACCTCGTGCAACTGAATTACCTTTCTTAATGCCAATCGAAGACGTTTTCTCAATCACTGGTCGTGGAACTGTTGCTACAGGTCGTATCGAGCGTGGAGTTATCAACTCTTCAGAGCAAGTAGATATCATTGGTTTAGGTGCTGAAAAATTATCTTCAGTAGTAACTGGTGTTGAAATGTTCCGTAAGATCCTTGATAGAGGTGAAGCTGGTGACAACGTAGGTTTATTGTTACGTGGTGTAGACAAAAATCAAATCCGTAGAGGTATGGTTATTTGTAAGCCAGGTTCAGTATTACCGCACACTAAATTCAAAGCTGAAATTTACGTATTAAGCAAAGAAGAAGGTGGTCGTCATACTCCATTCTTTAACAAATACCGTCCACAATTCTACTTCCGTACTACAGACGTTACTGGTGAGTGTCAGTTAGCTGAAGGAGTAGAAATGGTAATGCCTGGTGATAACGTTACAATTACTGTACAGTTAATCGCTCCAATTGCTATGGAAAAGAACTTACGTTTCGCTATCCGTGAAGGTGGTAGAACAGTAGGTGCTGGACAGGTTACTGAAATTTTAGAATAATATCATTTTCATACGATCGCAAGTGTTGGTTAGTTACTAGCCAACATTTGCTGTCTATACGGGAATAGTTCAATGGTAGAATGTCGGTCTCCAAAACCGCTGATCAGGGTTCGAATCCTTGTTCCCGTGCTAAGATAAAAATATGAACAAGTTTAGAGAATATATCAAATTATCATACGATGAGTTGATGAACAAGGTTTCATGGCCTAGCTGGGAAGACTTGCAAGAAAGCACCATTATTGTGATGGTTGCCTCATTGATCATCGCATTATTAATTGGTGTAATAGACTTAGCGAGTAGTACTTCGTTAGGCTTATTTTATCAATTATTTCAAAGCTAAGATTGAACCATGACAGAACAAGGAACTGAACAATTTAAATGGTATGTGGTGCGTGCGGTTACCGGCCAAGAAAAAAAGGTAAAAGCACAGCTAGAGGTGGAGCTTGAGAGGGCTGGACTTCAAGGGCAGGTTCCTCAAATCTTGATTCCAACAGAGAAAATTTACCAAGTAAAAAATGGTAAAAAGACGAGTAAGGAAAAAGCCTATCTGCCAGGTTATATTTTAATCAATGCTGATATAGCTGGAGAAGTAGGTCACATTATTACTTCAGTAAACGGTGTAGTTGGATTTTTAGGCGGTAAAGCAACACCAACAGCTTTAAGACCGTCGGAGGTGAGTAGAATTTTAGGCAATGTAGATGTTATCGCTGAACAAGGCGAAACAATGGAAGAGCCATACATTGTTGGAGAAAATGTGAAAGTTATAGATGGACCATTTACCGGTTTCAGTGGTGTTATTGAAGAGGTAAGTGAAGATAAAAAGAAATTGAAAGTGATGGTTAAAATCTTCGGAAGAAGAACACCACTAGAGCTCAATTTCTCACAAGTAGAAAAAGAAAGTTAATTGTAGAATAAAAGGTCGGTATAACCGATAAAAATTTAGATGTTATGGCAAAAGAACTAACAGGTTTTATTAAACTTCAGGTAAAAGGTGGCGCAGCTAATCCGGCTCCTCCAATCGGTCCTGCATTAGGATCAAAGGGTGTAAATATCATGGAATTTTGCAAGCAGTTCAATGCAAGAACCCAAGATAAAGCAGGGAAGATTTTACCAGTTGTAATCTCTGTTTACAGTGATAAATCATTTGATTTCATCATCAAAACCCCACCAGTGGCTGCTCAATTATTAGAGGCTGCTAAAATTGCGAAAGGTTCTGCTGAACCAAACCGTAAGAAAAATGGATCAGTTAGCTGGGATCAAATTAAAATGATTGCAGAAGATAAAATTGTAGATATGAACTGTTTTAAAGTTGAATCTGCAATGAAAATGGTTGCTGGTAGCGCCCGTAGTATGGGATTAAATGTTACTGGTGAAAATCCTTTTAACAATTAAAATAATTAAGAGATGACAAGGATAAGTAAGAAAAGAAAAGAAGCATTGAAAAAAGTGGATGGTAATAAAGCCTACACTTTGACTGAAGCTTCTAAATTGGTAAAGGAGATATCCTATACTAAATTTGATTCTTCAGTGGATATTGATGTCCGTTTGGGTGTTGATCCTAAGAAGGCGAATCAGATGGTTCGTGGTACAGTAGCATTGCCTCATGGAACAGGTAAAACAATTAAAGTTTTAGCTTTGGTTCCTGCAGACAAAGAGGCTGAGGCTATCGCAGCCGGTGCTGATTACGCAGGTTTGGATGAGTATATTCAAAAAATTGAGCAAGGTTGGACTGATATCGACATCATTGTTACCATGCCAGCTGTTATGGCTAAGTTAGGTAAATTAGGTAAGGTTTTAGGACCACGTAATTTGATGCCAAACCCTAAGAGTGGTACTGTAACGCAAGAGGTTGGTAAAACTGTTAAGGAAATTAAAGCGGGTAAGATTGATTTTAAGGTAGATAAAGAAGGTAATATTCACACCTCAATTGGAAAGTCTACTTTCGCTCCAGAGAAATTGTATGAAAATGCAGTTGAGTTGATTCAAACCCTTGCGAAAATGAAACCATCAAGTGCTAAAGGCACCTATTTTAAAAGTATCCATGTGAGCAGTACTATGAGTCCGGGCATCACAGTTGATACTAAATCTGTTCCAGGTATTTAATAATATTCGGGTATGAAAAAGGAAGAAAAAGAATTAGTAATTGATGCATTGGTTGAAAAGTTTAGCCAATACAAGAATGTTTATATCACGGATATTGCTAGCTTAAATGCGCAAAAAACGAGCGACTTAAGAAGAATGTTGTTTAAGAACAATATTACTTTAGAAGTAGCCAAGAATACCTTAATTAAAAAAGCATTCGAAAGATCTGGTCGCGATTTTGGCGCCCTAACAGATACGCTTAAAGGCAATTCAGCTATCATGTTTTGTGAAGACATGAAAGCGCCAGCAAAAGCGATTAAAGAATTCAGAAAGAAAGATTCAATCCCAGCCTTAAAAGGTGCTTGCATAGATACAGATGTATTTATTGGTGATAACCAACTAGATGCATTAATGGCATTGAAATCGAAGAACGAATTGATTGGTGAAATCATTGGTTTACTACAATCACCTGCACAAAATGTAATCAGTGCATTACAATCAGGTGGAAATACCATCGCCGGTGTGGTAAAAACATTATCAGAGCGTCCGGAATAAAAACAAAAGACAAAAAATAAAAACAACAATTAATAACAATTAAATTTTAGACAAATGGCAGATTTAAAAGCGTTCGCAGAACAATTAGTTAACTTAACAGTTAAAGAAGTTAATGAGTTAGCTACAATTTTGAAAGATGAGTATGGTATCGAACCTGCAGCTGCTGCTGTAGCTGTTGCAGCTCCTGCTGCTGGTGCAGCTGCTGAGGCTGCTGCTGAAAAAACATCTTTTGATGTAATTTTGAAAGCTGCTGGTGCAAACAAACTTAACGTGGTTAAGATTGTAAAAGACCTTACCGGTTTAGGTTTGAAAGAAGCTAAAGAATTGGTAGACGGTGCTCCAAAGCCAATCAAAGAAGGCGTTGACAAAGCAACTGCTGAAGATCTTAAAGCTAAGCTTACAGAAGCAGGAGCTGAGATTGAAGTTAAGTAATTCGAAATCAATAGATTTTGAAAATGTGACCCCGACTAATGTCGTGGGTCACATCTTTGTTTATGTAAATCCAAGAATTGGTTAACCATTTAATATTATTTAACATTGGCCAAAAATATAAATACAACTGCAGGAAGAATTTCCTTCTCTTCAGTTAATCCTGTTATTGATTATCCAGATTTTTTGGATGTTCAATTACAGTCGTTCAAAGAATTCTTCCAATTGGATACTACTTCAGAAAGTAGAACAAATGAAGGTTTGTACAAGGTGTTTTTAGAGAATTTCCCTATCACCGATACACGCAATATCTTCGTTTTAGAATTTTTGGATTATTTTGTTGATCCACCGCGTTACTCTATTGATGAGTGCATTGAGCGTGGCTTAACTTATTCAGTGCCTTTAAAGGCAAAATTACGTCTATCATGTAATGATCCAGAGCATGAAGATTTCAAAACCATTGTACAAGATGTGTATTTGGGAACAATCCCTTACATGACACCTCGTGGTACTTTTGTTATAAATGGTGCAGAACGTATCATTGTTTCACAATTGCACCGTTCACCTGGTGTTTTCTTCGGTCAAAGCTACCATACGAACGGTACTAAGTTGTATTCTGCTCGTGTGATTCCATTTAAAGGAAGTTGGATAGAATTTGCAACCGATGTAAACAACGTTATGTATGCGTATATCGATCGTAAAAAGAAGTTTCCAGTAACTACATTATTACGTGCCATTGGTTTTGAATCAGACAAAGACATTTTGAACTTGTTTGAACTTGCCGAAGAGGCAAAAGTGAGTAAATCTGGTTTAAAAAAGGTTCTTGGTCGCAAATTAGCAGCCCGTGTGTTAAGAACATGGATTGAGGATTTTGTGGATGAGGATACAGGTGAAGTGGTATCTATTGAGCGTAATGAAGTTATCATTGAACGCGATACCATCTTAGAAGAAGATCATATTGAGCTAATTGTTGAAGCGGAAGTAAAATCTATTTTACTTCATAAAAACGAATCAAGTCATAATGATTTCGCTATTATTTTAAATACCTTACAGAAGGATACGGCAAATAGTGGTAAAGAGGCGCATGAGCACATCTATCGCCAATTAAGAAATGCTGATCCACCAGATGAGGAAACTGCGAGAGGGGTAATTGAAAAATTATTTTTCTCTGAAAAGCGTTACGATTTAGGTGATGTAGGTAGGTATAGAATCAACCGTAAGTTGAATAAAAACGAACCGCTGAGCAACCGTGTATTAAGTAAAGATGATATCGTTTCTATCATTAAGTATTTGATTGAATTATCAAATTCTAGAGCTGATGTGGATGATATTGATCACTTGAGTAACCGTCGTGTGCGCACAGTAGGGGAGCAATTATACTCTCAATTTGGAGTAGGTTTAGCGCGTATGGCGCGTACCATTCGTGAGCGTATGAATATTCGTGATAATGAAGTGTTCACTCCAACAGACTTAATTAATGCAAAGACATTGTCTTCTGTTATTAATTCATTCTTTGGTACGAACCAATTATCACAGTTCATGGATCAAACCAATCCCTTGGCTGAGATTACCCACAAACGTAGAATGTCTGCACTCGGACCCGGTGGTTTGAGTCGTGACCGTGCAGGTTTTGAGGTGCGAGACGTACATTATACCCATTACGGGCGCTTGTGTACAATTGAAACTCCTGAAGGTCCGAATATTGGATTAATATCATCTTTGTGTGTGCATGCCAAAATAAATGGCATGGGCTTCATTGAAACGCCATACTTAAAAGTTGAAGGTGGTAAGGTGAAAGCTGGCGAACCAGTAACTTATTTAAGTGCAGAAGATGAAGAAGGAAAAGTAATTGCCCAATCTAATGCGCGTTACGACGCAGCTGGCAATTTCTTAGATCATAAAATTAAAGCGCGTTATGAAGGCGACTTCCCAATGGTTGAATCAGACAAGCTTGAATTTATGGATATCGCTCCAAATCAGATTGTATCTATAGCCGCTTCTCTAATTCCATTCCTAGAACATAATGATGCGAATCGTGCCTTGATGGGTTCAAACATGCAGCGTCAGGCTGTGCCTTTGTTGAGGCCACAAGCACCTGTTGTAGGTACTGGTTTAGAAGGTAGAGTTGCCAAAGATTCACGCACACTTTTGGTAGCTGAAGGTACCGGTGTAGTTGAGTATGTTGATGCAAGAGAGATACGTATTCGCTACGAGCAAACTGATCTTGATAAATTAGTTAGCTTTGGAACAGATACCAAAACCTATTCACTCATTAAATTCCGTAGAACCAATCAAAATACCTGTATCAATTTGAAGCCTATTGTTCGTAAAGGACAAAAAGTTGAGAAAGGTACAGTATTGTGTGAGGGATATGCTACAGAAGGTGGTGAATTGGCCTTAGGTAGAAACTTACAAGTAGCTTTCATGCCTTGGCAAGGATTTAACTTTGAGGATGCGATTGTAATTTCTGAAAAAGTGGTAAAAGAAGATATCTTTACTTCTATTCACATTACAGAGTATGAATTAGAGGTGCGTGATACCAAGCGTGGTGAGGAAGAATTAACCAATGATATTCCAAATGTGAGTGAAGAAGCTACTAAGAATTTGGATGAAAATGGATTGATTCGTATAGGTTGTGAAGTGGGTGAAGGAGATATTTTAATTGGTAAAATTACGCCAAAAGGTGAAACCGAACCTTCTCCAGAAGAGAAGTTGTTGCGTGCCATCTTTGGTGATAAAGCGGGTGATGTAAAAGATGCTTCTTTAAAAGCAATTCCATCTACGAATGGTGTGGTGATAGACAAGAAATTGTTTGCCCGCGCTAAGAAAGAAAAATTAGCTAAGCAAGACGATAAGTTAAAATTAGCTAAGTTGAAGGAAGAGCATGAAAAGAATTTGAAGGATATCAAGGAAATTTTAATTGAAAAATTATTCTCTGTACTTTCTGGAAAAACTTCATCTGGTGTTTTCAACGTTTACAATGAAGAGTTGATTGCAAAAGGTTCTAAATTTAGCATGAAGAACCTGAATGAGATTGATTACTCTAATGTAATGGCCAACAACTGGACAGGAGATGCGGAAAAGAATGAGTTGATTCGTTCTATTTTAACCCATTTCAAAAACCGCCACAACCAAGAATTAGCAGATTACAGAAGAAAAGAATATGCGATTAGTGTAGGAGATGAATTACCAACCGGTATTCTGAAATTAGCTAAAGTATATATTGCTCAAAAGCGTAAATTAAAAGTAGGTGATAAGATGGCCGGAAGGCATGGTAACAAAGGTATTGTAGCCCGTATCGTGCGTGAAGAAGATCTTCCATTTATGGATAATGGCCGTCCGGTAGATATCGTGTTGAACCCATTAGGTGTACCATCACGTATGAACTTAGGTCAGATTTATGAAACAGTGTTGGGCTGGGCCGCAAAAGAATTGGATGTTAAATTTGCAACACCAATTTTTGATGGTGCTTCAGATGATCAGGTATTAGAATACACACGTAAAGCAGGTATTCCAGATTGGGGTAAAACATACTTAAATGATGGTTTAAGTGGTGCTAAATTTGACCAGCCTGTTACCGTGGGTGTAATTTACATGATTAAATTAGGACACATGGTTGATGATAAAATGCATGCGCGTTCAATCGGACCATACTCATTGATTACACAGCAACCTTTGGGTGGTAAAGCCCAGTTTGGTGGTCAGCGTTTTGGTGAGATGGAGGTATGGGCATTAGAAGCATATGGTGCAGCTAATATCTTGCAGGAAATCTTAACCTTGAAATCTGATGATATCATTGGTCGCGCTAAAACTTATGAAGCGATTGTGAAAGGCGATAACTTACCTACACCAGGTATACCAGAGTCGTTCAATGTATTGGCACATGAGTTACGCGGATTAGGATTAGAATTAACACTTGAGTAAAAATAATCATCATATTGCAGGGAAAATATTTTCCCTGCAATATGATATCACATAATAAAATAACGCAAACATGTCTTTGAAAAAAGAACAAAAAATAAAAGCGAATTTTACCAAAATTCGTATCGGCTTAGCGTCTCCTGAGAGTATTTTAACTAAATCTTTTGGCGAGGTAACCAAGCCTGAAACTATTAACTACCGCTCTTTCAAGCCTGAAATGGGTGGTTTGTTTTGCGAGAGAATCTTTGGACCTATAAAAGATTACGAATGTCATTGTGGTAAATACAAGCGTATTCGCTACAAAGGAATTGTTTGTGACCGTTGTGGGGTAGAGGTTACAGAAAAGAAAGTTAGGCGCGAGCGCATGGGACACATTAACTTAGTGGTACCTGTAGCGCATATTTGGTATTTCCGTTCATTACCTAACAAAATTGGTTATTTATTAGGATTACCTTCCAAGAAATTGGATATGGTGGTTTACTATGAAAGATATTTGGTTTGTCAGCCAGGTATTAAAGCCAATGATGGAGTGGCCAACCTAGATTTATTATCGGAGGAAGAGTATTTAGATATTCTAGATACCTTACCAAAAGATAATCAGCATTTAGATGATAACGACCCTAACAAGTTTATCGCTAAAATGGGTGGTGAGGCCTTATGGTTTATGCTATCTCGTATAGATTTAGACGCATTAAGTTTTGATTTACGTATTAAGGCAAGTACTGAAACTTCTCAACAACGTAAAAATGAAGCATTAAAGCGTTTAAAGGTAATTGAAGGATTCCGTAATTCTCAGCGTCATGGAGATAATCGTCCGGAATGGATGGTAGTAAAAATTCTTCCTGTTATTCCACCAGAATTACGTCCTTTAGTGCCTTTAGAGGGCGGTCGTTTTGCAACATCCGACTTAAACGACTTATATCGCCGAGTAATTATTCGTAATAACCGTTTGAAGCGTTTAATGGAAATTAAAGCGCCAGAGGTTATCCTAAGAAACGAAAAGCGTATGTTACAAGAAGCGGTAGACTCATTATTTGATAATACGCGTCGTGTAAGTGCTGTTAAAACTGAAGGTAATCGCCCGTTAAAATCTTTAAGTGATATGCTTAAAGGTAAACAAGGTCGTTTCCGTCAAAATTTATTAGGTAAACGTGTTGATTACTCTGGTCGTTCAGTTATCGTAGTAGGTCCGAACCTAAAATTACACGAATGTGGTATTCCTAAGAATATGGCTGCTGAGTTATTTAAGCCATTTGTAATTAGGAAATTATTAGAGCGTGGAATTGTTAAAACGGTAAAATCTGCCAAGAAATTAGTAGATCGTAAGGAGGCAATCATTTGGGATATTTTAGAAAATATTTTAAAAGGACATCCTGTATTGTTAAACCGTGCACCAACACTCCATAGATTAGGTATTCAGGCTTTCCAGCCTAAATTGGTTGAAGGAAAAGCTATTCAATTACATCCATTGGTTTGTACTGGTTTTAATGCGGATTTTGACGGTGACCAGATGGCTGTTCACGTGCCACTTGGTAACGCAGCCGTGTTAGAAGCTCAGTTGTTAATGCTTGCACCTAACAATATCCTTAACCCGGCTAATGGTGCGCCAATTACAGTACCTTCTCAAGACATGGTGTTGGGATTATACTACATCACCAAAGGTCGTAAGAGCACGCCAGAGCATGTTATTAAAGGTGAAGGATTACGTTTCTATTCATCTGAAGAAGCTATTATTGCCTATAACGAAGGTAAAGTAGATTTACATGCATGGGTAAAGTGTAAAGTAAGGGTTCTAGAAAATGGTCAATTGGTTCAGAAAGTAATTGATACTACCATGGGTAGAATTATTTTTAACCAAGTGGTGCCAGAAGCGCATGAGTACATCAATGAATTATTAACCAAGAAATCTTTGAGGGATATCATTGGTAATATGTATAAGAAAGTTGGTCAGGATTATTGTGCACACTTCTTAGATGATATTAAATATTTAGGATTCCAATATGCATTCCGTGGTGGTTTGTCATTTAACTTGTCTTATGTAAATATTCCAGATGAAAAAGAAGTATTTATTAAGCAAGCGCAAGCTGAAGTGGATGAAATTTGGGATAACTATAACAATGGTTTCATTACAAACAATGAGCGTTATAATCAGGTAATTGATATCTGGACACGTATTAACTCGCGTTTAGCTGATACCTTGTTAAAGCAGTTAAAAGAAGACCAACAAGGATTTAACCCTGTTTATATGATGTTAGATTCTGGTGCAAGGGGTTCGAAAGAGCAGATTCGCCAGTTGGGTGGTATGAGGGGATTGATGGCAAAACCACAAAAGAATTTGAGTGGTGGAACCGGAGAGATTATCGAGAATCCAATTTTATCTAACTTTAAAGAAGGTCTTTCTGTAATTGAATATTTCATTTCTACGCATGGTGCACGTAAAGGTTTAGCAGATACGGCATTAAAAACTGCAGATGCGGGTTACTTAACCAGAAGGTTGCACGACGTAGCGCAGGATGTTGTAGTAAGTGAAGATGATTGTGGAACTTTACGTGGAATTCCAATTAGCGCTCTAAAAGATAATGAAGAAGTTGTAGAACCATTGTACGAGCGTATTTTAGGAAGAACAAGCGTACATGATATATACGATCCAATCTCAGGTAATCTTATTGTTCGCTCTGGCGAGGAGATTTTTGAAGAGCAAGCGCAATTAATTGAGGATTCTCCAATTGAAGTAGTTGAAATTCGCTCTGCCTTAACTTGTGAAACCAGATATGGTATTTGTAGCAAGTGTTATGGAAGAAGCATGTCTACCGGAAGAAAATCTCAAAGAGGTGATTCGGTGGGTGTTGTTGCGGCGCAATCGATTGGTGAACCAGGAACACAGTTAACCTTACGTACTTTCCACGTGGGTGGTACAGCTTCTAACATTGCTTCTGAATCTCAATTGGTAGCTAAATTTGGTGGTATTTTAGAATTTGAAGAAATTAGAACTACCGAATTGAAAAATGAAGAAGGTACTATCGATACAGTGGTATTGGGTCGTCAAGGAGAAATCCGTATTTTAGATGAAAAAACACGTAACCCTATTATTACAATCAACGTACCTTACGGTGCTCACTTAAAAGTGAAAAACGGACAATTAGTTGAAAAGGGTGAACCTATTTGTACATGGGATCCATACAACGCGGTAATTATCTCTGAGTTTACAGGTAAAGTTTCTTTTGAAAACATTATTGAAAATGTAAATTATAAAGAAGAATCTGATGAGCAAACCGGACACAAAGAGAAGGTTATTGTTGAAAGTAGAGATAAAACTAAAATCCCTTCAATTATTGTAACCGAAGGTAAAGACAAAGATTCTAAGGAATATAACTTACCAGTTGGTGCGCATATTATTGTTGAAAACGGGCATAAGATTAAAGCCGGACAAATTTTAGTTAAGATTCCACGTGTATTAGGTAAAACAAGAGATATTACAGGAGGTTTACCACGTGTAACTGAATTATTTGAAGCAAGAAATCCATCAAATCCAGCCATTGTTACAGAAATAGATGGTGTGGTAACATTTGGTGGAATCAAGCGCGGTAATCGTGAAATAATGATTACTTCTAAAGATGGTGAGCAAAAGAAATACTTGGTGCCATTGTCTAAGCATATCTTGGTTCAAGAAAATGATTTCGTTAAAGCGGGATCTTCATTGTCTGATGGTTCTATTTCTCCGCAAGATATTCTTAGAATTGAGGGTCCACTTGCTGTACAACGTTATATCTTAAATGGTATCATGGAGGTTTATCGTTCATATTGAGGTTGTTGATCCAGGTGATACAACCTTCTTAGAAGGTGAATTTGTGAGTCGCTGGGATTTAAAACAAGCCAATGACTGGATATTTGACAAGAAAGTGGTTTTAGATGCTGGAGATTCTCCAAATGTTAAACCAGGTCAGATTATCAGTATTCGCAAATTACGTGATGAGAATTCTCAATTGAAACGTAAAGATTTACGTTTAGTAGAGGTAAAAGATGCTCAACCGGCCACGGTTAGTCAGATTATTATGGGTATTACCAAAGCAAGTTTGGGAACACATAGTTTTATGAGTGCTGCATCTTTCCAAGAAACTACTAAAGTATTGAATGAAGCTGCCATTTCTGGTAAGGTAGATCGCATGTTGGGATTAAAAGAAAATGTTATTGTTGGACATTTAATTCCGGCTGGAACGGGTATTCGCGACTACGAAAAATTAGTAGTAGGTTCAAAAGAAGAATACGATTTATTGATGGCTTCTAAAGAAGATTAATCCATCATAATTCAAATAATTAACGGCCTCCACCAAAAATGGGGGCCGTTTGTTTTTCATAAGATTTAGCAGAAAATGACTATCCAATCTCAATATAAACTTACACAATATTCATCTAAAGCAGGCTGTGGTTGCAAAATAGCACCTGCTGATTTAGAAAAAATAGTATCAGAAAAAAGCGAAACAAATTACACAGAGCTATTGGTCGGAAATCATAGCAATGACGATGCTGCAGTATGGGATTTGGGCGCAGGATTAGGTGTTTTAAACACAGTAGATTTCTTTATGCCTATTGTAGATGATGCATTTGATTTTGGAAGAATTGCTGCTGCAAACGCCATAAGTGATGTGTATGCCATGGGTGGAAAACCGCTATTTGCGAATGCCTTGTTGGGTTGGCCAATGGAGATTTTGCCTGTAGATTTAGCCAAAGAGGTTTTAAGAGGCGCGCGTGAAATTTGCAAACAGGCGCATATTCCGCTTGCAGGAGGACACAGCATCGATAGCAAAGAACCGCTGTTTGGTTTAAGTGTTACGGGTTCGGTTCGAACCGAATTTTTAAAAAGAAATAATACCCCACAAGAAGGTGATTATTTATTTCTTAGTAAACCGCTTGGTACCGGAATCATGGGTACAGCCATAAAGCGAGGTTTGGCAAAGGAAGAGCATGTAAAATCGGTGGTAGAATCTATGTGCACCCTGAATGTTATAGGTGAAACTATTTCAGAAATGAGCGGCGTAAATGCACTTACTGATATTACTGGTTTTGGTTTGTTGGGACATTTAATTGAGATGTGTGGTACCCATTTTTCGGCCGAATTATATTGGGAAAATATACCTAGGTTTGCCTTTTTAGAGGAATATCTTCAGCAGAATATTATTCCTGATAATACCTATAAAAACTGGAATGCTTGGGAGAATAAAGTAGAAGGTATCACAGAAATGCTACCTTTTCAGATTTTAAACGACCCACAAACCAGTGGTGGATTGCTAATTGCAGTGAGCGAGCATGCACTCGAAGCTTTTACCGGTAAATTGAAATTTAACCAATTAGATGGGATTTTACCTATTGGTAGAATTATTCCTAAAAAGGAAAAGACAGTTTATTTGTGTCGCTAATTTTTTTTTCTATTTTTGGTTTTCTTAATTCGATACAAAGCGTTAATAATTTGTAAAATGAAAAATGTTTTTCTTTCGCTCTTTGCCTGTGTGGCATTTTCAGGCATTATTTTGGCTCAAAATACACCTGGTTTTACGTATACAGCGCATCGGTTAAATACGCCTATTGGAGCGAAGATCGTTTTTGATGAACTACCAGCCTTGCCCGAGGCTCATATCTTATTAAAGAAAGCACTGCCAGCGCCATTAAGCGCTGTTCAGCAAGCCAAAGTGCAATTAGATGAGCAAAGAAGGAATCATTTGAAAGCTGCTTCTTTGCACAAAAAAAGTGGTGCAGCGCTTCCTATTGTTGGTAGAAATTTTAATGCAAATGTAACCAATGGAACGCCAAATGATAACGACTTTGCCATTGGAAATAATGGCATGATCATTAGCTGTGTAAATACCAATATTCTGATGTTGAATGATACCGGTAGGGCATTAATTCAGCGATCATTGTCGGCTTTTGGTAATGCACTTGGTCCATTAAACAGAACCTACGACCCACGTGCCATTTATGACCCCATTGCTGATAGATTTATTGTTGTCTATTTGCAAGGTACCACTAGTGCGGATACCAGAATTATTGTGGCTTTTTCTGAAACAAATGATCCAACTAAAGGATGGAATCTATATCAAATACCAGGAAATATTACTGGTGATAGCAGTTGGAGTGATTATCCTATTATTTCATTGAGCAAAACAGAGTTGTTTATTACTGTTAACCGACTAAGAGACAATTCTGGTTGGAAAGATGGTTTTATTGAATCTTATATTTGGCAAGTTGAAACAAGTGGCGGATATGCTGGAGATAGTTTGGTTCAGAAAGTTTATACCAATATAAAATATAATGACAAGCCAGTGTGGAGTATTTGTCCGGTGAAAGGTGGCGCCACCCTGCATGGGCCTGATATGTATTTTCTTTCACATCGACCATCAGATTTACGTAATGATACAGTTTTTGTTCATTATATAACTAACACAATTGCCTCTGGAAAATCTAGCCTTGGCATGCGCGTATTAAAGAATCCACAAGCGTATGGATTGCAGCCTAATGCGATTATGCCTAATAAGAAAAAATTACAAACCAATGATGCGCGTGTATTAAGTGCCATGTATCAAGGGGGGGTAATTTATTATGTTGGCAATACCATTAACCCCAGCACTTTTAGTCCGGCTATTTATTTTGGAAGAATTCATGAAATATGGACAAATACCCCAAGGTTAGAAGGTGAAATTATTGGTTCAGACAGTCTAGATTTGGGTTATCCTAGTATTGCTTATGTGGGTACAGGAGAGAACGGAGACCATAGCAGTATGATTACTTTTTCACATGTATCTGAAAAACATTTTCCAGGCACTTCGGTGGTTTATGTAGATAGAAATTTTAAGGTATCCTCACCAGTTTTTGTGAAGCAAGGAGAAGGAAGTATAAATTTAATATTGGATAGTGTGCAACGTTGGGGAGATTATACCGGTATACAAAAGAAGTACAATGAATTGGGTGTGGCTTGGTTAAGTGGTTCTTGGGGTACTAATTCGGGTCAAAATAGAACATGGATTAGTCGAATGATTAATTCTGATCCAAGTGTTGGGATGCAGCCAACTGAAACAGCAGTTCAGGCAGGGAAAATGTATCCGAATCCAGCCTCAGATCTGGTAACTTTTGAATTTGAAATGACTCAAAAAACATTACTTGGAATTGAAATAATGGGTATAGATGGTCGGAATCAGAAAACCATAGCCAAAGCTTTTGCAAAGCCGGGTTTAAATCAATTGCAAATAAATACACAAGATATTCCAACAGGATTGTATATTATACATTTAGTAAGCGATGAAGGTATTCAATTTACATTTAAGTGCATGGTTAAGCATTAGTTTAGTACTTTGCGTAGCTTGTAATACCACAGCTCCTAAAACTAAGCCAATTGAAGTGGGTGAACAATCTATTCCTAAGCCTGTTATGGATGGTCGCACCGACTCCTTAAAGCTTGAGTTAGACGCCGAGCGGGCGCGTAGGAAACAACAAGGTAAAGAATAATATATTATTTGTTGAGGTATGGACCTATAATATCCATTACACGTTGAGTTGCGCCGGCATTTTCACTAACAAATTGGCGACAAGCAATGGCTTTTTCTTCGCGCATCTTTTTATCCAAAACATGTGTAGTTACCCATTGATCAAAATCAACTTGCTTGCCAATTACTTGAGCAACACCAATAGAAACAAGTTCCTGCGCTTCTGGAAATCTTCTCAATTTTGGTCCGAATGCAATGGGCATTCCAAAAGCACATGGTTCTAATGTATTGTGTAAACCATTTTCCCAGAATCCACCACCCACAAAGGCCAAATCGCCATATCTATACAATCGAGCTAATAACCCAATGCTATCAATAATTAAAACACGGTAATTTTTCCATACGGTTTGATCCGAAACTTGCGAATAGCGAATGGCTGTATTTTTAAAATTCTTTTCAATTTCAGTGATGCGGGTTTCATCTGTAAAATGAGGTGCAATAATTGCCTTACAATGAACAGTGCTTGTAGCTAAAAACTGAGCCAACAAACGTTCTTCTTGTATGTATGAACTACCTAAAATAAGGGTGCACGTATTTTCCTTAAAAGCTTCAATAAATGGGATATTCTCCAGGTTCAAGGCATAATCTTTCACCCTGTCGTATCTATTATCTCCACTCAGGCTATTTTGCGTTAATTGAAATTGATTTAACAAGTTTTGCGAACGCAGATTCTGGCAAAAAATATGGGTAAACAATTGCAATGTACTCCGTTGGAAAAGGGCCCACTTTTTAAAATATATTTGTGTTGGTCTGAATTGTGCTGCAATTAAAAAAACAGGTATTTGGCGTTTATTAATTTCAAATAAATAATTGTGCCAAAAATCATATTTTACCCAAACAGCTAATTTGGGTTGAATGCTTTGAACCCACCTTTGCGCATTTTTTTTAGATTCGAAAGGTAAATACACGATATGGTCTGCACTTGGGTCTTTTTGTTTGGCTAAAAATCCAGAAGGGGAGAAGAAACTCACTATAATTTTGCAATCTGGCTTAGCTTTTTTTAAGGCAATCATGAGCGGTTTACCCTGTTCAAATTCCCCCAGCGAAGAAACATGAAACCAAATGGTAAAATCAGTTGCGCGATTGGGAATATTTTCAATTAATTTCCAAGCCTGTGTTTGGGCTTTTACAAGTAATTTTGCCCGATTATTAAAAGGTGCAATCAGCCGAACCAATAAAAAATACAATTGGGTGCCTACCAGATACCAGCCATAACCGAGCAGTTTATTCATGATTACCTAAATTGAAATTCGTTTTCCTCCTTGGTGTTGAGGTAAATCGGAATCATCCATCCAAATCGAACAGATACACTCTGATCCAATTTATTGCCCAAGTCAAATTTCATTTCATCGTAATTAAAACCTCTTCTGTTAACGGTTTGAGCCATCATGAACTCTAAACCAATATAAAAGTTTATGAGCCTATTTATACTTTGATGATTGTATCCAATAAATTGATTTACCGAAAATCCATTGCTCAATCTATCATATCCTTTGGCATAATTTTCATCCAGTTGAGGCATATTATTTTCTTTTAAATTAAATCCAATTTTATGTTGAATAAATCCTATCCCTCCTTTGAGTAAAATCCCAGAATTCATATTCTTTTTGTTCCAAGCGAATACCCTGCCACCTTGCAAATAAAAAGAGAATCCACGCATATTTACCATGTAATTTCCTGGGTTTCCACTGGTAGAAGAAATGAAACCTCCGCTGCTTACCAATTGGTCTAAAATGCCGGTTGCTCTTATTTCGTTGCCAAATAAAAAATTTCCCTCTCCACTAAACGTCCAGTTTTTTTTTGTTTTTAACATGCCACCAAATCCAACACCACTGTAATTGCCAAAAGTATTGGCGTAATTACCACTTGGTACATGGTAATTGTATAAGAATTGAAGGTTAAATATTTTATTGCTAAACAGGTATTTATCTGTTGCTTGCGCAGATATAGAACTGAGTCCGATTATTGGAAAAAATACAATACATAGCAATTTTTGTAGCTTTCTCATGTTGCCAAATATACGTAGATTCTAAAAAAAAATGGGCTCAATCATAATTCACTGCATTTTATTCAATTTGATTTTTTACTTTCGCAGGATATTTTAGCAGGATTATACTATTTCTAACCATAAATATTCCAACTAAAATAGCACTCAAAAAAATAATAAAAATGAAAATTGTTGTAATTGGAACTGGTTATGTTGGCCTTGTAACAGGAACTTGTTTTGCGGAAGTGGGTATTGATGTTGTTTGTATTGATGTAGATACAAAGAAAATTGACAATTTAAAAAAAGGAATAATGCCCATCTATGAGCCTGGCTTAGAAGAGATGGTATTGCGTAACCAAGAAAAGGGTAGGTTAACATTTTCTACCAATTTAGGTGAAAATTTAAATGAGGCCGATGTTGCTTTTATTGCGGTTGGAACCCCTCCAGGTGAAGATGGCTCTGCCGACTTAAAATATGTAATTGGTGTGGCTAAAGAAATTGGTTCACACATTACCAATCATATAGTTGTAGTAACAAAAAGTACTGTTCCTGTGGGTACAGCGCAAAAGGTAAAACATGCAATTCAGTTGGAACTAGAGAAACGCAATGTAGCCATTGAATATGATGTAGCCTCTAATCCAGAGTTCTTAAAAGAAGGTGCAGCCATAGAAGATTTCTTAAAGCCAGATAGAATTGTGGTTGGTGTTGAAACCAAAAGAGCAGAAGATGTTATGCGCAAATTGTATAAGCCATTTTTACTCAACGGTCATCCCATAATTTTCATGGATGTACCTAGTGCAGAAATGACGAAATATGCTGCCAATGCCATGCTTGCTACCAAGATTAGCTTTATGAATGACATTGCAAATTTGTGTGAAATCATGGGTGCTGATGTAAATTTAGTACGCAAAGGAATTGGAAGTGATCCACGTATAGGAAATAGATTTATTTATCCAGGAATTGGATATGGCGGTTCTTGCTTTCCAAAAGATGTGAAAGCCTTAATAAGAACAGCGAATGAAAACGGACACAATATGCGCATATTGCAGGCTGTTGAGGAAGTAAACGAAGACCAAAAGAGTGTATTGTTTAATAAAATTTCAGCTCACTTTAAAGGCGATTTAAAAGGTAAAACCTTTGCCATGTGGGGACTCTCATTCAAGCCAAAAACAGATGACATGCGCGAAGCACCTTCTTTGGTGATTATTGAAAAATTATTGCATGCAGGTGCCAGTGTAAAGGCATACGACCCAGTGGCTATGCATGAAGCCAAAAAAGATTTAGGTGAGCAGATAGAGTATTGTAAAGATCCAAATGATGCTTTAATAGATTCAGATGGATTGTTAATTGTAACTGAATGGCCAGAATTTAGAACACCAAACTTTAAGGTAATGGGTAAGTTAATGAAAGAAAAAAATGTTTTTGATGGAAGAAACATTTATGATCTAGACGAAATGACTGAACATGGCTTTACCTATTATTGTATTGGAGTAAATACTAAAAAATAATGTCAAATAAGAAACGCGTTTTAATTACAGGTGCAGCTGGTTTTCTTGGTTCGCATCTTTGTGATAGGTTCATAGCCGAAGGGTACGATGTAGTTGGCATGGATAACCTTATTACAGGTGATTTAAAAAATATAGAACACTTATTTAAACTTGAGCAATTTGAATTCTATCATCATGATGTAAGCAAGTTTATACATGTTCCAGGTAAGTTAGATTATATATTACATTTTGCTTCGCCTGCTAGTCCGATTGATTACTTAAAAATACCCATTCAAACCTTAAAAGTAGGTTCATTGGGAATACATAATTGTTTGGGATTAGCGCGTGTAAAAAATGCGCGTGTACTCATTGCTTCTACCAGTGAGGTTTATGGTGATCCAATGGTTCACCCCCAAACAGAAGAATATTGGGGAAATGTGAATCCGGTAGGTCCAAGAGGCGTTTACGATGAAGCCAAGCGATTCCAAGAAGCGATGACCATGGCTTATCATACTTTTCATGGATTAGAAACACGAATTGTGCGTATTTTTAACACCTATGGTCCACGTATGCGCTTAAATGATGGTAGGGTATTACCTGCATTTATAGGGCAAGCCTTGAGGGGTGAAGACCTTACGATGTTCGGCGATGGGAGTCAGACCAGGAGCTTCTGTTATGTGAGTGATTTAGTGGAAGGGATTTATAGATTGCTTATGAGCGATTATGCTCAACCGGTTAATATTGGAAACCCAGATGAAATTACAATACGTGAATTTGGCGAAGAGATTATAAAACTTACAGGTACTCATCAAAAATTGATTTCAAAACCTTTGCCTAAAGACGACCCAAAACAAAGAAAGCCAGATATTACAAAGGCTAAAGAAATTTTGGGTTGGGAACCAAAAGTGAATAGAGCAGAGGGGTTAAAAATCACCTATGACTATTTTAGAAGTTTATCACCAGAAGAATTAAATAAAACTGCACACCGTTTTGATTAATAATAATATGAAAAAATTATCACATGTTTTAGTGGCATTACTTGTCATGTTTTCATGGTCTTGTAGCAAAACCAATAATGATCCAACAGGTAATCCAAATAATAATCCAACAGGCGGCGGTGGTGGAACAAATCCAACCTATTATTTTACCTTTAAGGCAAATGGTATTCAGCAAGATTTTAAGGCAATGACATTGATTAAAGACGATCCAAATAATATTAAACAATTGTATTTGGTGGGTCAAAAAACAGACAAAGATTTGCCTAATTTATTGTTTACCTTAAATTATAAGTCGCCAGGTTGGGTAGATGGTTTAAGTTATGTATTAGATGAAAATGATTTTGTAAATTTTGCTGAATACAAAACACCAGCTGAATTGGTTTTTAAAAGTAAGGCAGCGCCAGCTTCTCCAACAACAGGGTTAAGAATTACATTTGATAAAATTATTTTGCCAATGGGTCAATATGCCTCTGGAACATTCAGTGGAACATTGCAATTGGAAGAAAGTTTAAATACTGTTGTGATTACAGAAGGTAAATTTAAGTGTCAGTTTTTAAACTAAACCTTTTCTTTTTCGTTTAATTTTTCTTGTAAGGCAAACATTTCATCCCTTAACCTTGCAGCCTCTAAAAAGTCTAAATCTTTGGCTGCTTTGTTCATTCGTTTTTTGGTTTCCTCAATCGTCTTTTTAAGTTGATCCAAACTCATTTGATTAATGATTGGGTCTGCCGCAATAGCTATGCTTTCATTCTCAACATACACACTTGGTGGAATGATTTGCGAATCTGCAACGCGCGTTTGTTGCATAATTTCATCTATACTCTTTTTAACAGTAGTTGGCGTAATACCGTGTTTGGTATTGTAGGCCATTTGAATGCTTCGCTTACGTATGTTTTCATCCATAGTTCTTTGCATGCTATCTGTAATTTTATCGGCATACATAATCACTTTACCTCTTTCATTTCGTGCAGCTCTTCCTATGGTTTGCGTAAGTGATTTATCGTTGCGTAAAAATCCCTCTTTATCTGCATCCATAATGGCAACCAAACTAACTTCGGGCAAGTCTAATCCTTCTCTTAGCAGGTTTACACCAATTAATACATCAAATTTACCCAAACGTAGATCTCTTAAAATTTCAACACGGTCTATTGTTTTTACTTCACTGTGAATATAGTTGGCTTTAATATTTAGTTTAGCCATATATTTACTTAATTCTTCTGCCATTCTTTTGGTAAGTGTTGTTACCAAAATACGGTCGCCCATTTTGATGCGTTCATCAATTTCATCCAATAGGTCATCTACTTGGTTCAAACATGGTCTTACCTCAATTATTGGATCAAGTAAGCCTGTTGGGCGAATAATTTGTTCAATAACAACACCATCTGCTTCTCTAATTTCATAATCAGAAGGTGTGGCACTCACATAAATCGTTTGTGGAATAAGCATTTCAAATTCATTAAATTTGAGTGGCCTATTGTCCATTGCAGAAGGTAGCCTAAACCCATATTCAACCAAATTTTCCTTTCTACTTCTATCTCCACCATACATGGCCCTAACCTGCGGCATGGTAACATGACTCTCATCAACAATTAGTAAAAAATCATCTGGGAAATAATCGATTAAACAGAATGGTCTATCGCCCGGTTTTCTTTTATCTAAGTACCTACTATAATTTTCAATGCCGCTACAATAGCCCAATTCTCTAATCATTTCTAAATCAAAATTGGTTCGTTCTTCTAAGCGTTTTGCTTCTTGGTGTTTGCCAATAGATTTAAAATAGGCTAACTGCTCTACTAAATCATCTTGAATAGCTCTAATGGCTTCGAGTAATTGGTCCTTTGGCGTTACAAAATTATTCGCGGGGAATATCGCTAAATGATCTACCCGTTCAATTTTTTTTCCAGAGATGGGATCAATGATACTGAGTTCTTCAATATCATCTCCAAAAAAAGAAATTCGATACGCTACATCTGCATAAGCTGGAAATACATCTACCACATCACCTTTTACTCTGAAATTACCGCGGTTAAAATCGGCTGTAGTTCTACTATACAAAGAATCAACTAAAGCATATAATAATTTGTTTCTCGAAATTTTGTCGTTAACAGCTATACGTATGATACTGTTTTCATAATCTTTAGGATTACCCGCTCCATATATACAACTTACAGACGCTACCACAATAATATCTCTTCTTCCACTTAACAAAGAAGAAGTAGTTTTGAGTCTTAACTTTTCTATCTCTTGATTAATGGATAAATCTTTTTCAATATACGTATTACTGGAAGGTATAAAGGCTTCTGGTTGATAATAATCGTAGTAGGAAACATAATACTCAATTGCATTGTTGGGAAAGAATTGTTTAAATTCACCATATAATTGAGCTACTAATGTTTTATTATGACTCATGATGAGTGTAGGTTTTTTTACTGCTTCAATAACATTGGCAATCGTAAAAGTTTTTCCAGAGCCAGTAACACCTAACAGCACCTGAGATCTTTCATTGTTTTGAATGCCTGCAATTAATGCCGCTATGGCATCAGGCTGATCTCCTGTTGGAAGAAAGGATGAGCTAATTTGAAAATCCATTTTAATTACTTTGCAGCTATTAATTCTTTACGCAACATGTCTAATCCCATTAATGCAGTTCTTTCAATGGTTCTTCCTCTATGATCACCCATATTAAAAACTCTTGCGATACAATGAGTAGGCGTAGCAACAGCTATCCAAACTGTGCCAACTGGCTTTTCCTTCGTACCACCACTTGGTCCGGCAACACCGCTCGTAGCAATAGCGTAATCGGTATGCATAATACGTCTACAATTTTCTGCCATAGCTTTCACACATGCTTCACTTACTGCACCATTTTGTATTAAAATATTTTTATCTACTTGCAATATATTTTCTTTGATCACATTAGCATAGGCTAAAATACTTCCTGTATAATACGAAGAACTTCCCGGTATTGACGTTAATAAATGCGCTAAGTAACCACCTGTGCAACTTTCAGCCGTTGCCACTGTATTGTTTTTTGCTGCTAATAATTTTCCTACTGATTGAGATAAAGTATCTTCTTCTTCTCCATATATATATTCTCCTATGCATGCATATAATGAATCAACAATGGTATTGAGTTCTTCTGCTAAAACACGATTATCATTGCCATATGCGCTAAGTCGAAGCCTTACAGCGCCAACGCTTGGGAGGTAGGCTAATTTAATATGTGATGGAAGCGAATCTTCTATGGTAGCAATTTTTTTTGCTAAAAAACTTTCACCAATACTTGCTGTTAAAATGGTTTTGTGAATGATACTTGGAAAAGAAAATTGCTGTTGAAGTTTAGGAATAACTTCTTCTTCAAAAATACATTTCATTTCAAAAGGAACACCAGGCATACTGATAAAAACTTTATTATTTTTTACAAAATACATCCCAGGAGCTGTACCATTTCTATTCCATAAAACTTCACATATTTCTGGTACCATTGCTTGTTCATTATTGCTAGCAAGCATTGGTAAATTTCGCTTTAAAAAAATACTTTGTACCCAAGCAAGAACAGCATCGTTTTGTATTAATTTGGTATCGAAAAATTCACATAAAATATGCTTTGTTAAATCGTCTTTGGTTGGACCCAATCCGCCTGTCATCACAATGATATCGCTGCGTTCAGCACTTTCATGTAATGTTTTTAAGAGTATTTCTCTTGAATCACCAATAGTAGATTTAAAGTGCACATGCACACCTAATTTATTTAGTTCTTGTCCGATCCAAGCCGAGTTAGTATCTATAACTTGACCTAATAATAATTCATCCCCAATGCTAATAATTTCTGCTTTCATTTTTATCAAATTACTATGTTCAAAACGATGGTTTAAAGGTAGGCTTGTTGTGTGATAGAAAAAAATTATTCTTTAAAAATTACATACCAATTCATCTGTTGTATTTTTATAAAATTACTATGTATATCTATGTTGTTTAAACATAAAAATGTAGTGTATTTTTTACAACATGAATTATTATGAAAAAAAAATGAAAGTATTTAATCACATTTGTTTACTGTATAAGAATGCTGAAGATGCTAGTAAAATAAATACCTTTGAGCTATTGCTTGTAGTTATCAACATATAAAGGTGGTAATTATTTTACATTGATATACAGCAAGTACTTGAAAATATTAATTACACTTTTAAATTTGTTTCTGTAATCAATCAAATTTTTATAAACATGGCAACAACCAAAAAAACCAAGAAAGCTGCTCCTAAGAAAGCAGCTGCTCCAAAGAAGGCAGTAGCTAAGAAAGCTGCTCCTAAGAAAGCTGCTCCTAAGAAAGCTGCTGCTAAGAAGGCTGCTCCTAAGAAAGCTGCTGCTAAGAAAGCTGCTCCTAAGAAAGCTGCTGCTAAGAAAGCTGCTCCTAAGAAGGCTGCTGCTAAGAAAGCTGCTCCTAAGAAAGCTGCTGCTAAGAAGCCAGCTGCTAAGAAGCCTGCTGCTAAAAAAGGGTAGTATTTACTTCTTGGTTAACAAAAATTTAAAAATAAAAAAGGCCCACATGTGGGCCTTTTTTATTTTGATTAATTTAATATTTTTGACATACTAAAATCTTTGCTATGAAGTATATTACCTTAAAACAAATGTGTTGTTTATTCCTGCTTATTGCAATGCTTTCATGCAAAGTTAAGCGTTGTGCTAATTTTGAAAATCAAGACAGTGAACGCAAACTTAAGTATGATCGGCATGGGAGGGTAAAGCGTTAATTTGCGAAATTTCTTGCAAATAGTGCATGCCTTGTTTAATACTATTAACATCAAAAATTAAAAGTATTAATTGTTGATTGCTTTGTTTTAGTTTACATATTTTGGGTCTGTTTTGTACATACAACAATATATTACTAAACACTTCAGATTGGTAATAAAATTGTTTGTGTTCAGACGGGAAATACGCCAGTAATTGTTGCTTTTTTAGGATCAGTTTTTCAAAACCTAATGTTTTACCTAGTTCCCTTAATTTAATTAAATCAAGTAAGTCTTTAACTGCTTTTGGAGTAGCGCCAAATCTATCTATGAGTTGCGCTTCAAATTGTTGTAATTCTGCTTCACTCTGTAAACTTGCCAAGGCATTATATAAACTTAATCGTTCACCAATATTCCTAACGTAATTATCTGGAATAAGTGCTTCAAAATCTGTTTCCACATTGCAATCTTTCGACTCAATTTTATTCACCGGTTTTTCATCTTTAAATACATCGGCAAATTCCTCTTCCTTTAATTCATGAATGGCTTCATCTAAAATTTTGTGATACATTTCAAAACCTATTTCGGCAATAAATCCACTTTGTTCTCCACCTAATAAATTTCCAGCACCTCTTATATCTAAATCGCGCATGGCCACATTAAAACCACTTCCTAAATCACTAAATTCTTCTATTGCTTGTAGTCTTCTTCTTGCATCGTTGCTTAGTCCAACCATACTTGGAACCATTAAATAGCAAAATGCTTTCTTATTGCTTCTGCCCACTCTTCCGCGCATTTGATGCAGGTCGCTTAAGCCAAACATGTGCGCATTATTAATAATTATTGTATTTGCATTTGAAATATCTAATCCTGCTTCTATAATGGTGGTAGCTACTAATACATCATATTCCCCTTCTATAAAACGCATCATTACATCTTCCAACTGATCGCCTTCAAGTTTTCCATGGGCAACGGCAATTTTTACACCCGGACAAATTGCTTCAATATGTTTCCCTAATTCGTAAATATCTTTCACTCTATGGTGCACAAAGAAAACTTGGCCGCCACGCTCTACCTCATTTAAAATGGCCTCTTTAATAATATCATCTGCATAATTATACACTGCCGTTTCTACTGCTTGCCTGTTTGCAGGTGGCGTATTTATAATAGATAAATCTCTAGCACCCATTAAAGAAAAATGTAAGGTTCTAGGAATAGGCGTTGCTGTTAGGGTTAGGGTATCTACATTGGTTTTAAAACCCTTTAGTTTTTCTTTAGCGGCTACACCAAACTTTTGTTCTTCATCAATAATTAATAGGCCAAGGTCTTTAAACTTCGTTTCTTTACTTAATAATTTATGGGTGCCAATAACCAAGTCTAATTTACCTTCAGCTAATCTTTTTAAAACATCTTTTTGTTCTGCAGCAGTTTTAAATCTGTTGATATAATCTATATTACAGGGGAAGTCTTTTAAGCGTTCTTTAAAGGTTCTATAATGTTGATTGGCTAGAATAGTGGTTGGAACCAAAATGGCTACCTGCTTGCTATCTGAAATAGCTTTAAAGGCAGCCCTAATGGCAATCTCTGTTTTGCCAAATCCAACATCTCCACAAACCAATCTATCCATGGGGTGAGGGTTCTCCATATCTTTTTTTACATCGAATGTGGCCTTGCTCTGGTCTGGTGTATCTTCATACATAAACGAGGCTTCTAATTCTACTTGTAAATAGGTATCGGGAGAATAAGCAAAGCCTTGTTGCGCTTTCCGTTTGGCATAGAGTTTTATTAAATCTCTGGCAATATCTTTTACTTTTTTCTTGGTATTATTTTTAAGTTTTTCCCACGCATCGCTACCCAATTTATTCATGCGCGGCTCTGTGCCTTCTTTGCCTACATATTTAGAAATCTTGTGCAGCGAGTTAATGCTTACATACAATAAATCATTATCTCTATAAACCAAACGAACTGCTTCTTGTAGTTGTCCGTTTATCTCTAATTTTTCTAATCCTGCAAATTTGCCTATGCCATGATCTATATGGGTTACATAATCGCCTGGGCGCAATTCTCTTAATTCTTTTAGGGTTAAAATACGGTTTCCACTATACCCACTTTTTACCTTGCCTTTATAAAAGCGATCAAAAATTTGGTGTTCAGTATAAAAGGCTATCTGTTGCGTATGGTCAATAAATCCGTTGCTTAATCCATGATAAATGGGGTCAAACTTTACATCTTTTGCCAGGTCGTCGAAGATGGTATATAAACGTTCAATTTGTCGACTACTCTCGCTAAAAATATAGCTTTTAATACTTTGCGCGTACCAAACTCTATGCGAACAAATTTTTCAGTAGCTTTTTTAAAATCTACCAAAGCCAACCATGTTTTTTCTATTCCTTCAAATGAAAAATCTTCTTTGGTTTGAACCGAATTTGGGTCAAAATGTGCGACCTTCTCTAAGCCTCTTTGCAATTGATCGCAGCTTAAATTAAAATCTTGCCACCAAAACAGTGCATCTTTAGGGATATAATTAAATATTGTTTCTTTGGCATGCAATTCTTTTTGCACATTGGGAATAATATAAAAGCGGTCGACTTTTTTTACAGATAATTGGTCGTATGGTTCAAAAATGCGAATGCCTTCTATGATATTGCCATTAAGTTCTATTCTGTAGGGTTTTTCATTGCTAAATGAAAATACATCAATTATGCCCCCGCGTATGCTAAAGTGACCTGCTTCATATACAAAATCGCTCCGTTCAAAATGATGTTCTGTTAAAAATTCAATAAAAAATTCGAGGTCGAAGGTGTCGCCAACCTTTAATTCAAAGGTGTTTTGGTTTAGGTCCTTTTCGCCCATTACAAACTCTAGCATAGCCTCGGCGGTAGTTATGATCCATTCTGCTTTGCTATGTGTTTGGTTAAGTCTGTTGAGCACTTCTGCTCGTTCTAGTACCAATTGGTTTTGAATGGTCTCTGGCTGGAAGCTTCTTTTATAGGAGGCAGGCAGGTAATTAATGGTTTTACCTGGTAATACATTTTCTACATCTGTTGCAAAGTATTTTGCATCTTCTATGGTGGCACATACCACCACCGTGCAAAGATTTTTTTGTTGATAGGTAATAGCGGCCAGCAAGGCAGCAGCCGAACCAACTAAGCCGTTTAAGTGTATGGCTCCAACTTTGGTTTGATCCAAGGCTTGGCTTAATTCAACAAAATTTTCTCCGGGAATATATCTTTCAAATACGTCTGTTAACTTCATAAATTAGTTTAGCCCAGTTGGCCAACTGAGCGATTTTTTTGACTTGCAAAAATATAGAAAATTATCCTTACTCAGGCGTTAAATTTGTAAGCGTAAAACCTATTTAAACCGCTTCATTACATTGCAACATGGAAACTGCTTCATTTAGTCTTAAAGATCACCTATTTCATACCGCTAAAGTAGAAAAATTGGCATCAGAAATTGCCCATGTATATACTGGGTTTAAGGGTAAAGCTTTCGTTAAAGAAGTGGTACAAGCCTTTCCGCAATTAGCTTTAAAAGAACGTATTTATCATATAACAAGCTGTTTGTATAAGTATTTGCCATTTACTTATATAGAGTCGGTTACTATTTTGGTTCAGGCCTTGCCGGCGCCTTGCAATCCCCATGTAACGGATAATGATTTTGGCGATTTTATTTATGCCCCATATGCTCATTTTATAGCGGTATATGGGTGCAAAGAAATGTATTTACAAACTTCGTTAGCGGCTTTAGAACACATAACCATGCGCTTTTCTGCGGAAGATGCCATCCGTTATTTTATCAATGCTTTTCCTGAGCCTACCCTAAAACAAATGCATGAGTGGGCCCATCACAACCATTATCATGTGCGCCGGTTGGCCAGTGAGGGACTCAGGCCTAAATTGCCTTGGTGCCAGAAAATACAGCTTCCAGTTGTTGCTGCTTTACCTATTTTGCATGTATTGCATACAGATGCCACTCGATTTGTTACGCGTTCGGTGGCTAATCACTTAAATGATATGTCTAAAACACATCCCGCTATTGTAATTGCTACGTTACAAGAATGGAAAAGCAAGGCCATTCAGAGCGATGCAGAACTTAGCTTTATTAGTAAACATGCCCTGCGCACGCTCATTAAAGAGGGCAATGCAGCGGCTTTGCAACTCATAGGTATTGGTTCAAACCCCGCCATAAAACTGCTTACTTTTGAATTAAACCAAGAGCTTACATTTAACGACTATTTGCGTTTTAAATTTGAGATTTTGGCATTAGAGGATTGCGATTTGATGCTAGATTATGTATTGTATTTTAAAAGTAAAAATGCTGCCTTAACGCGTAAAAAAGTATTTAAAATAAAACAGCTTTCGCTCAAAAAAGGGAAAACTGTTTGGGTTCAAAAAGCGCAACAACTAAAAGAAAAAATGAGCACTAGAATTTTGTATCCGGGCCTTCAAGGTTTTGAACTGCAAATAAATGGTGCCGCGGTTTGGAAGGGGAATTTTAGTATTAGGTAACAGGGCAAGTGTTGATGCAAACTATCTAATTCTTTCAGATAATTTGTTGTGAAGTATATTGTCTGTGCCAACCCAATAAAATAAGGGTTGCCATATTTGTGGCAAGATAAATGAGTATGTTTATGGGGCAGTAATCAGTTATTTTAAGCGAATACCTTGCTCTTCAATTGTTATTTTCTTTTCTCGATAGAGTATACCGATAGCTTTTTTGAATACCTTCTTACTTATTTTTAATCGCGCTTGAATTTCTTCTGGTGCCGAATCATCGTTTAGGTTCAGAAAGCCACCGTTCTTTTTAAGGTGATTTAAGATAACATCTGTTTGGTCGTTTACGTGTGTAAAGCCAATTTTTTGTAAGCTCAAATCTATCTCACCTGTATCTTTAATTTTTTTAACAAATGCTTGCGTGGTATCACCAATGCGCAAGTTGCTGTATACTTCATTGTGGTATATGAGTCCGTACTGTTTATTGTTTATAACGGCCAAATACCCAAGCGGGGTATCATCAAAAATTAAACAATCTACTTCCTGGCCTACCACTAAATTGTGCTTATCATTGGTTAAAAAGCGTTTAATTTTGCTCGAACCAACCAAGCGCTGCGTAACTTCATCTAGGTAACAATATACCCAATATGATTTGCCCTCCTTCATGGGATTTAATTGTTCTTTGATGGGTACTAGCAAATCTTTATCTATACCCATATCTAAAAAGGCGCCAAAGCTATTTACTTCGTTTACCACCAGCTTGGCCAAGGAATTGGCCTCAATAAGTGGCACTAAGGTGGTGGCAATTAAACGATCTTCAGAATCTTTGTATACAAATACTTCTAACAATTCTTCAGCTTGAAGCGTTTTGGGCACGTATTTGTTTGGCAATAAAACCTCATTATTGTTTTTATCTACTAAATATATGCCTTGTGGGGTATTTCGAATAGCTCTTAAGGTATTTTTCTTTCCAATTTCAATCATGCTTCAAAAGTAGTTTAGTTCTGTTTAATTATGGCAAGTTCGCCACATTTGGTTTTAATGTAGCCATAATCATAGCAGAACACACCTTCTTCGCCATTTTCTAGAGGCAAAATATGGGTGTGGTAACTAAAAATAAATCCTAACTCTTGGATTTTTCTGGTTAAAATTCCTTTTTTCTGTTTTTGCGTTTGCTCAAAAAGCGCTGCTAAAATTTTTCTATTTCGTTTTAATACGTGGTCTACCTCTTTAAAATGATGGTGATTTTCACTTTTTATTTGGTTATGAAGAGCGCTGCGGCAGTGGTCGTTGCAGAATTTTTTATCTGCTCTTCCCATAAAATTTTGGCCACAAAACAAACAATTTTTACCAGGCATATCGGGTGTTTTATTTCAATATAGCCAATTTAGCTTAAACCTAGCGTTCGCCAAAAATCCGACTTCCAACACGTACCAATGTGGCACCTTCTTGCACTGCAATAAGATAATCTCCGCTCATACCCATAGAAATTTCTTTAAAGTGTGGGTTATTTAAAAAATACCTTTGCCGAACCAACTCAAATACATTTTTAAGTCCCTTAAACTCATTTCTAATTTGTACCTCATTGTCTACATTGCTTGCCATTCCCATTAATCCGCAGATTTGAACGTGCGGCAAAGGCTCTTGCGAAATCGACTCTAGGAGCTCCATTAACTCGGCTTGGTTCAAACCGAATTTTGTTTCTTCTTGAGCTATGAAAATTTGCAATAAGCAAGGGACAATCCGATTATTTTTTTCACCTTCTTTATTAATGGTTTGTAGCAGTTTAAGGCTATCTACCCCGTGAATTAGGCTAACAAAAGGAGCAATATATTTAACCTTATTGCTTTGAAGGTGACCAATTAAATGCCATTCAATATCTTTGGGCAGTGCTTCATATTTTTGAACCAATTCTTGCACTTTATTCTCCCCAAAGATTCTTTGTCCACCTTGGTAGGCCTCCATCAGCATTTCTAGGGGTTTGGTTTTGCTTACAGCAATTAATCTGGCATGCACACCAATTTCTTGGTTTATTTTTTGAATATTTGCAGTAATCATGAGTCAAAAATTATTTTTCAAATATCAGTATCTGGTTTTACTTGTACTAATATTTTCTTGCACCAATAAATCATTGGATACAATTGCGCAACCAGCAAATTTATTATCCCGCGAATCGGTTGCTCAGGTATTGGTAGATTTACATTTATTAGAGGCAGCCATGCAGGCAAAGGTGCATTCGGCAGATTCGAGTAAAGCCTTATTTGTTGGGTATAATCGATTTATTTTTGAAAAACATGGGGTAGATTCAGAACAATTTGTGCGTAGTTTTGATTATTACTTAAGTAATTCACTGCAAATGGATACCATTATGGGACTTGTGATGGAAGAGTTGAGCAACCAAGAAGCGCTCTCACGCGGCAAGTTAAAAGAACCTGTAGAAGTTATGCCATTGCCAGAGAATGCGCCCTTACCTTTAAAATAATTACCAGTGCCTTTTCCCAAAAATATAGAAACCAAGCTTGGTTTCAATCAGATTCGCGAATTGCTAAATGCCCGCTGTTTGTCGCCTATGGGTGTCTATTACGTAGAACGCATGCGCTTTTCAAATCGCTTCGATATTGTAGAGAAAATGTTGGTTCAAACCAAAGAATTTCAAAAACTACTCAACGAAGAATCGCCATTTCCAAGTTCACATTATTTAGATGTATCACCCTATTTGTACAAAGCTAAAATTGAAGGTGTTTGGCTATTAGAAGAAGAATTGCAAAGTATTAAATTGGTAGTACAGGCATTTATTCAGGTTGCTACTTTTTTTAGAGATCGCACAGGAAAGTATGTTGAGTTAGAATCGCTCTTAGCGGGATTAATTATCAATGATTTGGTAGTTAGGAGAATTGATAGAATAATTGATGCAGACGGAATAATGCGGGCGAATGCCTCAGCAGAATTGGCTAAAATTTCTGCCAAAATACATGAGAAAGAAAGTGAAATAAGGAAGCGTATACAGAAGTTATTTGATAAATATAGCGACCTAGGTTATTTGGCTGATCAAATTGGAATTACCATTAGAGAAGGACGCTTGGTTTTGCCTGTTTTGGCCGAACACAAACGACACATAAGCGGATTTGTGCATGATGAATCGAGCACGGGTCAAACCATTTATATTGAACCCACAGATTGCTTTGATTTAAATAACGGACTTAGAGAGTGGCAAATTGCCTACCGTAGGGAGCGGGAAAGGATTTTACTTGAGATTACCGATCAAATTAGGCCTGAAATTCCTGAATTAGAAAAAAATTTACAACGCTTGGGTCTATTTGATTTTATAAGGGCCAAGGCAGGTTTGGCGAATGAAATGAAAGCCGATTTGCCAATCTTAAGTAAACATCCCAGTTTACAATTAGAAAAAGCGTATCATCCTTTGTTACGCATGAGTCATGATAAAGCCGGATTGCAAACCATCCCCTTATCTATTGCGCTCAATAAAGAAAAGTATATTGTTGTAATTTCTGGACCGAATGCAGGTGGTAAATCTGTTTGTTTAAAAACGGTTGGACTATTACAATATATATTGCAATGCGGTTTATTAATTCCATGCGAATCGTATAGTGAATTGGGAATTTACAAAGAAATAATGGTAGATATTGGTGATGAGCAGAGCATAGAGAACGACCTAAGTACTTACAGTTCTCATTTGTTGAGTATGAAAAATTTCTGTGATTTTGCGGATGGTAAAACCTTGTTTTTGATAGATGAATTTGGCACGGGAACAGATCCACAATTTGGCGGACCCTTGGCGGAGGCTATTCTGCATCATTTGGCACAGAAAAGGGCACAAGGTATTGTTACCACACACTTTAGTAATTTAAAAAACTTTGCCTCACAATACCCCGGACTAGAAAATGCCAGCATGTTATTTGATCATGAAAATATGCAGCCCTTGTATCAATTAGAATTAGGGAAACCTGGCAGTAGTTATGCTTTTGAGTTAGCGGTAAAATCTGGATTGAACCCACATATAATTAACTACGCGAAAAATAAAGTTGGCGATAAACAACGCAAGGTTGATGAGCTTTTGGTTGAGTTAGAGAAAGAAAAACAAGCAGTAAATACCATGAAGCAAAAGCTTCAAGAGAAAGAGGTAAAGACCCAGAAATTATTGCTGCAGTATGAGCGTTTAAACCAAGAGTTGGATAGCAATAAGAAGTTACTCATGAAGAAAGCCAAACAAGAAGCATTGGCATTGGTAAGTGAGGCAAATAGTAAAATTGAGGCTACCATCAGAGAAATTAAGGAACAGCAGGCCAATAGTGAGGTACAGCGAAAGGCGCGGGGATTGGTGAAAGATGAAATTCAGCAATTAAAAACGGGCATAACTGAAATAGAATTGGTGTTACCAGATCCTAAAAAGCTTGCTCAAGAAAATAGTGAATTGGCAGAACTACAGGTGAATGATTTGGTAAGCATTGAAGGGCAGGAGGCATTTGGACAAATTTTAGCGATACATAAAAATAAAGCATTGGTGGCAATGGGCGATTTACGATCGAATATTGAATTGATTAAACTACAAAAAGTAAGTGAAGCCACCCAAAAGAAACAGGCTAAAAGTAGCAGCAAGGGCTTAGATTTTAATACCAAAATGCAGCATTTTAGTCACGAGTTAAATGTAATTGGATTAAGAGGTGAGGAGGCAGTTCGTAACTTGAATACCTTTTTAGATGAAGCGATTTTGTTGGGTATAAAACAGGTTCGTATTGTACATGGAAAAGGTTATGGAATTTTAAGGAAATTGGTTCGAGCCGAATTGAAATCAAATAAATTTGTAGCGCAAATCAATGATGAGGAAATAGAATTAGGCGGCGATGGCGTAACAATCGTAACACTCAACACTTAAAACTTAACACTTAAAACTTAACACTTAAAACTTAACACTCATTT
>JAJTEN010000003.1 GCA_021298155.1 Sphingobacteriales bacterium | reverse complement strand
AATATTTTACCGGAGAAGGTTTAAACCGAACCGAATTTGCTAGTAGAATTAAACCAAATTTTAATTTTGGTCCGGTACCTCTTAGTCCTAATTTTCCAAATGGAACTATTGTAATAGCGCAGGCCATAGACACTGTTTCTGGTTGTGGAACTTTCTCAAATAGCAGACCCATTAATGTAGAGGCTTTACCAAATGTTGGCTTTGCCATTTCTAAAACTAACTTGCAAATTGTGTTAACAGACACCACTACTAAAACGGTAAGTAGGGTATGGTATATGGAAGGAGATTCATTTCCAAGCAATCCGCGAGTATTTAATTATACCTTTAAGAACCCAGGAAATACTACCATAAAAATGAAAGGAAGAACAAATTTTGGTTGTGAGAACGTAACAGAAAAAATGGTTCAGATTAATGCTACCGGATTAACTAAATCCTATATAATTTACATGGACAAATTATGTATCAGGCGAAACATAATACCCAAGATTTTGTCCAATTGAATTCAATTAGAAGTGGTGTATACTTGCTTAAAATTACCCAAAATAATAAAGTTGGATTCCAGAAAATGGTTATTGAGTAAGGAAAGTAAAATCCATAATTCTTACCTATCGACTGTAACTTCTATTTTTTAAACAGATCTACGGCATAACCAATTTGGAGAAAATCGGTTCCAGTTTCGTCGTTTATTTTATAATCAAATTGATGTAGATATCCGATGTGCAATGTGTTGTTTTTATTGGGTTTATAGGCTAATGAAAACAACAATCTATTTCGTTCAAAATAGGGTTCGTTGTTAGTAAAAAACAATTCATTACTTGCACTTATTTTAAATGGCCTGACCCCATTTTTATTGCTTCCAATCGATTTAGAAAGTTCGAGTCTGTACCTAAACCTATTTCTATAGCCATTACTGGTAAAACGCAGTTCTGCTCTGTATCGCTGCTCAATATCAAATTTTCCAACAGATTGTAATAAAATGATTTGAGGCCAAATTCGAAATTCATCGTTGTTTTTTGGGCGCTCAAAATTACCTCCTTCTTTATAGGTTTGATAGCTTCCCGCAGCTAAAGTAAAAGTTGCATTTTTATAAGGTTTATAAGTGATGCCTCCTTTGAATTCGTAATAGTGGAAATGCGCGTAAAATCTTAAAGAACGCAACTGAGCTTCACCAAAAAAGGTGTATTTTTCCGATGTTTTATATTTTAGGTTTATGATATTCCAACTTCCTAAACTTGGATTTTGAGCATAGCTCATTTGTCCGACTAACATCAAGGTTAAAAGAAGGTAAAGCGTGTATTGATATGCCTTCTTTATTTGCATGCAATGGTTGCGATTGAGTTAATTTCTTTGTTATTCTGATCTTGTATCTCCCGAAACATCATGTGTTTTTATCATTTTTTCTTTGCTGTTTGAATCGTTTTTTCAGAATAAACAAGCCTAAAGCTAGATCGCATGTATCCATTGGTATCGGCAAAGGTTTCTGCATGGCCATTGTTCATGGTCTTCCATTCAAATATTCCATGTTGAAAAATGAGTCCATATGGGTTTTTTTTAGGCACATCATAGGTGTTTGGCATTCCCTTGGCTTGCTTCCACTGGTTTTCTGTAATCAACTGGTAGCTTACTTTCTTTGTTTTGGTAGACATTCTCCTAGAAAGATATTCGGCATACATAGCTATTGGAGCCGGATTACTTAAAATAATATAGTTGGTTGCTATGTTTAAATCACTCGCTACAGCAGCTACACAGCTATTTGCTTGCACTACATTATTTTCACTATATAAATAGCTAATGAATTCTTTAAAGTCCTTTGCTAAAACAGGTTCGCGCATAACTTTAAATGCCTTTTGGTTAGGGTTGTTTGCTGCTGCTGGGATGCTTACTAATTCTTCTACTTTCATTGCCCCATGCAGGGTAGTTTGGTCTTGGGCGAAAGTTGGCTCGACAGAAATAAGACAAACGATAAATACAATTAGATTTTTCATATATGCGAACATAAGTGCTTTATACCAAAACAGCCAATACATTTTGCATGTATTGGCTGTTTAATAAGGTGACAAAAATTATTTTACTTCTTCAAATTCTACATCTTGAACATTATTAGAACCTTCAGTGCTGGTTTCATTGTTTGGAGCGCCTTCAGGTGCACCACCTTGTGCTTGCTGAGCTGCATAGATATCCTGACTTGCTTCTTGCCAAGCAGCATTTAAGGTTTCCATTGCAGCGTCGATAGCAGGAATGTTTTTCTCTGCATGCGCCTTTTTTAGGTCCTCTAATCCGCTTTCAATTTTAGCTTTTTTATCGGCAGGTATTTTATCTCCATATTCTTTAACTTGCTTTTCAGTTTGAAAAATTAAGCTATCTGCTTGGTTCACTTTTTCAACCTCTTCTTTGGCACGTTTGTCAGAATCTGCATTGGCTTCTGCTTCGCGTTTCATTCTTTCAATTTCGGCATCACTTAAACCCGAGCTGGCTTCAATTCTAATTTTTTGTTCTTTGCCTGTACCTTTATCTTTTGCACTTACATGCAAAATTCCATTTGCATCAATATCAAAGGTAACTTCAATTTGAGGCACACCACGCGGTGCAGGTGGTATATCACTTAAATGGAATCTTCCGATAGATCTGTTTTGGTTTGCCATGGGGCGCTCACCTTGCAATACATGAATTTCTACAGATGGTTGGTTGTCTGATGCAGTAGAGAATACCTCGCTACGTTTACTTGGAATGGTAGTATTAGATTCAATTAACTTGGTCATTACCCCGCCCATGGTTTCAATTCCTAAACTAAGTGGCGTAACATCTAACAGCAATACATCTTTTACTTCTCCAGTTAATACACCACCTTGAATAGCAGCACCAATAGCCACCACCTCATCTGGATTTACACCTTTAGAAGGAGCTTTGCCAAAGAAATTTTCTACAGCTGCTTGTATCGCTGGAATACGTGTTGAACCTCCCACTAAAATTACTTCATCAATATCGCTAGTAGATAATCCTGCATTTTTCAAAGCACTCTTGCAGGGTTCAATGGTGCGCTTAATTAAGCTATCAACCAATTGTTCAAATTTAGCGCGAGTTAGGGTTTTTACGAGGTGTTTCGGGCCACTAGCAGTGGCTGTAACATAAGGTAAATTTATTTCGGTTTGAGCCGAACTTGATAATTCAATTTTAGCTTTCTCTGCTGCTTCTTTTAAACGCTGAAGTGCCATTGGATCCAAACGTAAGTCGATTCCTTCTTCGTTTTTAAACTCATCGGCCATCCAAGCAATAATGGCATTGTCAAAATCATCTCCACCTAAATGGGTATCTCCATCTGTAGATTTTACCTCAAATACGCCATCACCTAATTCTAGAATTGAAACGTCGTGTGTACCGCCTCCGCAATCGAACACAACTATTTTCATGTCTTTGCCTTTTTTGTCTACGCCATAAGCTAAGGCAGCTGCCGTTGGTTCATTAATAATTCTACGAACGTTCAAACCAGCAATTTCCCCGGCTTCTTTAGTTGCCTGACGTTGTGCATCGTTAAAGTATGCTGGTACTGTAATTACAGCTTCTTTTACTTCAGTTCCCAAATAATCTTCAGCTGTTTTCTTCATTTTTTGAAGAATCATGGCCGAAATTTCTTGTGGGGTATACATTCTATCGTCTATATTAACGCGTGGGGTATTATTATCTCCCTTTTCAACTTTGTAAGGCACTTTACCAATCTCACCGCTAACTTCTGAGTACGTGTGACCCATAAAACGTTTGATAGAATAAATGGTGTTAATGGGATTGGTAACCGCTTGTCTTTTCGCAGGATCTCCAATTTTACGTTCTCCATCTTTTAAAAATGCTACAATGGATGGCGTAGTTCTTCTTCCTTCGCTGTTGGCGATTACCACTGGTTCATTGCCTTCCATTACAGAAACGCAAGAGTTGGTTGTACCTAAATCGATTCCTATTATTTTGCTCATAATTAATTAAATTTCTTGTGTTTAATTTCTCTCAAAATAGCAATGAAAATGCCAATCCATAAATCTGACAGTTTTGCCAGTTATTTGACAGAAAATAGAAGTTTAATCCGTAAATAAACTGCCCCAATGGCAGTTTGTCTGACAATTAATTGATGAAGTTAGGTAGCTCTTTAGAGAGCAACGATATAGTTGCGGCATCAAATTCTTGCACTCTACTGGTAAAGTTTCTGCTAGAGAATATGCCCAAACCGCCATTAGATATGTTTGAGTATTGCGGATTTTTTTGAACAATACTTAAATTGGGTTTACTTAGATCTAACATTGTTCTAAACTCTGGTGCACCGCCATAAGCACTAAATACAAGGTGAACCGATTTTCTGATTTTACTCGCATCAGCTGGAATTCTAGCTTTAATATAATCTACAAAAGTTCTGCTTAAAATATTCTCTGGGTAATCTCTTTCTGGAAAATAATCCTTGTTTTTAGCTAAATCGTATTCAATAGTTTTAAATTCAAAAATAGAGGTATCGCTCACATTCATTTCCTTGTATACGTATTGAATTTTTAGGTCGTACAATGCAGAATTTCTTCCGGTTTTGAACCTAAATTGAAAAGTGTGTCTGATTTTTGGGTCGAGATTAAATACAGTTGTTCTAGCATAAATGATTGCATCTTTTACAATCGGGGTGCTGGCTGTAAAAGATATATTTTTTTTAGGGTAGTAAATATTCAATTCATATACTTCGTTTGCATTGTTGTTTTTTGGGATTTTGCAAGCATACAAGGTATTTCGGGCATTCGAGAAAAAGCCAGAATCTTTTGGTATGCTATCTACACGGGTACATAAAAAAGTGTCTTTGTTTACAATATTAATGAGTTTAACTACCAAGGAATCAAAATACAAAGAGTCTGAAATTTTTGCTCCTTCTGCAGTACTTTGGTTACCCGAATTTTGATATAATTTTTCAATTCGAATGTATTGAACAGATTGATTTTGATCTAAAAAACCATAAACAATAGGAATGTCTTTGTATGGGGCATTAATATCTATATCGTTTTTACAGGCAAAAAGACCAGAAAAAAGTGTAATTACTAACAGGATTTTACTTTTCATTGTATGCAAATTAAGCATTTTTTTTTGGGTGTTCAAAAATATATAGTCAATCTAATTTGATTTTGGGTTTTATCAGTACCTTTGAATTTCATTTTTTAGTATGAGCATACACAAAGAGATTAAAAAGGTTACTACCCATACCTTAATGGAAATGAAAATGCGGGGTGAAAAAATTTCCATGTTAACGGCATATGATTACAGCATGGCTAAAATTTTTGATGCAGCAAAAATTGATGTGCTATTGGTGGGAGATTCTGCCTCCAATGTAATGCATGGTCATGAAACCACTTTGCCAATTACCCTTGATGAGATGATTTCTCATGCTGCTGCTGTAATAAGAGCTATTGATAGAGCCTTAGTTGTAGTAGATTTGCCATTTGGTTCGTACCAAGGGAACTCTAAAGAAGCTTTAAATTCTGCCATCAGAATAATGAAAGAAGCAGAAGCACATGCTGTAAAACTAGAGGGAGGAGAAGAGGTTGCCGAATCTGTTAAAAGAATTCTAACCGCGGGAATTCCTGTTATGGGTCACTTAGGTTTAACACCTCAAAGCATCTATAAATTTGGAACCTATGAGGTTAGAGCTAAAGAAGAGGCTGAAGCACAAAAATTATTGCACGATGCCAAATTATTGGAGGAGGCAGGTTGTTTTGCCATTGTTTTGGAAAAAATTCCCTCTCAATTGGCTAAACAAGTAGCGCATATGGTTAAAATTCCAGTTATCGGAATTGGTGCAGGTGCTGAGGTAGATGGCCAGGTTTTGGTTAGCCACGATATGCTGGGAATCAATAAAGATTTTTCACCAAAATTTTTGCGTAGGTATTTAAATTTATACGACCAAATTCAAACTGCAGTGGCGCAATATGTGGCAGATGTTAAGTCGGTAAACTTTCCAAACGAAAAGGAACAGTATTAGTAAATCTATTACCTGAACGTATGCTACGTATTTTATGGGAAGATAATCACTTAATTGCTGCTTTTAAAAAAAGCGGACAAACGGTGCAGTCTGAGCCCAATAAGCCAGCAGCTTTAGAGCTTGAGGTAAAAGACTATATCAAAGAAAAATATCAAAAACCAGGTGCTGTTTATCTTGGCGTTATCCATCGTTTAGATATGCCTGTTGAAGGAATTGTATTATTTGCTAAAACATCCAAGGCGCTTGTTCGGATGAATGAGATTTTTCAGCAAAGAAAGGTAAGGAAAATTTACCAAGCCTGGGTGCATGGAAAACCGCCTCTGAAAAGTGGGAATTTGCTGCATTGGCTAAAACGCGATGAACATAAAAACTATACCAAAGCCTATCAAAGTGAGATTAAGAATGCCGAGCGTGCCGAGTTAAATTATACCTTGTTAGACACAAAGGCACAATATAGCTTACTTGAAATAGAATTATTAAGTGGAAGAAAACATCAAATTCGTGTTCAACTATCAAGCATGGGTTGTCCAATTTTAGGGGATAAAAAATACGGTGCTTTATATGCTTATGAGGATAATTATATTGCCCTTCAAGCTTGTGAATTGGCATTTATCCATCCTGTTTCCAATGAAAACATTCACATTAAAATTGAAAACCTACTTTTCCCTGGATAAAATCATATTAATAGGGTCTTATAAATGTGTTAAAGCAATATTAATATGTGCCTAAGTATCTGTTTTTAAGCATTATTTTTTTTAATGTAATTAAATAAAAATTTTTATGTTTTCACCTGCTTTTAATAACACTTAATATTCACTTAAAGTGCGCGTCTTAGCTTGATTTAACCGCTTTGTTTTGATAGCCTTGTGAAAAAAAAGTCTTTTTCAATGGGTAAATTAAAACTAATTATTTTTGTTTTTGTTATTGCGGTTTTTAGCATGACTGTTGGCTATTTTTTGCCAAAAGAAAAAGTAAAAAAATTGCAAGCACCTGTTAGTTCAATTGCTCCAAATTTTTCAAGTAATTTACTCAATCCCATTTTACCGTATTATGAACAAATTGACCTCGACTATACAGAGTTAAAGTCGTTCAAAGCTAAGATTGAAAAGCGCATTCAGTCTTTTAAAAACACCCACAAAGACTTACATGTTAGTTATTATTTTAGAGACTTAAACAATGGATTATGGACGGGCATTAACGAGCAAGAATCTTTTAGTCCGGCTAGTTTATTTAAGGTTCCGCTTATGATTGCATTACTAAAAAAGGCTGAGTCTGATCCAAAAGTTTGGGAAATGGGTATTGATTATAAAAAAGCCGATTTAGGTGAGGTACCTGAAGAAAGTGGTTTTAAAAAAGAGGATGGTAAATTTTATACTATAGCCGATTTACTCACCCAAATGATTGTTTATTCTGATAATACTGCCAGTATGTTATTACTTCAGTTTGTTGGAGATGAGGCTGTAATGAAAGTGATTGATGAACTCAATATGCATGTAGGAAATGGGTTTGATCAAAATACAAATTTTGTTACCGTAAAAGCTTATGCTGGTATTTTAAGGATATTATACAATGCTACTTATTTAAATAAGGAAATGTCTGAAAAAGCACTTAACCTGCTTGCCCAATCTAAATATAATAAAGGTATTAGAGCCGGAATACCCGCCTATATTAAAGTTGCACATAAATATGGTAAGCGAGATGAAACCGTGGGTGGAGGAAGAATACATAATTTACAATTGCATCATTTTGGTTTAGTTTTTCATCCTAAAAAACCATTTATTATAGGCGTAATGACGCGTGGTGCCGACGTTGAAACCAAACTAAAGGTGATTCAAGCATTAAGTGAAATTACTTATCAAGAGGTAGATAAGCAGACTAAAGATAATGTAAAGTCTGAGGTTTTTTCTGAGTAATTAGAAGGGATAAATTAGACTGCCGATTCCTTAATTTTGTCTATATTTGCAGCAAATTAATAGCAAAATATGAACGGTTTTTTCAATGTTCCAGTTCCGGTAAATGAGCCGGTTTTAAATTATGCGCCAGGTAGTTCTGAAAGAAAAGCACTAAAAGAAGCTATTCAAGATGCCCGATCAAAGGTGTTGGATATCCCTATGTACATTGGCGATCAAGAAGTACGCAGCGGTAAAACAGCTGATTTACGCCCACCGCATGATCACCAACATGTACTTGGAAGTTACCACATCAGTGAGGCTTCGCACGTTACGCAAGCCATTGATGCTGCCTTAGCTGCTAAACCAAAATGGGAGGCATTAACCTGGGAACAACGTGCCGCCATTTTTTTGAAGGCTGCAGAGCTAATTGCTGGACCGTATCGCGCTAAATTGAATGCGGCAACTATGCTAGGGCAAAGCAAAAATGCTTACCAAGCAGAGATTGATAGTGCTTGTGAAATAATCGACTTTTTGCGTTTCAATGTTTATTTCATGAGTCAAATTTATGCCGAGCAACCACAGTCTGCCAAAGGTATTTGGAATCGCCTAGAATACCGTCCATTAGAAGGTTTTGTATACGCACTTACTCCATTCAATTTTACAGCCATTGCAGGTAATTTGCCGGCGTCTGCTGCTTTAATGGGGAATGTTGTAGTATGGAAACCGAGCAATACGCAGGTATATTCTGCTAATGTATTAATGGAAATTTTTAAAGAAGCAGGTGTGCCAGCTGGTGTTATAAATTTAATATACCCGAGCGGACCTGTGGCAGCAGAGGTGATTTTTAATCATGCTGATTTTGCTGGTATCCATTTTACTGGATCAACAGGTGTTTTTCAAAATATTTGGAAAACCATTGGAAACAATATTCACAAATACAAAACCTACCCTCGAATTGTAGGTGAAACGGGAGGAAAAGATTTTATTGTAGCACACCATACAGCGCAGGTAGATACGGTAGTAACAGCCATGTTGCGTGGTGCATTTGAATATCAAGGTCAGAAATGTTCCGCCGCTTCAAGGGCTTATATTCCTTCTAATATGTGGGAAGAAGTGAAAGCTAAAATGGTAAAAGAAATGGCTGGGTTCAACGTTGGGCCAGTAGAAGATTTCAGAAATTTTGTAAATGCAGTTATCGATGAAAAATCTTTCGATAAATTGGCTGCCTATATTGAAGAGGCCAAAAAAGATCCAAGCTGTGAAATAGTTGCCGGAGGAACATATGATAAGTCGAAAGGTTGGTTCATACAGCCTACCTTAATTGTTACCAGCAACCCTAAATATACCACCATGTGTGAAGAATTGTTTGGTCCGGTTTTAACCGTTTATGTTTACCCAGCAAATGAATTCGAAACTACCCTAGATTTAGTGAATGAAACATCGGAATATGCCTTAACGGGCGCGGTATTGGCTCAAGACAGATACGCTATAGATTTGGCTACTTGGAAATTGAGAAATGCGGCAGGGAATTTTTATATTAACGATAAACCAACAGGAGCCGTTGTGGGTCAGCAACCTTTTGGTGGAGCCAGAGCCAGTGGCACCAATGATAAAGCAGGTGCTATGATTAACCTAATGCGTTGGGTAAGTTTACGAACCATCAAAGAAACCTTCGTGCCACCTGTAACCTATGGCTACGATTTTATGAAGGAAGCCTAAATTATTTATACATTTGAAACGTCGGGGTTAAAATTTGCCCCGACGTTTTTTTATGACATGACAAATACACACGAAGTATACATGCAACGCTGCCTTGAGTTGGCACGTTTAGGAGCAGGATTGGTTTCGCCAAACCCAATGGTTGGTTCAGTTATTGTGTATCAAGGTAAAATTGTAGGAGAGGGCTGGCATCAGCAATTTGGTGGAGCCCATGCAGAGGTTAATGCCATACAATCGGTTTTAGATATATCTATTTTAAAGGAAGCAGATTTATACGTAAACCTAGAACCCTGTTCGCATACAGGCAAAACACCACCTTGTGCCAACTTAATTATTCAACATCAATTTAAGCGGGTGATTGTGGGAATGTCTGATCCAAATCCGCTAGTTGCAGGCAAGGGAATTGCGCGATTAAAAGAAGCAGGTATTGAAGTGATAACCGATGTTTTAAGGGATGAGTGTTTAGACTTAAACAAACGCTTTGTAAAGCACATGGTTCGCCAACAACCGTATATTATTTTAAAATGGGCTCAAACCAGAAACGGATTTATTGCGCCATTAGCTGCGAAAATGTCGCCTCAGCAATTTGAGGAAGAAAGGCATATAACGGGATTTTTTGTACAGCGTTTGGTGCACAAATGGCGAACCCAAGAAGATGCCATTATGGTGGCTACACATACTGTTATGACAGATAATCCTGCGCTAGATGCTCGTGCATGGACAGGCAGAGCACCCAAGAGAATTGTATTAGATAAAACCCTCAAACTAAGCCTAGATTTAAAAGTTTTTAAAGTACCCCAAACCACTTTTATTATAAACGAAATAAAAGAAGGTGAGGAAGGTAACCTAATCTATATTAAACTTAATTTTAGTGGAGATTGGATAGCACAAATGTTCGCTAAGTTATTGGCATACCAAGTGCAAAGTATAGTGGTTGAAGGAGGCTCTGTATGGTTGAATACTTTAATAGCCCAAAATTATTGGGATGAAGCGATTGTTTTTTATTCTCCAAAACACATTTCGGATGGGGTTCCGGCTCCTGCCATTGGCGGTAAATTGGCATCTCAATTTGAATTAGATAATATGCAGGCTTCCCAGTATTTGAATTTATGATTTACCTCGTTTTAAGCATTGTTTTTTCTACACTCACGGTAAGCTTTTTTAAGGTATTTCACTTAAAAAAAGTAAACACGTTTCAGGCCATTGTGGTAAACTATCTTACTTGTGGTGTAATAGGAACATATTTAGCTAAAACGCCTGTTTATTCAGTCCAATTTTGGCAAGCACCCTGGCTATTATATACTGTAATATTGGGGTTTTTGTTCATCAGTATATTTTATTTAATAGCCTTAACAGCACAAAAAATGAGTGTGGCTGCCAGCATGGTTTCGGCAAAATTATCAGTGGTAATTCCTGTTCTACTGGCTTGGCAATTTCTTTCAGAATCGCTTAGTTTAACACAGATTATCGGGATACTCATCTCGTTTATAGCCGTATTTTTTATAAGTGCTCGGTCTGAACCAAACCCTGAACACGCAAATAAAGAATTCTGGTTTCTACCCATTTTGGTGTTTTTAGGAAGTGGTTGTATTGATGCTTTATTGAAGTTTTTAGAATCGCGCTATATTCCTGCTTATTCATCTGACGACATCGTAACTGCTACTTTTCTTTTTGCCTTTGTTTTTGGCTCTTTAAGTTTATTGGTTCAGCAAATAAAATTAAAAGAATCAATACAAGTTAAGTCGTTGGCTTGGGGATTATTATTAGGTATTCCCAATTATTTTAGCATGTATTTTTTGGTTGAAACATTAGCTGTTTTTCCAGCTAGCTTTATTTTTCCAATAAACAATATTGGCATTGTTGCATTTTCTACTGTTTTGGCTTTTTGGGCATTCTCAGAAAAATTATCTGTAAAAAATTATATTGGATTAGGGCTGGCAATAGCCTCCATTTTATTGATTTCTTTTGCATGAGTTTACCTGATGATTTTAAAACCATAAGAGGTACTTGTATTGGTGAATTTAAAGATAAGGGAAGTAAGTTTATTGCTTATGTTTTTCCTGCGGAGGATGAGATTGATTTTAAACGCAAATTGAAGGAAATAAAAAAAGAACACTTTTCTGCTGCCCATGTATGTTGGGCATTTGTTTGCGGCGCTAATAAGGAGCTCGAAAAAAGTTCGGATGATAGAGAACCCTCAGGCTCTGCTGGTCGACCCATTTTAAACGCTATAAATAGTTGTAACTTACAGTATGTTGCGGTGGCAGTGGTAAGGTATTTTGGAGGGAAATTATTGGGCGTACCTGGTTTAATTCATGCCTATCACGCGGCAGCAATAGAGGCTATAAAGAGCGCACAAGTAATAGAAAAGCAGGTTTTTTATAGTGTTTTTGTAGCGGCAGATTTTACCTTACAGCACGAAGTTATTCGGATTTGCAAACAGCATCAAGTAAAGTTTTATCCGGATACACAAAATCAATTGCAAGGTATTACCTTTGAAGTAAGTCCGAGTAAATATGAGTTGCTTTTACAAGCCTTGCAAAGCCGAAATTTTACTTCTATTGTTCAACTAAGAATTATTTATGTTTAAATACAAACTATTCTTTTTTGCAGTGCTATTTTCTGCAATTGTTAACGCTCAAAACATCTCTGTTGCTGGCGTTCCAAACGGATTATTGTTAGCTCAAAACACCCTAATAAATCAGTGTGAATTTATACGATTACCAGAAAATTCATTTCAATTAGAATCGCATCGAAATAGTTTGTTGGGCAATCACTTTCAGTTTGTGCAATACCATCAAAATATTCCGGTGTATGGTGCCACTTTTAAGGTAAATATTTCCAATGGTCAATCTGTTTTGAGTGTGTTTAATAACTTTCAAGTTATTACTCAGAAGCTCTCTGTGCCAAATGCTCAGGATGCTTTGCCAGATGCTAATCTAACTTGGTTTAAACAGGATAATGAGTGGATATTGGTTCAAAGAAAATTGATTAAAAACAATTTGGGAGAAGCCACAGAGCAATTATTAGCTATCGCTAATCAACAGATTTTACTAGAACGCATACTCGATTTAAATGTTGCTAAAGATACGTTGGTTCGAACCAAAGTTTTTTACCCAGATCCGCTCACTTCTGCCCAAAAATCATATGGAGAGAATGGATTGTACAAAAACAATAATGGCAACGATTCGCCAGAATTAACGGCTGAGTTAAAAGATAAATTCGTGAATTTAAGCTATGAAAATGATTCCTTTTTTGCCCGCTCGCCTTATGTAATTATTCGCGATTTGGAATCGCCTACACAAACAGTTTTAAAGACCAAATCGGCCAATTTTAACTTTACGCGCAGTGCTTCTCAATTTAGGGAATTAAATACACTTTTTCATATAGAGCATTTTAGAACATACCTATCTCAAATTGGCTTACCATTTACGGGCATGCAGCCCATTTTGGTCGACCCAAGCGCCTATTCAGGTCAAGATCAATCACGCTTTTCCTATTCTATTGATGATCCAGCTTTATATTTTGGTACAGGTGGCGTGCCAGATGCAGAAGATGCCGATGTTATTTTACATGAATATACGCATTACCTAAATTATTTTATTGCACCCAACTCTGTGAACGGTATAGAGCGTTTAGCTGTGGAGGAAGCCAATTGCGATTTTATGGCTTGTATGTATTCTAAAGCAATAAGTACGTTTAATTGGCGTAGAATTTTTAATTGGGATGGATTTAATGAATTTTGGGGTGGCAGGGATGGAAATAGCGCTGCCCGGTATCCAACGGATGTAAGTTCTGATTTTTATAGAACCTCGCTAATTTGGAGCAGTATGTTAAATGATATTAGTGAAGATATTGGTAGAGATGTATTAACTAAATTATTGTTTCAATCTGTGTATAGCTATGCCAACAATATGAGTATGCAGCAGGCTGTTAATTTATTGGTTCAGGCCGATAGTGCATTATACAATTATGCCAACTTAAGTAAAATGCGTGTAAGGTTAGAGGAACGTGGTTTTTCTGTTACTGGTTTGCCTAATCAAAGTAAGGGTGATTTGGGTGTAAACGTGCTTAACTCTGCCGCTTTTGCAGAAGGATTATCTTCTCTTAAAATAGAATCTAAATTGGGCGAAAAGTTAAGGTATACTTTGTGCAATATTCAAGGTTATGTGATGCAAGAATCAGACGCCCTTTTAACTCAAATAGAGATTAAGCCAAATTCGTTACCAAGCGGAATGTATTTTATAACTATAAGCAACGAAAAAGGGCAATTACATAGTGTGAGGGTAGTGCTTAATCGCTAGCTTCTTACTATTTCCCCATCAACCATTTCAATAATACGGTGAGTTTTGTTGGCAAACTCATTGTCGTGCGTTACAATTAGGAGTGTTTGCTGGTAACTTTCTGCTAACTCTTTAAATATATTAAATACAATATCGCTATTCTTTTTATCTAGGTTTCCGGTTGGTTCATCGCCCATAATAATGATGGGGTCGTTAATTAATGAACGTGCAATAGCAACGCGCTGTTTTTGGCCGCCCGACAATTGATTGGGTCTTTTTAACGCCTCATTTTCTATTCCTAAAATCTTCAATTTTTCATAGGCACGATGCTCAATTTCTTGCTTTGAAAATTTGCCTAATTTTTCTCCCGGAAGCATTACATTTTTGAGTACGGTAAATTCATTGAGCAGGTAGTGAAATTGAAATACAAATCCGATTTTTTCGTTTCTAATTCGGGCTAACTCTGCTTCTTTTTTATGGGTAGTACAAATTCCGTCTATCCATACTTCTCCTTCAAAATCGGTGTCCATGGTAGAAAGAATATACAATAAAGTCGACTTACCGCATCCAGATTTTCCTATAATGGAGGCAAATTCACCTTGGTTTAAATGAAAGCTAAGCGATTTTAAAACCTGAATACTAATAGGGTCGTGAAAATATTTAACAATATCCTTTGCTTCTAACACTTTTTTTTTCATGCTATTTGCCTCTTATAATGATCACAGGATCTATTTTGCTGGCTTTTCTGGCCGGGAAATAACCGGCAAAATAAGTTGTAATAATAGAGAAAATGCCACCAATGATATAGAAATTGATGTTGTAATTAATGGGATAGGTTTTAATGGTAGGGAGGGAGGCTGTTTCAAAAGGAATTTGATCGATTAGTGAAGATAATCCGAATCCAGCTAGCAATCCTAATCCGCCTCCAAAAATGCCAATACTAACAGCTATTCCAATAAATACAGATTTAACATCTTTACCGCTAAATCCACTTGCTTTTAAAATGGCAATAGAATCCATTTTTTCATAAATCATCATATTAAGTATGTTGTATATGCCAAAGCCAGCCACAATTAAAAGGGTAATACCTACTGTAAATGAAATAATGGTTCTTACCTTACTGCCGGTTTCAAATTGTGAGTTAGCTGTTTGAATATCGATGGCATCTACTCCATATAGTTTTTTATATTCTTTGGATACGAATGGAGCTTGTAAAATATCATGCAATTTTATCTGAATATCGCTCAAATAATTATTTCCTTCGTTGGCTAATTTTTGTGCTGTTTTAAGGCTGGTAAAGCTCTGAACCTTGTCTATATCTTGCAAACCCGACCTAAAAAAACCAACTACTTTCAATTGCAATTTAACCCCTTTGGTACTGGTAATTTGAACCATATCGCCCACCTGAACCAACATAGTTTCTGCTGCTCCTTTTCCCAATATTATGCTATTCGGGGTGTTTTTTAAATCTAGAAAATTTCCATCCACCACATAATCGCGAAACTTAAATAAACGGTTTTCTTCTACCACATCAATGCCATTAATAACACCGGTTAAATCTGTACTTCCTACTTGGTAAAAACCCTGACAAACAATTTTAGGCGCAACTCCCAATACGCGCGGATCGGCTTGCAACGATTGAATAATGGCACCCGCACCTTGGATTTGCAAACCTTTATTGCTTGGCTTAATCGATTGAATAAAATGATAGGTGCCAGCGTTTGTGTTAGAAGATTGAATGGGTTGCGTTTCGTTTGGTTTTAATTCATTGTACAGCCTAATATGTGGTGTTCGGTTCAGAATTAAACCATCTAGTAAATCATTTAAGCCCGTCATAAAACTTAACAAAGCAATAAACATAGTAATACTAAAGGTAACGCCAATGGCTGCCACCAAGGTTTGTTTCCAACGCGCTAGCAAAAGAGATACAGATATTTCGTACAACAGTTTAAAATTCATTTTTTTGAGTGAAGATTTAAGAGTGAAGAATTAAAACAACTCATCGCTCGTAATTTGTAATTCGTAATTAATCAAGGTTTAACAATCACATCTCCCTCTTTTAACCCGCTCAATATTTCTACCATTTGCAAGTCTTTTATTCCGGTTTGAACCAACACTTGCTCGCCATTCTCTGTGAACACTAAGCTATCGTTTACCAAATAGTTTCTAGGAATTAACAAGGCTTTCTCTTTGCTTTGAACCAATATATTTGCCTCAAAAGTGATGTTTGGGTAGAGTTTAGGCGGACCATCAACAAAAATGGCTTCAACTAAGAACGTTTTGTTGCGGTCGTTCATAATCGGACTTATCCTGCTGATGCTAGCTGTAAATACTTTGCCTTTGTAACTATCCATGCTCACATAAACATTTTGGTTCAGTTTAATTTTAAAGATATCATTTTCGTCTACTTGCATCTCTAAAATAAAGTTGTTGTTCCCTCCAATTAGCGCAAGCGGCGTTTGGCTATTCACAAATTCACCTTCTTTCTTTAGAATCTGGTAAACGCTACCTTTTAACCTGCTTTTTATTTCAAAATCGCCCGCTTGTTGAAGTGTAATTTTATAGTTGTTTATGCTTTGCTTAGCTTGCAATTTAAGTAGTTTTTCTAAATCAGCGGTGCGCACTTGGGCCGATAAATAGGCTGTTTTAGCATTTAAGTAGTTAAGTTCTTTTTGTTCTAACTCTAGCTGCGAGCCAACCTCTAGTTTATAAAGTGCCAACTGTTTGGCATATAAGCTAGAGTCGAGTTGCATTTTATTGTACTGAAAGTTGAGTTGTTGTTTGGCCTCAAATAATTTGGCTTGGTTAGATTCTAAGCGTGCATTCTCTTCTTGCAGTTTAGCATTTTCTGCAGCGTATTCTTGTATTTCATTGCTTACAGAAAAGAGTTTGTTACCTACTTCAATATTATCACCTTCTTTTACCCATACTTTATTAATCTTGCCATTTACCCCGGCTAATAATTGAAATTGATTTTCACTTTTTATGGCACCAGATGCATAAACAGATTCGCTAATACGCATCATTGTTGCGCTAGTCTTTTCTCTTTTATCTTTGCATCCAAAAACCAAGATTATTAGAGAAAAAAGTAAGAATTTTTGCATGTTTTAAATTGTTATTGCTCAAGGAGAGCATCTTCGTGTTTTTTGTTGGCTAATTGACCACAAGCGGCGTCTATGTCTTTGCCTCTGCTTCTTCTTACGGTGGCTACCACACCATTTTTTTCGAGATAAGCGCAAAAGGCATCTATCTTATTCGCATCGGCTTTTTCAAAAGCGCCATCACCAGTTGGGTTGTATTCTATTACATTTACTTTAGCTGGAAACTGTTTGCAAAAGGCCAACAATTCTTTGGCATCTTGAATGCCTTCGTTAAAGTCTTTAAAAGCAATGTATTCAAAGGTAACGCGTTTTTTGGTATGTTGATGAAAATATTTTAATGCCGCGCCTACAGCGGCTAGGCTATTACTTTCATTAATGGGCATAATCATATTTCGCTTCAAATCATTGGCAGCATGCAAGCTTAAAGCCAGGTTGAACCTAACCTTATCGTCGGCCAATTTCTGAATCATTTTAGCGATACCCGCAGTAGAAACCGTGATTCTATCTGCCGCCATGCCCAAACCCTCTTGTGAAGTAATCTTATCTATGCCCGCCAAAACATTGGCATAATTTAGTAAAGGTTCGCCCATACCCATAAATACGATATTGGTAAGCGGCTTGCCATAATGCGTTTGCGCCCAATTTTTAATAGCTACCACCTGGTCGTATATTTCACCAGCACTTAGGTTACGCTCACGGTTCATTTTGCCTGTGGCACAAAACTTACAGGTTAAACTACAACCTACCTGCGAAGATACACAAGCTGTCATGCGATCATCGGCTGGAATTAGCACACCCTCTACCATAAAACCATCATGTAAGGTAAACCCACTTTTAATGGTTCCATCTTTACTAATCTGTTTATCTACAATTTCTATGGTGTTAATTACATACTGTTCATCTAGCCAGGCCCTGTTCTCTGCAGAGATATTTTTCATGCCCGCGAAGCTGGTACACGATTTTTTCCAAAGCCATTCATAAACTTGTTGGCCCCTGAATGCCTTTTCACCGGCAGCAACAAAAGCTTCCTTCAGTTGTGCTAAACTTAGGGTACGAATATCTATTTTGGCCTTATTGCTCATTGCTGCACAAAGATATTAATTCTGAATGGTCTAGCAAATATGATATTTAGCAGCTCATAAAGACGCACAAATATTTAACTAAAATAGGTGGCGTATGGTATTTTAAAGCCCTTTCTTTAATTTAGCGGAACCCCAAATAAATGATGCTTATGAAAATCATGTTTCCCACTCAGAATTTTCCCAAAAAAATATTTCGAAAAACAATTGCGCCTATCGAACTACATATTTCAGATTGGGAAGTATTTTGTGCGGGTGTGAATGAGTTAGCAGTCATGCTATGAGGGCTTTGTTTATTAAAAAGCGGCAACCGTTTTACGACAACAACAAAAATTAGTATGAACGAAGAAATTAGATCTTATAACAACAAACAGACAGCAACTGACAAAGATATCTGCGACATTCTTGCAACTGCAATTGAGCGTGAATTGACAGAAGCAGAGAGTAAAATTTGGCACGCTCATCCAGTTTGGTTTTTGGACAACAACCCTACAGTTGGATATAGTAAACAGAAAAATGGAATACGACTTATGTTTTGGAGCGGTGCAGACTTTAATGAAGAAAACCTAAACATTAAAGGAAAGAAGTTTAAAGACGCTTCTAAATTTTATAATAACAAGTCAGAATTAGAAACAAATGATTTAATTCGTTGGCTTAAAAAGTCAAGAGAAATACAATGGGACTACAAAAACTTAGTTAAGAGAAAAGGAAAATTAGAAAAACTTAAATAATATGCAAATAACACCCGAACATAACGAGCGAATAGCAAAAATGACTTTTGCTTCTGTGTATCCTCATTATGTTACAAAGCTTGAGCGAAAAGGCAGGACAAAAGAAGAATTACACCAGGTTATTCAATGGCTGACAGGTTTTGACAACAATAAAATAAAAGAACTGATTGATCAAAACATATCTTTTGTAGACTTTTTTCAGAAGGCAAAACTGAACCCAAATGCAAATCTCATAACGGGTGTTATTTGTGGTTATAGAATTGAAGAAATTGAAAATCCTTTAACCCGACAAGTTCGCTATCTAGACAAATTAGTGGACGAATTAGCAAAAGGAAAAAAAATGGAGAAAATTTTAAGAACTGAATACATAAAAACATTATGAAGCAAGTGACTTTAAAATTAGCTGTAGCCTTCAGTATCATCTCAATGTTCCTTTTGACAAAGTGGTGGTTTGCCCTGCCAATTGATAGTCCTGACAAACTTTATTGGGGCTTTCCTTTCGCATTCATGGGTGAAGGGTTTCACACATCTATGTCCTATCAATTTTTCCTCTTAGAGTTTTTTGCTAACCTTGCCGTTTATTTCTCTTTTTGGTTAGTATTAATTTTATCCGTTAACAAATGGGTTCCTAACTTTAAGCTTCCTAACCTAGTATCCAAAATTATTTGGCCATTGGCTCTAATTCTATGCACTGGATTTATTATTTTAATTAGTATTTCGAACCCAATTTTTCATTTCAACAGACCTTATGATTGGGAAATATTACAAACAGGTAAAGTGTTTATTTGGGAAAATACACCAAGACCAGAACGTTTTGATTCTTTCAGTAAATAACAATATAAAAACAACCCTGTAATAGAAAAAAGTTAGACTAAAATGATAAAAACCAGTCGCTATAACAGCACATTTACCATAGGTGTTTTTTACACCACAAAGAGTTTTATGGTTAAAGAAAGTGTTGTGTTCAGCATTAATATTTCCGCTGAAAAGCATGTCAATCAACAATCTGAAAACTGTTATGGGATCACAGAAACGTTCAACTCAAGCTTCAGAAAATTATGAACGAAATTGAAAATTACATTCAGCAGTTTCCTGAAAATGTTCAGGAAATTTTGCAACATATGAGAAAGTTAATTCATGACAACGCACCAAACGCAGACGAACTTTTTGCTTATGGAATGCCTGCATACAAACTGAACAAAAAACCATTGGTTTATTTTGCAGCGTATAAAAATCATATTGGTTTTTATGCCACACCTTCAGGGCATAGCCAATTTAAAGTCGAACTTTCAAAGTATAAACAAGGAAAAGGTTCGGTGCAATTTCCAATTGATCAACCAATTCCGTATAAACTAATTGAAAGAATTGTTAAATTCAGAGTAAAGGAAAATAACGAAAAGAGATTGAAATAATCTATGCCGAAAAAGGCTATATGGAATGAAAATTTTTCCTTATTGTAAAAGTATTGGAAATTAAATACCTGCTTCTTTTCTCCTCCAAAAACTATTTAAAACTCAAACTTTAATCCACCTGTTGGGAATATAGCCAAGCCATCAAAATAATTTTGGCCTGTTAAATAATTAAAGCTTTCAGCGTTGGCTATTTGTTTATTGGCAATATTTACAATGTCTATGAAGATGGTCATGTTTGCCGCTCTAAATTTAAAATGGTAATTGATGCGAACATCTATACTGTTAAAATTGGGGAGGCGTAATTGATTCCGGCCAATAATTTCTTTTGAATACCTAATTTGATTTGCTTGGTTTAAAATATCTCTATGAATGATGTAATTGTCTTTTGGCTTTCCAGTGGCATACCGATACCTCATAGAAAATGTAAAATGAGTATTGAGTTGATAACTCAACATAAGGTTAAATTGGTGTGGCTGACTAAATGCAAAATTATACTCACCCAAGCCATCATTATCATTGCGCAGCATTTCCATATAGGAATAAGAAATTTGGCCATGAAATTTAGTTAACAGTCGTTTCGTAATATTTACATCAATACCTCGTCCATAGCCGGTGCCCAAGTTGTTTTTAAAGACGGTGCCGTTTGTTGGCGTGGTAACCAAATGATCAAAAGATTTATACCAAGTTTCTAATGTAAATTTAAGATCAGGTTTTATATACCATCTGTACCCAATAATGTATTGAGTAGTTTCTTCCATTTTTAGCGTGTTGCCCTTTGGTTGATCGGCTATATCTGAATAAACAGGTTCTTGATAATACACGCCATAAGCAAAGTTTACACTGTGCCGCTCATTTATAAAATAGCTGCCATTTAATCTAGGGGCAAGCACATGTTGCTTGGCATAACCTGTATAATCATATCTCAAACCAGCGTTAAACGAAAGTCTTTTGCCAATCATGGCAGAATAATTAGCAAATCCGGATAGGTTCAGCCTTGTATCATTAAAATTAGCATTAACCATAGCAGGCGTAATTACCTGAAAGCGTTGGTTGGGGTTTATAACATCAGTGCTTCTGTAAACAAAATTAGTGTCGTTATAAAAAAACTTTCTCTCATTTTGTAAGTATAGTGCATCCATTTCCAGGCCAGTAATAAGCTTGTGATTTGGATTAAAGTTAATGTGGTGTAGTAAACGATAACCCAATTTATTCTCTGTATAGTTTTGGGTTTGAATATTGGTAATAAAAGGAATAATTGGGTTTGTTAATATGCCCATCGTGTCTGCCTCAGGGAATGCCCTTCCAACCCGCACATCAGAGGTGTACGAAGTGTAGTATAAGATATTCTTTACATAACTTTTCCGATTAATTTGCGTGCTTAGGTTCAAGCCGTAAACCATTTTGTTTCTTTTAAAATCTGGCAAATAAAGTAGGTTTAGTTTTTTATCGGCATATACATTGTCTATATCCCGCACAAAGCTCTCCGGACTAATAATTGCGATGAAGTTTAACTTATTTTTTTCATTCAGTTTAGTGCTTGTTTTTAGAATGAGGTCGCCATAAATAGGCAAGCCAATATCTTTTAAACCAATTAAGTTAACCAAGCCATAAAAGTTTTGATACCGCGCCGAAACAAACAAATTGGTGTTTTTAAAAACCTTGCTGGGTCCGTCGTAATTTAGGGTAATCCCTAATAAATCAGTTTGCCCATCAATGATGGCATTTTGATTGTTCCCTTCTTTAATGGTTAAACCCAACACAGAAGCGCTTCTTCTTCCATATTCTGAACCAAATCCACCGCCAAGAAATAGGGCATTATCGATTACTCTGGGTGCAAATATGCTGAACCTACCACCATTTGGGTCGTTAAAGAAACTATTTCCCTCTAAATGCCCCACCTCTGTGAGTGGAATATCATCTACCATATATACATTATCTCGCACACCTTGGCCTCTTACAGATATGGCAGAATATATTCCTCCACTGCTAGAAACGCCGGGGAGCATGCCAATGGCTCTAAAAATATCGCCTTGCGCACCCGGATTTAAATTGATTTCCTCCCTCGAAAAGCTATAGGATGAAATGGGATGCATACGGTTGTTCTCATACCTAAATGAATTAATATCTACAGATTTTAAAGTAGTTAAGGCTAAGCGTAAACTTACTTCCCGGTAACTTACTTTATTGGGCAATACATGAATATCATGAATGGTTTGTGTTTCATATCCAACAAAATGAATACTGATAGAATAGTTTCCGGGTTTCAGTTTCTGAATGTCAAAGTTACCTGAAGAGTCGGACGTTACAACCAGGTTAAGCGGAGATACTTTTATGGCCGCACCCTGAATGGGTAATTTGTCATCATTGCCAATAATATTGCCTTTAATTGAACCAAAATCTTGTGCACACGTATTTGTTGTAATAAGCAATAAAATAAGGGCGTAGGCCAAGGTTCTTGTAAGCATGTTTTGGTATAATAAGTAGATTTTTTGCTGGAAAAAGTTCCAAATTTAAAATTAGTTACACATTTAACCCAATCATACGCAGTACTTGGTTCAAAAAATTACCCTAGCATAAATGATATTGGTATGTTCCAAGTTTGATTTTATTTTTCCTATCTATTAAATTCGTACTTTTACCCCATGATAATTCTTGGCAATACGCTGATATCGGAAGATGTTTTTGAAAAGGAATTTATATGTAATCTTAATGCATGTAAGGGGTCTTGCTGCATAGAGGGTGATGCAGGTGCGCCAGTTAGTGCTGATGAAAAGCTGGCCATTGAAGCGAATTTTGAACTAATAAAGCCATATTTAAGCGAACAATCCCTGCATGAAATGGAACGCATTGGCGCCTTTGAAAAAGATGAAGACAATGAATGGCAAACTACTTGCCTTCAGAGTGGCGAATGTAACTTTGTAAAGCGCGATGCCACGGGCTTACTTTCTTGTGGCATAGAGCAAAGCTATTTGGCTGGCCAATCAACCATTAGAAAACCTATCTCATGTTATCTATACCCCATACGCATTGTAAAAGTAGGCGATTACGAGGCGCTTAATTACCATAAATGGGATATTTGCAGTGCCGCTTGCACCCTAGGAAAGCAAGAAAAAGTAAGGGTATATCAGTTTTTAAAAGAACCGCTCATTGCCAAATTTGGCGAAGCTTGGTACCAAGAATTATGCGAAATTGCGGTGGCATACGAATCAGAGAAAAATAAGCTTAGCTCATGAAAATCTTATCGCTAGCCCAAATACAGGCTTGGGATTCATACACCATAGCAAACGAACCTGTAAGTAGTTTAGGGTTAATGGAAAGGGCCGCTACGCGCTGCTTTGCTTCAATTAAAGAAGATTTAAATGTTTTGTTTACCAATTTGGTTCAAAAGAAAATAGTGGTTTTTTGTGCCCAAGGAAACAATGGTGGCGATGGTTTGGTTATAGCGCGTTACCTCAAAAGCGAGGGCCTAGATGTAAGCGTGTATGTATTGCATATCAAAGAAAAAGGTTCGGAAGATTTTGAAGTTAATTTCCTGCGTGCAGAGGCGATGGGCCTCACTATAAACCGTATTAAAACCGAAGAAGATTTGCAAATTCTACCACCCATGGATATTTGCATAGATGCTTTATTGGGTGCCGGATTGCATACTGAATTGCATGGGTTGGCTGCCAATTTGGTTCAGTTCATGAACCAGTCTGCTGCCTTTAAAATAGCCATAGATATACCTTCTGGATTATTTGGCGATGTTGAAAAAGCCATGTATCAAGATATTTCTTTAGTGCTAAAAGCCAATATTACCTATTCCTTTCAGGTTCCCAAAACAGCATTCCTATTTCCAGAAACAGGTGAATGTGTGGGCGAATTAAAGTTGATTGATATTGATTTGCATCCTGATTTTTTGGATCAAACCGAAACGGATTTTAGCTTCCAAAAACAACTTGATTTGCCTGTAAAAAACTTACATGCTTTTGGGCAGAAATGGCAAAACGGACATGCCTTACTGGTAGCTGGTAGCAGAGGGAAAATGGGAGCAGCACTGCTATGTGCCAAGGCCATTTTACGCAGTGGCGCCGGATTAGTTACCGCACATGTGCCATCCAAGGCAAATGATATTTTTCAAACGGCATTTCCCGAGGCTATGCTTAGCTTAGATATGTCTGACCATTATATTAGTGAATTTCCACCATTAAAAGCATATACAGCCATCGGTATTGGTCCGGGTTTGGGCACCGCACCAGAAACCCAAGCCGCATTGATAGATTTTTTAGAAAATGCAAACTTGCCTTTGGTATTAGATGCAGATGCCTTGAATTGTTTGGCATTGGCCAGGCAACAAGGTCAAGATTTTAGCTTGCCACCACAAACTATTTTAACGCCGCATGCCAAGGAGTTTGATAGGTTGTTTGGATCAAACCAAAACACCTTTGAACGATTGAAATCTGCCCAATATTGGGCTAAAGCATGGCAGGTAATTATTGTGTTAAAAGCCAAGTATACACAAATTATACATACCAATGGCGAAGTAATTTTTAATGGGTCTGGCAATGCATTATTGGCCACCGCAGGTAGCGGAGATGTTTTAACCGGAATCATTACCTCTCTGCTGGCGCAAGGAATTAAACCAATAGAGGCAGCCGCATTGGGTGTAAATTGGCACGGACAATTAGCAGATCGCCTTGCACAACAGAATTACCGTAGCATTATTGCATCAGACTTAATAAATTCAATTAAAAATTACGAATGATCGTTTTTAATTCGTAATTTTTTTTTCATAATCATACTGCAAATCCTCGTGCAATTTAGATATTAGTTTTTTCAGTTTCTGAATTTGCCTTAGGTACAAATTGCTTAATACCGTTTGATTTTTATATAAGGTTACAAAAGGTTTTGTTTGGGTGCAAAAGTAAATCAATAATTCAATTTCGGTCTGAACCAAATCGCTATATCCAGCATATTGATTGGTTAATCGGAGTGTTTTTCTGATTTGTTTTGTAGCCAAATACGAACTGTTCTTAGGGGTATCTTTGAACCGCTCCTCAATGATGTTTTTAACTTTTTCTATAAAACTTTCTTCATCATGTGCCTCAAATAATAAATAATGTGTTAGCTCTTTATTGATCTTTTTAAATTTGGCCAAACGCAGAATAATGCGACTCAAATCTGGAGCAGCTAAATGCGCTAATTCTTTTTTTATGTTTGAAATGCTCTGTGTTTCTAGCATCTTACTTATTCCTTTTCAAAAAAATAGCCATCCTTTTCGTAAACCGCATGGAAGGGTTCGTTGGCCACAATTAAACAACCATCTAAATCTACATAATCAGCCAGTGAGCAAAGGTCCCAAGCCGCTTTTATTCCCAATGTTGTTTCAACCATGCAGCCAATCATACAAATCATATTTCTGCGTTTAGCTTCCTGTAATATACGAATGCCGTTTTGATACGAGCCTGCTTTCATTAACTTCATATTTACCCCATGAAATTGCTGTTCAATTTCATCAAAATTGGGTTCAGATAAAACGCTTTCGTCTGCCATAATAGGAAGCTTACTGTGTTTTTTTAAATGCTTGTAAGCTTCAGTAAAATCAGAAGGCATAGGCTGTTCTATAAATAATACCGGTAATTTTTGTATTACTTCTGTAAAACGAATTAACTCCTCAACATCTTTCCAAGCTTCATTGGCATCAATCATTATGCTTGGGGCACCTAAGCCCAAAACTTCTTTCACTAAATCTATTCCGCTAGCATCATTTACTTTAATTTTTATCTGTTTAAACCTGTGCAATTGATGTTGGTTAAAGAAGGGTTCTAGTTCATTCATTTCCATAATTGGAAGGGTATAGCAACTGCCAACTTGGGTGGGTTTGTCAATGTTTAAATACGAATGAATGCTTTGCTTATGATGTATACAATAAGCCTGTGTAAAGGCCGACTGTAAGCCAAACTTTAAGGCATTTGGTATGGCTTGCTTGGCTATATACCTATTCACTTCTTGGTCTGTAAAACTCAGTTGATTCAACTCATTTACAATGGCATTAAAATGTGAAAGTATATTTTCAGGCGTTTCTTGATACCTAATATTGGGTGCAATTTCGCCTTTTCCGATGCCAGTGGCTGTTTTACAGCTTATGATAAAATTTTCTTTAAAAGCACTGCTGTTCCTAGAAATTTTCCAGGTGTACTTTAGGTCTAATTTAATCTTTTCTATGCTCCATTCCATACTGCAAAATAGTTCCAAGTTGCATGGTTATATAGATTATTTTTACACCAATTTTTAAATCTGACCAGTGGAGTAGAACGGGTAAAATCGTTCAATAGCTACTTTTGGATCCAAACTTGTTAATCCTTCCATGGCTGCTAAAAAATGCTTGGCTAAAAAGGGTGCTTGTAACATTCCTTTGGTGCCTAATCCGTTAAAGCAATAGAGGTTTTTTACCTCTGGGTGCTTTCCCAATATGGCTGCTCTATCTCGCGTTGTAGGTCGAACACCAGATTCTTGTGATACGATTGAATAGGGTAAGGTAAGCAGTTTATCTAGTTTGTTTATTAAGGTTTCTTTGCCAAGTTCATTGGGCTTTTCATCTTCAAAATCCCATTCATAGGTTGCGCCAACTTTATATACATCATCGTATTGATGCACCAAATATACTCCCTTTTTAAGGATATATTTTTGGTTTAGTCCAACACACTGAATATGCAAAACCTGCCCTTTACATAACTTAAAAGGTAACCAATTAAAGTAAGGGTTGTTTTGATAATGATAGCCTTCGCAGCTCACTACTTTTGCAAAGCTATGCCCTTGCCAATGCCACTCATTGCCATCTAATGATAAGGCTTTCCACTCTACTTTATCTTTTATAAAAGCGCCTTTCTTTAATAAATAGTCTTGAAAATCTTCAATCCATTCTTTTGTTTTTACCCAGCCAGATCCCAGCACCTCAAATGAGCCAAATTCTTGGTTCAGGCCATCTATTTCTATTGGGTTTGAACCAATAAACCGACTAAAGTCTGACTTTTCCAATTGCAAACTAAAATCATTGCTTTCTTTTGTATTGCCAAAGCATTGAATGATGTTTGCGTCTACCAAATATTTCTTTCCAAGCAGACTATTAAATTCATTAAAGGTTTCATGTAGGTCTGTTAAAAGTTCCTGAACCCTCCAATTCACGGTCATTCTTTTTCCGCTTATGGGGTTGAACATACCGGCAGCAACACGACTACTTTTATGTTGTCCTCCTGGATCTATAATGAGAAAACTTTTATGTTTTTTTTCTAATTGCCATGCCAGACTTAATCCTGCAATGCCTGCGCCAACAATCAGAAAATCGTAGCTAGTTAATTGGTTCATTTTTACTTGGGTTTTATAGCCCTAAGCATATGTCTTTTGCCGGGTGGGCCATCAATTCTTTCTACTACATATCCAATCGATTGCAAGGTCCTTCTTACAGCTCCTTTAGCGGTGTAGGTTACTAAAACTCCGCCTGGATTTAAAGCATTAAATAGGGTAGTAAAGACCTCCTCGCTCCACATTTCTTCTTGTTTATTGGGTGCAAAAGCATCAAAATAAATCAAATGGTATAATTGTTCTGGAACGGCATGAAGTATACTTTTATTGATTTTTACCAACTCAAAAAAATCAGAAATATGGATTGTTTTATCCCACGCACAGGTATGCATGTGTTTGAAGTAGTTTTCATCTTTTACATCCCAATTGTGGTGGTAATCTAATCCTTGTATCAATGAATACGCGAGTGGTAGGGTTTCGTAACTGTGGTAAGTAATTGGTTTTTTATGCGCTTCTGATTCGAGAAAACTTAACATGGCATTTAAGCCAGTGCCAAATCCAATTTCTAAAATGGATGTTGAACTTGGATGTTCACCTTGCCAAAAAAAATTTAAACCTGCAGTAATAAACACATGTTTGCTTTCTTGATAAGCACCGTATATAGAATGATAGGTTTCATTTAACTCCGCTTGAAACAAGGTTTTTAATCCAGCCGGATTACTAATTATTGTGGGACTATTCACGCTTAATTTAATTGCAAATACATGTAAATGGGTAAATGATCACTGTACCCATTCAGGTATTTTTTACCGCCAAAAGTACGTTTTGGATTGCCTTTATATTTTTCTTCCGTCTCTAACATAAAATCTTCTTTAAAGGCCTGAGCCGATTGATTTACATAACTCAACTTCCCTTTGCCCGAAACTAAGTTTTGGTTCAGCATAAATTGGTCTAAAAAATTCCAATTCCCTCTGTGGTTATAAGACCCTTTTCCTTCCTTTAGCAATTGAAACATTGGATTGTAAAAGTCGGTTTTCCCTACACTTATTGCTGATTCTTTAGCTTGTAGGTGTTGGCTGATACTTTTATTATCTGGGTGATCGTTAAAATCTCCCATCAAAACTATATGTACTTTAGGGTCGTTTTTTTGGATACTATCACAGAGGTATTTTAAGTAATTGGCCACGTAAATGCGCTTAGGTTCACTCTCTGTTTCTCCACCTCTTCTACTTGGCCAATGGTTAACAAAAATAACGAGTCTAGATTTGTTTTTGAGGATAAAATCTGCCATTAATAATCCCCTTGTTACACTGCCACCAATGCTGTCTGGGTGTATGTCGTATAGTCGCGATTGAACCGCATGTACCAGATTTTTTTTATAGAACAATGCATTGTCTATACCACGCTCATCTTTGCTGTCGTGCCAGATAAATTGATAGTTTTGATTTCTTTTAGCCAATGTGTTAGCTAAATCTGACACTACTAAATTGTTTTCTACCTCGCACATGCCTAAAAAATCTGGACCTTTTCCCTTGTTTATAGCGGCAATAACAGTAGACATATTATTTAATTTATTGTAATACTTTTCACTGTTCCAAGCATAAGGGCCTTGTGGCAGAAATTCTGCATCATCTTTATTGGGCGTATCTAAGGTGTCAAATAAATTTTCTTGATTGTAAAAACTTATGCAAATTTTTGATTGAGCCATAAGTTCACAATCTGCCAAAAATAAGGTGCTTAGAATAATGTATATACGTAATTTCATAGTTCAAAAATAGGTAGATTCCTGTAATGCAAGTAATTTTAATGAAAAAAAACTATTTTTAAAATTCCAAGTTTAATGGTACATACATGATCGGACACCTATTCTCAAAATACATTCCTAAAGCAGCAGAAGAAAAAGGCTTTGAGCAATTATTGAATTTGTTCTTACAACTTCTTCAATATACGAATGGAGATGTTGCCGAGGCATTGGATTGGCTGAACCAACTCGATTTGCAACACAAACTTACCAATAATGCGTATGGTATGGGAAATTTTATACAGGATTTAAAAGATAAAGGGTATATTCAAGAAAATCCTGTAGATGCTACGTTTACGCCAAGTGCTAAAACCAATCAAAGTATCCGCAAAAATAGTTTAGATGAGGTTTTTGGTAAGCTTAAAAAAGGTGGAAAGGGCAATCATTCGGTTCAGAAAAGCGGACAAGGAGATGAGCAGAATAGCGACATGAGGCCTTTTGCTTTTGGCGATTCTTTGGATCAGATTGATTTAAATAGCAGTATTAGAAATGCTCAAATTAATCATGGAATAGTAGATTTTAAACTTACCGAAGAGGATTTGTGTGTGAGGGAACGAGATTTTAAAACACAAACTTCTACAGTGCTCATGATTGATATTTCTCATAGCATGATTTTATATGGTGAAGATAGAATTACACCTGCGAAAAAGGTTGCAATGGCCTTGGCCGAATTAATTAAAACCCGCTATCCCAAAGATACTCTAGATATTATTGTATTTGGTAACGACGCTTGGCCAATTGAAATAAAGGATTTACCATTTTTACAGGTTGGGCCATATCATACCAACACGTATGCCGGATTAGAATTGGCATTGGATATACTGAGAAAGAAAAGAAATCCCAATAAGCAAATTTTTATGATTACAGATGGTAAGCCTACTTGTTTAAAAGAAGGGAATGGATACTATCAAAATAGTTTTGGATTAGATAGAAAAGTAATCAATAAAACGCTCAATATGGCTGCACAAGCCAGAAGGGTAAACATACCAATTACTACCTTTATGATTGCCAGTGATCCTTATTTGCAACAATTTGTTCAGGAGTTTACAGAAACGAATAAAGGCAAGGCATATTATAGTAATCTCAATGGTTTAGGGGATTTTGTATTCGAAGATTTTGAAAAAAATAGAAAAAAGAAATTACGTTAACACACATGAACAAAAAGAAAATGCCTCAAAATTTAGGCGAACTTATAAAATCAGGATATCTCTCTAAAAGCATTAAAACAGAAATGCGCGATAATCTAATATCGGCATTGCAAAATGGTAGCAATCCATTTGAAGGAATTCATGGGTATGAAGATACCGTGATTCCGCAATTAGAAACAGCAATATTGTCTGAACACAATATCATTCTATTGGGATTGAGAGGGCAAGCTAAAACGAGAATTGCGCGACTCATGGTCAATTTATTAGATGAACAAATACCTTACTTAAGTGGGAGCGAAATTTATGACGACCCGTTAAACCCGATAAGTGCTTTTGCACACAATTTAATAGCTGAATTAGGGAATAAAGCACCTATTTCTTGGTTAAGCCGGAGCGAGAGGTATGTTGAAAAATTAGCCACACCAGATGTGTCTGTAGCAGATTTAATAGGTGATATTGATCCGATTAAAGCAGCTACTTTAAAATTGCATTTTAACGATGAACGCGTTATTCATTATGGGATCATTCCGAGAAGCAATCGTTGTTTATTTGTATTAAATGAATTGCCCGATTTGCAAGCTAGAATTCAAGTGTCTTTATTTAATATTTTGCAGGAAGGTGATTTGCAAATTAGGGGGTTTAAATTGCGTTTGCCTTTGGATGTGCAATTTATTTTTACGGCCAATCCAGAAGATTATACTAATCGTGGAAGCATTGTTACTCCTTTAAAAGATAGAATAGATAGTCAGATTCTTACCCATTATCCAAAAACAATTGCATTGGCTAAGCGAGTTACTACCCAAGAAGCCCAAATAAGTGAAGCCCAGCGCAAGAATATTTTGGTTTCTGATATTTTGCTTGATTTGATAGAGCATATTGCCATGGAGGCCAGAACGAGTGATTGGGTGGATCAAAAAAGTGGCGTTTCAGCGCGTTTAACAATTAGTGCATTGGAAAACTTATATAGTTCGGCAGAACGAAGAATGTTGCTGAATAAAGATACTAAAACCCAAGCCAGAATTAGCGATATATTTGGGGTTTTACCAAGTATTACTGGTAAGGTAGAATTAGTATACGAAGGCGAACTAGAAGGGGCAAAAAATGTGGCTCAAAATTTAATTGGAAAAGCCATTAGAACCTTGTTTTTAGAGAAATTCTCAAATCCCGAAAAGGCAAAAAAATCAAAACAAGAAAATCCTTATGCTACGATATTAAATTGGTTCAATGATGGTTATTCTGTAAGTGCCCTCAGCCAAAGTAGGGATGATCATTATTTAAATACTTTACTTACTGTTGAAGGTTTAGGCGAATTGGTTAAGTCAAAATATCCAAAGAATAGTGAATCAGAAAAGCTCATTTTAATGGAGCTGTTACTGCATGGTTTAGCTGAATTTAGCCTCTTAAGTAGAACTCCTCTTGCTCGTGGATATGAGTTTTCCGATTTAATGAGTGGCGTATTTAAAGGAATGAAAGATGCAGAATAGCTTTTATTATGCTACGAATAGTTCTATATTGCTTTTATGAAAACGAAAGAGGAAATTGTAAGAGATTGGCTGCCTAGATATACAGGCAGACCGTTGGAGGAGTTTGGAGAATACATATTACTAACCAATTTTATATTGTATGTAGATTTATTTGCCAAACGTTTTGAGGTAGAGGTTATGGGCAGAGATAAACCCATGCAAACCGCCACGGCCGAAAATATTACCATTATCAATTTTGGTATGGGTAGCGCCATGGCCGCCACATGTATGGATTTATTAAGCGCTGTAAAACCAAAAGCAGCTTTGTTCTTGGGCAAGTGTGGTGGGTTAAAAAAAGTAACTAAAATAGGGGATTTAATTCTGCCAATTGCTGCCATTAGGGGAGAAGGAACCAGTAATGATTATATTATGGAAGAGATACCTGCATTGCCATCTTTTAGATTGCAAAAGGCGGTTTCTGCTGCTATTGTAAAACATGATTTAGATTATTGGACGGGTACTGTTTACACCACCAATCGCAGAGTTTGGGAGCATGATGAGGTGTTTAAAGAATACTTAAGGAAAACGCGTGCAATGGGGATTGATATGGAAACCGCTACCATTTTTATAACGGGTTTTGTAAACGAAATACCTAAAGGCGCACTCTTATTAGTTAGCGATAATCCAATGGTTCCTGAGGGTGTTAAAACGTCTAAAAGTGATATCAGCGTTACGCAAAATTATGTATTAAAACACTTAGAGATTGGTATAGATTCACTCATAGAGTTGAGAGATTCTGGTGAATCTGTGAAGCACCTCAAGTTTGAGTAAATGAGTTTTTATATGATATCTTCAGGAAATTGTAGTACACTATTTAAGTTTCTTTCATTTATTTAAGATTTATTTTATTGGCAATATCTTTAGGTTTGCCTAAGGGTTGCTCTGATTTATTTTACAAATAATTGCCTGAAAATAAATAAGATAGTGCTACTACGGAAACTTGCCTTATCTTTGCCATTCAATTTTTATATAATGACACAAGGTACAGTTAAGTTTTTCAATGTTTCCAAAGGATTTGGATTTATTACACCTGATGATGGTGGTAAGGATGTTTTTGTTCACGCAAATGGTTTAATGAACGATATAGAAGAAGGTAACAAAGTTACTTTTGAAACTGAAGAAGGCAAAAAAGGCCCAAGCGCAGTTAAAGTTCAGTTAGTTTAATTACTAATCTATTACATTTTAAAAAAAAATCACGCCAAAACTGGCGTGATTTTTTTTTGTTTTTGAATGAAAACAGATAACAAAAGCATATTTATGAGCTTTATTCTAAAATTTAAGAACTAATTAAGCAATTTTTTTGTCTTATTTGCATATATTCCTATGCTTGGAATTTTGGTAACAGTGCCACCAGCACCCAGGGTAGCCCGGTATATCAATACCCAGCGCGTGGTCGTTTTGTGCCAAGGGTAACAGTTACTTTTTCTAATGCAAGTTCTTGCACTGTTTTTGGAGACACAATTGATGTAGTAGACAACCCTAAAGCTGATTTTAATATGAGCACGGCGCTCACTCAATGTTTTAGAGGAAACCAAAGTTGTATGCAAGATTTATCTTCACCAGGATTAGATAATGCACCTCTAACTACCAGACTTTTTTTGTTTGGTGATGGTTCTTTTTATAGTCCGCCTCAAGGTGGGCCAACAAATATTTGCCACAATTACACCAACCCATTAGGCGGTGTATACACAATTGTATTAGAAGTTACAGATGCCAATAATTGTATATCTCGTAAGGAAAAAATAGATCATGTAACAGTGTTTGCCAAAATGCAGAACATTAGTTTTACTACCACATATGCTGTTCAATGTAATCAAACACCCGTACGTTTTAACAATACTTCTAATATGCCTTTGTCTGCTTTAAATAGTTATCATTGGGATTTTGGCGATGGCAACACAGCTAGCAGTCCGTGGACTAATTTTATTCACACCTACACTACTGCGGGTGAGTTTAATGCCAGATTAAGTGTGATAGATAAAAATGGGTGCAGAGATACTTTTACCCTTGCTCCAGCCGGTAAAAATTATAAAATTGACAGTACCATTTACTTTCAAACGCCTTCGATGTGTTATAAAGGTAACGGCTTTAGGTTCAAATCGAATAATCCCAATATTGCAAATGTTTATTGGGCCTATTACAAAATTGGAAATCCCAATAGGGTTGATACAAGTGCCGCTGTTTTTTCTGATTCTATGAATTTTGATGATTGTGGTGCATATAATGTTCGTATGTATGTTCGAATTGGTTCTTGTTTTACTAGAACAGATACCACCGTTTATGTATATGGACCAAAATCTTTAATTGAAACGCGTGCAGATAAAATTATCAATAGCATTCAATGTGAGGTGTATGATACAGTTAGGTTCAGAACACCAGTGGGCGATAATTCTTGCTATTATGGAAATGGTTCTATGTACAGGTTATGGGATTTTGATGATGCATTTGCCCCTCCTTGTACTACTGATACAAAGAACAATATAAACGTTGGTGTAAATTGCAGGTACAGTAAAGATAGTGCCAATGTTTGGCATAGATACCTTGATGGGAAAGATCAATGTTATAATGCCAAATTAATTTTAGGTGATATAAGCAGAGGGTGTTTTGATACAAGTGAGGCGGCTCTAAAACTAACTGCACCCGATGCAGGTTGGGATAGCACGAGCAATCCGATCAGACCCGGACTCACTTATACACCTGCTTTCCCTTGTTTAAATGAGGTGGTAGTTTTTGATTTGAAAAAAACTTTACCGCTTTGCGGTAGAGAACTTGCTTGGTACATGCCAGATTCTGCCTGTCCAAATGCAATGTGGATTCAAGTTGATACTTTTGATAATCAATTTTTTCATTCTTACAGTAAAACATGTAATCCGCTTGGCTATGTTACTGTTGGTTTAATTATTAAAAATGGTAAAGATAAAAATGGGAAGGATTGTTACGACACAGCCTGGTACCATAATATGTTTCGCTTTTTTCCAATTAACCCACTTTTTTCTTTGGAACGCATCAATGAGGGTTGTGGACCCTGGCGTGTGAAGGTTTCAATGGCAGATTCTATCCAAGATAGTTTAAAGCGAGTGGTTATAAATTTTAATGCTCCAGGTGGTGTTTTTACGCTCAATTATGGTCCGAATGATTCAATTATACCCAGTCAGTTTTATACTTTCACCACGCCTGGTATAAAGCGCATATCTGTAACAATTACCAATACCCGAAACTGTGTTCTAAGGTATGAGATAACTACATTCTTTGGATTTGCCAGAAGTTTTAAGCCTGAGAAACCTATTGTTTGTTTAAATGAAGGGGCGATAATGGAAGATGATGTTAGTTATTTTAACTCAATCTATAAATATTGGCGCGACCCAAGCAGAGCTCCAGCGGGAAAAGAACAATTGTATTGGGATTTTGGCGATGGAAAAGGATTTATAACATCGGGATCATTACCTAAATATAAATATGATAGGGTTGGCAATTATACTGTAAAAATGGTTTCGGTAGATAGTATTGGCTGCAGAGATACCCTTGCCTATAGCATAAAAGTTAAGGTAGTAGATGTGCAAGCTGCTATCAAAAGTATGCAAGCTAGGTATTTGTGCGCGCCACAAATCTTGCCTTTTACAGATGAATCTAAATATTTCGATTCTTCTGCTTTATATGGAGACTTGCCTTATGATAAAATTGTTGCTTGGAACTGGGAATTTGGCGATAATAAAAACAATAGTTTGGTTCAAAATCCGGTTCATGATTATACTGCTAATGGGAATTATACGGTTAAGTTAAAAATTGAATCTATCAATGGTTGTATTGATTCTACAAGTATTCCAATTTGGATTGATGGTCCAAGACCAAGGTTTGATATAGTTTCTGATACAGTTGGTTGCGCACCCTTTCAACTTGTTTTGAAAAATACAACAGGCTACCCTTTAATAAATTGGGTATGGTATTTTAGGGATCAAAATAATGCGATTGCCAGTACCAAATTAGATACTAATGTGAAGCACATATATACTCAAGCTGGTATTTACAAAATATATGTAGTGGGAGAAGATACTATTTTTAACCCACTTACCGGTCAGTATAAAACCTGTTTGGCTAGTTTTCCAGATTCATTAAATGTTAATTCGCCAGTAAGAACGATACGTGTATTGCCTGCTATTCGCGCAAATATTTATGCCCCGGATACGGTATGTAAAGACGAACCTTTTGATTTAACAGCTCGTCCGGTTCAACTGGTTCCAGCTTTTGTTTGGGATTTTGGTGATGGTTCACCCATTAAACAAGTTTTGTTTCCAGATACGGTTACACAGTATACATACGGAAACAAGCAAACGTATAGGGTTAAATTATATCCGCTTTCGCCGGGCGCTATTTGTGTTGATACAGCCTATAAATTGATTACAGTGAGCGATGTAATAGCCGATTTTGATATGGATCAAACAAAATTACCATTCATACAATTTCAAAATACCTCCCAATTCGCTGTAAGGTATGAATGGGATTTTGGACATCCAATGAGTGGTAGTAAAAATAAGAGTACGCTCGAAAATCCTTCTCATAATTTTATAGGTGCAGCAGGTTCTTTCACGGTTTGCCTAATTGCATATAATGCGCAAGATTGTTGGGATTCTATTTGTAAGATAACACTTCCAGCCGATGCTCGTGTGAATATTCCTAATATTTTTACGCCCAATAACGATAATAGTAACGACGCTTTTGATATTGATATTGTTGGTTACTCATCGTACGATTTAGTTATTTTTAACCGTTGGGGTAATAAAGTTTTTGAATCAAAAAAAGATGGGTTCGGAAATGATGGTATAAATTGGAATGGTAACAACTTTAATGTGGGTGCTGAGTGTCCTGAAGGAGTTTATTATTTTGTATTTAATTATGCAATGAATGGAAATCCAGAACCAAAATCTGCCAGAGGTTCTCTTACTTTAGTACGCGATAAATAGTTGCTTATTCGCGTTCCATTAAAATGGGTATCCAACGCCAAAGTTTAAAATAGTATTGTTCCAAAGCACCCCTATATCACTGTAACTGCTCAGTACATTTCGGTTGTTCAATGGTTTGCGCGGGTCAATAATTGGTGCAGCTGCATCTAGTCTCACAATTAAAAAATCTAGATTTAATCTTAATCCTAGGCCTGATCCAACGGCCAATTGTTTATAAAAAGTATTGAAGGCAAATACTTCTTCATTACGTCCATCTTCTTTTATTCTCCAAATATTACCCATATCTACAAAGATTGCCCCTTCTATAAAATGATTTAAAATATTAAATCTTGATTCTACATTAAATTCTAATCGCACATCTCCACTACGGTCTGTATTTCCTTCTGCATTGTAGGCTCCCGGACCAATTGATCTTGGTAAAAAAGCACGAATACTATTGGCTCCACCAGTAAAGAATCGTTTATCGAATGGAACAAAATCTGGTGAATTTCCGTAAGGTATGGCAACACCGATGGCTAATCTTGATGCCAATCTGTTGTTTTCATCTAAATAGCGATTATACCTAATGTCTGCAAAGGTTTTTGCATATTGAAAATATTGGACACCAAGAAATTTATTAAAGCCTGTATCTGATTGAATACCCAAAATTGGATAAACTTGATCTATCAAGGTACCTGCTAATTCAAGTACGTCCCATTTTATATAAGTGTAATGTTTCTTTCTAATATTTCCTTGGTTGTTAAATACAAAACCATAACGCGAAGCGGTTACTAAATTATTATTGAAAACACTTTGTAAATAGGGGTCGTTTTTACTTTGCTCTGCCAACAGTGCATTGTTAAAATCTGTTTTAATATAGCTGATCTCGGCAGGTACAAAATATTGATTAAAATAGGGTCTAATCTTTTGCCAACTAAAACCTATGGCATATACATTGCGGATCCAGTTTACATTTTCTTCCCAAATAAAGGTGGCGGTTAACTGACTTTTATTGGTGAATTTATTCCACCTTTTATCGAGTTTTGGCAGAAATAATAGTTTTGGGAATATTAAACTTGCCGATAAATTAGATTCAAAACTATTGAAAAAAGTAGAACTAGGTATGTTAAATCCCCGTTGAGCCTCCACAGAAAGTCGGTAACTCAACTGCAAAATTTCGGCATGATTAAATACATTTTTATCGGTAAGTGTAATCTGAGAGGCAAGTCCGTAATTTCTACCCGTTGAGCCGGTTACTAAATTCGATTGATCCGAAGTAATGGCTTGTGGTTCTATTGTGAAGTCGTATTTTGTGCTTGGTTGAAGTTTTATGATATAGTCTATACTTGGTGTATCTGTTTGTTCATTATGCGGTATGGCCGACATATTAACTGATCTAAATATTTGTAAGTCGTTTAGCCTGCTGAATGAATTGCTAGATAGTGTTTGGTTAAAACTTTGCTTAGGTTCAATTAATAATGCTCTGCTGAGAACTTGTGGGTTAAGCGGAAAATTATTGAATTGATAACTGAAGGTGTTTAAATGTGTAGTATCTGATATTTTACCTGAATGGTCTTTGTTTTCAATTTCTATAAATATTTTGTTCAGTTTATACGTGTTGTATTTTTTAAATCCATCTGGATTGCTAATGTTAATACCTATCATAGCCCGATAGTTTTTCATGGCAGTGTCTAGATCAAATTCTATAAAGTCTTTGCTAAAAGAAAAATAACCCTGGTCTTTAAGTTGATCTGTAATTCTGTTTTTTTCCTTAAGCATGTTTTCAAACTTAAGTGGATTGCCATACCTAATATGGCTCAGTTCAAATTGAGATTGAACCAATGAATCTAATTTTTTATCTGCAATGTGCTGTTCAATTCTGTAAATATGATAAGCTTTCCCGGTACTAATTTTATATATTACCGTTTTTTTATGTGCTTTTCCAACTACATCATAGGTAATAGTTGGATAAAAATATCCCTCAGTTTTTAAGTAGCCAGCAATACCACGCGTAGATGATTCTATCAAATTACTATCTAAAATAACCGGAGCTTCGCCCATTTTCTTTTGAATAGTTCTCCCCAGCCAAGTATTTGGAAAGGCATTGCCCAACTGGTACATTCTGAGATTTAAGCGTGTAACTTGTAGTATGCGTTTGTTTGGAATTTGTTTTATATACGCATCAATATTACTGCTAAACATGCGAGATTCTCTGGCTTCTTTGATGTCTATTTTGTTTTTATATAAAAATGCACCTTCTTTTTGGGCAAGTTTTGATAAATTGCAAGCCTGCATCATTACTATAGAAATAGCAAGAACTAATACTACACGTATGTTAACGAAAGCAACTATCAAATTGGTAAAATCTTTATCAGAAAAATCAAATCGGTATGCAAATAAGCTATTTGTTGCTGAAGGAAGCAAATCTGTTTTAGATTTAATTGACGCAAATTGTGAATTGGTGCAAGTTTTTGCATACGATGAGTGGCTTTCAGGGAATAAAGCAAAGTTATCCAAATTTGCCACTATTACCTGTTTAAGTGAAAAAGAAATGGCTCAATTAAGTGCTTTAAAGAGTCCACGAGAGGTTGTTGCCTTGTTTAAAATACCAATTGCTGGGTTTAACCCAAGCCAAATGTCGGGACTAATACTTGCATTAGATACAGTGCAAGACCCAGGTAATTTAGGAACCATCATTCGTTTAGCAGATTGGTATGGCATTAAACATATTCTATGCAGTGTTGATACAGTGGATGCCTTTAATCCCAAAGTGGTTCAAGCTACCATGGGTTCACTCGGTAGGGTTCAATTAATGTATGGCGATTTGTCAGTTTTTTTTAAATCACTTACATTTCCAGTTGTGGCTGCAGAGATGAATGGATCAGCCGCTCGAAAATTTAATTTTGAGAAAAATATGGTTTTACTGCTTGGAAATGAAGGGGTAGGCGTGAGTCAAGCATTGAGGCCGTTTATCAATCATAGTATTTCTATCGAAAAATTGGGTTCGGCCGAAAGTTTAAATGTGGCTATGGCAGGTGCCATTTTAATAGATAGGTATTTTGGTCAGGTAATTAACTAATGGCACAAGGATTGTAAAGATTCATACGCCAAGATTTTTAGATTTACATAATGAAAAGAAATATGCACGATAGGTTGATTTTGAGTAATATAATAAATGATGATAATGATAGTTCAGATTTTATCTCCTTGTTGAGTCAGGAAGAGGAAGATATCATGAACAAGGAGTCGCTCCCAGAAATTCTGCCAATTTTGCCGCTCAGAAATACCATTCTATTCCCCGGCGTGGTAATGCCCATTACTGTGGCAAGAGATAAATCCATACAGTTGCTCAAAGAAGCCAATAAAACGAAGGATAAATTGGTGGGAGTGGTAGCACAATTGGCGTCAGACATTGAAGAACCAGAAGAGCGTGATTTGCATAAAATTGGAACTGTTGCTACCATTTTACGAATGATAAAAATGCCAGATGGCAGCACCATGGCCGTTATTCAAGGTAAAAGAAGGTTCGAAATTATTTCTACACTAAGTACCGATCCTTATTTAAAAGCAACTATTTCTGCGCTGCCTGAACCAATTTTTGAGGAGGATGAAGAGGCACGTGCGCTCTCAGAATCAATTAAAGATTACTCGCAGAAAATTATAAATATGTCGCCAAATATGCCCAGTGAGGCAGCAATGGCTATTAGTAAAATAAAGAGCCCTACTTTTTTGGTGAATTTTGTAGCGTCTAATTTAAACGCAGAAACCAATGTGAAACAAGAGATTTTAGAGGTTTTGCCATACAAAAAGAGAGCCCATATGGTGCTGGAGGCACTAAAAAAAGATTTTCAATATGCCGAGATTAAAGCCCAAATAGAAAGTAAAGTTCGCGGCGACCTAGACAAACAGCAAAGAGATTATTTCTTGCAACAACAAATAAAAGCCATACAAGAAGAGTTAGGCGGAGATTCTCCGGAGCGTGATATAGATAATTTATTGCAGGCAGCGAAAAATAAGAAATGGTCTGCTAAGGTTAACCAAGCCTTTTCTAAAGAAATTGATCGTTTGCGAAGATCCAATCCTATGGCACCAGATTATGGAATTCAACTCAATTATTTGCAATTGCTGTTAGATTTACCTTGGGAAGAATATACCAAAGATAATTTTGATTTAAAGCGGGCTGAAAAGATTTTAAATGAGGATCATTTCGGACTAGAAAAAGTGAAGCAAAGAATTCTTGAATATCTTGCTGTGCTTAAGCTAAAAAGCAATATGAAAAGTCCGATTTTATGTTTATACGGACCTCCAGGTGTGGGAAAAACTTCTCTGGGAAAATCCATTGCCAAAGCATTAGGAAGAAAATATGCTCGAGTAGCTTTGGGTGGTTTAAGTGATGAAAGTGAAATTCGTGGTCATCGCAGAACTTATATTGGTGCTATGCCAGGAAGGATTATTCAAAATATTAAAAAGGTAAAATCAAATAATCCCGTGTTTGTTTTAGATGAGGTAGACAAAATGGGAATGAGTTTTAGAGGCGACCCAAGCAGTGCTTTATTAGAGGTATTGGATCCAGAACAAAATGCTACTTTCTATGATAATTTTGTTGAAATTGAATATGATTTGTCTCATGTGATGTTTGTGGCAACGGCAAATTCTTTAGATCAAATTCAACCTGCTTTACTAGATAGAATGGAGGTTATAGAGATTAATGGTTATACCCTCGAAGAAAAGGTTCAAATTGCTAAAAAATATTTAATTCCAAAACAAAAAGAAAATCATGGTTTGAAACCAAAGGATTTTGAATTAAGTGAAGAAATTCTTAAAAAAATAGTTGAAGGATATACGCGTGAAAGTGGCGTGCGAGGTTTGGAAAAGCAAATTGCTACAGTAGCCCGACACATCGCTAGAGAAAAGGTGATGGGGAATTCATATTCTAAAAAAATTACGCCTGAGCAGCTTGTTAAAATGTTAGGTGTAGATCGAGGAGATAAAGAAATTTACCAAGGTAATGAAGTAGCTGGTGTGGTGACGGGCTTGGCTTGGACCAGCGTTGGTGGAGAGATTTTATTTGTTGAAAGTATCCTGCATAAAGGTAAAGGGAAATTAACACTTACCGGACATTTAGGGGAAGTGATGAAAGAATCTGCTATTACTGCTCTTAGTTTTTTGAAGGCCAATTGCGAAAAGTTAGACATAAATCCGTTGGTTTTCGATCAATATGATTTACATATCCATGTGCCTGCGGGTGCTGTGCCAAAAGACGGACCTTCTGCTGGAATTACGATGCTAACTTCTTTGGCTTCTGTTTATACGCAAAGAAAAATAAGGTCTAATTTAGCAATGACGGGTGAAATTACGCTGCGGGGTAAAGTGCTACCAATTGGTGGCGTTAAGGAGAAAATCTTAGCAGCTAAAAGAGCTGGTATTACAGATATTATTCTCTGCGAAGCTAATCGGAAGGATGTATTAGAAATTAATGAGAGTTACCTGAGTGAATTAAACTTTACCTATGTGAAGGAAATGCATGAAGTGATTGATTTTGCATTGCTGCCTGAAAAAGTGAATGCACCTATTGATTTGTCTGTAACTATAAATCATACTTCTCCAATAGTTTAACTAATACCGCAAAATCTTTTGGATAAGGTGCATTAATATGATATTCTTTGTCGAATAAGTTGAAGCGGATAGCATAAGCATGCAGGGCAACGCGTTTCATCATTGGTTCGGCATTCTCCCATTTACCTTCTTTAAATTTAGGTTTTATCTTGGCTAAATAGGGCATAGTACCTCCATAGGTGGTATCTGCAACCAATGGAAAATTTTGGGAGGCCAAGTGAATGCGGATTTGATGCAATCTGCCCGTAATGGGCATGCAAGCAAGTAAGGTATAATGCTTATATACTTTTAGCGTTTGAACAAGTGTTTCGGAAGCTTTACCATCAATTTTATCAATTTTTGCAATGCCTTTTGCGGTCTGACCCAAAGGTGCACTGATACTCATTTGGTCTACTTGTAAATTTCCTTGCACCACGGCGTGGTAAATTTTCATTACCTCACGTTTCTCAAATAACATAGACATTTCTCTGTACACCATCTCGTTCTTAGCAATCACTAAAACCCCACTTGTTTCTTTATCTAAGCGGTGACAAAGTTGTAAGTTATCATCTTGTTTTTTTGCTTGCCTGATGATAGAAAAAACATCTCCATGTCTATCGTCTAAAGAAGAATATAAGGCTGGTTTATTGATGAAGATAAAATGTTCATCTTCAAAAATAATCATTTTAGAAAAAGGTATTACTTTGGGTTTGTCCATGTGTGTTTTAGGTTAGAGGTGTGCAGGTTTTTGTTAATCCATTAATCAGTTAAAGCTAGCCACCTAAGTTCTTTTTCATCTAAGGTATTTTTTATGGTTTCGAGGGATTGGCTCCAACCTAATAATTCTTCGTGACTTTCACTGCCAATAGTAAGTAAGGTTTCAAGTTTTAATTTTTCAGCATTCAATTCCTCAATACTTGCTTCTAAGTCACTTAATTCTCGTTGTTCTTTGAATGAAAGTTTCTTTTTTTCTATCACTTTCGGCGCTTCTTTTATTGCTATGGGTTTAGGCTCCTTGGCGTCCTGTTTTGCTGCATATGCTGCCAGTTTTTTATCTTCAAGTTCATTCAAATAATCTTGGTAATTGCCATTAAAATCTCTGATGTGTCCTTCCCCTTCAAATACAAATAATTTGTCTACTAAGGTGTCCATAAAATACCTATCATGGGTAACAACCAATAAACACCCTTCAAAAGATTCTAAGAATTCTTCTAAAACATTTAATGTTTCGATATCTAAATCGTTGGTTGGCTCATCTAAGATAAGGAAGTTTGGTTTTTCCATTAAAATAGTGAGTAAGTATAACCTACGTTTTTCTCCACCACTTAGGGTGCTTACAAAATTATGTTGCTTTTTAGGATCAAACAAAAACATGCGAAGTAGGGCAATAGCAGTTAGTTTAACGCCTTTACCCACTTCTAAATACTCGGCAATATCTGTAATTACCTCAACAACGCGTTTGTCTTCTTTAAGCTGAAGGCCTTGCTGGCCGTAATACCCAAATTTTACGGTTTCACCTTTTACTATATTACCCGAGTCTGGTTTTTCTATACCCTGTAACATATTTAAAAAGGTAGATTTGCCTACTCCATTTTTACCAATTACCCCAATGCGCTCGCCGGGTTTAAAAAGGTAGCTAAAATCTTCAGCAATTTTAAGGCTTCCAAAGTTTTTATTGATCTGATTTACTTCCAAAATTTTACCACCCATGCGTTTCATTTGCATTACAATTTCTACTTGGGAATCATCTTTTTTGAAAGCAGCTTTTTCTTTGGTTTCATAATACGCATCAATTCTACTTTTAGATTTTGTGGTTCTCGCTTTGGGTTGCCGCCTCATCCACTCTAACTCTTTTTTTGCTAATTTTCTGGCCTCATCTGCTTCTTTGGCTTGGTAAGTTTCGCGTTGTTGCTTCTTCTCTAAAAAATAAGCGTAATTGCCTTTATAAGTGAATAACTGACCGAGGTCTAGTTCTATAATTTCATTACATACATGGTCTAAAAAGTACCTGTCGTGGGTAACCAAAAGCAAGGTGATGTCTTGAGATTTAAGGTAAGCTTCTAACCATTCAATCATAGGAATATCTAGGTGATTGGTTGGTTCGTCTAAAATGAGCATATCCGGACTTTGAATCAAAACCCTAGCTAAGGCTAATCGCTTTTTTTGTCCACCGCTTAATTGATCTGCAGTATGGTTTAAATGATGTTGTAGGTTTAATTGGGTAAGAATAGTGTGCACCCTAGCCTCAATGTCCCAAGCCTGAAAAACATCCATCTGCTCCATAGCTTGTTGCAATTTATTTTGAATGCCTTCGTCGTTTGGATTTGTATTCAAAGCCTCCATACACCATTCATAATCAGCCACTGCTTTTATAACCTCATTGTCTGAATTAAAAACAGCTTCCCAAACAGTATCTGTTTTTTCAAATTGAGGATCTTGTGCCAAATATGCCCATTTAATATGTTTATCAATAACTATATTGCCCGAATCGGGCTCATCACATTTGGCTAGTAAATTAAGTAATGAGGTTTTTCCAGTTCCATTTTTTGCAATCAGTGCAACGCGGTTTCCTTTTGCTAATGTGTAGGAGATGTTTTCAAATAAAACGCGTTCTCCAAATCTTTTCGACAGGTTTTCTGCCCTTAAATAATTCATGCGCGCAAGATAGGTAAATATGCTTTATTTAAAGCCATTTCATTGGTTCGAACCAATTTTAGTAAGCTAATTTTTACTGATTACTTAGATTACCAAGATTCTATGCATAGTTGTTTTTTTTATTCATTACATTTCTGATTATAATGCCATTGTGTAGGTGAAACATGCTGATAATATTCAATTATTATTATATTTGCACCCTTAAAAATAGCACATGCAATTCAAGTTTAATACCATCGAGGAAGCAATCTCAGATATTCAAAACGGCAAAATGATAATTGTTGTGGATGATGAGGATAGGGAAAATGAAGGTGATTTTTTAACAGCCGCTAGAAATGTTACGCCCGAGGTAATTAATTTTATGGCTAGAGAGGGTAGGGGACTCATTTGCACGCCGCTTACAGATACACGCTGTAATGAGCTAAAACTAGACCTAATGGTTAACGATAATACTACCTTGCATGAAACGCCTTTTACCGTATCGGTAGACTTATTAGGTAAAGGTTGCACCACAGGTATTTCTGCTCAAGATAGAGCCAAAACGGTTCAAGCTTTAATTGATCCAAGCAGTAAACCTGAAGACTTTGGGAAACCAGGGCATATTTTTCCATTAAAAGCAAGGCCAGAGGGTGTGCTAAGACGAGCCGGACATACGGAAGCAGCCATTGATTTTGCCCGTTTGGCTGGTTTTGAACCTGCGGGTTGTATTGTTGAAATTTTAAATGAAGATGGAAGCATGGCTCGTGTGCCAGATCTTATTAAAATTGCTCAAAAATTTGATATGAAATTGGTTACCATTAAAGATTTAATTGCTTATCGCTTAGAGAAGGAATCTTTAATACAGCGCTTAATTTCTGTTGATATGCCAACCACCTACGGAAATTTTGTATTAACCGCCTTTAAACAAATTGATACCGGTGAAGAGCATTTGGTTCTTCAAAAGGGTAGCTGGGAAGAAAATGAACCTGTTTTGGTAAGGGTGCATTCATCTTGCATTACAGGTGATATTTTTCATTCAATGCGTTGCGATTGTGGCGATCAATTGCACAAGGCAATGGAACTAATTGAGCAGGAAGGAAAGGGAATTGTTTTATATATTAATCAAGAAGGTAGAGGTATTGGTTTGGTTAATAAACTCAAGGCATATAAACTACAAGAACAGGGTCTTGATACAGTAGATGCAAACTTACAACTTGGTTTTAAAATGGATGAGCGTGATTATGGAGTTGGTGCGCAAATTTTAAGGGCAATGGGAGTGCAAAAAATGAGATTGATGACCAATAATCCAACCAAACGGGCTGGATTAATTGGGTATGGTTTAGAGATTGTTGAAAATGTTCCATTGGCAGTTGTTCCTAACCCGCACAATAAAAAATACCTAGACACCAAACGTGATAAGATGGGACATGAACTAAAATCTGAATCTAAATAATGTTAGCTGCCTATCAAAAGTTATTAGATTGGTCTAAGAAAAATAAGGTCGACAATAAGAAATTTTTAGACAAACTAAAAAAGCAAAAACCTCAACATTTAGATAGGCTAATTCAGGATTTAAATGATAGTGCGTTTAGTGAAATCGATTGCCTGCAGTGCGCTAATTGTTGCCGCACAACAGGTCCTTTATTATTAAATAAAGATATTGATAGGTTGGCAAAAGAGCTTAAAATTAGGCCAGCCACATTCACAGAAAATTATTTGAAAATAGATGAAGATAAGGATTATGTGTTCAAAAGCATGCCTTGTATGTTTTTAGGTTCAGACCATTACTGTAAGGTATATGAAGCCAGACCTAATGCGTGTAGAGAATATCCTCATACCCACCAACGGGATCAACTTCAAAAATTACCACTAACATTTCAAAATTCATTGATTTGTCCGGCTGTAGCAAAAGTTTTGATGGAATTGAAAACTGAAAAATTAGTTTAGGGTATTTGCATGTATTTATGCGTTTGTAAACTAATTTGCCACTTGGGGTTAGCTTTACAAAAATCTACAATAAGTGGCGTTACTTTTTCTCTTTGTGTCCACTCTGGTTGTAAATATAACTTGCAAGTTGGTTTTACCAACTGTGCATGTTTTTGAGCCCATTCGAAATCACTTTTATTGAAAATAACAACTTTTAACTCGTTTGCCTCAATCAAAACCTCTGGTAAAGGGGCTTTAAATTTTTTGGGAGAAACACAAATCCAATCCCATTTGCCGCTTAATGGATGAGCGCCAGAAGTTTCTATATTGGTTTCTATCGAGGCTTGATGCAAGGCTTCAGTGAGGTCGGTTAACGAATGCATGAGTGGCTCTCCTCCGGTTATTACCGCCATTTCTGTTCCAGCTTCTTTTGCCCATGCTACCATTTGCTCTATGCTAACCAATGGATGTTTGTCTGCCTCCCAACTTTCTTTTACATCACACCAAACGCAACCTACATCACAACCTCCTAAACGCAAAAAGTAAGCAGCTCTGCCCGAATGGAAGCCTTCTCCTTGAATCGTATAGAAATGCTCCATCAAAGGAAGTAAATTGTATTTATGATTCATGTTGGTTTATTACTTTTAAATAATGAACCATTTGTGCAGAAAGCGACTGAATAGAATGGTCATTTCCTGTATCTATTATAGAATCATTATACTGTATGCCATTTTGAATTTGGGCGCCCATTTTATATTTCGCATGGCATAAGCAACTCATTGCTTGAATAGGCAATATGGGCTCAAAATACAGATTCATTAATAAATCAAAGTTATGATTCATAAATTGGCCAATTTTTTCGGGTTGTGGTAAATTGAAAAAATTTAATTGCTCTTTCCAAAAATATTCAGAACTAATATGGAATTTACGGTTGTGCGGTAGTTTGTTTGAGTCAACATAGCCTAAGGTCCACACTTTTTTGCCTTGATCGCGCAAAAAATGAGCAATCCGATTTATTTGTTCTTCCTCAATAGCTTGTGTTGCGTTATAAATTACTCCAATTTCTTGTATGTCTTGAAAGCTGGGTATTGGATTAATGCCTACTTTTTCATTCACTCTTTTTTCTAGCATCAATGAACCCAATTTATTTTTAATATGTTCGATCCAACTCATAATAATAATTTTTTAAATTTAGGTAATTAGTGCGTTTGAATCACTCTTTTCTGATTTTTTATTTAAAAAACGTTTGAATGCTCTCATCCATTTGTAATATAAATTCTTATCAAATAATTGGGAATCATTTGCAGCTTGGTAGGTGATAAAAAATGCGATTGGAATAAATACGGCAATCCCAAACCAAATTCCCTCCATTGCTGTCCATGCCTCCGTTTTAGCCGCTTTTTCCCCAGATAAGGAAACAATGTGGTAAACTACATATAACAAAACTGAAATTACTATAGGTAGTCCAAAACCGCCTTTTCTAATAATTGAACCTAATGGTGCGCCAATAAAAAACATAACAATACAGGCAATAGATAAAACAAATTTCTTATGCCATTCAATTTTATGTCGTGTTCGTAACCTATTTAACTCTTTAAATTCATTAATAGAATATTCTACTATATTTTTAACACTTCTGGCCGAGTTAATCGCATTGGCATATATGGTGCTTGATGGTACATCATAAAAATGACTCGTAATATTTCTTTCTTTGCTTGTAATTAAAATCGGACTCACACGAGCTGTTTTATTGCTGCTGTCAATTTGATTTTTACTAAAAAAATAATAAGGACGTATGAAGTTTTTCAATTCATCAAATTTATAAAGCGCAACCTGATCCAACGAATCACTTGCAGTTCCTAATTCTAGCACATTGAGCATCTCCCAGTGGTTTTTAAATAGATTTTCATCTGTTCTATTAAATTTAAAACTGTTCATGTCAAATGCAATTCGCTCTTCTTGAAAAGTCATAGTAGAATGTTGCTGGGAATAATAATATCCTTTTACGCGCTCTAATTCCTCATACCTTCCGCCGTCAATAAGGTTTAAGAATAGGTATCTGTTATCTTCACTGCTGCTCATTTTCCCGCTTTTTGCAAAAATAATTACGGGGTGAAGCTGACTTTCTCTTTGGTCGTATATAATAATGTCTTGGAGTTCCTGTGTTTGCCTGTTTTTTTTTCCAACGCGTATGGTAATTCCGGGGATATCCTGACTAAATACGCCTTCTTTTATGGCTAATGCGGGTTTTTGTTGTCGAACATCATACAATAATGAACCTTTCTTTAGGTTGGCTTGAGGGATGAGTACATTCGAAACAAAGAAACCAAATGTGGCCACAAATAGCATAACAATAGCCATAGGCCTAAACATCTTCCAAATAGAAATGCCTGATGCCTTAGCTGCAACAAGTTCATAGCTTTCCCCTAAATTTCCGAAGGTCATAATAGAAGCAAGTAAAATGGATAGGGGTAATGCTTGAGGTATAAGGCTGGCAGAAAAATAAAATATTAATTCTGCAATAATGAGCCAATCTAATCCTTTGCCAATTAGTTCATCTACATACAGCCAAATAACCTGCATGAGTAAGATGAGCATCACTATCAAAAAAGTTGGTAAAAATGCTTTTAAATAATTCTTAACAATAAATAGGTAAAATTTCTTCACGCTTGGTTTATCTTTGACATTATGGAACAAAAATGGGTAAATAAATTGAATAATGACGAATTCAATTTAATTGAAAACGATTGGTATCCGATTATCAAGAAAAGTGCCATGGATAAAATTAAGGCACAATTGCTAGAATCTGGCGAATTATTGCAGTCTTTTAATCCCAATAAATCATTTAAAATTAGTGCTGGGGAAAGGTTACAAGATTTACCCTATCTGGTACTAGACTTTCCAAAGATGAATAACCTACAATTTAATTTTGTTTACCGTACATTATTTTGGTGGGGTAGGGGAATTCAGTTTCAACTTATTTTTCAAGGAGTTCAAAAAGAGCTGTATACAAAGGTTTTAACATTGGCACAACCAACAGATTTTATATTGTTGGGGTCAAACCTCTGGGAAAATGATATCCATTCAGAGCACTTCCAAATTTTAGAACAAATTAGTGAACCACAACAACTTGAGCTTATTTCTGGTAGATTTTTTAAATTGGTAAGATCTAAACCAATTGAAAACAAAGAAAATATTTTCGAAGGATTGAGTGAGTTTTATAAGCAATTTGAGGAGGTATTGAGTTAGCCTCCTAATAATGTTTTTAACTCGTGAACTTGGTTATCCCACAATAGAATTGCATTTTTTTCTTCCTCAGGTTCAACAAAATCTGTTACTACGAGGGCAACATCATCTGTTAGTTCATCCAATTGAATTTCAAATTCAAAAAACTCTTCTGGAAGGGCATCTTTCCAACGAAATTTGATACCCTTGCCCGGTGTTTTTTTAATTAATTCGGCAATGTTTTCATCACCATCCCATTTAAACTTGTAGAAATTATTATAGATATCTACATCGTTGCAAAACCATTGCGATAATCCTGAAGGAGAGCTGATATAATTATACACCATAGAGGGTGATGCTTTTATCTCAAACTCCATTCTGATTTTCTTTTTTAAACTCTTAACCATTGTATTATAATTAATTGGCTATTGGCAAATATATATTTTTTGTTCAGCCTACCAAGAAAATTTATGTTTCATTCAAAATAAATTTCCAATGTTTCCTTATTTTTTATCGCCTTACCAATATTCTAGGCCTTTTGAAGCGTAAAACCAAAGGTAGTTCCTTCTCCTAAATTACTTCTTACATTAATAGTTTGTTGGTGTGCTTCTATAATATGTTTTACAATAGAAAGGCCAAGTCCTGTTCCCCCTTCTTTGCCTTCCTTGGTTCTACTTTTGTCTATTCTGTAAAATCGCTCAAAAATGCGATTGAGGTGTTCTTGCTCAATACCTGCACCGTTATCTGCAATCTCAATCAGAATGTTTTCATCCATATCATAAAAGGCAGCGGTGGTAGTACCGTTTTGATTTCCATATTTGATAGAATTAGATACCAAATTAACCAAAACCTGTCTGATCCTATATTTATCTGCAAATACAAAAAAAGGTTCGTTGCAACCTTCTTTAATCAATAAATTAACTTTGCTATTGCTCAACTGTTCATATACGTCTTTAACCAATGCAGTAATATCAAAGCGTTCTTTTTCCATGGTGAGCTCTCCACTCTCTAATTGCGAAATGGCCAGTAAATCTGCCACTAAATCACTTAATCTATCTGCACTCTTAGCTGCTTTTTCTAAAAATCTTGTTTTAACAGCTGGATCTTCCATCGCCCCATCTAACAAAGTGTGAATATAGCCTTGAATATTGAAAATAGGTGTTTTTAGCTCATGTGAAACATTTCCCAAAAATTCTTTTCTAAAATCTGCTAATTTTTTAAGCTGATCTATTTCCATTTTATTATCTCTGGCCCACTTAATAACTTCTTTGTTCATCTCAGAAATAGGGTCTTTATCCCAATCAAAATTTTTGAGAATCGCATCATACTTTTGGGTTTTTAAACTATGTATGGTTTTATAAATGAGTTTTATTTTTCTGTAAATAAAAAACTCTAAGGTATAAAAGAATAAAAAGAAGGAGAGTCCAAAACAAAGTGTGAAAATAATAACCGTGTTTACAAATTCCCATTCACTAATAAAAAAGGTAACTGTACCAATGATAGACGCTAATAGCAGCGAAATCAAAAACGCAATGTCTATTGGTTTGGGGTTTCTAATCATATTTCAAATTTGTATCCAACACCTTTTACAGTGCCAATATACTCATCGCCTAATTTTTCACGAATTTTACGTATATGTACATCAATGGTTCTATCAACCACCAATACTTCATCACCCCATACTTTCTCTAGAATATTTTCTCTGGTAAATACTTTTCCTGGTTTTGAAGCCAATAAAAACAATAATTCAAATTCTTTTCTCGCCAATTGAATTTTTTGATCTCCACGGTATATTAAAAATGATTCACGATCTATTAGTAAATCTTTTACTTTTATGGAAGGAGCCGCAAGTTCTTTAATTTTTCTCCTTAGAATAGCGTTTAAACGGGTAACTAATACCTTTGGTTTAATGGGCTTTGCAATATAATCATCTGCGCCAGCATCTAATCCTTCAATCTCAGAATAATCTTCTGATCGCGCTGTTAAGAATACCACATAAGTCTGATCAAAATCGCTGTCAGATTTAATTCTTTTGCAGGTTTCAATGCCATCCATTACAGGCATCATCACATCCAACAAAATCAAATCTGGTTTTATTTTTTTTGCAATAGGTAATGCTTCTTTCCCGTTTGCTGCGGTGAAAACTTCATATCCCTCTTTTTTAAGATTGTAGGATATAAACTCTAAAATATCTGCCTCATCGTCTACCACTAATATTTTGCCTATGTTTTCCATCTCTTAATTTTTAGGTAATATTCCGACTTTGGGCTTATGCAAATGTTTCCTTATTGTTATCTAATTGTTAATCTGTTTGAACCTAGAATCCAAATACTTCCTTTAATTTGATTTCTAAATTAGTTCCACGTAATTCTTTGGCAATAATTTTACCTTCTTTATCAACCAATACAGTATAGGGAATGGCGCTAATATTATACAATGATACTACAGCTGAGTTCCATTTTAAGAGGTCTGAACCATGTGGCCAAAGCAATTTATCTTTATTGATTGCTGCAATCCATGCATCTCGGTTATCATCTAAACTAACCCCAAAAATTTCAAAACCAGCCTTTTTATATTTGTTGTATAAGCTAACATTTTTAGGATTTTCCATTCGGCAAGGGCCGCACCAACTTGCCCAAAAATCTACTAATACAATTTTACCTCGCAATTCAGATAATGAAACTTTTTTACCAAATGGGTCATTCAATACAATATCAGGAGCGTAGGCGCCTTCTGCTGTTTTGTTTAAGCGTTCAATTTTTTGGTGCAGTTGAATGGCATATTTTGATTTACTAAATTTAGGATATAAGGCATTGTCTAATTGTGTTAAATATGCTGCATCAGCCTCTGGTAACAAAAAGTTAGCAGCAAAATAGGGTACTAATGTATTGGTAGATTTTACTACAAAATCTTTTACCGCAGATTGGTGATTATTTTGTAAACTGTCGAAAGCTTGTTTAATCGCTATTTCAATAGCAGGCGTAATATTTTCTGAATTGTATTGTGAAAATCGCTGGTTTATGGATTGGCTTTTAGCCATAAATGAATTATTCAACAAAAATAGATCTTTCAGTTCTTGGTTTTCTGGAGAATTTTCAACTGTATAATTTTCAATTTTTCCCGCATCAATTTTCAAATTCAACCTACTGTTAGAGTCAACCAATAGAACAATATCTCCTTTTTGAAATCGAAGGATACAAAATGTTTTTTCATTTAGCTTTCCATTTAAAGTGAATTTCCCACTCGCATCTACTGCTGCAGTATCTAACAGAATAAGTCCGCTTGCCGTTAATTCTTGAATGCTTACTTGCTTAATATCTTTTGCATTAGTAAGTGTTCCGCTCACCAAAAATCCTGATATTTCCTCAGGTTTATCGGAATTACATGCTCCAAAAAATACCATTAGGGTCAGCCCTAAAAAAGCTTTTTTTAAAAAATTCATGTGTTATTTCTCCTATTTCTCTAAGGTTTCTTTTAATAGTTGTGTGGCAAATTTAGGGTCGGCTTTGCCTTTGCTTGCTTTCATTACTTCGCCCATAAACAAACCCAATAAACTCTGTTTGCCAGATTTGTATTCGGCAACCTTTTCAGGAAATTTATGTATGGCTTCGTTAATCCATTTTTGTAATTCATTTTCATCCGATTCTTGAAGTAAATTCAAAGCTTCTGCAATTTGAAGGGCAGATTTGTGATGTTCTTTAATCATCTCCGGAAATAAACGTTGGGAAGCAGCGCTATTACTTATTTTATTTGTATCAATGAGTGAAATAATCTCTGCAATTTTTGCGGGTTGCAATACAAAATCATTGATATGAATAGCTTGATCATTTAAATAACCTTTGATATTAACCATCAGCCAATTGGCGGCTGCTTTAGTATTTCCGGTATGTTTTAATATGTTTTCAAAATAAGCAGCCAAATCTTTATTTTCTGTAAGCACCTGGGCATCATATTCACTAAGTCCCAATGTTTCGGTAAACTTTTGATATAATGCCTTTGGTAATTCTGGCATCTGCGCTTTAACAGAATCAATAAACGCTTGGCTGATATGCAATGGAGGTAAATCTGGCTCAGGGAAATATCGATAGTCGCTTGCACCTTCTTTGCTACGCATGGTGAGTGTAATGCCTTTCATGGCATCAAAATTTCTCGTTTCCATGTATAAAGTTTCACCGTTCTCTAAGGCAGTTATTTGTCTCTTTACCTCGTAATCTATGGCTCTTTGCACATTTCGCATCGAATTCATATTTTTTACTTCTATTTTGGTTCCAAATTGCTTTGAACCTTTAAGCATTACAGAAATATTGGCATCACAACGCAAACTTCCTTCTTCCATATTACCATCACAAATGTCTAAATACCTAACTAACTTTCTTACTTCTGTAAGGTATTGATAGGCTTCTTCGCCAGTTTTTATTTCTGGTTCAGATACAATTTCAATTAATGGCACCCCTGCACGATTTAAATCAATTAAGCTATCATATACATCTTGATCGTGCATGCTTTTTCCGGCATCTTCTTCCATGTGAATGCGCGTAATTCCGATCTTTTTGGGTTCACCATCTTTTGTTTTGATCTCGATATAGCCTCCAGTACAAATGGGTGTTTTATCCTGGGTGATTTGATAACCCTTAGGTAAATCTGCATAAAAGTAATTTTTACGCGCATAATATTGGTCCCTTGCAATTTCAGATTCACAAGCCAATCCCATTTTAATGGCGTTAATAATTACTTGTTTGTTGTGTTTGGGAAGTGTTCCGGGGTGACCCAAGCTAATTGGACTTATCTGTGTATTTGGTTCAGACCCGTAAAAATAGGGGTCGGCACAATAAGCCTTCGTGTGTGTGAGTAACTGGGCATGTACCTCTAAACCAATTACTGTTTCATATTTTTCGAAATCGATGTCTATATTTTCTGTCTTCATGATGATTTGCAAAAATACAGAAATCTATCTTTACTTGTGTATAAATTATTGAAAGTTTATTTTGAGTGAAATTTGGTGCAAGTAATTGATTTTATTGCGTTTGTGTTGAGAATTTTCGTGCGCCAATTAATTCATCATAATGGTATTGAAGGTTTTTTGCATATACTAATACCAGATATTCATTTTCTGTTTGAAAATGATTGCCTTCTAAGACGCTTTCATCAGGTTTTCCTTGGTCGTTTTTTATTGCATAACAATACTCGTATCTGCCTTGTTTAAGCGGAACTTCCAAGTCATATCTTTGTCTATTTTTATTAAAATACATTTTGTACTCCGGCATTAATCGCCAATCTGTAAATTCACCAAATACATAAACCTCGGCATCAGGAGGAACGCCCATAACAGACGAAAGGTAAAAGTTAACATAGGCATAGTCGCCATCAATTTCGCTATTATTGCCTTCTTTATTTTGAACTAAGCGTTTACCATTGTAGTCGAGATAATTAAAATATTGCATAGCCCCTCTGCTTTCATCTAAATTCAAGATTACATGTACCACAGAATCGGTTCTTTTGCTTCGAACATTGGCCGAAAATTGACGCAATTGTCTAATGTCAAAAAATCTAAACTCATTACCCCCATTAAAGAGCGTTTGGTCTAAATAATTATACTCTAATTTATTGTTAGCCATAAATTGAGGTTTTAATCCTGTTATGGCATTGTCCCACCTGCTATTTTGCATCAGCACAATAGAAACATCTTGTAAAGGATTTACAACCATACTTGGGTTTATGCCAACTGTAAATTGAAGCTCTTGTTTGGTATATCTGTGTTCGGCTAATGTAGCCGGGCGAGCAAGGCCTTCTATAGTTGTTGCATTATTTAACACCATCATTCGCCTAGTAAATAGTAAGTCTTCCTCATCAAAATTGCGATACACTTTTACTATATAATTGCCAGAAATTCTTGGTTTCATGTTTTCGTTTGGCAGTAAAATATTGTAATGCACATATTTTACATAGGTATTTGTAGCAAATTTAAAGTCCTGAATATTGTCAAAGGTCATCCCATTTAAATATTCATTTTGATTTAATGGTGTTGGATTCCAGTTGGCATCACAATGTACCAGTGAATATTGTAGGTTTTCTGATTGTGCGCCAAGTATATCAAAGCTCAACTTCAATATTTCGGGGCTATTCAAAGAAATAATGGGGTATCTATCTTCTGTTCCGGCTTTACTAAACAAAATAGTTTGAACCTTTGCATCGAAAATTTTATTTTCATAGGGTGCTGCTTCTAATTGGATAAGCAACAAAATACCAATGCAACACAATATTATTTTATTCATCTTACAATTTTAAGAAAATTTAATCAATCTAAGAAGGTATTCTCGGTTATAATATACAGCCTGTTAGTCGAATTGCATTTCTGTTAACGAGGTCTTTATGGTTTTTGGTCTAATTCATGCTCTTTTTACACGTTTATTACAACATCTTTTAACTGTTAGTTTTACCTATATTTGTTCGCATATTATGGCAAGAAAAAGTTTTAATAGCAACGGTAATTTATCACAAGAACCGGCAAAGGCTAAAATCAATAAAGAGACAATCGCAGAAGCATTATCCTTATTCGCTTATATTAAGCCCTTTCGAACAAAATTTATTTTAAGTTTACTATTTATTGCATTGTCTGCATTGAGCACAATGATTTTTCCATTTTTACTGGGTAAGATGATTGATGCTGCTTCGCCGGGAGCCGCAATAGAGTCTGCAACTCCAAGCCTAGCTACAAACAATTTTGGTTTAAATTTGAAATCGGTGCAATGGAGCTTAAATACCATACTTCTGCTCATCTTTCTTCAACTTTCGGCTCAAACTGTTTTTTCTTTTATGCGGATATATTTATTAACCGAAGTGGGTGAAAAGTCTTTAGCAAATATTCGGATAGATTTGTATGCCAGGTTATTAAGCATGCCTATGAGTTTTTACAGCAATAATAGGGTAGGCGATTTAAGTAATCGAATTAGTTCAGACCTATCTCAAATACAAGATGCTATTTCTTTTACCTTAGCCGAGTTTTTGCGAGGAATATTTACCTTAATTATTGGTTTAAGTTTTATTTTTTGGATCAGCAGCGAACTGGCTTTGGTGATGTTGTCTGTTGTGCCACTTATTGCAATTGTAGCAGTAGTTTTTGGCGTTCGCATTCGAAATATGTCTAGAAAAGCGCAAGATCAGCTTGCCGAGAGCGGAACCATAGTGCAAGAAACCTTTTCTGGTATTTCAATTGTGAAGTCATTTACAAGTGAGCCGCATGAATTAAACAGATATAGGAAAAGTATTTTTAGTGTGGTAGAAACAGCGATTAGCAATGCAAGATATCGGGGGGCTTTTGTAAGTTTTATGATATTTAGTGTGTTTGGGGCAATTTCTTTTGTTATGTGGTATGGTGCTGGAATGATTAGTAGTGGCGCATTGAGTACAGGTGATTTAACCATGTTTGTTATTTTTTCTGCCTTTGTTGGCGGAACTTTCGCAGGGTTTGCAGATATGTTTTCTCAATTACAAAAAACCTTAGGTGCTACACAACGGGTGCGCGAGTTGTTGCGCGAGCCCATAGAATCTGTTGAATTAAAGGATCAACAAATTCCGATTAAGCATACTATATCAGGGAATCTGAAATTTGAGAATGTATCTTTTTATTATCCATCGCGTAAGGATGTGATGGTATTGCACAATTTGTCTTTAGAGGTAAAAAGTGGTGAGCAAATCGCCCTTGTTGGTCCGAGTGGAGCCGGAAAAAGTACAATCGCTTCTTTGTTGTTAAAGTTTTATGAACCTACTCAGGGTAACATTATTTTTGACCAAGTAAATAGTAGAGATATTGAATTAACAGAATTGCGCAGGCAAATTGCTTTTGTGCCTCAAGATGTAATTTTATTTGGAGGAACCATTTTAGAAAATATCAGCTACGGAAATCCATTGGCTACACAGGAACAAATTGTGGATGCAGCCAAACAAGCGAATGCACACGAGTTTATTTCCAGATTTCCAGAGGCATATCAAACTATTGTGGGTGAAAGAGGTTTAAAATTGAGCGGTGGCCAAAGGCAAAGAATAGCTATTGCTAGAGCCATTTTAAAAAATCCGGCTGTTTTATTACTTGATGAAGCTACGAGTTCTTTGGATAGTGAGAGCGAACAGTTGGTTCAAGATGCATTGGATAATTTAATGAAAAATCGCACAAGTATTGTAATTGCTCACCGACTCTCCACTGTAAGAAATGCAGATAAAATCATTGTGATAGATCAAGGTGCTGTAAAAGAGGTAGGTACGCATGAAGCACTCATGCAAAAAGATAAAGGTATTTACCGTAAACTGGTTGATTTGCAACTTGAATGGTCAACCCTTGAAAAATAGGCTGTTCCGATTCATTCGCATACAAAAGTTTTGTCATTTGGTTTTTTAAAATAAATTTGCCGCTAAATCGAGCAATTTTTTGGTTTGCTGAAAATATTGCTTGGTATTATAATTATCCCAAAATTATTAATGTATGTCTGAATTTCAGTTGGTAATGCCCAAAATGGGCGAGAGTATAGCAGAAGCAACCATTATTCGTTGGACAAAAAACGAAGGTGATTCTATTTCAGTAGATGAAACTGTATTGGAAATTGCTACCGATAAAGTTGATTCTGAAGTTCCTTCTCCAAAAGCAGGTAAGTTAATTAAGCGCTTGTTTAATGAAGGTGATGTTGTTCCTGTAAATGCGCCAATTGCGATAATTTCACTAGAAGGATCAGCCGCCGCATCAGCTCCTGTTTCAAGTGCCATACCTGCCGAAATTAAGCAAGCTGTGGAGCAGACAGAAAAGACTATTCAACAAACGCAAGAAACAATAACTCCAGCTCCAGGAAATAGATTTTATTCTCCCTTGGTTTTAAATATTGCTAAAGCTGAGAATATCAGCATGGCTGTGCTAGAAACTATCGCAGGAACGGGTGCTGAGGGTAGAGTAACGAAAAGGGATATTCTTGCTTTTGTTCAAAATAAAGGCAATGTAACCCCTTCTGCTCCTCAAACAACAAGCATTTCCCCTGCATCAACTCCAAAACCAGTAGTTAGTGCTTCTGTTCCTCCTCGTCCACCTGTTAGCTTATCTGGTGGTGATGAAATAATTGAAATGGATAGAATGCGTAAATTAATTGCTGATCATATGGTTATGAGCAAGCATACTAGTCCGCATGTTACCTCTTTCGTAGAAGCAGATGTTACCAATATGGTGGTGTGGAGAGATAAAGCCAAAAAGGTTTACGAGAAAAGGGAAGGTGAGAAAATTACATTTACCCCAATGTTTATTGAATGCGTTGCCAAGGCAATCAAAGATTTTCCTATGATCAATGTTTCAGTAGATGGCAATAATATTATCAAAAGGAAAAATATCAATATTGGTATGGCAGCGGCTTTACCAACCGGAAATTTGATAGTGCCTGTTATTAAAAGCGCGGATGGTATGAACCTTTTAGGGTTAACAAAATCTGTAAATGATTTGGCGAACAGAGCCAGAGCAAATAAATTAGCACCAGATGATATTCAGGGTGGTACTTTTACTTTAACCAATGTAGGTGGATTTGGTAATGTAATGGGAACGCCAATTATTAATCAGCCCCAAGTAGCTATTATGGCAACTGGTTCAATTAAGAAAAAACCAGCCGTATTAGAAACGCCAATGGGAGATGTAATTGCTATTCGCCACATGATGTTTTTAAGTTTAAGTTACGATCACCGCGTGGTTGACGGTTCTTTGGGAGGTAGTTTCTTGAAGCGCGTAGCAGATTACATGGAGCAGTGGGATGTAAACAGAGAAATATAATTTTTATCTCATCCAATTTTGAAGCCGACTTTGTTAACAACTTATTGAAAACAAAGCCGGCTTCTTTTTTGTGTGTTCCTCAATCTAAACTATTTTTGTATCCCGTAAGTACACAATTACGGGTTTATTAAAGCAGTTTTTTTAGCGCATTTAATCCGTTTTGGTGTTTTCAAACCAAGTAAATTATGACACCAAAATATATATTCGTTACAGGCGGAGTAACTTCGTCTTTGGGCAAAGGAATTATCGCCGCATCTCTTGCTAAGTTGTTGCAAGCAAGAGGTTACACAGTTACCATTCAAAAATTAGATCCCTATATAAATGTGGATCCAGGCACCTTAAACCCGTATGAGCATGGTGAGTGTTATGTTACAGAAGATGGCGCCGAAACAGATTTAGATTTGGGTCATTATGAGAGATTCTTAAATACACCCACCTCACAAGCCAATAATGTAACTACAGGTAGAATTTATCAGCATGTCATTAATAAAGAACGTGAAGGGGCATTTCTGGGTAAAACGGTTCAGGTGATCCCTCATATCACAGATGAAATCAAAAGAAGAATAAAATTATTGGGTGAAACGGGTAATTATGAAATAATTATTACTGAAATTGGCGGCACTGTTGGTGATATTGAATCGCTACCTTACGTGGAATCTGTTAGACAGTTGCTTTGGGAGCTAAAAGACGAGGATGCCTTGGTGGTGCACCTTACTTTATTGCCATATTTAAGTTCTACACACGAATTAAAAACGAAACCTACCCAGCATAGTGTTAAGCTATTATTGGAGAGTGGTGTTCAACCAGATGTATTAGTTTGCAGAACCGAACACGCTATTTCGAAAGAAATGCGTAAAAAAATTGCTCTGTTTTGTAATGTAGATGTTAATTCTGTGATAGAAGCCTTAGATGTTCCCACTATTTATGATGTTCCTTTAATGATGTTGAAGGAGAAATTAGATAAAACGGTATTGTCTAAACTGAAATTAAGTGCCAAAAATGAACCAGATTTGGAAAGTTGGAAGTCCTTTTTAACCCGACATAAAAATCCAAAACATGAGGTAAGAATTGGATTAATTGGTAAATACATTGAACTTCCTGATGCTTATAAGTCGATTATTGAAGCATTTATTCATGCTGGCGCATTTAATGAAGCACGTGTTCGAGTGCAATATATTCACAGCGAGTTGATTGCAGATGATAATGTGGCTCAAAAACTGGGTGATTTAGACGGGATTTTAGTTGCCCCAGGATTTGGGGATAGAGGCATCGAGGGAAAAATTACAGCCATTAAATATGCCCGAGAAAATGATGTGCCATTTTTTGGTATATGTTTGGGGATGCAAATGGCGGTTATTGAATTTGCGCGACATGTAATTGGTTGGAAAGATGCACACAGCACAGAAATGAATCCTAAAACGAAACATGCTGTTATAGATTTAATGCAAGGTCAAAAGAATATAACCAAAAAAGGGGGAACCATGCGTTTGGGTTCATATGTTTGTGAGTTATCCAAGGGAAGTAAGGCCTATGCCGCTTATGAAAAATCAAAAATTAATGAACGTCACCGACACAGATTCGAATTTAATAATACATATATCAAGCAATTTGAAGACAATGGTATGCAAATTACAGGTGTAAACCCAGACACTAAATTAGCAGAAATTGTAGAAATAAAATCTCATCCATACTTTATTGGGGTTCAGTTTCATCCAGAATATAAGAGCACCGTGCTCAATCCACATCCACTCTTCGTAAAATTTGTTAAAGCTGCTGTCCAGTTCAGCCAAAGTTAAGTTTACTCATACACACACAATATTGTTTTCAATGGTATTTCTTCTATTTTATTTAGAAGAAATACCTATTTTCGCCCTGCTTTTTAATAAATACAATGGATAGAAATTCGATCATCGGCCTTGGGTTAATATTTGCAATATTAATCACATTTGCATACATCAATCAGCCTACTCAATCAGAAATAGCGGCTGCAAAAATGAAGCAAGATTCAATAAATTTGGTTCGTTTGCAAAATGATAGTATTGCGCTAGCCTCGGTTCAAGCCGAGCGTGAAAATGAAAAATTATCCACCATTTCAGAAGATAGCACCGCTAAGCAAAATGCATTTGGTTCTTTTGCTCGTTTTTCTCAGGGTGTTGATGACTATACCATACTTGAAAATGAGAACCTGAAAATCAAAATAGCCAACAAAGGAGGTCGGATTTATCAGGTAGAATTGAAAAATTATAAACGTTCAGATGGGTCTGATTTGGTGCTATTTGAAGGAGAGGAGAATGATTTTTCTTATGGCTTTGCAACGAGAGACGCAAAGGCTATTTCTACAAAAGATTTATATTTTACTCCAGTTAAGTCTGCAGATGGAAAATCAGTTATCATGCAGCTTAAACTAGCAGATAACCAATTTATAGAGCATCATATTGGGCTGAACCAAAACCAAAATATGGTTGATTTTAAAATTAACCTAGTGGGTATGAACAATGTTATTGCGCCAAATAATAATTTTCTTGACTTAAGTTGGAAACAAAATGTGCTGCGTCAAGAAAAAACCCATGAGGCAGAAAAGAATACCACTACTATCTATTATAGATATCCTAATGAAGACCCAGAATATATTAGTGAAACCAAAGATCTTAAGGAGGATATAAAAACGCCTATACAATGGATCTCATATAAACAACAATATTTTAATAGTTCATTAATAGGAGTGAGCAACTTTGATAATGCTGCACTTGAAACCAAAACTGATGAGTCTAAGAAATATGTGAAAGTATTGAGTTCAAATATCGGACTTACCTATAACCATTCAGATCAACAGGCTTATGAAATGCAGTTCTATTTTGGACCGAATCACTATAAATCTCTGCAAAAAGTTGGTGCTAGCCTCGAGAAAATTGTGCCTATGGGCTGGGGGATATTTGGATGGGTAAATAAAATTTTAACCGTTAATGTGTTTTATTTCTTGAGTCAATACATTTCTAATTTTGGTATCATCATTTTATTACTCACGATCATTGTTAAAACTATTTTATTTCCACTCGTATATAAATCATACAAGTCGTCTGCGAAAATGCGCGTTTTAAAGCCAGAAATGGATGAGATTAAAGTGAAATATGGAAATGATATGGCTAAAATGCAGCAAGAAAACATGAAGTTATATCGCAAAGCCGGAGTTAATCCAATGGGTGGATGCTTGCCAGTTTTACTTCAAATGCCTATTTTAATTGCCATGTTCCAGTTTTTTCCTAGTTCTTTTGAGTTAAGACAGCAAGCATTTTTGTGGAGTAGTGATTTATCAAGTTACGATAGTATTTTAAATCTTGGATTTGAAATCCCTTTCTATGGTGATCATGTGAGCTTATTTACCTTATTAATGACTGTTTCTACATTGGTTTATACAATGTATAACAATCAAATGACTGGTGTTACTGGGCAAATGAAAATTATCTCCTACCTAATGCCTGTTATGTTCCTTGGATTTTTTAATAATTATGCCAGTGGTTTAACATACTATTATTTCTTATCAAACTTATTTACCATAGGTCAACAATTATTAATCCGCCAGTTTGTTGATGATAATGCCTTGCATGCGCAAATTCAAGAGAATAAAAAGAAACCTGTAACCAAATCTAAGTTTCAACAAAAGTTGGAGGAAATGGCTAAAAAACGCGGGTTCGACCCAAATAAATAATATTTAATCCATGTTTACCAAAATAGGATGTAGGTAAACATGGATTAGGTATCTTAAACAAGTAAATCGTTGGTATATAATTCTTGATTCAGTATATTCTCTGATTCCAATTTGTTATTCACGATCCAACGCAAAAACGCAACTACTCTGTCTTCCTGCATTTTGCCGCAATTTGCTGGCTCTCCAAAATAGGGATAGGTAAACGCGATGGATTGCTTAATGTCGATATGCTTGTTATCTCTTTCTGTGATGTATTTTCTTAAGATTTCTTCAGATTGTGAAAGGTTGTCTTTTACAAATAAAAATCCATTTCTACTTTCTTCAATAAAGTCTTTATATAGATCATGGTTATTTATCAGCCTTTCTTTTTTGCAGATAACAACAGGTGAGTAGCCATAGGGAATTTCATAATCTTTCATTTTAAAGGTGCTTAAAGCTATTTGATTATGCATTGCTTCTATGCCTTCCCAATTGTCAAATATCCATGTTGAATCTGCTTTACCAGTTAGTAAGGTATTCCATATTCCAAGTTTTTCGGGATAGATTATTTGAATACTACCTTCTCCTTGGTCGTTTTTAATCATGCATTTTACTATCTCATCTTCATATCTAGCCTGGTATGAGGCGTATACTTTCCCATCTAACTGTTTTGGTTCAGTAATATTGGCACTTTTTAAACTGGCAATACTGCTTAGGTCTTCTTGTAATATTGCATATACAGCAATAGCGTTAACTTTATTGGTTTTGTTATTTAAACTTATGATGGATTCAAACGGACATATTGCAAAATCTGCTTCATCATTCTCTAATTTTTTGGCTGGTGTTGTTTGGTAATCATCATCAAGGGGATTTATGATTTCCAAGTCAATACCTCGCCTTTCATAAAATCCTAACGTTTTGGCAATTAAAAATCCAATGTGATTAATGTTTGGTGTCCAGTCTAAGGCCAGTTTTACGTGTTTCATGTGTGTTTACAAATATATTATTACGGGTTACAATGGTCGCAGTACATCGGATCCTCACTGGTTTTGTTGTTTGGGTATAACTCTTCCTTTTCAAATGAACAGTGCGTACATACCGAAACTAAACTTAATGGGGAATTGGTAGGCGTCCCACACAAATTACACTTCAATCCTTTTTTTGTTTTTGTAACTGAAAAACCCGGGTGCTGGCAGTTCGGACATGTACTTTTTATCTTTTGGATCAATTGTAAGGTGGTTTTCTCAATGAGCTTCATTCTCATTGGATTAACCATGGCCCGCATGTCGGTTTCTGCGAAAACTATTTGATATTTTTTATGTAAGTAATTGAATGTTTTTATTAATTCATGGTGGTCTTGAATCCCTTTGAAAATGTCTTCTTTTTCATGTTTTGATTTCCTTAAAATAAGGGCGTGACTCGGGAAATTAACTGATTCAGCAAAGGCAAAAAGCTCCTCTATATTTTGTATTGTTTTGCTATTAAAATTCGTTTCAGTGCTTATTTCTCTTGCAATGATTTCGAGCTTATTTTTTTTGTCAATGAAAATTAAAACTTCTTCATTAGCACTCAGAAAATAAGCCTGTGGATGTGGTCCAAATGATCCTTCACTGGCAATTCCAATCTCGCAATTGTATAGGTTCATGCCGTCTAAACATTTTTTTCTAGCATTATCAATTGGGTCTAAAATACGCTCAATTTCACCGGTAAAAGTGCCCAATAGATCTGTATCATACTGCTCGTTTACAACATAACTCAATCCAAGTTCCTTTTCTATAATGGGACCAATAACTAGTTCTTTCTTATGTTTAGTTGCAATTAGAATTTTTCTATTAAGAAACATAGATGAAGAATTAATTTCTTTTCTTTAAGGGCAATCCTCGGTATTGGTCGTTCACTATGCCATCACAATATACTAAATTGCCATTTACGAAGGTATGGGTAATCTTAGTATGGAAGTTTGTGCCTTCTAAAGGCGACCAAGCACATTTGTATAAAATGTTTTCTTTGGAGACTGTCCATTGCTGGTCTAGATCTACAATAAATAAATCAGCATAATACCCTTCTTCAATAAAACCTCTTCGATCTATTTGGTATAAAATGGCTGGATTGTGACACATTTTTTCTGCAATTTTTTCAAGAGAAATGAGGCCTTGCTTGTAAAACTCCAACATAATATTTACTGAGTGCTGAACAATGGGAGCGCCAGACATAGATTGGAAATAAGGTTTTTGTTTTTCTGTTAATAGATGCGGTGCATGGTCTGTTGTAATTAGATCAATTCTATCGTCTATCAAAGCTTTTAATAGTCCATTTTTATCTTGTTCAGTTTTAATGGCAGGATTCCATTTAATAAGTGTTCCCAAGGTGTTATAATCTTTATCCGAAAACCATAAATGGTGCACTGAAACTTCGGTGGTAATATTTTTTTCTTGTAATGGGATATCATTTCTAAATAAGTGGGTTTCTATTTCCGTGCTTAAATGCAGAATATGTAATCTGGCCTGATGTTTATTGGCTATCGCAATGGCCCGTTTTGTTGCCTCATAACAAGCTTGCTCGCTTCTAATTTTAGGGTGAAATTCAATAGGCACATCGTGGCCATATTTTAACTTGTAATATGCTTCATTTTCCTCTATAATTTGTTCTTTCTCTGAATGTATGGCAATAATTGCCTTGCAATTTGCAAACAACCTTTCCATTGTGTCTGGACTATCAGCCAATAAATTCCCTTTTTTTGTGAAATATAATCCATCATCAGAAACGCCCAACAACGAACGAGTATCTGTTTGCAGAACTTCTTCTAAATTATCTGCATTAACGCCTAAAAAGAATCCATAATTGGCTAATGCGTTTTCTGAAGCAATGCTATATTTTTCATTCAAGCGTTCAATACTTAATACATTTGGTATGGTGTTAGGCATATCTATAAAGGAGGTTACCCCTCCGGCAACAGCAGCTTTACTTTCACTGTATATCGTGCCTTTGTGTGTAAGTCCGGGTTCTCTGAAGTGCACCTGGCCATCTATTACTCCCGGAAAAGCATATTTTCCCGTTCCATCTATTTCTAATGCATCCATATCAATAATGCCTGATCCAATTTTGTCGATCATGCCATTTATTATCAGAATGTCGCCTTGTTTAATGCTGTGTTTATTGACAATATGTATATTTTTTATAAGCGTTTTTTTCATTTGGATTAGTAGGATTGATTTCAATACTAGCTTATTCAAAAAAAAACCCAATCTATGGCAAGTAGATTGGGTTTTCTTTTTATCAAGTAAAATGATTTTAGATAAATCATTTGTATCTAATTTGTTGCCAAAACAGTATTTACCATTTAATATTAAAAAATTTAATGATAATCAGTTGAATAATTCAATTTCGAGCAAAAAATCAACTCATTTTTTATTGGAAGTGTATCTTTTTTTAGAATTTATTCCTCAAAATAAGACGAAAAATTAGACACTTATTCACTCAATAGTACTTTCCATGCTTCTACAATCAAGCCCTTCTGTAATAAATTTTGCGCCAATTGATGAAGTTGTGTAGATTTTAGCTCTTGATTATTGGCACTATTCAGTAAAGTTGCCAAATCCTTATTCATATGCTTGTATATAGCAATACTGTCTGCATCTGGCAATTGCTCTATATTGGCTAACATACCTAAACTATTTCCAGTGAGGATTTTACTATTTCTAATAGTTAGCGGTAATTGATCGAACCCAATACCTAAGTTCTTTGCTGGTTTTGGTACTTCAAAAAGGGCATTTCCGCTAGCACGAACATACCAATCACTACCCAATCTGCCTACCAAATCTAGTTTGTGTTGATCTATTTTACCATCCGCAGTTAAAACGTTGGGCGATATATGCATTAAAACCATCTCAGCAATGATTAGGTTACCTGCTCCTCCTTCTTTTCCTGTTTCTATAATATCTACCACTTTGCATTCAAATTGAACAGGACTTTCTTGAACTCGAAATGGTTTTACTTTTTGTGAGGCTAGGGGAGTAAAGCCTGCTTTTTCAAATTCGTTTACACCTTTTGGGTATTCGCAGCTTGCCAAGCTCATTTGTTGTACCATGGCATAATTAACTACATTAATAACCACTTCTTTGGTTGCCATAGCATTCTCCAAGGTGTGTTTAATGGTATTATCTCGCACCCTTCTGGCTGGTGAAAAAATAAAGCGGGTTGGGTTCGAACCAAATACATTAAAAAAGCTAAACGGACTTAAATTCGGATTTCCAGCTTCATCTATGGTACTGGCAAAGCAAATCGGTCGTGGAGCAATAGCTGTTAATAAGGCATTATGAAATTCTGCTAAAGGTAAGTCTTTTGGTGCTATGGTTCTCATTGTTTTTAATATTTACGCTACTACAAATAAGAAATAATTCTTCTTTCCTTTTTGAATAATCAGGTATTTTTGATTAATCAATTGTTCGGTTCGAACCAATAAATTTAAATCTTCTATTTTTTGCTTATTCATGCTTACGCCACCACCTTGTAGCATTTTTCTGGCCTCACCTTTAGATGGAAAAACGGTACTTTTTTCAGTCAACAAATCTACAATGCCAATGCCATTTGATAGCTCATCTTGGGTAATTTGAAATGAGGGTACGCCTTCAAAAACAGCTAAAAATGTTTCTTCATCCAAAGAGGCAAAAGCCTCTTGTGTGGCATTTCCAAACAAAATAGTACTGGCAGCAACTGCTGTTTCATAAGCCTCTTCTGAATGTACCTTACAAGTTATTTCTTTGGCCAATGCTTTCTGTATTGTGCGTAAATGTGGGGCTTCCATATGTTGCGCTTCTAATGATTCAATTTCTTCCTTGTTTAACAAGGTGAAAATTCTAATCCAACTAGCGGCATCTGCATCACTTGCATTTAGCCAAAATTGATAAAATTTATAAGGTGATGTGCGCGTTGGATCGAGCCAAATGGCTCCACTTTCTGTTTTGCCAAATTTAGTACCATCTGCTTTTTTAATGAGCTGGGTTGTAATCGCATAGGCTTCACCTTGAGATTTTCTTCTGATTAACTCAGTTCCCGTTACAATATTTCCCCATTGGTCGCTTCCACCCATTTGAACCTTACATTGGTGGTTTTTCCATAGGTAATAAAAATCATATCCTTGCACCAATTGATATGAAAATTCTGTAAAACTCATACCTGTATCGCCTTCTAAACGCTTTTTAACAGAGTCTTTGGCCATCATGTAATTTACTGTAATGTGTTTGCCAACATCTCTAATAAAATTTAGAAACCCCATGCCTTTAAACCAATCGTAATTGTTTACCATTACTGCTGCATTGGCACCATCCTCAAAATTTAAAAATTTACTTAATTGTTTTTCAATACAGGCCACATTATGAAATAAAATTTCTTCGGACAGTAAGTTTCTTTCAGAAGACTTTCCACTTGGATCTCCAACCATACCTGTTGCACCACCCACAAGCACATAGGGCTTATGTCCCGCTCTCTGAAAATGAATGAGGGTCATTATTTGGGTTAAATGCCCCACATGTAAGCTGTCTGCTGTTGGGTCGAACCCGATATAGCCTGATGTTATTTCTTTTGCTAATTGCGCTTCAGTGCCAGGCATCATATCATGCAACATGCCGCGCCATTTCATTTCTTCCACAAAATTTGTCATGTTGCGAAAATAGGATTTTGGAAACATAATCTCTTCAAAAGAATTTTGTATACTCGCAGCGTCAATGAATTACCTTTCCCATTATTATGTTCATCAGAAGGAGAAGGATCCACTCTATAGTTTGGGATTAATTTTTCCTGATATCTCGAGAGGATTTGTGAAGGTTCCGGGTAAATTACCTCAATCGTCTTATGGTCAATTTTTGCCCCTAGCCGAAGGTTGTTTGCAACATTATTTGGCCGATAAACAATTTCATGCTTCAGATTTCTTTTCTTGGGGAAGCCATGCCTGCACCTTAGTGTTAAAAAAGGCTAATTTTGAAGGAGAGGTAAATCGCCGATGGTTTATGGGCCATGTGCTTTTTGAAATGTTGTTAGATCGCATGATTATGAACCACCAACCTATGGTTAGTGAACATTTTTACACAGATATCAGGACAATTAATCTCTCCGGGGTGAAAGATTTTGCCATTTTACATGCCCATCAAGATATTGAAAAATTTCTCCATTTTTTTGACCATTTTCGTAGCGCAGCATATATTAAAAATTATCCAGATAATAACTTATTTGCCTTTTCGTTAAGTAGAATTATGAAAAAAGCCGGTTTGCCAGAACTTTCCTTATCTAATAAAATAGTTCTGCAAGAGTGTGTTTGGGAATTAGAAAATAATGCATTTAAAAATGCTCAAAGCATTTTGTTCCAATTAAAAGAGGTGTTTAAATAATGAGAAAATTTTTGTTTATTTCTTTACTATTCTGTTTAAACCAAACAGCAAATGCGCAAGTATTAAAATATAGTAATGAGTTTTTAAATATTGGTGTTGGTGCAAGGGCCGCAGGGATGGCGGGTTCTGTTGTGGCTAGCACCAAAGATGTTACAGCCAGTTACTGGAATGCAGGTGGTTTGGCGCAGCTTAAAGACAATATTCAAATTGTAGCCATGCACAATGAACAATTTGCAGGCATCGCCAATCATGATTTTGGAAGTTTGGCTTTTAAACTAAGCGAAAAATCGGCAGGGGCAATAAGCTTTATTAGGCTGGGTGTAGATGGCATTCCAAATACGCTATACCTCATGCAAGACGGGCAAATTAATTATTCTTTGATTAGAAGTTTCTCTGCGGTAGACTACGCTTTTATGGGTTCATATGCTACGCAAACCAAAATTGAAGGCTTAGACTTAGGTGGAAATGTGAAAATAATCCGACGTGTTGTTGGTGATTTTGGTGGTGCGTGGGGATTTGGAATTGACTTATCTGCAGCATACAAAAAAAATGATTGGCAATTTGCACTGGTTGGTAGAGACATTACCACCACCTTTAATGCATGGTCATATCAAATGTCTGAAGACGATAAAAAACAATTGCTGGCATCAGGAAACGCTATCCCTAAAGGTGGGTTAGAATTAACTTTACCACGTTTTACCTTTGGAATGGCACGTAAATTTCAACCAAAACAATCTAAATTCAGTATTTTACCAGAACTAAATTTAGATTTTACCACGGATGGCCAAAGAAATGTATTAATAAGTAGTAAATATATTAATCTTGATCCGAGAATAGGAATTGAAATTGGGTATAATGATTTGGTCTTTTTAAGGGGTGGCTATGGCACTTTGCAGCGTGTAATTGATTTTACTGGAAATAAAACCTTAAATGGTATGCCAAGTTTGGGATTGGGAATTCAATTGAAAAATTTAGCAATAGATTACGCCCTGGGAAATGCTTTTAACCAAGGATTAATTGGAATGAGTAACATGGTTAGTTTACGGTTAAGTATCAATAGAAAATCATAGTTAATCGATAACTTCTGCCGTATCTTCATTTTGTTGGTGGTATAAATCTAATGCAGTAATCATTGCAATAAATCCCCAAAACAACACAGCTATTTTGTCCTGTTCGCTGTAACTATTGAGTAAGCCGTGCGATAAATACGTTACTAAGCCAAGTAAAATTGCTGCACTCATAAGTTTAACTTCAACGTTTCTACCATGATAGACCAAAAATAATCCACGTTGAAAAACAAAGTAAAGGATAGCTAAAAAACTAAATAAGCCTATCCATCCACTTTCTGACAATGGGTTTAAATATTCTGAATGAGCATGCCCTTGATCGCCAAACGCCGTGGTAATAGGTGTTTTAAATTCAGGATCTTGGTATGGGGCATAGGTAAAAGAATAGGCGCCAGGTCCAAAACCAAATATAGGCTTTTCTTTTACCATATTTATGGCGGCTGCCCATCTATTTACTCGTTCTAAATTAGAAACGTCGTTTCGAACATTGGATACCGATTCTAGATGTTTTTCAATCCCTTCAGCTGAATTTTGTTTGTTTTGATATAATTGAAAAAAAATATCATCAAAATTAGCCATTACCAAACCTGTTAATACAATTAAAATACCCAACATATGCCATAATCGCAATCGAAATAACATGGCTATTCCAAAAATAATGGCTGCAACCAAGCTAATCCACCCAGCCCTTGTGTAACTTAAAATGAGTCCAATCCCAAATAATCCCAAAAATCCAGCAGATAACAGTACACTCGAAAAGTTGAGGTTTAACCTAAATCCTAAAATTGTCCATATTGCCAAAAGTGGAATAAAAAAAGCGATAGCTGCAGCATAAATCCCATGAGCAATATAAAATGGAGCCATTACTTCAAATGATGAAATTTGAGAAAAATCATCTTTGCTGTGCTTCACAAGTGTGAAAATAATCACAAAAGCGAGCGGAATCATATAGGCCCATAGGTAATTTTTGATTGCACCTATGTGTTTAAACAGTACCACAGCTAAAAAGTAAAAAACTACCAGAAACCAAGATCTGCTTAGAAAAAACTTAAAACTAACTATTTTTTCCATGCTGGTAAAAGTGGTAATGAGTATCCACACCATATTAATGAGTATGGCAATACTAATAGGATGTTTTAGTACATTAAAATCATAGGTGCCGTCTATGGTGAATTTATAAATAACCAGGAGAAAAATGCCAATAATAAGAGGTTCTGCCGGTAATGAAAGTCCCATACCTAAAACTACATCTTCAATGTTTACCGAGAGCGGCACCAGAAAAACCAGCACAATAATTAATAGGTCTAATTTTAGTAAAGCAAGTAAAAAAAGCACTGCTAAGGCAGGCAATATTGGAGCCCAGTAAAACTCAAATGCAATCCCGATGCTATTGAGCAGGATAAAAAGCAATCCAGACCCAATGAGCCACTTCTTTTTAACTGCTACGTCCAAGTATTTTAAGAAATTAAGTTGTGTTTTTGCTGACTAAATTTCTCAACAAATAACAAAACAATACATGCCAATAGAAATGAACCTAAAATAGAACTAATTACAATGAGGGAGCGCAATGGATAAGATTTACGTTCTGCAGGTGAAGCATTTTGTAAAATAAATACATTACTTAAATTACCTTCAACATCTATTTTAGCTTGATCCAATTTCTTTTTTAACTCATTCATTTGTTCAACTTGCAACTCCAATGTACTGGTTAAGGATTGAGATTCGGCTCCGAAAGTGGCTAGGTTATTTTGCTGTTGACGTATATTTTCATTAATTCCAACCTTGCCAATAATCTCGGTAATTGCTTTGGCTTGTTCTTCTACATTGTAAACACCTTTTGCGCCAAGTTCTTGCATGCGTGCCTTAATTGTGTTTATTTCTTCTTCTTTACGTTTATATTCAGTTTCAATAATGTATAGTGCTTGCATGGCCAGTTTTCGCTGTACCTCTGTTTTTACACTATCCAGAATCATCACAATACCATTGGCAACTTCTGCGGCAATATCTGGATTTTCATCCAATACGCTAATTTCAATGGAAGCATAAGGTGTTTTCTTTACGCTTATGTTTTTATCATATTTTTTACCCAATTTGTAATTCTTTTCTGGGTCATTTGGGTCAATTCTATAATGTTCTATTAGATTATACCGTTGTATTACTTTGCCTTTTAGGTAATCTGATTCCAAAATTTGCACATATTGTTGCGCAGCAACCTGTTCTCCAAATTCTAAAGGGTCTTTCTGCTTAACCCTACTATCTGTTAATAATGCAGATGAAATAGAATTGTTCATGGATGGATAAAAAACAGCAGTCGATTTGTACTTTGGTTTAATAATCCACGGACTCGATACTATAATGGAAAGTAACGCCGATACGCTGCAAATAATGATTAGTTTTTTCCTCCATTTAATAATGAAGTGAAAAACATCTATGAGCTCAAAGTAATATTGTTTCTTTTTCTTATTCATAACAGTTTCGCAAAAATATAAAAATTACCCTATATACCGCTTTTTTCACTTGAACTAGATTTTATAAGGGTAAATGCCCTTTGTAAATCTATGATTTTTAATGCAAACATTAACATAATGGTAATAAAACCCAAACACAGGCTAGATTGCCACCAAAGTAATTCAAAGTAGAATGATACATACATACTTATACTAATACCAAGAATAGCTAACAGAAAATTTTGCATAAATTGTTTATCAAAATCTATTTTTAGCATACGTTTCCCTATGATAAAATTGCTGAGTCCGATAAAACTTTGGGTGCAAAGTGCTGCAATTGCTGCTCCATATGCTTTGTGAGTAGGAATTAGCCAAATATTTAAACCGAGATTTATAAGTAAAGCAATAGCGGCGAGGAAATTGAGTATTTTAAAATTTCCATTTGCAGTTAACAAAGTGCCATAAATATACATGGCGCATAAAGGGAAAAAACAAAGAATAACCAATCCAAAAATGGCCGCAGCATAATCTGTGCTTTGAGAGTTAAGCAAATGTATTATTGGTTCTTGATAAAAATAAGCAATCAAACAAAATGTAAACGATGGAATTAATAATAGGCCAGTACTAAATTGAACCAAAGGTTTTAGGTCTAATTTATTTGCAATCATCTTTGAAAACATAGGTAATAGCAGCATAGCTACCAGAGCTGCCATCATATTTGCTGCTTCTAATAATCTGTAGGCAGAGGCATAAATACCATTTTGGATATCTCCATCAGTTAGTATTTTGGGTATAAGCACTACATCTAATCTGGTGTAGAAGGTCATTAACAAAGAAAGCAATGCATAGGGTAACATTTGGATAATGATTTTTTTAAATGCCAGCCAATTTATGGCATAATTTAATCCAATTAGGTGTGGTTTTATTACAATAAATGAAATAATTACAGCACTCGAATAGGCAAAAGTTTGCGCCCAAATAAATTTACTGATATCCATTTCAACTACCCCAAACCAAAGCATGAAGGCACATAAAATAATCATTAGCAACCTATCTACCACAGACAAAAATGCGTCAGCTCTAAACCGTTGCAAGCCACCCACTATGCTTCTAAAAAAAGTATAGAAATAACTTAAAATTTGGTTGAGTCCAAAAACCCATAATAATTGAATTCTGTCGGCAGGGTAACCAATAGCCATACCCAATACCAAGGTTAAAATTAAATAGATTATACTAGAACCTAATTTAAATCCTGTTAAGGCAATAAATTCTTCCTTCAATTTTTGAGGGTCTTTCGCTATATTGGATGATGTATAGCTGTTGATACCTAAATCGAGTAAGGTTATAAATAACATTGAAAATGCAAACAAATTGCTGTAGATGCCGTATTGTTCATAGCCTACAGCATTTTGCACACCTCTGTCTATACCCAATATCCAAAAGGGTTTAATCAGCAGATTAACAGACATGAGCAAAATAAAATTGCTAATAAAGGTTTTTTTCATGAGCCTTACTTGGCATTATCGCTGTAAATTTATTGATTCGTGTAAACTTTGCATCATAGTTTTTTAAAAATAATTTTTTAGGCTGAACCAAAACATGGCACTAATTCAATTTTCTCAAAATAGTTTGATAGAAGCGGGTTGCGATGAGGCAGGCAGAGGCTGTTTAGCGGGTCCGGTATACGCAGCTGCTGTTATTTTAAATCCTAAAAAGAGAATCAAGGGTTTGGATGATTCTAAAAAACTAAGCGATGCCATGCGGTATTCATTACGCCCAGAAATTGAGGATAAAGCATTGGCATTTGCGGTTGCCTCGCTAACTAATGCAGAAATAGACCAATTTAACATTCTTAAATCATCCTTTTTGGCCATGCATAAAGCTATTAAACTACTGCAAGTAAAACCGCAATTATTGCTTATAGATGGAAATAGGTTTATTCCGTATGAGGGTATTCCGCATCAATGTGAGATTAAAGGCGATGCGCGCTTCCAAGCCATAGCTGCGGCTTCCATTTTGGCTAAAACCTACCGCGATGATTACATGAAAGAAATTCACCAAGAATTTCCGGCATATGCTTGGGATAAAAATATGGGTTACCCAACTGTATCTCATCGCGCGGCCATAAGCAAATTTGGTGTAACACCTTTTCATAGATTGTCATTTAAATTACTTCCAACTCAGTTGCAGTTGTTTTGAATATGAATAAACAAATTGTAAACCCTATTAATTTTAATGGTAATACCGTATTTTGCAATTGTTTGAACTAAAACTAATGAGCTATTTTTCAAAAAAAAACATACTAATAACGGGTGCATCTTCGGGTATTGGAAGAGCTTTGGCAATAGCTATGGCCGACAAAGAGGTAAGCATTCTATTGGCAGCCAGAAATACTGAGAAATTAGCTCAGGTGCAAATCGAATGTCTCAAAAAAGGTGCAAATTGTGAAATATATTTACTTGATGTTTCTAGTGAAGATTCAATTAGGCAATTTTCTGAACAGGTGCGAGAAAAGTATGCTCAAATTGATGTTTTAATTAATAACGCAGGAATTAGTCAGCGCTCCCAAGCAGAGGAAACAGCCTTGCAAGTTGATAGGCGAATCATGGAGGTTAATTTTTTTGGCCAAGTTCACTTAACTAAACAATTATGGCCGCTACTCTGCAACTCTGCTCATGCAAATATCGTATTAATAAGTTCGGTAGTTGGTACTTTTGGTTTCCCACAGCGAAGTGCTTATTCGGCTTCAAAACATGCGCTTGAAGGATTTTTTGAATCGTGGATGCTCGAAAATACGCGTAATAATATTCATTTCACCACAGTCTCACCCGGTAGAATTCAAACAAATATTTCAAGTGCCGCACTCAAAGGAGATGGCAGTTCGCACAATAAAATGGATGATGGCCAACTAAACGGAATTCCAGCAGATGTGTGTGCTGCCAAAATTATTGCAGGTATCCAAAAAAATAAGCGTAAGGTGTACATTGTTCAAAAGGAAATGATATTGATTGTATTGAGGAAATTGTGGCCTTCATTGTTTATTAAATTAGTGAAAAAATTAAAGTTAGCATAAATATGGGATATGTGTCAGGCATACAGCAAGTAGGAATCGGTTGTAGCGATTCTCCGGCAAAATTTAAATGGTTAAGGAAAATTTTTGGTGTAAATGTTCAGATCTTTGATGATGAGGCAGTAGCACCACTCATGACAAATTATACAGGTGGTGTGGTGCAAAGTAGGAGAGCTATTTTAGCCATGAATATGAATGGGGGTGGGGGAGCAGAAATTTGGCAGTTTACCAGTCGCAAAGGTATGAAAGGTCCCATTATGCAGTGGGGCGATCTAGGAATAAATGCCGTAAAGCTTAAAACCAATAACCATCTTTTGGCGCATGAAGATATTATTCAAAATCAGGCATGTTCTCCTATATCAAAAGATCCTCAAGGAAATGATTCATTTTGGTTGAAGGATGAAGATGATAATGCCTATCAGGTAGTTCATGATAATTCTTGGTTTAAGAATAAGAATTTTATGAAAGGTGGCTTTTGTGGTGCTGTTATAGGTGTTAGTAATATGGATTTTTCTATTGCTTTTTATCAAAATGGTCTGGGAATTAACGAGCTAATCTATGATGTAAGTGGAACATTTGATGATTTGGGTGACGCATATAAAAATCAAAGATTCAGAAGGGTTTTATTGCGCTATAAAAATCCAAATACGGCGCCATTTAGCAAGCTTTTGGGAGATATTCAAATTGAGCTGATTCAGAGCCTGGATAGAATACCCATTAAGTTATTTGAAAATCGTTTTTGGGGCGACATAGGCTTTATTCATCTATGTTTTGATGTTCCAAATTTAGATCGCTTAGGTAAAAATTTAAACAAACTTAATTACCCGCTAACAGTAGATAGTGGAGATACTTTTGATATGGGCGAATCTGGTGGTCGTTTTGCCTATGTAGAAGACCCAGATGGTACATTAATTGAAATGGTTGAAACACATAAAGTGCCAATTTTAAAGAAATTTGGTTGGTATCTTAACCTTAAAAAACGTGGTCAAGATAAGCCATTACCCAATTGGATGCTGGCATTAATGGGATTAAATAAAATTAAGGATTAAATGTGCTAATTTCCCTGTTAACAAAAGATAAATAGGCCATAACAATATAAATAGGCCAAAAATTATCGAGTCTAAAAAAATGCTTTCCTTTACTATTTTTGGTGCCATCCAATCGCAAAATTTATAGAAGGGTAAGAAAAACAGACTTGCTTGTATAAAACTAATTCGCTTTTTTTCTTTTGCGGGAGATTCGGGTTTGTACAGTCTGCTAATAATAGTCTCCCCGTTTAAATTTGATTGCTTTGTTAAGGCATTTAATTCAACTGAAAAACGCGAATAAGCCGCTTTTTCTTTATGCATATTAAAGTCTATAAAAGCCAATTCGTAAAATATTTTTGATAAGCGGTCATTAAGCTCTTTTACAAATAATGCCTCATTCTTTTCATAGTCGAAACTCGTTTTATGAATTGGTTTTCCAAAGTTTATAACTATGTTTTTTCCTTCCCCCGTAAAATGCTCATAGGTAATACCAACAGGAATAATTTGTAAATTTTTAGCATCACTTTCACTTTGCCAAGCTTTTTTTGCAATGCGCGCTGGGCCTTTTTTTAATGGTCTGAGTTCCCAATTGTTTTCGCTTATGCCTTCTGCAAAAATCAACACCATTTTATTGTTTTCTAAAATGTTCTGGCAGGCATCAAAAGTTTCATTGTTTTTAAGTAAGTTCTCTTTTCCTTCTGATAATCGATACACTGGTAGCATGTTTAATGAACCCAAAATATTGGCTGCAAATTGGTTATTAAAGGCATCTCCTCTCGCCAAAAAATGTGTGGGTCTATCTATTGCTGCCCCAATTAAAACGGCGTCTAAAAATGAATTTGGATGATTGGCAACCAACATCACTGGTCCACTAAGTGGGATGTTTTCGGTGCCACTGATTCTTATATTTTTATAATAGAGATGTGAAAAAACACGCGTATTCCACTTGCAATAATTGTAAAACATTCCCATGATTGCAATAGTAATTAAGTTTTAGAATTCATCCAAATACGATACGATTCATCTGCTTGTGCATGCAACATGTTCAATCCATTCAGTGTTTTGGCTCCTGCTTCTCTGGCTATCTTTAAAAACTGTGTTTCTTTTGGCAAATATATTAGGTCGTAGCAAAAATGTTTATCCGTAATTCCATCCATTGCACAAGGAAGTTTTTCGTTTATATCAGGGAACATTCCAATGGGAGTGGTTTGGATAATAAATAAATGTTGTTTAATCAGGTCGTCTGTTATTTCTTCAAAAGAATAATCTCGTTTATTTCTCCTTGCAACAATTTTATAGGGAATTTGCATCTGGTGTAATACGCTTTCTACAGCTTTACTTGCTCCACCATTGCCAAGTATTAGGGCCTGGATATTCGACTGTAATTCTTTACTTCCTTCTAATGAAATTTTAAATCCAAATATATCTGTATTATGGCCAACCAGTCTTCCGTTTTCTTTTATTTCAATGCAATTTACAGCACCACAACTGCGGGCTGATTCAGCTAAATCATGCAAAAAGGGAATAATAAGTTCCTTGTATGGTTTGGTAACATTTAAACCTTTTAACAAGGGTTCATTGGCAAGTAAATGTTTAAATTCATTTATGCTTGTTAATTCAAAATTCTCATAGGTAAAATTTTGGCCTTGTTGTTTAAATTTCTCAGTAAAATAACCAACCGAAAAACTGTTTTTTAATGAATTTCCTAGTAAACCAAACTTTGTTTTTTCGGTCATTTTTGAAATGTAACTTTTGGGTTTGTGTGATTAGTCTTTGTCAAATTTACATATTCTTTAAGTTGCATGGAAGCATTTGATTCGTTTTTTATTTAAACCCACTTTAAATAATTTTTAGATAAGTCTAAAAATATATTTTGTATTTTCTAAAAATTGTTCATTTTTGTACCCCATGAGGTGGATATGTTTCAGTATATTGTTTGTTGTTTTAAATCCAATATGGGCTCAAGTGTTTACGCTCAAAGGGAAAATAACCTCAAATAATGTTCCAATAGAATTTGCCAATGTAGGTATACAAGAACTTAATAAGATAGTGCAATCCAAGGCAAATGGCTCTTTTGAATTAGTTGGATTGCCACCAGGTAAGTTTTTACTTCAAATCTCCGCAATCGGATTTGAACGTACAAAAATTTGGGTTCAGACCGATAAAAGGGGTGATTTATTCGTTGACTTAGTTCCGCATTCAAATACGCTGAATGAAGTTACCATTAGCGGAAATTTGCGCGAACTTACCAAATCCGAATCTGCCGTTCCAGTAGAAATTTACAGTCAGAATTTTTTTAAAAAGGTGCCAAACAATAACCTATTTGAATCATTACAAATGATAAATGGGGTGCTGCCTACGCTCAATTGCAATGTGTGTAATACCGGAGATATTCAAGTTAATGGCATGGATGGGCCATATACCTTGGTGCTTATTGATGGCATGCCTCTGGTGAGTGCACTTTCTTCTGTTTATGGTTTAAGCGGTATTCCTAACGCACTGATTGAAAAAGTGGAGGTGGTAAAGGGACCTGCCGCAACGCTTTATGGAAGTGAGGCAATGGGAGGATTAATTAATGTGATCACTAAATCTGCCCAAACTGCCCCTAAATTGGCACTCAATTTTTATGGTAGTTCTTATGCAGAGAAAAATTTAGATGTAGGTATTGTATCGCGAAATAAAAATATAAATGCCTTGTACGGAATGAATCTTTATCATTATGCTTGGCGGAGAGATGTAAATAAAGATAATTTTACCGATTTACCACTTCAAACCCGCCTCTCCATTTTTGGAAAGTGGCAAATTAATCGAAAAGAGAAACAAACTAGTAGTCTGGCAGCTCGATTGTACTATGAAGATAGATTTGGTGGAGAAATGAATTGGAACAAATCGTATAGAGGAGGTGATAGTATATATGGCGAATCTATACATACCAAACGATTTGAACTATTGGGTTTACACCCATTTAAAATGATAAATGAGGCATTTAAATTTCAATTTTCATTCAATATGCATCACCAAGATGCTGCATATGGGAATACCGTTTTATTGGCACAACAAATAGGTTGGTTTAACCAATTATTGTATGATAAAAAGCTCTCCTCAAAGCATAGGTTATTAAATGGTCTTACCTTACGATATACCAGGTATCAAGACAATGCACCCGTTAAATTTAGGAATTCTGCTACTCAACAGTTTCTAATTCCCGGCGTTTTTATACAAGATGAATATTCTCCTAATCCTCGAAATACTATTTTATTGGGAGGCAGATTAGATTATTATGATTTTCATGGTTTAATCTTTTCTCCCCGGGCAAATTATAAATGGCAAATACATTCAAACCATACCTTACGAGTGAGTGCAGGAAATGGTTTTAGAATTGTAAATTTATTTACAGAAGACCATGCTGCCCTCACTGGTGCAAGGGAGGTAGTACTGGCTGAAAATCTAGAACCAGAGAAAACCTGGAACCTAAATGTGAATTTTAGCAATTGGCTGAACCAAAAATATGGCTATCTAGAATGGGATATAAGTGCCTTTTATACTTGGTTTGGTAACAAAATTATTCCAGATTACGATCAAGATCCTAATAAAATTATTTATCAAAATTTAAGTGGTCATGCAGTTTCGAAGGGAATCACCTTGAATACATCATTTAGTTTTGTTATTCCGCTTAAAATTAATGCAGGTTTCACGTTAATGGATGTGTATGCCATTCAAATTGATTCAATGGGGAATAGTCATAAACAAGTTCAAATGCATGCTCCTCGGTTCTCTGGTACATTTCAAATAAGTTATCAATGGAAATCTAGGGGCTTGTCTGTAGATTATACGGGTCAAGTTTATGGCCCAATGCGCTTGCCTATTTTACCCAATGATTTTAGACCCGAATATTCCCCATGGTTTACCATTCAAAATCTCCAATTGAATAAAAAAATTGGCGCTAAAATTGAAATATATTCTAGTATCAAAAATATTTGGAATTTTTTACCACAACATCCTCTTATTCGATGGTGGGATCCTTTTGATAAGCAAATCAATATAGACAATCCTATGGGGTATCAATTTGATGCAGGGTATAATTATGCGCCTATGCAAGCAAGAACGCTGTTGTTTGGCATAAGGTATACCTTACCTTAATTGCGTTTCTTTTAGTTTCATAACTTTATGAAACTCTTTATTCATTTTCTGAATATCTTTTAACAATTCTATGCGACCTCTTTTATCTAAAGATGAGGTAAGATAAATGGGAGGTAGTTCTTCCCAAGTTTCTAATAGTTTTTCTTTGAATTTTGATACGTTTAGCTCTGCTTCAGCGTTTTTTAACTTATCCAATTTGGTAAAAACAATGCTAAAAGGAATGCCCTTTTCACCCAATAGATTTATAAAGTTTAAGTCTTTTTCTTGTGGCTCTATTCTGGTGTCTACCAAGGTAAATAGGTTAACTAAGTAGTCTCTTTTTTCAAGGTAATTCCAAAGTGTTTTCTCCCATGAGTTTCTCAGGTCTTTAGAGCGTTTGGCATACCCATAACCAGGTAAATCAACTAGGTTCCATTCTTCATTTACACAAAAGAAATTCATGCTAATCGTTTTTCCTGGGGTGCCAGAGGTTCTTGCTAATTCTTTGCGCTGAACCAACATATTAATGAGTGATGATTTACCTACATTACTTCTCCCAATAAAAGCATATTCAGGAATGTTTGTTTTGGGGCAATCTTTTAAACTATTGGCACTTGTTTTATAAACGGCTGAACTAATCTCCATGTTGCAAAAATAGTTTATTTATTGGCTTTTATACACGTTTAACCATTTCATGAATTAAGCGGGTTAATTGTGGCTCTGCTTTTGCAGCTGCTTGCAGAACATCTTGTAGACTGATTTTTTTGATTAATCCGGGTACGCCCAAATCTGTTATTACAGATACTGCGAAGACCCGCATGCCCATGTGTCGGGCAACAATATTTTCAGGTACCGTGCTCATTCCTACCGTATCTCCTCCGATGATACGTAAATATTTATATTCTGCCGGCGTTTCTAAAGCTGGACCTTGAACCGCAACATATACGCCTTCTTGCAACGAAATGTTAATGTCTTTTGCTACCTGTTTGGCTATTTCAATAAGCTTTAAATCGTATGGCTCACTCATGTCTGGGAATCTTGGACCCAATTGGTCGTTGTTTTTTCCCCTCAAAGGATGTTCTGGAAGTAAGTTAATATGGTCTGTAATGAGCATTAAATCGCTTACTTTAAAATTTGGATTTAATCCTCCTGATGCATTTGAAATAAAAAGGGTTTTGACTCCAAGTTGTTTTAACACCCTAACAGGGTAGCTTACTTGTTGCATACTATAGCCTTCATAATAATGAAATCTCCCTTGCATTACAATAACTGGAACTGTGTTTAGCTTACCAAAAAGTAATTTTCCTTGGTGACTCTCAACGGTGCTCACGGGGAAATGAGGGATTTCTGCATAAGGTACTGCATGTTCTATCAGTAGATCATTTACCAAAGCACCTAATCCAGTGCCCAAAATAATTCCAATTTTTGCCTCGTTATAAAACGGATTAAGAAAATCAATACTTTCTTGGGTTTCCTTGAACATAATGTTGTATGGTATGTTGAAATGCATATTCATCTTCCTGTGAAAAAGCAATTTCTATGGGTAAATAATATAAAGGCAATGTTTTTATTTCAGAGAAAAATTCAGATTGTATTAATTTTTGATAGTCTTTTTCGGTACATACAATGGCTTTGTTTTCTGCTGCGATTTCTTCAAATGTACCTTTGATCTTTTTAATGTCATTGTAGGTGAAAATGTGATGATCTGGGAAATCTATCAAATTTGTTTCTGCATATAAATTTTTAAGGTGGTTTTCAAAAATTGCAGGGCGAGCAATACCGCAAATGCCCAACACAGATGAAATTGCCGTTGAAGTTTGATTTAAATGAAAGGGTTTTAACTGGCCATAAACTATGTGCGAAAAAAATACTTGCTGATGAGGTAATGGATTTAATTGTTTGATCAGGTCTGTTTTACTTAACGTTGTAAGGTTTGGATCACACTTACTAACAATAATTATATCGGCACGTTTTGCAGCGCCGGCATATTCTCTTAGATAACCACTTGGCACCAAATAATCATTGCAATACAATCGATTTTGTTCAGTTAATAAGATGTTTAATCCTGGTTTTAGTGACCTGTGTTGAAAGGCGTCGTCTAATAATATCACATCCGTTTCAGGGGCATCAATTAATATATTAGGAATTCCTAAAACCCGGTTTTCTGAGACCGCTACAGAAACAGTTGGAAATTTACAAAACAACTGATAAGGTTCATCACCTAAGGTAAAAGGAGTACAGCTTCTATCTGCAAAAACATAACCATTCGTTTTTCTTTTGTAACCTCTGCTAAGTACCGAAACCTTAAGTCCATTAGGTTGCGCTGTGAGAAGCCGTATCAAGTATTCAATATGGGGTGTTTTTCCTGTTCCACCAAAGGCTAGATTTCCAACATTAATGGTTGGAACTTCAAATTCTGTTGTACCAAAAAAATCTATATCATACAAATGGTTTCTAAGCCTAAGTATGCCCTGATACAGAAAGGAAATAGGCAATAATAAAATTTGAAAAATTTGCAAAATATGGATGTTTGAAGTAGCAAGTTTATAATATTGTTACTTAATCTGATTATAAATCTACAATTGCAATATATAATATCCTCAATTATTGGGGATTAGGAATTTTACCATGAATTATTTATATTTGTAGTAATACATCTATCTAAATAGTTTGGATAGACATTAATTTAATTAAAACTATTCAAATGCTAAATAAGAAATTCTTATTTCTATTTAATATATTATCTTTAGGCTTTATAGGTTTATCTGCCCAGCCGCTAACGCAAGGTATTGGTTCAGATTTTCAAATTAAATTAGCCAAGATAGACAGCAATACCCTTCAGTGGAGAAATAAATTATATCCAAAAACAGATGCGGGTAGTTTAAATATCTATGGGTTTGAGCCAAATGAAATTCCAGTTTACTCAGATTCTACTTATGCACTGCGTTTGAGTTTGTTAGAAACTGAAATTCCCTTAGAATACAATCAGCAGGTTCGCGCATACATCGATTTATACGCCAATAGAAGACGAAATCTCATAAGTAAAGTATTGAGCACTTCTAAGTTATATTTTCCAATTTTTGAGGAGGTGTTTGACCGCGAAAATGTACCAATGGAATTTAAGTACCTTGCTGTAATAGAAAGCGCACTAAACCAACGTGCGATTTCCCCTGTAGGTGCCGCTGGTCTTTGGCAGTTTATGTCGCCCACGGGAAGAATGTATGGATTAAAAACAGATCAATACATAGATGATAGAAAAGATATTATTAAATCAACTGAGGCTGCTGTAAAATATTTTAAAAACTCATATCGCCTGTATGAAGATTGGCTGTTGGTTATTGCAAGTTATAATTGTGGACCTGGAAATGTAAATAAAGCGATTAGAAAGGCGGGTGGCAGCAAAAATATTTGGGAAATAATGCCTTATCTGCCAAGAGAAACCCGCGGGTATGTGCCGGCCTTTATTGCTGCAGCTTATGTGATGAATTATCCAAGTGAACATAATATTTATCCTTCAGAGGATGAGCCTTATTTTCATTTAGATACTGTGGTAGTAGATAGCAGAATGTCTATAGAAAAATTGGCTTTGGCTATTGGTACAACTGTAGATGAAATCAAACAATACAACCCTTCTTTGAAAAAGGGTGTAATTCCTTTTAATACAGAGGGTACAGTTCTTACTTTGCCATATCATCAAGCAATTAGGGTTTCTGCGTTACGTCATGATTCTTCATTCAATAATAAAATTGATGAAAATTTATTAGCCATCAATCGAAGTATACAAGCGCAAAAGAGTCCTGAAAAGATTATTTACAGAGTAAAAAGCGGGGATTATTTAACCAAAATTGCAAAAAAGTATGATGTGAGTGTGGCTGAGTTAAAGAAATGGAATAGGGGAACTATAAGAGGCAATAAGGTATCTAAAGGGCAGAAGTTAAAGATTTATACAAATCAGGCCTAATCTGTTTTTTTGCAATGAAACATTAGTTTTTCTTTTTGTTCATTGGTAGCAAAGAATAGATAATCTTCGCCGCCTTCCAATAGTTGAAACATTTTTCTTAATTCGCTAACCTCAAGCGGAAAGTTTCGTTTACTAATATTTGCTTTTTTTATTTTAGTTGTTGCTAAGTATTGTTTCACCGTGGTTTTTGAAAATTCAATGGTTTGAACCAAGCTAAATGTTCTGCCCATAAAATCTTTTGGTATTTTATCTCCATAATAATAAATGCTCTGAGAGGCTAGGAGCTGAAGATTATTTTTTTTTGCATAAATCTGATATAAATTACTTTTTATGATGCAGGGATGTGGCTCAAAAAAATAGATAGGTTCAACTATTTCTGGGGAATTATTCTCTTCCTTATCAGTGTCACTAAAATATAGATTTTCTGTGTTTTCACCTATTATCACTGCCTCTATTTTTAAGCTGTTTTTAGGTTCAAACGCTACCAATGCCAGCACCTCTTTAACCTCATTTTTATTGCCAACTACCCAAATTTTAGCTAATTGGGGTATAGCATTTTTAAGGTAGGTGATATCTATCATCGGACTTAATTTCAAAAGTACTTTTGAACAAATTAAGGCGCACTGATCTGCCAAATCCAAATAATTTGGTTTTCCTTGATCTAAGAAAAAAGCTTTACCTGAATCGGTTCGTCTATCTGCATCCAAATAAATTAAATCGAATCTTTCACTTGTATTGCGTAAAAAATCTTCTGCGGTGCAGGTAATTCTCTCGATAGTATTGATGTGTAAACGTTTATTATTTTCTTTTACCAAGGTATTAAGAAAATCATCTGGGTCTACTGAAATTACTTGCTTAAAACGCTTTGAAAAGGCCCAGTCGTCTACACCTAAGCCGCCTGATAGGTCTAACATTTTCTCGCCACTAAATAGGTTTGATTTAAATAAAGCAGACGATTCACTGCTGGCCTGTTCATAACTTTTAGTAGTAAGCCAACAATGGTTTGAAACAAATGTTGGAATTTTGTCTTTTGCTTTTAAATAAATATTCAATTGCTGAGCCAATAGCGAGTTTAATTCTTTTGTATTATCTTTGCTGCTAAGTAAATATTTTTCAGCACTTAAATGTTTGTTTTCAGTCAAAAATTGTCCCAAATCAAATTGAGATATTAATTCTGAAAAGTTTAACGTTTTACTCAAAAGTTAATAATTATAAAGATGAAAAAATTAATCTATGGTTTCTTTCTTTTAGCTATACTCAGCTTAAGCGCTTGTAAAGGAAGTTGTCCTAAATTCTCTATTCCAGTGCCAGCAATTGGGATTACATTTTAACAAACTGAAACTGGACATTTTGGGTCAAACTTGGATGCAAACTTTTTGCTACTGGACAGTTTAGGCCTGTTTCAATTAGTTTGTTTTTGATTTCATCTGTAAAATTTCTATCAGGAATTTTCAGTTCAATACCTATTTCGATTACCCTTCTAGGCAGCGTTCCCATGGTTTTGGTAATGTTTAATGTGGCTCCACTTATATCAATTTTCATCCGATTAGCTTCAATTCCCATTACAGTTATCATGCAGGTTCCCAGGGAGCTTGCTAATAGGTCGGTTGGACTAAATCCTTCTCCTCTGCCATGATTATCTTTGGGTGCATCTGTAAAAATAGTTGATCCCGATTCTAAATGTTTTGCATTACATCTTAATTCACCTTGATAAATAACTTCAAAATTTGCCATGTATTTGTTAAATTTGAAACAAAGTTACGAATTTGTTGCAGCTAAGAAATTTCTTTTTGTTGGGTTTGCTGTTTTTTACGGCAGAGACTGTTATTTCTCAGAACGCTCCAGTTACTGAGGTGCAGTTAATGTATTCACGTAGCAATCAGTTTGGCGTAAATCTTAATTCGCACAAATCATGGGGAGCTTTTTATCGTTTAGGTTGGCATAAAACAGGAAAGCAACATAACCATTGGGAGATTGATATAAGTAGAATTAAACATCCAAAAGAAATTAGGAGACCGGGCTTTACGGAAGCGCAAGCACAATATTCTTATGGAAGAATGAATATGGTGTTTTTTCTTCGAAATAGTTTCGGACAAACACTTACCCTCACCGATAGACCTTATAAAAATGCGATAGGTTTGAATTTTGTTTATAATATTGGTGTTACTGCTGCATTTTTGAAGCCTATCTATCTTGAAATATTTTATCCTTTTGATAATTCGCCCGGTTATGGATATCTGGTGAGTGAAAAATATGATAAGGAAAAGCATTCTGATATTTATAGAATTCATGGCAATGCATCAAACACTAAAGGTATTTCTGAGACTCGTGTTGAGTTTGGGGGATTTGGTAGAGCCGGATTTCAAGTGGAGTTTGCCGATTATCCCGATGAAATAAGATGTTTAGAAGCAGGTATAACACTAGATGCTTTCGCCAATCCAATTCCTATTGTAGCTGTGGCAAATGATAATTTCGATAGGTTGTTTTGGGGTTTTTATATTGCGTATAATTTTGGGAGTAGAAAATAGTTTTTAATATGATTGAATTACCAGTTTTAGGAGAAGAGAAGGTTAAAAAACCAAGTTGGTTAAAAGTTAAATTACCCACAGGTGAGAATTATCGAAGGGTTAGAAAGTTGGTGGATGAATATAAACTACATACCATTTGTGAAAGCGGAAATTGTCCGAATATGGGGGAGTGTTGGGGCGCGGGAACTGCCACCTTCATGATATTGGGAAACACATGTACCCGAAGTTGTTCATTTTGTGCCGTGGCTACCGGAAGGGCGCATAATTATGATTTGGATGAGCCAAGGCGTGTAGCCGAAGCCATTAAATTAATGCAGGTTAAACATGCGGTAATTACCAGTGTAAATAGAGATGAATTGCCAGATAAAGGGGCCAAGGTATGGGCTGATACAATTAGATTAATTAAGCAGGAAAGTCCGGGTACAACCATGGAAACCCTTATCCCAGATTTTTTAACGCATTGGGATTTATTATATCAAGTAATTGATGAGCGCCCAGAAGTTGTTTCTCATAATATGGAAACGGTAAAACGTTTATATAGAAAGGTTCGTCCGCAAGCCAAATATGAACGCAGTTTGGAACAAATTCGTTTAACCAAAGCACGCGGATTAAGGACAAAAAGTGGTGTAATGCTCGGTTTAGGAGAAACTGAAAAGGAAGTGTTAGAAATAATGGATGATTTAGTAGCCAATGGTTGTGATGTTATAACGCTTGGGCAGTATTTACAACCAACTAAAATGCATTTAAACGTAGAAGCATTTATTACGCCAGAACAATTTGAATTTTATAAAGTAGCAGGTATGGAAAAGGGGTTTAAGTATGTTGAATCTGGAGCATTAGTTAGGTCTTCTTATCATGCCGAGAAACATATTTAGTTAAGTCGATAGACAAAAAAAGCCCAGATCACAAAAGTGTATCTGGGCTTTTTTATTTTTAGTATGGATATTAATTTTTACCGTAGAATTTTTTCTTTACTTCGCTTAAAATTGGAGCCATTTGTTCTGCATTTTTATAGCCAGGTACCAGTTCTGTATTTTTGGTTTTAGGATAAATAAAAATGGTTGTTGGATAGCCACTTATTTGATAATTGCTGATTACACCCGCTAATTGCTCTCCGGTATAAACTCTGCCCTCAAAATTATACATGGCACCCTTTATTTCCGGATTAAATTTAACAGGAATAAAATCTGCATTTACAGCACTAATGATTGGAGCTTTCTCATACGCATCTTTATCCATGCGTTTGCACCATCCGCACCAGTCTGTATATACATCTACCAACATTATTTTATTCTTTTTCTTGGCTAATTCATAGCCTTTATTGAAATCCATCCATTTTATTTCGTCATCTGCTTTAAATGACGCGCCTAGGATAAGACTTAATACCAAAAGTGCTGCTATTTTAATTTTCATACTCTTTTTATTGTTTTATTCTCAATTACCATTCCAATTATATGCTTTTATTCAAAGTAACGAAAATAAAAATATATTATTTTGTTAATTCTGTTCTGCCATGTTTATGACTTTCTCTGAATTATAAACCCCATTTTTTAGTTTTTCCCTAATTTCTTTAAAGGCTTCAATGGTTCTTTGTGCTTGTTCTACAGTATGCACAGCAGTAGGTATTAACCTCAAAAGAATCATGCCTTTTGGAATAACTGGGTAAACAACTACTGAACAGAATATGTTATAATTTTCTCTTAAATCATGAACTACCGAAGTTGATTCGGCAACCGTTCCATGCATAATAACAGGAGAAACTGGAGAATTGGTTCGACCTAAATCAAAACCTTCTGCTTTTAATCCGCTTTGTAAAGCTTTTACAACAGTCCATAATTTTTCTCTGTATTCAGGGTGTTTTCTAATTAAATCTAAACGCTTTAACGCTCCAATTACGATGGGCATTGGAACAGATTTGGCATAAATTTGAGAACGTAAATTGTATCGTAAAAATTTTACTACTTCTTTATCTGCTGCAATAAATCCACCGATTAATGCCATTGATTTAGCAAATGTTCCAAAATAAATATCAATTCCATCTTGGCAGTTCTGTTCTTCACCAGTTCCTGCGCCAGTTTTTCCCATCGTTCCAAATCCATGCGCATCATCAACAAATAACCTAAAATTGTAGCGTTCTTTAAGGGCCACTATTTCTTTTAATTTGCCTTGTGCTCCTGTCATCCCAAAAACGCCTTCTGTAATTACCAATATAGCACCTCCCGTTTCTTGGGTAAGTCGGGTTGCTCTTTGTAACTGCTTTTCTAAACTTTCTAAATCATTGTGCTCAAATACAAATCTTTTGCCCATGTGCAATCTCACTCCGTCTACAATACAAGCATGACTTTCTGCATCGTATACAATTACATCATGTCTATCAACCAAGGCATCAATGGTACTAACCATGCCCTGATACCCATAGTTTAACAATACAGCATCTTCTTTACCTTCAAATGCCGCTAATTCACGGTCTAATTGTTCATGAAAAACAGAGTTGCCGCTCATCATTCTGGCACCCATTGGATAGGCCAATCCATATTCAGCAGCTGCTTTCGTATCTGCTTCTCTAACTTCTGGATGATTAGCTAAGCCGAGGTAATTATTTAAACTCCAATTTAACATTTTTTGACCTCGAAAAGTCATTTCTGGACTAATTTCACCTTCTAATTTAGGGAACATGTAGTAACCGTATGCGTCATCGGCATATTGACCCAAGGGACCAGCTTTCTTTTTGAGTTTTTCAAATAAATCCATGATAATAAAAATTTGACGCGAAAATAATTAAAATAAAATGAGTCTGAATCAAATAATTTTAAAATTTAATTCTAATTTGACATTTTACAGTACTTTCTGAACTAGCAGAAGATTCTAGCCGTTTATTCTGTATAACATCGTTTTCTGGAATAAAATTGTAGGCGTATTTAAAATATACATCTACATGTTTATTAAGTGCATAGGAGCCCAGAAAATAGCAATAATATCCTCGATCAGATAGCATTTTGTTTGAATAGTTTAATGGCAAATCATTTTCTGGCATGTATAATCTTGCAGCATAATCCGCTACTTGATAGAGGCAATACCTAATACGTAAGCGTAATTTGTTGTTTTTTGGCTGAAAGTGAATATCTGAATAAATGAGTGATCCCGCTACCCAAGTTCCACTATTATTTTGTGCACTTGTCCACTCTATTCTGCATTGGTATTTCCATGATTCGTGCAGTTGATAATTTAGTTGCAACCTAATCTGATGTTTTTCATTATTGGCCATTTGTATAATTGGTTCGGCTAATTGCTTACTTGAATTCTTTTCGACATTTAATTTCCTATATCTGGCTTCTAATTGGAATACCTTGCTCATAGTCAATTGATAAGTAATAAAAAAGTCTGAACCCATGGCGGGCTTAAATTTTTGAAATGCGGCTGATTTTGTTTTAAAAGCATCTGCAAATAAGCTAATGGTATGACCTTTTTTGGGTTTAAAAATAAATGCCCAGTAAAAACCTGTTTCATTCCCAAGATTGCTCTGTGCCGACCATCCATTGGCAGCAGAATTTGTATACTTAGCATCATAATTTCTATATAAAACCAGTCCATCTAATTTGCTGTGCATGGGAATAATTGATTTAATAATAAAGGCTTTTTCACTCCAATTTTGTAAGGCAAACTCGTACTGTAGGAAAATATTTTTTACTTGCTTCGATCCATAACAGCTACTGTGGGTATTTGAGCCAAGATTTAACAGATTTTGTACATTTTTATATGTGCCAATTTGAGATTGAATACTGGCTTCTTTTTTCTGTAAAATAAAGCCTAGCTGCCAACTGGGTTTAATTAGGGTAAGATGAAAGCCATAATTTTGTTGTATTGCGGCATTTTTTTTTGCGAGCTCTTGTGAGGTTCTGTGAAGTCCACTCAGTAAAATACCTGCCAAATAATCGATTTTCATGAGACTATCTGTTAAGACTGTGGCACTAATCGGACTTCCACTGAGCCATATATCAATCTGTTTATTTTTGCCACCAAGGGAAATACCAATGCCTCTTAGAAAGCCCATTTCACTTAAACTTCTGCTTGGTCTAAATCCGTTTTGTAGGATTTGAGTTTGAAAAACCAGTGATGATTTTCCCGAAAAATGAGAACTTCCCATGCATAATCCTGTTCCTAAATTTAGATGAAAATCGCCTATGGCAAGTGTTTTTATTCGTTTTTGACCTTTAATGAATAAATGAAAAGTTTGAAAATCACCCATTATTCCCCATTTCTCACCTGGGTCTTTTTCTGCAGCAAAGCCCATGTACCAATTGGTTTTATATTGAAATCTATATCTGAAAGAGAAATAATCCGGGCTTCCTGCAAAATGCGTTGGGGAGTTTGATGGTGTATGAAAATCGCGTTTATGTTGGAAAATTAGTTCGTGATTTCCGTTTTTATACTTGTCGAATATGGTCTTGTTTAGAGCGCTTTGCTGTTCTTCAAATTGGCAAATTTGATTTAATAAATGAATGCAATTTGCGTCTAATCCTGTTACGGCTTGTAATTCATATTTACTCAAAAAATCACCAAATGTATTTCTATGGTCAATAATCGCCTGAATTTGAGTTTGATTTAACAAAAAAATACCTTCTAAATCTTGTTTTGAAGCTTTGTTCAATTGAATTGGATTTTTTATCCATTCCTTCAAACTTAGTTCCAGATCGCTTCGATCTGAAGATACGTTTTGATTTTCGAGTAACAATTCCAATGCATCTTCTATCCAGTTTTCTTGGCTCGATTTTATTTGTCCAACTGCTACAAAAGGAAAAATGAAAACAAATAGGAGTATAGTCCGATCTCTCATTTGTATGCGTAATTAAATTCGGTACTCGGACTTGAGCCAAGTATCCTGTTTATTTGTATTCCTAAAACCCATTTCATATTGGCACGATGAATTAAAACTCCACCAGAAAAGCTATTTACATTTTTAGGGAACCCAATTCTAAGGTCAATTTGTGGCTTAATTTGATACAATACTCCAAACTTTATTTGCCAATTTGATTTGGTATCACCCTGAAGCTCTGAAAGTAAAATGATGTTTTTGCTAAATGAGTAGGAGAGTCCAATTTGGTAAAATTGCCCTATATTTTTTACTCTACTTACCTTGTTGGCACTTGCAGTTGGGTGTATAAGATGCTTGGTGAGCAATAATTGCTTGTTGATTTTTAATGTAAATCCCACAGATCCATACACATTATGAAAGCGTTCATATTGATGCTGATAAGTTCCCAAATAATTTAAAGCTAATCCAATACTAAATTGATTGCTTATTTTTTTGGCTAATCCTACACTTATAATGTGTTGTTTAAAAAATTCATTCCCACTCTGAATTAAGCTGATACCCAAAGGTATGTCTTTGAATTTGGTTTGAAATGAAAGGGCAGATATGGCCAGTTTTGATTGGAGATAGGGCAGCTCATGGCTAATAGCTAGGGTTGTATTTGGGTTCAAACCAAGTAAGGCAGGATTGTTTAAACTCGCAAAATTAGCAGGATAACAACTACTTATGTTGCCAATTAATGCGTTTTGAGTTCCAAATGGCCTTGACCCAATTTGTGCATGCAACACAAATGGAATAAATTGTAGGATAAAAAGGGGTATTTTGTATGTAAACACGGGCGTTTTTTTGGCTAATATCAAGCATAAATTTGTTTGATTTACACCTTAAAATGGCAAATAATATTTTTTAAGTATTGAAAATTGATGGCAATCCCTATTTTTGCCACCTTTAAAGAAAATACAACTTATAGGAAAAACTATGACAGAACTGATTTATCTTATCCCTGCCCTTGGGGTGGTTGGCCTAATTGTAATGGCCATTAAGAGTGCTTGGGTGTCCAAGCAAGATGCTGGCGATGCTAAAATGCAAGAATTAGCAGGATACATTGCCGATGGAGCAATGGCTTTTTTGAAAGCTGAATGGAAAGTTTTAGCCATATTTGTGGCATTTGCAGCGGCTTTATTAGCCTATTCTGGAACCATACACGAAATCAACGGAAAGCCAATTCACTCAAGTTGGATTATTTCCATTTCATTTATAATTGGTGCTGTTTTCTCTGCTACTGCAGGGTATATCGGTATGAAAGTAGCCACTAAGGCTAATGTGAGAACTACTCAAGCTGCCCGTACCAGTTTAAAACAAGCTTTAAAAGTTTCGTTTACAGGTGGTACTGTAATGGGATTAGGAGTAGCAGGCTTAGCTGTATTAGGATTAGGCGGATTATTTATTGTTTTCCTTCAACTTTTTGCAGATTTAGGAGAGAATACTGTAATTACAGCGATTGAGGTATTAACTGGATTTTCATTAGGTGCTGAATCTATTGCTTTATTTGCACGCGTTGGTGGAGGAATTTATACGAAAGCTGCAGATGTGGGAGCCGATTTAGTTGGTAAAGTTGAGGCTGGTATACCAGAGGATGATGTTCGTAATCCTGCAACAATAGCAGATAATGTTGGTGATAATGTGGGTGATGTTGCTGGTATGGGAGCCGATTTATTTGGTTCATATGTAGCCACTATTCTAGCCACTATGGTGTTGGGGCAAGAAATAAAAGTAACAGATAATTATGGTGGATTATCACCAATCCTATTACCGATGGTAATTTGTGGTTTGGGAATTATCTTTTCTATTGTTGGTACTTGGTTCGTAACGATTAAAGATGAAAAATCTAATGTACAAAATGCCTTGAACCTAGGAAATTGGTCTTCTATGTTGTTAACGGTTATTGCCTCATATTTTGTTGTAGATTTAATGTTACCTGAAACTTTGAGTTTACGTGGATATGAATTTTCTAAATTAAACGTTTTCTATGCTATTGTAGTTGGAACTGTAGTAGGAGCTATCATGAGTTTTATAACGGAGTATTATACCGCAATGGGTAAGGCTCCAGTATTATCTATTATTCAGCAGTCTTCTACCGGACACGCAACTAATATCATTGGTGGATTATCTGTTGGTATGAAATCAACTGTAATTCCAATTTTAACGCTAGCCGGAGGTATCATGGCATCATACCATTTTGCTGGATTATACGGCGTAGCTATTGCTGCTGCGGGTATGATGGCAACTACTGCTATGCAATTGGCAATTGATGCATTTGGTCCGATTGCAGATAATGCGGGAGGTATCGCAGAAATGAGTCAATTACCACCTGAAGTGCGTGAGCGTACGGATAACTTAGATGCTGTGGGTAATACTACTGCCGCAACTGGAAAAGGATTTGCCATTGCTTCTGCAGCTTTAACTTCTTTGGCCTTATTTGCTGCCTTTGTTGGAATTGCGGGAATTGATGCGATAGATATTTACAAAGCGAATGTGTTGGCAGGATTATTTGTAGGAGGAATGATTCCATTTATTTTTTCTGCATTATGTATACAAGCTGTAGGTAAGGCTGCTATGGATATGGTGCAAGAAGTGCGTCGTCAATTCCGCGAAATTCCAGGAATTATGGAATATAAAGCAAAGCCAGAATATGAAAAATGTGTGGCTATTTCTACGCAAGCATCTATACGTGAAATGATGTTACCTGGCGCTATTGCTTTAATTACACCTGTTATTGTTGGTTTCCTATTCGGACCAGAAGTATTAGGTGGCTTATTAGCTGGTGTTACCGTTTCGGGTGTGTTAATGGGAATTTTCCAATCTAATGCAGGTGGTGCTTGGGATAATGCAAAGAAATCATTTGAAAAAGGTGTGTTAATCAATGGAGAGATGTTCTATAAAAAATCTGAGCCACATAAAGCTTCAGTTACTGGAGATACAGTTGGAGATCCATTTAAAGATACTTCTGGACCATCAATGAATATTCTTATTAAGTTAATGTCAATTGTATCATTGGTTATTGCGCCTTATATAGCTGTAGAAGGTGGAATGAAAGCAGATCAAGCGATGAAATTGTATGAGGAAATGAATGCTGCAGGTATGCATGCTTCACATGAATCATGTGGAGATGACATGAATACCTGTGACTGGAGTATGTGCAAGCGCATGACTAAAGAAGAGTGTGCGGCTTATTGCGATAGCGTTGGATGCACTCCAGCTGATAAAGAAAAGTGTATGAGTTTATACGGAGCAGATGGCAAATTTGATGAAGCCAAATGTAAGGAGATGTGTAAAAAAGAGAATAAAAGTGAATGTTGTTCTGAAGAAGGTGCTCAAGAAGAAAGTAAGCATTAATCTAAATAACCTTTACCAAACAAAAAAGCCGCGTTTAGCGGCTTTTTTGTTTGGTAAAGGTTGGATTAATTAGTTTGTATTACTTATTATTCTATATCGTATTGCTTTATTTTTCTGTATAAAGTGCGTTCGGAGATACCTAGTTCTTGGGCAGCTTTTTTGCGCTTACCATTATGTTTTTTAAGTGATTTTCTAATAAGTTCTATTTCCTTTTCTTCCAAACTTAATGATTCTGGCTCTATGTTATTTTCTGTTATGTCTATTATTTGACTGTTTGTATTTGCGTTTACAACTTGCGTAGGTATATTTACAAAATTAGGTTTTAACTCGGTGCTCAGACTTTCTTCTCTCGTAAAGTTTTTTTGAAAATTAGTGACTAAATCTGCAGTAAAGTTGCTTTGGTTTCCTTGCATCATATCAAATACAATTGATTTTAAATCACTTAAGTCTTTTCGCAAATCATACAAGACTTTATAGAAAATATCTCGCTCACTAAATTGTTGCTCTGGCGGATTAGATCCAATAAATATTGGGAGGCCTGGTTTTTCAGCCGGCAATACACGAGCAAGTTCTGCTCCTGATACAATTTTATCCTCATCAAGTACCGATAATTGCTCGGCAATATTTTTAAGTTGCCTAATATTTCCGGGCCAAGAATAATTTTGAATTAAATGTTGTGCTTCTGGTTCAAGTACAACGGGCTTAGACCTGTATTTTTCTGCGAAGTCTACACTGAACTTTCTAAATAATAAATGAATATCTTCTTTGCGTTCTCTAAGCGGTGGAACTTTAATTGGAACCGTTGATAACCGGTAATATAAGTCCTCTCTAAACTTTCCCTTATACGATAACTCCATTAAATCTCTGTTGGTTGCAGCCACTATTCTAACATCTGTTTTCTGAACTTTACTTGAACCAACTTTTATAAATTCTCCACTTTCTAATATCCGCAATAACCTTGCTTGTGTTTCAAGGGGTAATTCACCAATTTCATCTAAGAAAATGGTTCCACCACTCACGGTTTCAAAATACCCTTTCCTCGTTTCATGCGCACCAGTAAAAGAACCTTTTTCATGGCCGAACAATTCACTATCTATGGTGCCTTCTGGAATTGCACCGCAATTTACAGCTATAAATGGACCGTGTTTTCTATTACTTAGTGCATGGATAATTTTTGAGAAGGCTTCTTTACCTACGCCACTTTCGCCGTTTATTAGAACAGTTATATCTGTAGCAGCTACTTTACTTGCAGTTTCAAGGGCTAAATTTAATAGGGGTGAGTTTCCTATTATTTCAAATCTTTGCTTAATTTCTTGTTGATTCATAATTAAATTGCTCCTCTGTGATCCTAGTTATTAAAATGAATGTAGGATAATACATGTTAAGGCTGATGTACAATTTCAATTACCTTCCCAATTAAGCTCGTTTGGGTTACTTTTTCAACCAATACCTTTACATATTGCCCTTTTTGATATTGTTCTTTCGGAAAAATAACCACATTGTTTTGATCGTTTCTTCCACGTAATTCTTGATCAGATTTTTTAGATAATCCTTCTATAAGTACGGTTTGAATTTTTCCAATCTCAGCTTGATTTAATTGCAAACTATTTTTATGTTGAATAGCCATAATTTCTTGCAATCTTCTTTGTTTTACCTCAGCCGGAATATCATCTGGGTATCTTCTTGCAGCAAGTGTTCCGGGTCTTTCACTGTATTGGTACATAAAAGCGAAATTGAAATTTCCGTATTCAAACATAGATAAAGTATCTTGATGTTCTTCTTCTGTTTCACTGCAAAATCCGGTAATGACATCAGTTGAAATTCCACAATTTGGGATTACCTCTCTTATTTTGTCTAATCGCATTTTAAACCATTCCCTGTCGTATGTGCGATTCATTAAATTTAAAATTCTACTATTTCCAGATTGCAAGGGGAAGTGAATATAGTTGCAAATATTTGCATATTTCTTCATGGTAAACAGCACCTCATCTGTAATATCCTTTGGGTGTGAACTGCTAAATCTTATGCGCAAATCGGGCGCTATTAAAGCTACTTTTTCTAGCAACTCTGCAAAGGTGCATATTGTATTTCCATTTGCATCTTCTTCTTTATATGAATCTACGTTCTGACCCAATAATGTTACTTCTTTGTACCCTTGTTTATACAATAATTCTGCTTCTTTTACAATGGAGGCAGCATCTCTACTGCGCTCTCTTCCTCGTGTGAATGGAACCACACAAAATGAACACATATTATCGCATCCACGCATAATACTGATGAATGCTGTTACCCCATTTGAACTTAATCTAACGGGGGTGATTTCTGCATACGTTTCTTCCCTAGAGAGTAAAACATTTACAGCTTTTTGTCCTTCTTCTACCTGAGCAATTAATTGTGGAATATCTCGGTAGGCATCTGGACCTACAACAATGTCAATTATTTGTTCTTTTTCAAGCAATTGCGATTTCAAACGTTCGGCCATGCAACCTAATACACCCACTATCATTCCTGGGTTGGTTTTTTTCTGGTGTTTTATTTCTCTTAACCTACCCCAAACATGGGCTTCTGCATTGTCTCTAATTGAACAGGTGTTAACAAAAACAACGTCGGCTTGTTGAATATCCTGAGTAGTTTTAAACCCTTTATCGGCCATTATGGAAGCCACTACCTCGCTGTCGGCCAAATTCATAGCACAACCATACGTTTCAATATATAAATTTCTAGTTGCCGTTTCTGGCGAATGATCTGCAATTACTCCTCTCATGAAAAATTATTTAAGCCGCAAATATAAAGAATTGTGACAAGCTGTCAGTTATTTTTTTTCAAAAAATGCCTACTTGCTGATCCTAATTTGCTAAACAAAAATTTATTATCTTGTTTTCTGTATCTAATTTAATCCGTTGTTAGACAAGTTTTTATGTATAATTTTTATTTCCAATTGTTTGTAACATGTTTTATTAAAAAGATGCTAAACTCATTTTTATTTCTTTTTATAGATATTGCAACAGTTTATTGAGTGTAGAAATGAAAATTTTAATTACTGGAAGTAACGGACTTTTGGGTCAGAAGTTAATAGAATATTATCAATCAAATACTGAACATCACTTGATAGCAACAGCAAGAGGTGCCGATAGATTTTCAAAAAAATATGGATATGAATATTATAGTTTAGATATTTCAAATCAATTGGAAGTAAATCGGGTAATTGAATTATGTAGGCCTGATGTATTAATAAACACGGCAGCTATGACAAATGTAGATGCTTGTGAAAGCGATAAAATAGGTTGTGATTTATTAAATGTGGAGGCGGTTAAATTTTTGGTTCAGGCTTGTAATGAATACCATGTTCACTTGGTGCATGTTTCTACTGATTTTATTTTCGATGGCACACATGGGCCAGTTGATGAAAATGCGATACCAAATCCATTAAGTTATTATGGTGAATCAAAATTAAAAGCAGAGCAATATGTGATGCAGAATGCTCATAGTTGGTCAATTGCGAGAACTGTTTTAGTATTTGGCATAGTAAGCGATATGAGTCGCAGCAATATCGTATTGTGGGCAAAAAGTGCATTGGAGAGTGGAAAAGAAATTCAAGTGGTAAGCGATCAATTCAGAACGCCTACTTTGGCAGAAGACTTGGCCATTGGGTGTGCTTTAATTGCTAATCAGAGAGCTAAAGGAATTTATAATATCTCTGGAAAGGATTTTATGAGTGTGTTTGATCTTGTATATCAGGTTGCAGATTTCTGGAAATTAGATAAAAATCTTTTGAAAATGTCATCTAGTGAAGGAATCAAACAAGCTGCAAAACGACCTCCAATTACTGGTTTTAGGATTAATAAAGCTGTGCGTGAATTGGGGTATCAGCCTAGAAGTTTTAAAGAAGGTTTAGCAATTTTAGATCAACAATTAAAAAGTATATAATGCATATCATTCTCTTAAAAGCAGCAGAGCCTGCGGGATTTCTATTTTGGTTTCTAACTGAGTTGTTTTTTGCAGGGTTGGTTGTGTTTTTATTGTATTATTTTTTAATAAAAAACCCTAAAATTAATAAACAGAATAGAAAGGATGAAGACCCAGATTAAACAGTTTTTTCTAAGGTTTTTTTACTTTAATACCAACGAAAGAAAAGGGTTAACTGTATTGTTTTTTTTAATGGTATTCTTGCAAGGTTTGTCATTTTCGTATAAATACTATGTTAGTGCAGAGGATGTTCCAGAATTGTCTATGATTGAATTGGACTGGCTAGCAGATACAAGCACAACAAATTTGTATAAAAAACGTGACTATAACCATCCGAATCACTATACCAATTCTTCAAAAAAATATTTGTTTTCGCATGGTAAGGACACAGTATATCTTAATAAAAAAAATAGTATTAAATATCCTGTAGATATAAACAGTGCAGATAGCATTACCTTGGTTTATTTACCCAAAATTGGTCCCTATTTAGCCAGTAAAATTATTGAATATAGAACAAAATTAGGAGGTTTTCATTCTCTCGATCAATTAACTGAAATCTGGAGTTTCAAAGAAGATTATTTGTATGATTTATCAGGTAAAATTTGGGTCGATCCAAAAAATATTACCTATCTGCCTATTAATAAAGTTTCATTTGATGAATTGAAGAGCCATCCTTATTTTAAATATAGCCTAAGCAGAACAATTATAAACTATCGAATGCAACATGGAAATTACAAAGGCATAGACGATTTGAAAAATATTAAAACGGTGAACGACTCTATACTTCATTTAATCAAACCATATATTCGTTTTGATTAACCCATGTAAAGTTCCAATGTAAAATTTAGATCAATAAATTCTGGCATCCTGATAAACCGATGGAACTAAAAAAATAAAGTCATATTATTGCATTTATTCAAATTGTTAGATATGATAAACTTTGATTCTACCGAAAACCAAGGAATGATTGCCCAAATGGTGCGTGATTTTGCTGAAAGAAATATCCGCCCAAATATTATGGAGTGGGATGAAGCACAAACATTTCCATTAGATACTTTTAAAGAAATGGGTAAGCTTGGACTTTTAGGCGTATTGGTTCCAGAAGAATATGGTGGTGCAGGCTTTGGTTATTTTGAATACGTAACTGCCATTGTTGAATTATCAAAAGTTTGTGGCTCTGTGGGTTTGAGTATGGCTGCGCACAATAGTTTGTGTACAGGTCACATCATGTATTTTGGAAATGAAGAACAGAAAAAACGTTGGTTGCCAAAATTAGCCACAGGAGAATGGATTGGGGCATGGGGTTTAACCGAGGCCAATACAGGTAGTGACGCGATGCGTATGCAGTGTGTGGCCAAGGAAGATGGTGATTTTTGGGTGTTAAACGGAACAAAAAACTGGATAACGCATGGTATAACTGGAAATGTAGCCGTTGTGTTGGCCAGAACCGGCGATCTTTTGGATAGTAACGGTATAACTGCGTTTGTTGTTGAACGGGGTACTCCTGGTTTTTCGGGAGGTAAAAAAGAAAATAAATTGGGGATGCGTGCCAGTGAAACAGCTGAGTTAATTTTTGAGGATTGTCGTGTTCCGAAAGAAAACGTTTTAGGGAAAATAGGTGATGGATTTAAACAGGCGATGAAAGTGCTGGATGGCGGAAGAATCTCTATTGCCGCGCTTTCACTAGGTATAGCCAAAGGAGCATATGAAGCTGCATTAAAATATGCAAAAGAACGCCAACAGTTTGGGCAACCCATTGCAAATTTCCAAGGAATATCATTTAAATTAGCTGATATGGCAACGCGCATTGAAGCTGCTGAATTATTGATTTTTCAGGCTGCCGACAGAAAAAATAAAAATATGAGCGTAAATAAAGAAGGTGCCATGGCCAAATATTATGCAAGTGAAGTGGCTGTTTGGGCATCTACAGAAGCCGTTCAAATTTTTGGTGGTTATGGTTATACCAAAGATTTTCCGGTTGAGAAATTTTACCGCGATTCTAAACTTTGTACCATTGGTGAAGGTACCAGCGAAATTCAAAAACTGGTAATTTCTAGAGCCGTATTGAAAGATTAAGCCTTGCGGGTTTGCCATTTTTCATCTGTTCACCATGTTTGGGATACACGTGTTTTTTATCGTGAATGTGCTTCTCTTGCAAAAAAATATGATGTTACCCTTATTGCAATTGGAGAGGAGGGTAACTTTGTTAAACATGGCGTGCGCATCATCTCTGTAAATAAGCCTAAGAACTTTTTTGAGCGTTTCTTTTTTACCATATTTAAGGTTTTTATTCTAGCTGTTAAACAAGAAGCAAGTATTTACCACATACACGATGCAGAGCTAATTCCGTTTGGTATTCTCTTAACCATTTTAGGTAAGCAGGTAATTTATGATATTCATGAAAATACCTACGATGATATTTTACTAAAACCTTGGATCAAGCCAAATAGAAGAAAACTTTTAGCAAATGCCTACAACTGTTTGCTTTGGATAGGTTCAAGATTTATGCATTATATAGTGGTTGTTGCCGACCCTAAATTTTTAAAAAAGTTTTTCGTCAAAGAAGAAAACGCAAGTATTATCCAGAATTTTGCAAATACAGCCGACTATGAAAAATATCGAGTAGAGAGCCGATCAAGATTGGATGGACATCACCTGTTCTATGTAGGCATGATTAAGGATATGTATTATGATATTAATCCTTTTCTAGCGGCAATTTTCCAACTCAAGAAAAAAGGAATTACCTGTCATTTACATTTAATAGGTTATTTTGGTTCTGGTGTATCAACAAATCTCAATGAATTATCGCATTGGGACGATATAAAAGCTCAGGTATGTTATTATGGATTATTAGATACCCAAGCAGCGTATCAAATTTCTATGCAATGTAAAATAGGCTTATGTATTAAAAATCAACCCGAATTGATGCTGGTTTCTCATGAAAGGAAATTATTTGAATATATGGCTATCGGATTGCCAGCTGTATTCTGTAATCAAAGTATATATGCCGATTTGAATCAAAAATATCATGTAGGAAAAGCGGTAAATGTTATGGATAGTGAAGAGATAGCTGATGCTATTGAGCAATTGTTGTTTAATAAAGATGAACTTGAGCAAATGTCTAAACATGGCATGCAGGCTGCAGCAGACTATTGTAATTGGGATTTGGAAGAAAAGAAATTGTTTTACTTGTATGAAAAGCTCCGGTATTCCTAAAAAAAGTTGCCACTCAAGGTGGTTTAATTTCCTAAAACCTTAACTTGCTAAGCGAATATGTATCCATGCTTAGTTGTAATTATGGGACCTACTGCAGTTGGTAAAACAAGCTTGTCTATTGCGCTTGCCCAAGCATTTAATTCTCATATTATATCAACAGATTCAAGACAATTTTATAAAGAAATGGAAATTGGAACAGCCAAGCCTTCCAAGGCAGAGCTAGAAACTGTTCCACATCATTTTATTAATAATCGTTCGATTACGGATTATTATTCTGCGGGTGATTTTGAGAAAGAAGCGAAAGGTGTATTGCATAGTTTATTTCAAAAAGGCTTGAACCCAATATTTGCTACTGGAGGGTCTGGATTATATGTAAAAGCACTTTGTGAAGGTTTAGATGAAGTGCCAAAGGCAGATTTAGCGCTAAGAGAAAGACTCATTTCGAATTATGAAATACACGGATTAGCCTGGTTGCATTCAACGTTAAAATCTGTTAATCCTGATGCCATATTGCAATTAGACTCGCAAAATCCACAACGTTTAATGCGTGCCATTGAATTGGCTTATCAAGGTGGAATAGTTAAAAAAGAAAAGCCAAAGCCATTTTATAAAGTGATTAAAATTGGTTTGATGAGAGATAGGGCCGAACTTTACCAGCGAATTAACCAAAGGGTTGATTTAATGATAGAAGCGGGATTGATTGATGAGGTTAAGTTGTTGGTTCAGCACAGAAATGAAAATGCCCTACAAACGGTTGGGTATTCGGAAATTTTTGAATACCTAGATGGGAATCTTGAGCGCACAAAAGCTATTGATTTAATTAAACAGCATTCACGTAATTATGCTAAAAAGCAACTTACTTGGTTCAGAAAAGATTCAGAAATAAATTGGTTTTCTCCCAACCAAACGCAAGATATCCTCTATTTTATCCAAAATCAATTGAAGTTATTTTAGAATAATAAAAAAATGTATTTTTGCCCACAATTATAATTACATGGATTTTTTCGATTTGTTTTTAAAAGCTTCTACCTGGTTGTCTTTGATAACTTTAACAATTATGGAAATTGTTTTAGGTATTGATAATGTTATATTCATTTCATTGGTTACCGCCCGATTGCCCAAAGAACAACAAAACAAAGCGAGAAAATTAGGTTTATTTTTTGCCTTATTTATTCGCGTTATTTTGCTTTCATTCATTAGCTATATTGTTAAAGAATTAAAAGACCCTATATTTTATTTGTTTGAACATGGGATAAGTTGGAGAGATGTCATTTTGTTGGCTGGAGGTTTATTCTTAATCTATAAAAGTACCATTGAAATTTTTGAATTACTTGAACATTCAGGTGAAAATTCGAGTAACAAAGTAGTACCAACTTTTTGGAATGTGGTATTTATGGTTATACTAATAGATATTGTTTTCTCATTTGATTCAATAATTACCGCAGTTGGATTGGCTCAGCACCTGCCTGTAATGGTTATGGCAGTTATCGTTTCAATGATTATTATGTTATTCTTCTCTGGTGCTATTTCAAAATTTATTAACGCACACCCAAGTATTAAGCTATTAGCCTTGGCCTTTTTATTAGTTATTGGTATCATGCTCTTGGTTGAAGGTTGGAGTCATGATATGGCTGAGCACTACAACCTGAAAGGATATGTATATTTTGGTATGGCATTCTCTGTAACTGTGGAGTTACTTAATATGAAAATGCGTAAAAAAGACAAAAAAGAAGAACCTGTTGAGTTAAAGGATATTTATAAGTAATGAATAGTCCTTTGGTTCAATTCGAAAACTGGGGTTTAACCGATTATCAAACGGCTTGGGATAAGCAAGAAAAAATTTTTAAACATTTAGTTGATCACAAGTTTGAACTGCGAACGAAGCCAGATAATGAAAAAGTACATTTACTTAATCATCTGATATTTTGCGAGCACCCACCTGTATATACCTTAGGTAAGAGCGGCAAAATAGAGAACTTATTATTAGATGATGAGGGTTTAAAAAGACATGGGGCAAGTTTTTTTCCAATCAATAGAGGTGGCGATATTACTTTTCATGGTCCGGGTCAACTTGTAGGATACCCTATTTTTGATTTGGAGCAATTTTTTACAGATATTCATAAATACCTTAGGTTTTTAGAAGAAGCCGTAATTTTAACATTAGCACATTATGGGGTAGAGGGAGCTAGATTTGAGGGGTATACTGGTGTATGGATAGATCCTGATAAAGCAACCGCACGCAAAATTTGTGCTATGGGCGTTCGATGCAGCAGGTGGGTGACCATGCATGGTTTTGCATTTAATGTGAATACCGATTTAAAGTATTTTAACCACATAATTCCATGCGGAATTGATGATAAGGCAGTAACAAGTTTAGCGCAGGAGCTTGGTAAAAAGGTTGATTTTACTGAGGTTTCACAGATCCTAAAATTAAATATTGCACACCAATTTAATTTTGATTTTGTATAAGCGAAGTGCGTGCTTAATGATTGACGATTATTTTTTTGCTCGCAAACTTGCCTCCATTATTGAATTGAATAAAATAAATACCACGCGTTAATGAGTTGGTTTCTAGTTTTATTTCGTGTTTACCAAAGGCGTAAAATTCATTACAAATAGGTAATAATTCTTTTCCTTCGTTGTTCAATAATCGGGCTTGAACCCACTCGTTTTGTCCGTTAAATTGAATCGTCACAAAATCAATTGCTGGGTTCGGATAACAAATGATATCTGATGTATGTAATTCATTTATCTCAGTTACATTTGTACTTGTACCTTTTACCAGTGGAAGTGTAGGGAAATTAGATTTTAGTACCAATTGTAAATCAGTATCACTTACTTCAAACCAATCTTTGAGGATAGTAGCATAAATAGACCTAAAGTCAAATTCGAGTGGAATATTATCACCGCCACTTGGTCCATCTGGGATAAACGGATTTTTGCCGTATACACCACCGTTTAATTGACTCCCAAACATGAACATTGGGGCAGCAGCTCCGTGATCTGTTCCTAAGCTATCATTCGATTTAATCCTTCTGCCAAATTCAGAGAATGTCATACCAAGTACTCTATTTTCTATACCCAATAGTTTTAAATCATCTTGAAAAGCATCAATAGCTGCAGAAATTCTGCCAAGAAGGGTGGCGTGGGTTCCAGTTTCCGGACTCCCAGCAACAACCTGAGTGGCATGCGTATCAAATCCTCCTAAACTAACCATATATACCCTTGTTTTTAGACCACCTGCTACAAGTCGAGCAACAATCTTAAGTTGATCTGCCAGGGTATTTGTGCCAACGCTTGGGTATTTGGTAGATTTATTGGTAATTTTATCTGCTGCACTTTTAATACTCCCCGCATATTGCTGGGTTTGTTGAGCAACTAAACGTATAAAAGTTAATTCATGACCCATTGGGGTATTAGGAGCTGGATCTACCGTTCCATTTATAAATTGATAAAAATTACTTGGATCGGTAATGCTGATACCCATACTCATTTCTTTTCCTTGTAAGGCAGGAGAAATCATAGCGCCAATTTGTATGGCCGGTGGGTCGGGATGCGTGGTATTAGGATAACCATTAGGGAAATTTGGAAATTTGGTGTCTAAATATCTACCCATCCAACCTGTTTCTTCATTTTTATCAGCATCACTTGCAGTTAACCAAATATCGGTGGATCTAAAATGTGAAAAATCTTGATTTGGATAACCCACATTTTGAATAATACCAATTTTACCATCGCTATATAAATTACTTATTTGGCTCATACTTGGATGCAAGCCAATTCCCAATTTTCCGCTTAAGCTTAGTACTTTATTTTCAGGAATAGCAATATTGGTTCGAGCCGAATAATATTTGCTGTACTGATCCAATGGGATTACTGTGTTTAGTCCATCATTTCCGCCATTTAGCTGAACCAAAACCAATACCCGATCTTCGTTACCTGATTTGTTTAAAAACTGAATGAGTGGCGAATCAGCAAACGCTTTTAATCCGAAACCATTTATAGCTATAGGAATCATTCCTGCTTTGATGGTATTTCCTAAAAATTCTTTTCTGTTCATACTTGCTTTAAGTTAGATTAATTGATATTCAGCTTGTCCCATCAAATATTTTAATAATGCTTGAATTCTTATTTTCACAGCATCTTTTAACATCGTATTACTTGGGTTAGCTTTATATGCATTCCAAGCATCTGTCCATATATAATCACCTGTTTGTCCCGATAAAAGGATGGAGGTTTTAATGAAATTTTTAGTGTTTAGTGATAGGTCTGTTGGGTATATTAATTGAATAATCTCATTGAGTAAATCATTCGGATTAGAAGGGTTTTGCATATCTTCAACAAATGCTACACAGTCGATCAATAATTTAAATCCAAATCTAGTATATCCCGTATAAATGAGTTGGTCGCAGGCTAAATTTCTTTTTGGAAGAGAATCCGAATTTATCCAAATCTCATAGTATTGGGGGTCCTCATAATAGGCTGGCCATCCCGCCACATTTGGTGGGTCGCCAAGATGTTGGTTCAGAATGGCACTATATTGCATGGTATACAACCAATGCGCATATTGGGTTTGAATATTACTGTTATCTGGATAATTAATTTTTGTTTGTTTTGCAAGGCCAATGAGATGGTCTAATGGCGATTTAATCATACATCCAATATTCAAAGGATCATAAAAGTGTTCACTTTTCAATAAAGTTTCTATTACAATTTTTATATTATAATTGTTATTTCTAAAGAGAGTGGCAAGCGGTTCAATTACGTTACGTTCAACACTGTCATCTATAACATAATAAACAAAAAAGCGATATAGTTTTCTAACAATGTGTTTGGCAGGCTCGGGGTGACTAAAAATCATGGTGAGTAAATCATCTAGTTCTAAAAGGCCTGCATTGGCGCCGCTTCTACCAATTATTGTATAATTATTATAAAAACTAGAAAATACTTTTGAGCTAGTATCATGCTTTGTAGCATCAAAAAAAGAACTAATACCAGTTCTGTTTGTTCGCCAACCTGTTAACACCCTGGCGGCAGCTTTTACATCTTCCTCTGTATAATGGATGCTTAAATTTTTACCAATAGTAAATAATTCTTGTAACTCTCTGGCATAGTTCTCATCCGGCGCTGTTTTGGTATTTTGATTCCCATTGAGGTATTCAAGCATGGCAGGATCAATCGTTATCTGCTTTACAAAATCTTTAAAATTACCTAAACAGTTGTTTCTAAGCAGGGTGTTATGCTTATAAATATATCTGCTATCTTGCACAACCAGTGTTTCTGTAGCAAAATGGTTGTGCCAAAAAAGGGTCATTTTTTCGCGAATATTTCTATCTTGGTTCAACAATAAACTTGTCCACCACGACTTATAAGAAGCAATTCTAGCACCCTCTAAATTCCCATTTATTGGTGCATTTACCCAGGTTTGACCATAAGGAACTGCAGGGTCGTTCTGATTGGCATTGTTCCCGTAATTATTTAAAGGCGGAGCGGGTGGAGTAGGATCAAAATTTAGGAGAATATTTACACATTCGGATAGCGATTTTCCTTTAAAATGATTGAAATCTGCTTTTGAAACACCAAATAATGTACGTTTAAGAAGATGCATTATCTGTTCATTGCCCCAATTGCCGGCATATACTCCAATTCCAGTGCTGGTTTTTTGCAGGTGCCTTGGTAATTGTTGATTGCTAGGATCTTGATAAGGATATTCTTTAAGGGTAGATTCAGACTTGATAAGTTCTGAACCTGCAGCAGAAAAAAATGCCTTCCTTGAAATCTTTGCCATAATTGTTAATTTTAATCTTAGAGTAAAGATAACGAGAAAAGGTTTATTTTAATAAAAATTTTTTTAATCACATGTTTGTTGCGGAATTGCTTTGCATTAAGTAGGTTTGAACCCATGGAGAAGATTCTAAATTTTATCAATGGCGACTTACTTGCCCCAATATCTAATCAGTTTCTTGATAATGTTAATCCCGCTACGGGAGAGGTTTATAGCCATTGCCCCGATAGTGATGAAAGAGATGTTGAACTAGCTTATGCCGCTGCAGAAAGTGCATTCCTCGGCTGGAGTGAAATGCCTGCAACTGATCGAAGTAAAATATTATTGAAAATAGCCAAACTGATCGAAGAAAGAAACGATGAGTTGGCCTTAGCAGAGAGCATAGACCAAGGAAAGCCACTGTGGTTGGCAAAATTAGGTGAAATACCAAGAGCCCAATCAAATATTCATTTTTTTGCCACTGCCATTGAACATTTTGCTTCTGAGTCGCATGCAATGGGAAACCATGCCATTAATTATACATTGAGAACACCAATTGGTGTGGTTGGTTGTATTAGTCCGTGGAATTTACCACTTTATTTGTTTACTTGGAAAATTGCACCTGCTTTGGCTGCAGGTAATTGTGTGGTAGCCAAACCAAGTGAAATTACGCCAATGACGGCCTACCTTTTCAGCAAAATTTGTAAAGATGCAGGTTTGCCAAAAGGAGTATTAAATATAGTTCATGGCATGGGTCCGAAAGTGGGATCTGCCCTTGTAGCACATGAAAAAATTACTACTATTTCGTTTACTGGAGGAACCAAAACGGGGGCAGAAATAGCAAGAATTGCGGCGCCAATGTTTAAAAAATTATCTCTTGAACTTGGAGGGAAAAATCCAAACATCGTTTTTGCAGATTGTGATTTTGAGAAAACAGTAAAAGAGAGTGTGCGGGCCAGTTTTACTAATCAAGGAGAAATTTGTTTATGTGGATCTCGCATTTATGTGGAAAGAAGTATCTATGAAAGGTTTAAAATTGCATTTGTAGAACAAGTTGCTGCACTGAGTGTGGGAGACCCTTTAACAGATACGACTAAAGTTGGCGCAATAGTAAGTAAGTTGCATTTTGATAAAGTACTTAGCTACATAGAACTTGCTAAAGAGGAAGGTGGACATATTTTAACAGGAGGTAAGGCAAAATTGATGGATGGGAGATGCGCGAATGGCTTTTTTATTGAACCAACCGTGATTGAAGGTTTAGGTCATTTATGCCGAACCAACCAAGAAGAAATTTTTGGCCCGGTAGTCACCTTGCAGCCTTTTGATACTGAAGAAGAGGTATTGGAGATGGCAAATAGCACTCCATATGGATTGGCTTGCACGGTATTTACTGAAAATTTAACTAAGGCACACCGTGTTTCTAGTAAAGTTAAAAGTGGTATTGTTTGGGTGAATTGTTGGTTGTTGCGCGATCTAAGAACACCTTTTGGTGGGGTAAAGCAAAGCGGAGTTGGCAGAGAAGGTGGATGGGAAGCTTTGCGATTTTTTACTGAAACCAAAAATGTGTGTGTTAAGTATTAAGTTTTTGTGTGAATTAGGGTAGATTTTAATATAAATAAATGGAAAATAACAATAACAATGCTAACCAATTACAAATTGAGTTAAGCGAAGAAATGGCAGAAGGAATTTATTCTAATTTAGCCATTATTACACATTCAAATAGTGAGTTTGTAATTGATTTTGTGCGCGTAATGCCGGGTGTTCCGAAGGCAAAGGTGAAATCGCGTATCGTTTTAACACCAGACCATGCCAAGCGATTATTGATGGCATTGAACGATAATATTAGCAAATTTGAAGATATGAATGGTGATATTGCTATGAATGAATCTGTGCCGCCTTTTCCAATGAATTTTGGAGGGCCAACCGGTCAGGCCTAATTAAAAATTAGATTTAAATATTCTAACCGCAATACTTAAAAGGACTATTCCAAAGAATTTACGAACCAGTGAAAGTCCCGACTCACCCAATTTGCGCTCTATAAATCCAGCTGATTGCATTACACAAAAAGCGAAAATTAGATTAAGTATGATTCCAATAAGAATATTTGGAATGGAATAAACTGCACGCATACTGATAATGGTGGTTAAGGTTCCAGAGCCAGCTATGATAGGAAATGCGATTGGTATGATGCTCCCAGATTTTGCATTCGGATCGTTCTTAAGTATTTCAATACCCAATATCATCTCTAATCCGATGATAAAAATTACGATAGAACCTGCGATGGCAAATGATTGAAGATCTACGCCAAATAAACCTAAGAATTGTTCGCCAATAAATAAAAATACAATCATGAGCGAACCTGCTGCAATAGTAGCTTTGCCTGAATCTAGGTGTTTTTGGCGGTTTTTGATGCTAATAATAATTGGTAATGAGCCAATTATGTCGATTATAGCAAATAGGGTAAGTGAAATTGTTGTAATATCTTTTAATGAAAACATTTGGCAAAGATAACTTTGTGCTCTCTTAAATTATTAATATTTTGCAGCCGTGAGATTTATTAAATCATTTGGATTAAATTTATTCCTAGTTGCGCTATCCATTTACATATTCGTTTGGTTGGCAGCACAGGTACTTAGTGTGTATACACGCCATGGTCAATCCTTAACCCTTCCCAATTTAAAAGGTTTGAAAATGGAAGAGGTTGAGCAAATCTTACAAGAGAAAAAACTACGCTATGTAATAACAGATACCGTTTTTGTAGATAAACTTCCTAAATTGGCAGTGGCAGAGCAAAATCCTGCACCAAATTCTAAAGTAAAGGAAGGTAGAATTATTTATTTGAGTATTAATTCAGATGCCAGTGCTACTATCCTTATGCCAAATTTAATAAATAGTTCTTTGCGCTATGCCGAGTCTGTTTTAACAGGTATGGGTTTAAAAGTAGGTACAATTACTTATAAACCAGATATCGCTCAAAATGCGGTATTAGACCAATTGTGTAACGGACAAAGTCTTCAGCCAAATGTAAAATTGCCTAAGGGGTCAATCATTGATTTATTGGTTGGCGATGGGAGTGGTGGTGCCCTTGTTTCCATACCAAATTTA